>JAQXIO010000029.1 GCA_029007825.1 Bacteroidales bacterium | reverse complement strand
AGCGCATAACTATACCGGTTAAAATTCTGCGTATAGTCGGGCAACTGGATATTCGGGTCCATCCCCAGCAAACGGCCTAAAACCGGATCGTATAAACGGGCATTCATATTTATTAGGCCGAACTCATCCAGATGTTCGTGTCCCGTATACCCCCTTGTCTCCGCTTCGGTCCCGTTTTTCAGGTACGTAACCGAGCGCTTTCCCCAGGCATTGTAATAATACCGCGCCAGAAGCTCTTTCGACGGCCCCGTTACCGTCCGGATGCTGCCTAAATGATCGGTATGGACATAACGGAATGCAGATGAATTACCGCTCTTTTCGTAAATAATCATCCCATCGGGCAAATCTATATAATCATAATGCTTTATACCGGCAGGCGTCTCCTCTTTTTCATAACTCCCGAAATAATAACGGGTTCGCTTCAACGCATTATTTTCATAATACTGCATCTTACGGCGTTCGTCGTCATAACCATAAGTGAAAACCGTTTTTCTAAACGGATTACTGTTCGGCACCTCGATCCCGGTTACATGGTTGGTACTGTTAAACTCCAGCCTCAACGGCTCGGGCGCATACCCTGCCGCCGGATCCTTTATTCCTGAAACCGCATGCTTTCCGTCGTCATACAAATACTCCCCCACATCGTACTTCCGCCGGATATTGCCGTTCGCATAATAAGATATGCTGTCGGTCTCCGCCGTGCCGCTCCGGCTTATGGAAGTCAGGCGCCTCAATTCGTCATAACCGAATGTTTCATAAAGCGCGCCGCCTGCAGCATTATGGAAATCGTGCCGGCTCGATAAATTTCCGCTCGACGGATCGAACGAATAGCTTACGCTGTCGATCGTGGCAGAGCCGTTCTTCAATGCCAAAGAAGACAAAAGATCATACTCGTCGTACGACGTATGGCGCTGAAGCCCGTTTCCGAAAGTACTTTGGGTAACCAGCCCGCGGGCATTCATCTTATTCAACGTCCAGAGAGTGCTATTGTTCGCCTTATCCTTTATTTCCGTCAGAAAAGAATTATTGTTATAAGTATATGCCAACGTGAGGCCCGAAGGCGAAGTATACTCTTTCAAACGCTGGAAGTTATCGTAAGCATACCGGTTGACATAAGAATTGTTTTCGAATATTTCCGTCTCAGTAATTGCATTTCCATATTCATTATACGCATACTTCTGCACCGTTACGTCATTTCTCTTAATAGACTCCAACTGATTTTTTCCGTTTCCGGACGTTACGTAAATATACTCGAATTTCCCTTCGGGACCGTTCTCCTCCTTAATACGGCCCAGTTCGTCGTATTTATAAGTCGTTATACTGTCCCGGCCGTTTTTCTCCTTCACCAGCCTGCCGTAAGCATCGTATTCATAAGTAATCGCCTTTCCCAGGTTCGGGTCTTTCAGCGAACTTTGATAACCGCGGTAATCGTAACCGATAAATGTTTTCGAGCCGTTGGATGTAATGGTATCCGGTTTCCCCAGACTGTTATAAGAATAAACGACCTTGCCGCCCTTGGCGTCGGTTGAATAGGCTGTCAGGCCTGACGAATTCAACGTTACACTGGTCTCCGTACCGTCCGGATGGTGCGTTCGGGTTGTCAGCCCTTCATAAAAATACCCCGTAAGCCGGTTATGGTCGGAAACCACCTGCACCCTCCCGAAAGGATCGTAAAAATAAAAGACACCCGATGGCTCCTCGCTCCTGAAATAAGGATCTGACTTAGATTGGATCGTCCCATCCGCATAATAAGTAGTAGCCGTATAGACCGTCCCGTTTAAACCCGGTGTCTCGGTCGCAATTTCCCGTCCCGAATGATCGTAAATAGTCAAACCGGCTCCCTCCATATCCGACCGCGTTACCGTTTGCTTATACAAAGACGGATAATCTATATTCCACGACTGCCTGTATTCCGTCGTAATATGCTCCGGCGTCGATTCGCTGAGCAGGTTACCCCAGGCATTATAACTGAAAACGGTCGATAATCCGTCAGGTGTCGTTTTCCTTGTAATATTTAACGTGAACGGATCATATTCATAAGTGGTTTCATTATCCGATACATCCTTCTCCCGGATCACCACCCTCCCGAACTCGTCATAATCCCTTTCGTTCCGGGTAAAAGGACATCCGGCAGCGCTTGTCGTCGTAACCCTGAAATTCCCCAAATCGTCGATATCGGCAAAAGAGGTCCGCACCGCCTTCTCCGTTCCGTAATAATCGATAAAAGAGGTATCCCGTCCGGAAGCATCGTAATAATGCCTCTTTTTCCGGACAAAATCCTGCCCCGAACCGCCGCTGTTCGTAATACTGCTCTCCGATAACAGGTTCTTAAAAGGATTATTTACCGAAATCCATTTATTAACGGTCGTAGTAGATAACTCTCCTTTCTTTGCAACCGAACTCACCACATTGCCATCCTGTAAAACGCCGTTATCTAAATAATTATATTCCACCGTCTGGGTTAATCCTGTCAAATGATTTTTCTCCGTCGTTTTTCCTACGCCCTCGAAATACCGGTTATCCCCGAATTCATAATAATAAGGCTCGCTTTTGGTAACCGACATAGTATCGTTATTCGACAGCACTACCGATTCGGAAAGGGCAACCCGGTAATTCGGATAAACCGTATACTCGGTGCTATTCGACTTGTGCCTTACGGTATCCCTGACGGTGATCTTCCCGAACCCCAGCGATCCTTTTCCCAGCACATGGGTTTTCATATCCTCATAACAAAACTCCGAACACAAAAGAGGATTTCCTTCGAAATCACGGTTCTTCATTTTAGCTACCACATATAAAGGATACAGCGTACTGTTCAAAGGATAACTGCTGCGGCTGCCATCCTTGTAAAAATTACCGATAGGAAATATACTCCTCAACGGCAACGGACAGTAAGTGAACTCCGTACTCTGGTTAAAACCGTTTCTAATCGCTGTAACTTCGAAATTATCCTCCTCCGATATACTGTATACGCGCCCCACTCCTGCATTCATTACGCATAACTCCGATTTACCGTTTGCGAACAGATCGATGCAGTAGATATGCTCATGCCATTCGGGAGCGCCCGGATAACTCGCCCCGCTCACATCGCCTAAGCTCACGAATCCCTGGCCGGTCGAAACACTCCGGCTCACCACACCGTCTTCACAGGTAAAGACAATATCCGATTTACCGTCGCGGTTGATATCGCCGATAAGAATCTCCTTTGCCCTGCTCATACCTTCCAGGCCGGGAATACTGTCCTGGTAATCGGACGGGTAAAATTCGAAATTACCGTCCCCTTTCGAATACAGGAATTGGAAACAGAACGTACTTTCACTCGCTTTCCTTGTCACAAGAATATCCGTCAACCCGTCGCCGTTAAAATCGCCGAAACGCAGATTCGTATCTTCGAAAGGAATAGCCCTCTTAATAAATTTTATAAGTTTAAACGTCAGATTCTCCGGATCGTATTCATAAATATCCAACTCGCCGAACGAATCGATATGAATGATATTATTCCTCCCGTTACCGTTGATATCTAACGCCGGACTCCTTCCGCTCACCTTAATAGCATCTTTCAAATCATCGTCTCTGGTATTGAAAAGTATCCTCCCCCGGTCTGCAAGTTTCTTTCCAGTATAATCGAACATCCCTTCGTTGACGAGAAGCTCGTCTTTACCGTCGCCGTTAAAGTCGCCGACATACTGATCGTAATAATCTTTTGAAGAATCCACTCTTCCATACGCAGTCGGAGCGGAAAACTTCTGTCCGTCGAACAACATAAAAGAATAATGTGTATGCTCCGTTCCCCGGTTCACATTTACCAGATCGATATACCCGTCGCCGTTGAAATCGCCCGTCAGATAAGTGGATCCTTCCAGCTGAAAACTGTCTGCCTGCAAATACTCGACCTGAAATCGTTTTGTTGCCGGAGCATTCGGAGTCGTTTCCCGATAATAAACACTTCCCAGGAAGAGTCTTCCCCAATCGCCGCTATCATAATATTTTCCTCCGTTTGTACGCCCCTCGATATACAAAATATCGTTGATCCCGTCACCGTTAAAATCGGCGATATAATGCGTAAAGCCCTTTTTTGCCTTTCCTGCCCAAGGCAGGCTGAACTCAAAATATGGGCCGAAATTTTTCAGTTTCGAATCCCATCTTATCAAAGTAGAATTGTATTTTTCACCGTTTTTATTACACTCTTCGATTTCAGTCAGTTTCGTCCACCGGCGGTCAAGCGTATATTTCAAATTATACACTCTGAGCAATTCCCCTTTAAAAGAACTCTCTATCTTATACAAAAGAAGCGTACTCTTAGACTGGTTGCCCTGGAAAGAGTAATAAGACTGAACATCGCTGCGCGTCTCATAAAAGAATTCTACTTTGGCATACGGAGCGATTCCTGCCCCGGCATTCCCGGTATAATCGATCCTTTTCAGGAAAAACTCACCAGGCTCCTTCATATCGTAAACATACTCCATATAGTTGCCGTTGATATCCGTAACCTTAGACAACAACCATATAGCCGGAACTTTCGTACTCGACGTACTGTTTTGATTCAGCTGAATATTCGAACCGGCAGTCGTACCGTATTCATAGACCTTTCCCGCCTTATCTTTTATCTCAATACAAAGCTTTCCGTTCACCGTTTTAACCGTAATATCCTGAAACGATTCGGCTTCTGTCCGGTATTTTGTCCCCGATTGAAGATTATTTCCCGAGATCCTTATAAGCCGTTGGCCATCCAGGCTCAGATTATCCGTATCATCCATCTTTACTTCTTCCGTTACACCGTCGTACAAATGTGTTTTTCCTATTCTCTTTATAACAGAGAAACCGGTAACCGACCAACCTAAGCCCAATGTCCCATTGCCACCCTGGCTATTGTAATGAATGCTTACGGACGGTTGGATGCCACCTGTACCGGGCGTCACCTCGATAGGAATGGTATAAGTCGCAGCTCCCGAAGGAGATACCTCCGGACTCCCTTCTATCGTTCCTACCGAAAGAGAAGTATTCAACTGACGGTCATAACCGGGTAAAGATCCGGAGGGAATATAATCAGTAGGAAGAAGCATATCGTTATCGACCCATGCTTTTAACTCTTGTTCTCCGGATGCCGTAAATTCAAAGCCCGTATCTAATACGACCGTATCACGTGCGATATAGGTATTCGCAATATTGCTCTGAGGCTGCGATAAGGTTATTACACGGCTTTGACCATGCACAAAAGCTACAAAAAAGAAGGAAAGTAAAAAAGAAGTATAGAAACATTTCATAATAATATTGTACTCTCTCCCGGTTCTAATTCGATTAAAAGATATTCACGTAAAGATCAATCCGATCAGAAATTATCCCTGTCAAATATAAAATCTACTCAAGCACCTATCTAACAATCAGCTATAAAGAAATGCCGCCAGGCGGAATTTATAATCCTTTAATTGGTCTTTTCGCGCCACAAAGATTAAGATAATTAGTATAAAATACAAATATTTTGACAAATAATTACCCGAATCACAATATTTATAAATTATATATTTCACACGTCACACGACGATTCATATTCGGAAAAATACTCTTTTATCAATGCTATCGATCAAAACTCAGTATTTCCATAAACAGAATATAACCGGCATTACTTTACGCCGGCGAACCGCTATACAAGAAAATGCTAAAAAAACACCCGATAAATCCAGCACCTGACACATATCTCACCCAGCACATAAACCATATAAAAGCAAGAAATCATCTGATTGTTTTTATCGATGATTTCTAATATTTTTAGAGCCCATTTAACATTATATCGGAAAATGTTTAAACAGGCTCTTATTCTTGCAGACAAATAAAAGCATTACAACACCCTCGTTATTTTCATTTATCCGGTTTTTCGATAAACTTCATTTAACATCTCCCGATATAGATAATACCGTCGGAATAAAATCTCATATCGCATTGTCCTACCGGAATCATCCGTTAACCATGTCAATAAAAACTTACTATCAACAAAAACAGTTCCCATCCGGATTTAATTGGTAATACTGCATCTTAAAACACTAAACCACCTTCTCCTGTTTCAGATACTCCACAAATTTATCTATGCGCGCCATCTCCTCGGGAATCTGGATACCCTGCGGACAATGAGGCGAACACTGGTTGCAGCCGATACAATGGTCCGCCTGGCGCAGTTTCGGAACGCTCCGGTCATACCCCACAAGAAACGCACGGCGCGCCTTACGGTAATTCTCCGCCTGCATATCCTCCGGCACATTCCCCTCGGTCACACACTTGTTGTAATGCAGCAGGATAGCAGGTATATCAATCCCGTACGGACAAGGCATACAATACTTGCAATCGTTGCACGGAATCGTAGGATACTGCATCATCACGTCAGCCGTTTCGTACAAAAACCGCATCTCCTCCTCCGTCAGCGGTTGCAACGGAGAATAACTGCGCAGGTTATCCTGCAAATGCTCCATAAAAGTCATTCCGCTGAGAACCGTCAGCACCCCCGGGAAAGAACCCGCATAACGGAATGCCCACGAAGCCACGCTCCGCTCCGGCTCCCGCTGCTTAAGGCGTGCCGCCACATGATCGTGTACCTTCGACAGACGCCCTCCCAGCAACGGCTCCATAATAATAGCCGGAATATTCCGCTTCGCCAGTTCACCATACAAATACTCCGCATCCGTGTTACGTTCATTAATCACCTTGGCGTGCTTCCAATCCAGATAATTCAATTGAATCTGCACGAAATCCCACCGATAAAAATCATGGCGCGAGAGCAGATAATCGAACACCTTAATATCGCCGTGATAAGAAAAGCCGAGATTGCGGATACGCCCCGCCTTACGCTCCTCCATCAAAAAATCCAGCACACCGTTATCGATATAACGCGCCTCGAACTCCTCCATACCGTTCCCCATACCGATACCATGCAGCAACATATAATCGAGGTAATCCACCTGCAACTCCCTCAGCGAATTATGATACATGGCGATAGACGCCTCACGCCCCCACGTAGTCGGTGCAAAATTCGAAAGCTTCGTAGCTATAAAATATTTATCACGCGGATGACGGCTGAGAGCGATCCCCGTAGCACGCTCCGAACGCCCCTTGCAATAAGCAGGCGACGTATCGAAATAATTCACCCCGTGCGCGATAGCATAATCCACCAACTCATTTACCATCTCCTGATCAATAGCATCGTCGCTCTCCCTCGCACTGCCCTTCGATACGGTAGGCCAGCGCATACAGCCATAGCCTAATATCGAAACTCTATCCCCCGTCGTGGGATTGGTGCGGTAGGTCATTTGTCCGGCAGGAATCTCTCCCGAAACTCCGGATGCCGTACCTTTTCTTCCGTCACAGGAAACCAACCCTGCCGTAACGGCGCCCGCAGCACCCATCACTTTGAAGAAACCGCGGCGCGTCACCTCTTTTCCGTGCTTATCCTTCTCCATATCGTTATTCTGTTTTGATCGTTTTTATATTTCTGAAACCTCCCTGTAAACACCCGGAAACAACTCTTATCCTGACGAACCGACTTTTAGAGACCGTTTCCGATATCTCCTATATAATACGGTGCACCGCATGCCCCTCCACATAAATCGCACTGAACGGACGCGACGGACAAAGATTTTCACAGGCACCGCATCCGATACAACGCTCCGCATTGACAACAGGAATCTTCGGAGAATCCATCACATCGGCATTCATCGGAACCATTTGTATGGCACCCGTAGGACAGTGCCGGGCACAATTCCCGCAATCGACATGATCGGTATTGACGACGCAATTCTCCTTTATCCACACAGCATGGCCGATCTGGATAGCCGATTTGTCGGCAACGGTAATCGGACGGATAGCCCCGGCAGGACAAACCTCCGAACACTTCACACACTCCGGACGGCAATAACCACGTTCATACGACATCTCCGGCTGCATAAAAACCTTCAGATCCGACGACGGCCGCAACACCTGGTTCGGACACGCCGACACACACAACTGGCACGTCGTACAATGCTGCGCCATATTGCGCGCACTCAAAGAGCCCGGAGGTACGATAGGCGTCATCCGGTCGGGAATCTTCTTATCCTCGATCTCCGCCAGTCCCCCGTCCACCTTCTTCTCCTGCGCCTTCAGAACATTCGAAACGGCAAAAAGAGCCGTAGCCGTGAAGAAATTCCTGCGCGAAACATGCGCACCACCTTCAACCGCTCCCGTTTCCGGATGTTCCGTTTTGTTGCTTTGTGCCGCACCCCTTCGCCAGTCGTACCGGATCGCATGATGACGGCACTTCTCCAGGCAATCCATGCACGTCACGCAACGGCTGTAATCGATCGTATGGTTTTTCGCATCGATACAAGCCGCTTTACAATTACGGGCACACAAGCCGCAACTATTACACTTCTCCGTATCGATAACCGGCCTGAACAGCGAATACTGCGATAAAAGCCCCAGCACCGTACCCACCGGACACACCGTATTGCAATACGTGCGGCCGTTACGCCATGTCAGGACAAAAAGAACGATAAACGTAGCAAGAGCCACACCAAACGTCGCAAAGCCTTTCAGCCACACATCCACCGTATAAAAAGCGTAACTGTCCGCACGCTCCGCCAGATAAGCGAACAGATTATTAAACCATTGGTAAACAGGAGCGAACAGACTGGAAACAATCCGTCCATACGAACTATACGGAGCAAGCAACGCAACAACCGCCATCGCACCGAAAGCAAACGACAGAACAAACACTGCCAGCACGCCGTAGCGCAGCCAGGACACGGCCGGCGAATAAGAAAAACGGTTCTTTTTCCGTTTCCCCGCTATCCTCGAAACAACATCCTGAAATACCCCCAGCGGGCAAATCACGGAACAGTAAACGCGTCCGAAAAGCAAGGTAAGCGCCACAAGAAACACAATCACCCCGGCATTCAATGCCAGCAATGCAGGTAAAAACTGTATCTTCGCCAACCATCCGAACCAGGCATGAAGCATCCCTGTAAAGTCAAGGAACAGCAACGTTATCAATGTAAAGCAAACAACAGCTGCCGCAATTCTGATTTTTCGTAACATAAGCAATATATCAGGTATCTATTTTATTCTAATGCAATCATCTCCAATATGGTAACCCGTTTCGATCGCATCGCATACGCAACGTTCACACTCCGTCGCATCGGACACCTGATAAACGCCGAAACCCAATACCGGCATCTCGACCCCATTATTTAAAACTACATTTTTCATAATTCTTCCTCCTTACGCTATTTTGTCATCCCTATTTTCTGCAACCATTTCACCACTTCGCCCTCCGCATCATTTACATCTCCACCCCTTACTGGCAATCCGTCCAGCACCGTCGCTCCCGGACAAAGCATCTTAATATCCTCCACACTCTGCCCCATCCGGCTCCCTTCGTGCGTCATAAACGGCACAATCGTTTTTCCCGAAAAATCATAAGCCGACAGAAAAGAAGCAACAGGAGGCGCGATAGTGTACCACCAACAAGGCGAACCGACGAACACCACATCGTATTCGCCTATATTTTCTACTTTCGTTTTTAAAGCCGGCCTATAGCCCGAATCCACCTCCCTCTTAGCCCGGTCAACCACCGCTTTATACTCGGCGGGATAAGCCTCTACAGGCTGGATTTCAAAAATATCACCCCCCGTCCCCTTCTTTATCTGTTCTGCAACCGTACGCGTATTACCACTGTACGAATAATAAACTACCAGCACCTTTTTGCCTCCGTTCTGTGCATGTGCGTCAAGGCCGTTAAACAATAAAGCCGCACATGCCAGTAAATAAAATCTCTTTTTCATAACCTTTTCATTTATTCGATTCAGAAGAAAACCTGTTACCATAAAAACTCCGCTAAACAGAGACGACCCCCGCCCCTTCTTCATCTACAAATCCATATTTACAGACTCTGCAACACGAACCGGCATCGGTACATTTTCCGGTTTCTCCGGTGCCAAAATCCGCTACTGCGCGTTTTCAGATTTTTCCCCATCCCAAACCTTACTTCCGTAACCGATTTCCTCACAGTGCAAAACTATATCGATCCATACAGCAAGACATAATACAAATTACAGATATTTGTACCAATATTACTGGTCTTGCAAAAGAGATGGAAAAAGTATAAAGAAAACCTTTACCTTTGCATTATAAAAAATCGTAAAGCTATGGACGACAAGATATTAAAAATGGAAACCGTGCACCAGTACAATACCCGCATGGGAATCGAAACCCTGCATCCGCTGGTCAGCGTAGTCGATATGTCGAAAGCCGCCATGATTCGCCGAGGGCGCATGAATTACGGCTTTTACGCTATTTTCCTAAAAGAAGTCAACTGTGGCGACCTGATATACGGACGTCAGTATTACGACTATCAGGAAGGCACAATCGTTTGCGTTGCCCCCGGACAGATAAGCGGCGTACGAGACAACGGCGAACTCATCCAGCCTAAAGGCTGGGCGCTCGTGTTTCACCCCGATCTGATCCGCGGCACATCGCTTGCGCACAATATGAAAAACTATACCTTCTTCTCTTACGAAGCAAACGAAGCCCTTCACCTTTCCGAACAAGAACGGCAAATCGTAATCGACTGCATGAAAAAAATCGACCACGAACTCAAGCACGCAATCGACAAGCACAGCAAAACACTGATAACCATATATATAGAACTACTATTAGACTACTGTCTCCGTTTCTACGAACGCCAGTTCATCACACGCAGCAACGTAAATAAAGATGTTCTGGTAAGATTCGAAGAACTGCTCGATGAATATTTCCGGACGGATAAACCACAGACCATCGGGCTCCCTTCGGTAAAATATTGTGCCGAACAATTATGCCTCTCACCCAATTACTTCGGCGATTTAATTAAAAAAGAAACAGGAAAAACCGCTCAGGAATACATACAGATCAAATTGATCGACACCGCAAAAGAACGGATTCTCGATACCAGTAAAACAGTAAGCGAAATCGCCTACGAATTAGGATTCCAGTACCCGCAGCATTTCAGTCGCATCTTTAAAAAACGGGTAGGTTACACCCCAAACGAATACAGGTCGGTTCAAAACTAAAATAAACTGCAAGCCGAATGCAGAATCAGGCTTGCCTGAATTATGCTGAGGCGCAGCGTTTATTCCAAGCTCTTTACAGTTTAAAATAAACTGCAAGCCGAACGCAGAAGCAAGCTTGCTTGAACTATGCTGAGGCAAAGCGTTTATTGAAAGCGATTTACAGATTAAAATAAAAAAAGGAAAAGAATATGTGATTCTCTTTTCCTTTTTTCTGTCCTATTCTCCGGCCACACCATCGCAGCTCCCGCTATTTTACAAATCTGTTGCAAACACCCGGCTACCGGAAAAAACACAACGATATCGATAAATAAAAAATCGACCGGACAAAACAATTCACCTGTTTTTAACAGATTTTCTAAAAATATCACTATCTTAAAAACTTATCTTATTATATTTGTTGCACGCTTAATAAAAACTAACCCGAAATAATCTTCTCTTCATGACACAAAAAAGCTCTGGCTCCTTAAAAAAATCAAATTCACAGGGAAACAAAAAGTTTAGCCGGAATGTTTATTACAGGCAACGGTATATAACATATCCGAATTAAAGGACATTCATGATATATGCTGTAACAGCAAATCATTAATATATATTATACCGATAATATATATTGTACGGGCTCTGGTCAACCCTGTTTGAGGCGGCCGTTCCGGAACATAATCGGCAAAAGCAATTTATTCCGCTTCGGAAAACCGCTAAAAAAATGTCTTGATTATGAACCTTCCGGGCGCCGCTTCTTTCTTTACCACCACCGGTTCCATTAAAATCAAATAAAAAATACCTATGATCGAAAAAATAACATCCGCTAAAGAACGCTATCTCGATTTACTGCTGATCGCCGATCCCTCGAAAGAGATGATTATGCGTTATCTGCCCGGAAGCGACCTGTACGTACTGAAAGAAAACGGTCAGGCACTCTGCATAGCCGCCATGTATCCGTTAGGAGACGGCAATTATGAATTAAAGAACATTGCCACATCCCCCTCCTACCAGAAAAAAGGATACGGAAAAAAGATGATAAAACAACTACTCGAAAAATATAGAGATGCACCCGCCATCTACGTAGGAACAGGCGGAACCGGCATACCCGGAAAAGAATTCTACCAGCTATCGTTCTACAAAAAATGCGGATTCTCATACTCCCACACGATCCCAGGCTTTTTTACAGACCACTATCCCGAACCCATCATCGAAGAGAACGGAATGCAATGCATCGATATGGTCTACCTCGTTTACCAAGGTAAAAAGAATCCGGATAAATCCGGGAACAGCGGGAATAACCCCATCATTCCCCTGCACAACGCAGGAAAACCGGATGAAACGCATAAAAATGATTAGACAATCCCCCCTCAATCGGCTGCAAGCAGCGACAAAATCTTCTCTTTCAGCTTAACCTCATCAACAGGCTTCGAGAAATAACCGTCAAAGCCATCTTTCAGGATACGCTCCTCATCCTCCTCCAATGCATGCGCCGTCACGGCAATGACCGGCGTCGAAGGCTTCTCCCTCCGGATCTCTTTGAAAGCTTCGAGACCATCCTTTTTCGGCATCTTCATATCCATCAGCACCAGCTGCGGACAGCAACGCCGGAACAGATCGACCGCCTCACAGCCATCCCATGCATGAACAAGCTGGTATTCACTTTTCAATATCTGTTCCAGAAACCTGTAATTATCCTCGTTATCCTCGGCAATCAAAAGGGTAGAACGGACTTTGGGCAACCTCGTTTCACCGGAAATGTTTTTCACCTTTTTCGAAACTAAAACAGAAATCGGCAAAGTAAACCAGAACGTCGAACCCTTACCCTCTTTCGACTCCACCCCAATTTCTCCGCCTAACCTCTCCACAATAGTCCGGCAAATCGGTAATCCCAATCCCGTACCCGGCACATGATTTTCCAACTTTACAAAACGGTCGAAGATAGAATCCCTCTTATCAGAAGAAATACCACAACCCGTATCGCTTACATAAAAATAGAGCGCCTTCTCATCCGGCAAACGGTACCCCACACGGATTCCCCCCTGCGAAGTAAACTTTATGGCATTTGCCAGCAAATTACTGAAAACCTGCAACAAACGCACCCGCTCCGTCCGGATAACGCACTCCGGCAACTGCTCCGTAAAAGAGATATAAAGTCCTTTTCTTTCTGCCTGTGCCTGCGATAAACACAACGCTTCGCTCAGTAAGTCGTTGATGTCGAACTCCGAATACTCGAACTCCAGCGTACCCGCCTCTATCCTCGATAAATCAAGCATATTGCTGATAAGTTGCAGCAACGTCTCATTATTGTTCCGGATAATTTTCAGATACTCTCTCCGCTCCATCTTATCGATTGTTGAATCCAACAAACCCGAAAAACCAACTATAGCATTCAGAGGCGTACGGATCTCATGGCTCACATTCGAAAGAAGCATAGACTTCCTGCGGTTGTTTTCCTCCCTTCGGCGTCTCTCCTCCACATGCGCCTCCTCACTCCTCTTTAACTCCGTTATATCCTTTATAACCCCGATTGCCTTTGTACAACGGCCTGAATCATCATAACGGTAAGCCATTCCGATCATCTCATACCAACGCAACTGTTTTGAAAAACAAGTAGAACGGTAAAGCAGGCTGAAATGATCTGTCCCGCCATGTACAAACGAATCCAGCATATCCCGGTATAACTCCTGGTCATCCGGATAAATCGTCCCGATGTACTCCTCCTGATTGGATGAATACAACCTCTTACGGTCGGCAATGCTGATATGTACGGTACCCCTCTCCGACAGATCCCACTCCCACGGATATATACGCACAGTTTCAAGCGACAGGTTCACAAATGGACTACCCTTCCTCAAACGCTCATGCACCTGTTTCCGGTGACGCTCTCCCGCCAACTGGTCATTCAGAATCATCAAAGCGCCACACCCGCACTTCACCCTTCCGTTGCTATCATCCTCAATAACATTCAGGATTCCCCTCAGTTCGAACGGTTTTCCGCCCGGAGAAAAAATAAACGTCTCGTTAAAACTCCTGATTTCAGGAAAAATCCGGAAAGCATCTTCCACGGCACCACGCTGCAGCGGATCCACCTGCAATAAAAAATCCGATAATGAAATTTGCTCGTAATCTATGCCCAAAAGAGAAATCAGGTTCGTATCATAATATATTATCTCCTTTGCAACATCAAAGCACCACCATCCTGTCCTGAGTGCGGCGCTTACATCTTTATAATACTTCCGATAATCAGTCATGAATCATGATAATTGGGGGTTATTACGCAATCCCTTTTTTAGATTGTTAAAAAGCAATTAAACTTCAACACATATAATAAAATAATACCCATATAGACAGCAGACAGTACTCTCTATCCTCGCAAATGTACTATTTTTTATCAAACATTTCGTTAACAAACAATAAAATAGAGTGAAAATGTAAAAGCAAACAGTCCGTTTTTCATTTTTGATAATTCACCACTTCAACAACAAAGACCGCCTCCATGCTATGTTCTGCATAGATATGCCTGCAAATTTACCGGAAAAAGGAACAATATCCTCCCGTCCATATTTTTATATCAAAAACAGCTCTTTATCATAAACCTTTTGTACAATTATAACGAAATAATCGCTGAGGCTCCTTTAAGAAACAAAAAGCCCCGGCTTTTGTTTATCGCATTTTTTCTCGTTTTTTTTAAGCAAAGTTTCTATATTTGTCGTTTATAACAGAATATTTACGATAATTGACATAATTATACAGTTCTACAGACAAACATCAACAATCAGATTGCCCGTTTCTTCTCAGCGATCCCCTACCTGCCGATGTTGAGAAGAAACAATCTGAAAAACAACCAATAAATCAATGAAAAATATTTACCTAAAAAAACAAAAAAAGAACACCGGCAGCTCATTATGGAATATAATTTTTTTGTTTCTCCTCACACACGCCGTTTACCCCATGTCAGGGATGGAAAAAAACAACATCAGCTCCGATTATGTACTCGTTATAAACTCGTTTTCCGAATCTACAATCTGGTCGAACTACATCACCGACAGCATTCGAATCAATATTACAAATCCTCGGGATTCACTAAACCTTTACACCGAATCACTTGTCATGTGGCTCATCGACAGCAATGACAAAATGAACGAGAGAAAAATGGAAATACTGAAAAGATACGCCGCAAGACCGCCCAAAATAATCGTCCTGCTCGGCAACAATGCCCTCGTCCTTTTCCGGAAAGAACTCAAAACGATATGGAAAAATATTCCGTCCATACTTTGTGCAGACGATAAAAATATCAACACCCTCGACGCATATATTACAAAAGACAAAAACATAAACGACTCCATACGCCCCCTGACCTCCATAGCGGGCGAATCGAACCTGACCGTCATACAATGCCCCATCTACCCGTATGAAACGATCAAACTAATGAAACACCTCACACCCGGCATGAATAAACTCGCATTCATATCCGATACCCGTTATGCAAGTTCACATGCAAGGAACGAAGTACGGAATGTTGTAAAACAACACTTTCCCGAACTTGAAGTCAGCTATCTCACCGATGGCGTCCACACTACCGATATGCTCATTGACTCCCTTCGCTCATATAATGACTCCGTAGGCATCCTCTTCTTTTCGTGGTTCCAGAAACAAGTACAGTTCGGCAATACGCAACTCTCCGCTTACAACTATAAAAACATCTGTACCTTTACTGCACACCCCCTTTTCACCCTTGACGACACAGGCGTAAAAGACGGGGAAATGGCCGGCGGCTACTTCTATTCCGGTGACATTCTCGGAAGTACCGTCGCATCGACGCTGCAAAAAATACTGAATGGCACGAAAGCATCCGAAATACCATGGCAAGCCGCCGGCAAACCGGAATACCATCTCGCCTACAACGTGCTGCAGAAAGCAAATATCGACGAATCACTCTATCCTGAAGATGCCGTCTATTACCTCAAACCCGAAAACTTCGCTTCACGCCACCGCTACCTTATAATCGGCATGCTCTTTATGGCCGGAATCATATACGTCCTCTTCATGCGTATCAATATGATGAAACGTGAGGAAATACTCCGCGACAACGAAATGAGCATACTGACCCGGTATAAAAACTTCTTCAACAATATGCCCATCATATATCAGCAAAACAAACTGTTATACAACGAAAAAGGAGAAATATACGACTACGAAATCGTAGACGTAAACCCACCTTTTGAAAAACATTTCTCAAAAAAAGAGCACATAATCGGGAAAAAAGGTAGTGACCTGAACGTAACCACCTACACAGACTATATGTCTCTTTACAAGAATGTACTCTCCCACGGAAAACCCATAACCGTAGAATACTACTACCAGCCGACAAATAAATATTACGAAGTTTACATTGCCAAATCCACCGAAAAAGATATTGCCGACATCTTCTGTGTCGATATTACAGAACTGCGGAAAACACAATCTTCGCTCGAATCTGCAAACCACAAGTTAAGCATGGCACTCGATATCGCCAACGTGGTACCCTGGAAATGGGATTTGAAAAACAAAATGATACTTTGCGACGTAAATCGCCCCATAGAATTGAAAAACATCGTTGACGATGAAAAGAACGAAAGCTTTTTTGTACCCGAAGAACTCTACTTCTCAAAAATACATAAGGAAGACCGCGAAAGAGTACGGCAAGCATACGGTAAACTCATGAACGATGAAATAAAAAAGATAAAAGTAGAATATCAGGTATTGAACAAAAAAAACAACCACTTCCTTTACGAATGGGTAGAAGCCCAGGCTACGGTCGAAACCCGCGACAAATACGGGAAACCCCAAATGCTTATCGGATCGTCCGTTATAATCACAGAAAGGAAAAGGATGGAACTCGACCTGCTCGATGCAAAAAACCGCGCCGAAGAATCTAACCGCCTCAAATCGGCGTTTCTTGCCAATATGAGCCACGAGATCCGTACCCCCTTGAATGCAATCGTCGGCTTCTCCAACATACTATCCACCGCCGAAGAAGAATCGGAAAAGAAAGAATACATCTCCATTATCGAAAACAACAACGCATTGCTGTTACAGCTGATCGGCGATATACTGGACCTCTCCAAAATAGAATCGGGCGTATTCGAATTCACCTACTCCGACTTCGACCTCAACGCCCTGCTCCGGGAACTCGAACAATCATGCAGGCTGAAAGTAGAATCGGACAAAGTAAAACTCGAATTCACCGAATGCCTGTCCGAATGCTGCATTAACAGCGAAAAAAACCGGATCACCCAGGTTCTTACCAACATGATCACTAATGCCGGGAAATTCACGGATGAAGGCTTTATCCGCTTCGGATACAGGAAACAAGACGATAATACCCTCTGTTTGTTCGTTTCCGATACCGGATGCGGAATACCAGCCGACAAAAAAGATGCGATATTCGGCCGTTTCGTAAAACTCAACACCTTTCGTCCCGGCACAGGATTAGGACTGGCAATCTGCCAGACAATCGTAGAAAAACTGGGTGGAAAAATCGGCGTCGATTCCGAAGAAGGAAAAGGCTCCACCTTCTGGTTCACCATCCCCTATCGCCCCATCCGCATACAAAAAAGCGACACTCCCGAATTCGGTCCGGAAAAACGGATCGTGACAAAAGAACGTCCGGTTATCCTTATCGCAGAAGACAACCTGAGCAATTATAAATTATTCGAATCCATCCTGAAAAAAGAATACACCCTTCTGCATGCAGCCGACGGAAAAGATGCAGTAGACCTCTTCAAAGAGTACGATCCGCACCTGATCCTTATGGACATCAACATGCCGGTGATGGACGGTTACGAAGCTACGGCCGAGATACGGAAACTATCCTCGTCAGTTCCGATCATAGCCGTCACAGCATACGCTTTTGCCGACGACGAAAAGAAAATAATGCAAAGCGGCTTCAACGCCTATACCCCCAAACCCATCAATGCTCCAGCATTGAAAACAAAAATAGTCTCATTGCTCGAAAAATATTTGATATTGATATGACAAGACACTTTCACCATATAAATTAAAACGATATATTCGTACCCGCTTACAAATAGGTAAAAACAAAAAGCGGAACAGATGAAAATCCCCCGACTGTTGCCTGTCTTTAAACGATGTTCGATAATGGATATATACGAAAAAAAGAATGATAACAGGCTGTTCAGGGTAACATCAGATTATGCCCCCTTCTGTATCCTGCATATTACGGAACAAGGCGTCATCACCTATGCAAACGACACCGCCTGTCGTTTGCTCGGCCGGAACAGGGAGCAGTTAATCGGACAAAACATAATCAGCTCCGGACAAAGTGCGGCAAAAGAAACACTTCTCAGCCAACTGGCAACACTGACACCTGAAAAAAACACATTCGCAAACATCATCGCACATCCTCTTCCCGGCGGCATCACAAAAAATATCGGCTGGCGCTACTATGCCCACTTCGACGAAAACGGAAAAAAAGATGGCATCATCTGTTACAGCCAGCCGGAAGAAAATATAGCTACGATTCCCGCCGAACCCGGCAACATCCCCCCCACGCCGCTTTTCCACCGCTATCAGGACATGCTGCAGTATGCACCCGTCGGGATCCTCATCTGCGACAAAGAAGGGAAAATAATAGCCACCAACGAGATATTCGTAGGAATCGCAGGAGTAACGTCCGATAAAGAACTTGTAGGAAAACTGAACATCTTCAACCTCTCCCCCTTCTCGAAAAAACAGATGGAACGCTTCCGTTCCGCCGACTACCTATCGGAAGAGCTCCCGATCGATTTCGATCTCCTGAACCATTCGGGATTTATCAATTCACGCCACAAAGGCACCCGGTACATGATTATCTCATCCCATAGGGTACAGAACGAAGAAAACGAAACAGACAGTTACATATTTGCCGTCGCCGACAATACCGAAAACAGGGAAAGGGAAAACTACCTGAATGAAATGCACGAGCTGCTAAACGAACTACTCAACAGCCTGCCACTCCCCATCATGGTAAAAGACATCGACGCAGACATGCGCTACATATTCTGGAATAGAGAATCCGAAATACAATCCGGCATAAAAGCCTCCGAAGCCCTCGGAAAAACCGATTACGATATATTCGGAAAAAAACGCGGGCAATACTATCGCGATATAGATTACCAGATCGCGAAAACAGAAGAACATGTAAAAAAAGAAGAAATTTACGTTACGCCCGACGGACGCGAACACCAGTCGATCGTTGCAAAACGCGTTATCCGCCGGCATAAAGGGCATGACTGGCTGCTGGTAATACGGTGGGACATCTCCGACATCAAGCAAACCCAGAAACAGCTCGAAAAAAGCCTCGAGGCACAAACCAGCATAACCGAACAACTCAATGCCGCGCTCCAAAAAGCCGAAGAAGCGAATATAAACCGCGAACTCGCCCTGTCAAGCATCAACTCCATTCTCTCCTATATCGATAAAGATTTTGTCGTACAATGGGGAAACGAAAAAAAATACACCATTGCCGGAGAAGAAAGATGTTATAAAAGAGGAGAAGTCTGTTACAAAACGGTTAGAAAAACAGACAAACCATGTGAAAGATGCGTAGCCGCCGAAGTAATGAAAAACGGCATACCCGGTAAACACCTCTATACACAAGACGGACTCTACTTCGAAATATCAGCCACCCCCGTATTCGGCAAGAACAATGACGTCAAGGGAGCCGTATTGAAAATAGACGATATAACACAAGCAAAAACAGCCGAAATAGAATTACGTAAAGCAAAAGAAATAGCAGAACAGTCCGACATCCTCAAATCTGCCTTCCTCGCCAACATGAGCCACGAAATCCGGACTCCCCTCAATGCAATCGTCGGCTTCTCGGAACTGCTGTGCACAACCGAAGAACAATCGGAAAAAGAAGAATTCATCAAAATCATACAAACAAACAACGAACTCCTCCTGCAACTCATAAGCGACATACTCGACCTCTCTAAAATCGAATCCAATCTGCTCGAATATACCGAAACAGACGTCGATATAAACGACCTGCTCTCCAAAATCGAACAATCGTCGAAACTCCGTGTAACCAGAAAAGAAGTTGAACTCTTTTTTGAAGACCGCTTACCATCATGCATCCTCAATATCGACAAAAACAGGCTAACACAAGTAATAACCAACCTGATAACCAACGCTATTAAATTTACGGACAAAGGAAGCATCCGTTTCGGTTACCGGCAACAAGACAACCGCGATATCCTCTTCCATGTCTCCGATACCGGATGCGGAATACCCTCTGACGAAACAAAAAAGATATTCGATCGTTTTACAAAACTGAACTCATTTATAAAAGGAACGGGGCTCGGGCTATCCATCAGCAAATCGATCGTAAACCACTGGGGAGGAGATATAGGCGTCAAATCCGAAGTAGGAAAAGGATCGACTTTCTGGTTTACCGTCCCCTCATCAATGACAAGAAAAAACAAAAACGACATGATAATCGAAACTACACCCACCGTTCAGAATCAATCTTCGGAAAAAAACCATACGCTTCTTATCGCCGAAGACAACCCCAGCAACTTCATGCTGCTGGAAATCATTTTGAGAAAAAAATACAAGATCCTGCATGCGGAAAACGGACAAGAAGCAGTAGATATTTTTAACACTTTGAAACCAGATTTGATTCTCATGGACCTACGTATGCCTGTAATGGACGGTTACGGAGCAACAAAAATCATTCGCGAGCAAGGTAACGACGTGCCTATCATAGCAGTAACAGCAAATGCCTTCTCCAGCGACGAGCAAAAATGCCTCGAAAACGGCTTCAACGACTACATCTCAAAGCCCATAAAAAGCGAACAAATCCTCTCTATTCTTGAGAAATGGCTCAAATAAGCATTCAAGAAAGAATTAAAAAAAATAATAACAAAACAAAAAAAACATCACTTCGAGTGAATAAACTATCTCTTTTTCTGCCGTTGTCCGATATTTAAAGTTATTTTTGTATAGCCGGAATAAAATAAAACAGAAAACACCTTCAGCTTTTAAATTTTAAAGTTGAACAAACAAAAAAGAATGAAACAACCTGCATTACTCATATGCAGCCTGCTTTTTATGCAGGGCATATACGCACAGGAAAACATCGGAGAACAAGATTCCATTGCCCACTCGATCGGGTTGAAGGAAGTCAAAGTATTAGCATCCTATTCAGACCGGAAAATCGATGAACCTGTGGTTCTCTCTACTTTCTCGGCAAACGACATCAGTACAAAACTCAGCAACCAGGAATTCCCGGAAGTTTTGAAATCCGCACCCTCCATCTATGCGACCAAACAAGGCGGAGGTTTCGGTGACGCACGCATCACCCTGCGTGGCTTCGGTTCCGAAAATATCGGAATACTGATAAACGGTATCCCCGTTAACGGAATGGAAAACGGAAGCGTATACTGGTCGAACTGGGCCGGATTGGCACAGGTAACGAACAGCATACAGGTACAGCGAGGCGTCGGCCTTTCCAAATTAGGCGTATCGTCTGTCGGAGGTACCATCAACATCATCACCCAGAGTGTCGATGCCGAAAGAGGCGGATCGGTACACTACGGTTTGGGTAACGACGGCTATCAAGACGTAGGGCTCACACTCTCCACCGGTCTCACGGAAAAAGGATGGGCTGTAACCATCTCAGGCGGACGCACTTGGGGCGACGGCTATGTAAACGGAACGAATTTCGAAGCATGGAATTACTTTGCCAACATATCGAAACGCATCAACAAAGATCATTTACTTTCCCTTACGGCATTCGGAGCCCCGCAATGGCACAACCGCCGCAGCAACAAGCAATCCGTCGAAGATTACGAAAACCATCGCGACGGCATACGCATGAACACCTGCTACGGAATCATAAACGGAGAAATCGTTTCTACCTACTCCGGTTACAACGAATACCATAAACCCCAGATATCGTTGAACCACTTTCTGGACCATCAACGAAAAATCGAACCTGTCAACCTCCGTATACGTTTCCATCGCCAAAGGAGGCGGACGTAAAGTTTACGGAAAAGATGCGAACAGGCTGCAATACAACTACAAAACAGGGAAACCCACCCCGACGACCGATCTGACACCCGACGGACTGATCGATTACAATCCCGTTATGGAAGACAACCGCCTCTCCGACCACGGTTCGGATGCAATCTTCACCATGGGAACGAACGCCCACAACTGGTATGGCTTCATCACCAACTACACGAACAACTTTACCGAAGCCCTCAACTTTACGGCAGGGATAGACTTCCGCTTCTATAAAGGGTTCCACTACGACAAAATATCGGATCTGCTGGGCGGCGAATACTATCTCGACAACAAACTTGCATATCAGGACCCGAACCAAAAGCTGAAAGTAGGAGATAAAGTCAATCAGGACTACACCAGCCGCATTGCCAACACAGCCGGATTCGTGCAACTCGCTTACACCAAGAAAACCTATAAAGCATTCGTTTCGGTATCAGCTGCCGACTATCGTTACCAGCGGGAAGACCCGGGTAAATACGGAGGCTCAACAAACGAAGGGTTATATCCCAACTCTATGATCAAAACAAAATGGAAAGCATTTGTACCGGTAAGCGTAAAAGGCGGATTCAACTACAAAATAGCACGCATTCATAACGTTTTCATCAACGGAGGATGGATGAGCCGTGCCCCGATGATGGACAATATCTATGCCGATAATGTACCCATTGCCAATCCTATAACCGAAAAAATCGGAACAGTAGAGCTCGGTTACAAACTGAACATATCGAACTTCTATTTCGTACTGAACGGATACTACACCCGCTGGATGGATAAAAGCGTAACCAAAGCGATCGGCTCGTGGAACGGACCGAAAGCCTGTATCCCCAACATAGACGCCATACACAAAGGGATTGAGCTGGAAGCAAGCTACCGTCCGCACCCCTCACTCTTACTGGCCGGAGCATTCTCGCTGGGCGACTGGCGCTGGGCGAACGACGTATCCTTTACACTGTTCGATGAGCAACAGAACAAAGTAGGTGAATACAACGCCTATATCAAAGACCTGCACGTCGGAAACGCACCCCAGACAAGCCTTGCTGTCAGCGCGACATGGGAACCGCTGAAGAAACTCTTCATCGGCGCTGCACTCAACTATTACGGACGCAACTATGCCGATTTCGCACCGGCCGACAGGACAAATCCCGACGACCGTGCCGATTCGTGGAAACTACCCAACTTCTACACCATCGACCTCAATATGAATTACAAGTTCACAGTAGGTAAACTGGACGCAATACTCTATGCCAATGTAAACAACCTGTTGAACAAGAAATACATATCCGATGCACTCGACGGCACCGGCCACGATCAGGCCACTGCAGTTGTATGGTACGGTTTCGGTACCACATGGACAACCGGAGTAAGGGTACTATTCTAACTTTTCAGGATAAGAGAATAAAAAAACAGACAAACAGATTAATTTCGTTTTTTAGCAAAATTGAATTATCTTAGAGGATTATTAAAGAAAGGATCTCTTATCACACCGAAAAATGTAAATAGAGTCTGTAATACAGGGATTATGCTGCTGCTACTTGCTGGCTTCATGCTCTTCCCTGCCCTGCTGTCGGCAAAAACGACGCTCGAGAAAGGAACCGTTCTTGTCATAGCGTCTTACAATCCCGATACCAAACGTATGTCCAATTTCATCTCCTCTTTTGAGAAAGAAATTGTACAGAGAAAGTACCCCTATGAGATACTGATAGAAGATATGGGGTGCAAAGGCATCAGTGAAGCCTATCTCTGGCGGGGAAAAATGGCTGAAGTACTGCAGAAATACAACCGCACCAATCTGAAAGCCATCATACTGTTAGGCCAGGAAGCATGGGCCTCGTTTCTCGCACAGGATAAAGTGCCGGAAAACATACCGTTCTTTGCCTGTTTTGCCAGCAGGAATGGAATTATACTACCCGCAAGCGATTCAGTCGATCTCATCAACTGGGAACCCGAATCCATAGACATGGAAGAAATCGCTGCGGTAAAAGGTACGGGAGGAGGATATGTAAACATCTATGACGTTCCTAAAAATATAGAACTCATACGCTCCTTCTATCCGAAAGTCGAACACATCGCGTTTCTTTCCGATAACACCTACGGAGGCATATCGCTGCAATCTATGGTAAAAAAAGAGATGAAAGCCTTTCCAGAACTCGATCTTATCCTGATCGACGGGCGGAAACACACACCCCAAAAAGCGGTGAAGATCATCTCCGACCTTCCCCCCAATACCGTTTTACTAATCGGCACTTGGCGCGTAAATAAAGACGGGCTCTACTTTCTGAACAGCTCGATGGAAACGCTGATCGCAGGAAGACCCGACCTTCCCGTATTTTCCCTCTCCGGAATAGGCATCGGAAATCTCGCGATAGGAGGGTATGTCCCGAAATACTCAAACAACATTACAGGCATTGCCGACCAAATCGCCAGTTACTACCAGGGAAATCCGGACTCCGTCTATTTCAGCAACGGAAGCAACGAATATCAGTTCGACAAAAAGAAACTGCAGAAACTCGAAGTAAAAGAATACCAGCTTCCTGCAAACAGCGTCATCGTAAACAAACTGGACGAAAAACTCCGCGAATACGAACTGTATATCTATACAGGTTCCGCAGCGCTCGTCCTCCTCTCCCTCTTCATAATATTCCTTTGCTTCATGTATTACCACAACAAACGGTTGCGGAATATCTTGGAACAAAGGGAAGGTGAACTGATCGAAGCAAAAGAAAAAGCGGAAGAATCCAACCGGCTCAAAACGGCGTTCCTCGCCAATATGAGTCACGAAATACGTACGCCCCTGAACGCCATCGTAGGCTTCTCATCCCTGATATGCGATCCCGACGTTTCGGAAGAAGAGCAAACGGAATTCCAGAAAATCATATCTAAAAACTCCGATATGCTGCTCACCCTGATCAACGACATACTCGACATATCCAGGCTCGAAACCGGTAAAACACCATTTGTTTACAAACAGGAAGACATCGTCGGCCTCTGTAAGCAAATCATGTCCACCATAACGCATAAGAAAAAAGAAAACATCGAATACGTATTCAATCCGCCCTGCGAATCATACATACTCGAAACAGACGCACAACGCCTGTCGCAAATATTGATAAACCTGCTGACAAACGCGACAAAATTCACCGATACCGGCAGCATCACCCTCACCTTCGAAGTGCAGGAAGACCAGAACAGGGTACTCTTTTCCGTAACCGATACCGGATGTGGAATACCGAAAGAAAAGCAAGACAAAGTATTCGACCGCTTCGAGAAACTCAACGAATATAAACAAGGTACCGGACTCGGACTCTCAATCTGCAGGCAGATAGCCCACATATTCAATGGCAACATCTGGCTCGACGGAGAATATACCAGCGGATGCCGTTTCGTATTCGCACATCCGATAAAGAAAGAGAAAAAATAATACCGGATATTTCCTGCCGAAATCACCGGATAGGAAAAGGCCAAATAAAAAGGAACTGCCGGAAAAACCAGCAGCTCCTTTCAGCATAACATACCGTATAAAACTTTACATCAAAACATTGATTCACTGCCGAAACAACGTCTCAAATACGTAATCTGAAGGCAAGTCGGACGAACAAAGAATAATCACTTCATACCTGTTATATCCCCTTTTCTTTCTTCGAAAGAGATTGAAATACAATATCGTACGATCGTTTTACAAGTTCCCTTATCTTACTGTCCGGTACATCACCGTTGAAGTACACATCATTCCACATACGCTTGTTCATATGCCATGCAGGCTGTACGCCCACATATCGCTCCCGCAATACAATTGCATCTTCAGGCGTTGATTTCAGGCAGCAACGGTCAAAAACTTCTATATTCACATAGCAAAACCATTTACTACCCACATAGAAACACAATACATCCCGGCTATATTTATCGGAAACATTCAGGAACGGCATCTTTTCATAAACACCGTTCAACGACAAACAATACTCCCTGAACTCCTCGACATCCACTTCGTTACTTGATATTCCTATTCAACGTATGCCACTGATCTATCGGAGGAATAATACCCATTCCGATCACCTCGTCCCTCAGTTTGCAAAGATGACGGTAACTCTCTTTCAAAGCCTCCATCTCGGCAGCCGTACCCTTCACCTGACGGTAAGAAGCCCCGTCACGCGTAATAGTCGTCTCCATAGCCATCATGATATGATTGAACTCGCCGTCCGAAACATAAACACCGGCAGGCCAGCGGAAAGGCGCTCCACCCATCGCGGCACGTATCATCTCTACCGACAGGTAAGCAGGACTCTGGAACGAAGAACGGCCACGCAATTCGATAATACGCTTTCCCCCCTGAATCACACGCTCCCGTATCTCTTCCCACTTCTCAACGGGAAGTTCGGGCGAACCGATCAAATCAGAAAGACACTTTCCGTTAACGGAAGTCGTCGAAGCGAAAACAGCCATCTGTTCGCCATGGCCGCCATACGTACGGCTATTCACGACTTTATCCTGAGGCAAACCGAAAAACTGAGCCAAAGCCGTCTGTAACCGCGTACTGTCCAAAGCAGCCAGCGTACTCACCTGCGACGGTTTCAGGCCCGAATAAAGCAACGTAATCAAACCGGTAATATCCGCAGGATTAAAAACCACGACCACATGTTTCACATCCGGACAATAACTGCGTATATCCTTACCGAACTGTGCCGCAATCTCAGCATTACCCTTCAGCAAATCCTCACGCGTCATGCCAGCCTTACGTGCCGCACCGCCCGAAGAAATAATGTACTTCGCATCTTTCAATGCCACGGAAATGTCACTCGTAAACGTAAGGTTTACACCCTCGAAACCGCAATGATACATCTCCTCCGCAACACCCTCCAGTGCCGGCGCATAAGGATCGTAAGCACAGATATTGGGCGTCAGCTTCATCATCAAAGCTGTCTGCACCATATTGGAACCAATCATCCCGGCCGCACCTACAATCGTCAGTTTTTCATTTGTCAAAAAATCCATAATTTCTCGCTTTTTATAAATGATACTATTGCAAAAGAATAAAATCCAGATACAGAATGCAAATAAAATACACCATTCTTTATCTCCCGAAACGTTATAAAACATTTATTGTTCAGGAATTAAGTATAAAATGGTTTCGTCGTCTGTATAACACGATCGTTTACAGTCACGACACAAACACCCGAAACAGTTCATTTCAAAGGAATACCGTCCCGGGCAACGAAGTTGGAAAAGCAAAATACCCCCACCCCTCCCGTAGCAAAATAATAAATATTTTTCAAAAAAACGGAACCCCCGTTAAACCAATTGCTTAAAAGAAAATCATATAAATATGCACCTCTCCGAAACAGACGGAATGCATAAAATTACTTTGGCACAACAAAACCATACGAACATAAAAACAGTTTAATAAATAACCTCCGCAGTTAAACTCCCCCGTTAAAAACGGGAAAAACACAGGAGAAAAAGACAACTTATGAATAAGACACCCGACATCCGTTTCGTAGCCTCTGATCTCGACGGCACGCTACTCCATTCGGACGGACGACTGAACGACGATTTTTTTCCTGTACTCAACAGGCTCAAAACAGCAAATATATGGTTTGCAGCCGCAAGCGGACGCCAACTCTTTAATCTGCAGAAAGTATTTGAAAAGGTAAAAGACGAAATCATTTTCATTGCCGAAAACGGTAGCTACATCGTATATAAAGGGCAGGAAATACACGTGGAAGCCCTAAGCGAAAAAACAGCCCATCAACTGATCCATATCGCCCGCCAGATACCCGGCGTGCAAATCGTTTTATGCGGAAAAAAAACGGCCTACATCGAATCCGATACCCCCGAATTCATTAATCCCCTCCACCAGTATTACGAAAAAATAGAAAAGGTAAACAACCTGCTCGACGTAAAAGACGACCAATTCCTGAAAGTCACCGTATGCGACCTGAAAGGAGCGGAGAAAAACAGCTACCCGTGGTTTAGGAAAATGAAACGGAAAGTACAGGTAAAACTATCCGGAAACATCTGGCTCGATATGTCCCATATCCTCGCAAACAAAGGCAAAGCACTCGAAATCATACAAAATATGTATAACATCACTTCCGAACAAACAATGTCATTCGGTGATTGCCTGAACGATATCGAGATGATGCGGCAGGCATATTACAGTTACGCAGTCGAAAATGCCCATCCGAAAGTAAAGAAAGCCGCACGCTTTCTCACCGCAAGTAACGATCACGACGGTGTGTTGCAAGTGCTGAAACAGCTGGTACCCGCCACAGGAAACAGATAACCACGAAACAGGGTACCTTTTTACAGTTTAAATTATTCCTTTACATGCTTTATGAACGGGAACTTTCCATTCACGCAAAGGAAACGTATCTTTGCACAAAAAAGAAGGTATGTTCAGGGAACCCAGAAGAAAAGACAGGATACTCGGCAATGAAGAAGCACGCCAATTGCTTCGTGACGGCGAATACGGATACCTCTCCCTGTGCGGCATAAACGGCTACGGCTACGGAATCCCCATCAGCTACGCCTGCGAAGAAAACAAAATATACTTCCATTGCGCACCTGAAGGCTTTAAGCTCGACAGCATAAAAGAAAACAACAAAGCAAGCTTCTGCGTAGTCGGAAAAACACAAGTAATTCCCGGCGATTTCAGTACTGCCTACGAAAGCACAGTCGTATTCGGGAAAATCACGGAAAACCTCTCCGTTGAAGAACGCCTTTACGCACTCCGGCTCCTGGTAAAAAAATACAGCCCCGGCTACGAACAAAAAGCCGAAAAATACATCAAAGCATCGTTCGGGAGAACCAATGTGCTGCGGCTCGACATCGAACACCTCACAGGAAAGTGCAAACGCATAAAACCAACGCCCTGACATGCACCAATACAGCAACAAACAGATAATACACATCGTATTCCCTATACTCTTCAGCCTGCTGATGGAACATCTCATCGGGATGACCGACACCGCCTTCCTCGGCCGCGTCGGAGAGATCGAACTCGGTGCATCTGCCCTTGCAGGAGTCTATTACATGGCCATCTTCATGCTCGGGTTCGGCTTCAGCATAGGAGCCCAGATACTGATCGGACGCCGCAATGGAGAAGAAAACTACAAAAAAATAGGCGAAATCTTTTCACAAGGCATGCTCTTCCTCTTCCTGCTGGCAGCCGTCATATTCACCCTTTCGCAAAAATACTCCCCCGTCATACTGAAATCCCTGATTCAATCGGAGCAAATCTACGAAGCGACCCTGAAATACATGGACTGGCGCGTGTACGGATTCTTCTTCGCATTCGCCGACACCATGTTCCGCGCCTTCTTCGTAGGCACCACCAACACGAAAATACTTACGGCAAACGCCATCGTAATGGTGCTCAGCAACGCCCTGTTCAACTACATCCTCATATTCGGGAAATTCGGATGCCCGCCACTCGGCATAGCCGGAGCCGCCATAGGGTCGTCCGCTGCCGAGCTCGTATCCCTTATCTTCTTTGTCCTCTATACATGGTCTAAAGTCGATAAAGAAAAATACGGCCTCTTCCGTTTTACCGGGTTCCGCCCGAAACTCCTTGCCCGCATGCTCAACATATCCGTATGGACCATGCTGCAATCGTTCCTCTCGGTATCCACATGGTTCCTCTTCTTCGTAGCCGTCGAACATCTCGGAGAACGCTCGCTCGCCATATCCAATATCGTCCGCAGCATATCCTCCCTCCTCTTCCTCACGGTCGCCTCGTTCGCCTCCACCACGAGTTCGCTCGTCAGCAACCTGATGGGAGCCGGACAGCAGCAATACGTCATCCCCCTCTGCCGTCGCATCATAAAAATGTGCTACCTCGTCGTCACACCCATAATCGTCTTGATATTCATCTTCCCTACGCTCCTTCTGCGTATATATACCGATAACCCCGATCTCATCATGAGTTCGGTACCCTCGCTGCTGGTTATGGCATCGTCCTATTTCCTCAACGTACCGGCAAACATCCTTTTCAACACTGTTTCAGGTACCGGAAACACCCGTTCAGCCCTCTTTATCGAGCTGGCAACACTCGTTATATATATACTCTACGTATTCTACATAATACTCCATCTCCGCAGCGACGTAGCCGTAGCGTGGACCACCGAACACATCTACTCCACCTTTATGGTCGTCTTTGCAATCATCTACCTCAAAAAAGCCGGCTGGCAAAACAAAAAAATCTGATTATTCCGGAGCGACCATTGGCGGCAGCTCAAATGAATTATCAATATCGTTAAAATAATAATATCTTCCCTTTCGTGGTTTCCAAGTCTTCAAAGTTATACTAAACGACGAAAGATCAGACCGTCTACCTCTGACATACGCCCCAGAGTTAAAAGACGTTATCCTTGAAAAAGTATAATAAACATTTTCAACTTTCCCAAACAAAACTTTAACAGGTCCGCCGTAATTAGGAGTATATTCATAATACATATCGGAAAAATTATCTGCATCAAATAGCAACAGATAAGAATCATATTCTGCTGTCAAAAGAAGCGAAGTGCTCTCTCTCGTCAGCTCTACGGTATCGTTAAAACAAATAGAAACCGTATCCTGCACACCTTTTTGCGAGCTTGGATAAGAAGTCCCTGTTACGGCATATTTTCCCGGAATCAGGTTAAGCATCTCCTTTTTCTTCCATTTCCCTACAATATCGATCTGATAATCAAAACCAACTCCTTTAAAAGTAAGGTTATATTCACTTGGCGTCAAGATTCTGGTTTGAATGTAATTTTCATAAAAAGCGGTATAAACATCTTCAGATACACGTGCGGCATACATCGGTATTCCCTGTGGCATAAATTCAAAATCCAACACCAAAGGCAGTGGCTCAACTGGCTCCGGTCTTCCCGGCAGATCATTATTACAGCCTTGAAAAAGAATCACACACACAAAAATAAAAGCCATCAATTTTTTCATAATACTAAAAAAAATAACCAATTAATAATCAAGAAGATAAACTTTTTATCTTCCTACAATTTTTTCAAATGCAATAAACTCTAAAAAAATACTGAATACATTATGTCAATACAAGCATCGGTTTTAGTGCTGAAAACAAACACATAAGTAACCATCTCATACTGTGTAATTTATCTAAAAATAACAGACAAAAATACAATATTAAGAATACATAAACAAAAAATAAGATAGATAAACTGAATAAAATGACCTTTTATCACTTCCTATCCTATCTTCCACAAAACAAAATGGTATCATTTTGTGTTTTTCTGGAAATATCTGAAACATTATTATAACGGTAATAAAACACCGGAACGCTATAAGATAAATAAATCCGGGCAACAAGACGGCAAAAGAAAAGGCCGGAATGCCCGTTGCGAGAACTGAAAACCATATGAAAAATTTCTTCTCCGGAACCATCTTCAAACTGCTGCTCGCCGTAGCCATAGGCATCATAGGCGGCATGTTCGCCAATAAAGAAGTAATGAACGTCGTCGTATCCCTGAAACACATACTCGGGCAAATCATCTTCTTTATGATCCCCCTTATCATTCTGGCATTCGTATCATATTCGATCGCCCGGATGCAGTCAAACGCCACTAAGATGCTCGGTATAGCCCTCGCTATGGCTTACCTCTCTTCCGTAGGCGCCGCATTCTTCGCTATGTTCATGGGCTACTCCTTCATCCCCCTCATATCCATCGAACCCGTAAAAGAGGGGCTCAATGAAATTCCCCCGCTGCTCTTCCGGCTCGATATCCCCCCCGTCATGAACGTTATGAGCGCCCTCGTGCTGGCAATTATGATAGGACTCTCCACCGCATGGATAAAATCCAGGCTCTTCGAAGACATCCTCGACCAGTTCCAGAAAATGATTATCCTGCTTATAAACCGGATACTCATCCCCCTTCTCCCCCTCTTTATCGCTGCAAACTTCTGCGCACTGAGTTACGAAGGCTCCATTACCAAACAACTCCCCGTCTTTATCGGCGTAATGGGAATGGTGCTTGCCGGACACTTCGTATGGCTCTGCGTACTATACATAACCGCAGGTATCGTCACGAAAAAAAATCCCTGGCTCGTATTGAAATACTACGGCCCCGCATACTTGACGGCCGTAGGAACCATGTCGTCCGCCGCCACACTCGGCGTTGCCATTAAATGCGCAAAGAAAAGTCCCGTACTCAAAGACGACGTCGTCGACTTCGCCATTCCCCTTTTCGCCAACGTACACCTCTGCGGCTCCATACTGACGGAAGTATTTTTCGTAATGACCGTATCCATCATGCTTTACGGAACCCTGCCCGCCGTCTCCACCCTCTCCCTCTTTATCTTGCTGCTCGGTATATTCGCAATCGGAGCGCCCGGAGTGCCGGGCGGAACGGTAATAGCCTCCCTCGGTATCGTCACCTCCATTCTCGGGTTCACCGAAGCAGGTACCGCCCTCCTTCTGACCATCTTTGCCCTGCAGGACAGTTTCGGAACGGCATGCAACATAACCGGTGACGGAGCCCTCACCATGATCCTCTCGAAACTCTCCGGCAAGAGCAGTAAAGCGAAGGAAAAAGAGAATACCAAACAGTCCGAAACGGCATAAAAACGCCATGTTTGGCATATCGGCAAACCCTGCCCGTCCCGTACCAAAAAAATATAATAGAACTACCCTCAATTAAGAAAATATATAAAGCCTCAGGTATAACGGAACCGCCGGCACGAAAGCCATTCGCAGTCCCCCCGCGACAAAACTCCCCTTCTCTGATCTTCTCATTCAAAAAGAAACCCGCTATACACTTGCACGCGCACGCGACGAACCTACCGGCAGAAAACAATCTCCGGCTCAAACTTGTTTTGCATACGAAAACCCTTTAGCAGAATGATGAATATAAACAACGGGAAACTCTATCTCCTGAGCATCGTCGTTGGTGCCTTTACCGGAATCGTTACGGTACCCTACCGCTATCTTCTCACAAAAGCAGACGACGTCCGTTCACTGATCTATCCGCACGATAAACCCTTTTACTACCACCTGGCAGCAATCGCCATTATATGGCTCATCGGCATGGGCGTTTACTGGCTCTATAAAAAATTCCCCCTTATTTCCGGCAGCGGCATACCCCAGGCAAAAGCCGTGATAAACGAACGCATCACCTACAAAAACCCCTTTAAAATGCTCTGTGCAAAATTTGCGGGCGGTCTGGCCAGCATCGGTATCGGAATGTCGCTCGGACGCGAAGGCCCCTCCGTGCAAATGGGCTCGTTTATCGCACAAATAACCGGGCGCTTTGCGAAAATATCGCCCACGCAAATGAAATACCTCATAAGCGGTGGCTCCAGTGCCGGACTCTCCGCAGCTTTCACCGCCCCTCTCGCCTCGACGATCTTTATGATCGAAGAAGTCGAGAAATTCGTTTCGCCCCGCATTACCATAACCGCACTACTGAGCAGCATCGCCTCCGCATACATTGCACAGCGCGTATTCACCTTCAACCCCTACGCCGCCATCCCCATCGTTCCCCCGCAAGGAAACTTTATGAAAATACTGCTCCTGCTCGTTATCCTTTCCCTACTTTGCGCCCTGCTGGGAAAAGCCTTTAACAAACTGCTCATCTGGTCGCAAAACAAATACAAAGCAGCCAAAGCACCCGTAGCCCTCAAAATCCTGTTCGTTATGGTAACCACCTACATACTGGCCTTCTTTCTGCCCGACCTCGTTGCTGGCGGCGACAAATTCTTTTTCAAAGAAGCCATGAGCGGCGAAGGAAACATTCTCTTCCTGCTTTTCGTAATCGCATTGAAACTCCTCTTTACCGTACTCTGCTACGCGACCGGATTTCCCGGCGGCATCTTCCTGCCCCTGCTCGTTCTGGGCGGACTTATGGGAAAAGCCTTTTCACTCATGATGATTATGCTGGGACTCATAACCCCCGACCAGATAGGCTACTTCTCCCTTATCGGGATGTCGCTCTGCTTTATAACCGTTGTGCGCTCACCCATTACCGGACTGATACTGATTCTCGAAATGACCGGAGAATTCAAACTCTTTGTTCCCATGATCGTAGCGGGAGGAATCACCTACTTTATCAGTGAACTGATGAACACGAAACCTGTTTACGATATGCTCTACAAACGGATGTTCGACACACCTCCCCCTCCAGCCGGTGAAACATCCGTACTCAACTTCGACGTGAATGCAGACTCCTACCTGACGGGACGTTCCCTCAGCGACGTCGTCCTTCCGAAAGATTGCGAACTCATCTCCATCAGGCGCAACGGACACGATCTCCCCAACGACGACACCGTGAAACTACAAGCCGACGACATCATACGGATACGCGTAAAGACAGCCGACCAGGACGCCCTCTACGTTGCTCTCAGAAGCCTTGCAAACGAATAAAAACGACATAAAAATTATAACCGGCCGGTACGCATCATTGTAATCACCCGGACAAAGACAGCAGGAAAAAAACATAAATCCTCTGGTACAATTCTTATATTTATCCGTTTTCCGCAAAACAACATACAACAAATCACACGAAAACTTGCACAAAACACAAGACCTGTCACCGGGAATCCGGAAACAACACCCATGCAAAAAAAATCCCTGTTGCTAAAAAGAAAACAACAGGGATTCGGAAATATAGATTATTTATTCAGGCCGTTTTATTTCTGCCGTCCCATAATACGCAGAAGCATAAGGAACAGGTTGATAAAATCGAGATAAAGCGACAACGCACCCATCAAAGCAAGCTTGCTCGTCGACTCATTCTCCTCCATGCCCGCAAGAGCTTTCAGCTTTTGCGTATCGTAAGCAATCAAACCCACGAAAACGAAAACACCCACGTAAGTAACGATCCAGTACAACATCTCGCTCTTCAGGAAAAAATTCACCACCGAGGCAATAATAACCCCCACCAGAGCCATCAACAGGATATTCCCCCACGATGTGAGGTCTCTCTTCGTAATATACCCATACAAACTCATTACGGCGAAAATACCCGCCGTTACGAGAAAGGTAGAGGCAATTGACGACTTGGTATAAAGCAGGAAAATAAACGAAAACGTAACACCCGTCAAGAACGAATAAAGAATATAAAGCATATACATCGTTCCGAAACTCAGCTTCCGCACCGCACCCGATATGGTAAAAACAAGCACCAGTTGGGCAATCAGCAAACCCCAGAAAACAAAAGTATTACTATACATCAGGTTTATAGCCCATGACGAGCCGGCAACCACCCAGGCCGTCAGCCCGGTAATACCTAAAGCGATACTCATCCACAAATACACACGTCGTATCAGGGTATTCACGGCAACCCCCGCCTGCGCACTCTTTACATAATTCGAATCCATTCTTCTCTCTTTTTAATTTATATAATTCACTATTCTATTTCAGCCGGCCCAGGCCGGCGATCAATCCGTATCGATCATACCCAACCTGTTAAACAACAAAAAAAGCACCCTATATGTTCGCAAAACACGCACGACAAAAATCATATTAACGCGGATGCGGATAGTCGGAACTCACAACAATGTACCAATCTTCGTTTCCCTCCCGGACATAAAGGTAATTGGCACCCGCCACAGAATAATATATTCTGCCGTTTCGCATATACCGCACCTTATCGATCGGCAGATCGCTTACCCACGCACCGATCACCGGCTCGATTACCCGGAATCCCCACGTAGGCTCTTCGATATAAAAAACTCCGTTATCATAATAAACATCCGCACGGCGCACGAACGGCTCTACCCTTCCCGTAAAAGGATTGGCCTCATATTCCGTTATATCGATCGTAGCCACCACCACACGCGTAGGGATAAAATCCACCACCACCCCGATCGGAGGACGGCAAACCATATACATATTATTGAGAAGGCGGTAATATATACCTTGATCATAGTGGTAATGAATACCGTCAAAATAAATCTTTACCGCACTTTTCGGTATCCGGCTGACAAAAGTTCCCGGTTTGTAAACTGGACGCTTCACGACGCCGGAAGGCCTTTTCCGTTTCGGTTCCCTCGGACGCTCGATAATAGTCACGTTTTCCTCAGGCTTGGGTACCGGACGGGGACGCTCCACAGGACGCGGCGTATTTGCCGGGCGGGAAGAACCTGCCGGCTCCTGCCGTCCCGGAACGGAAGGTGTCTTCTGCGGATGAGATTCTATATTATTTCCCCCTCCCGAAGTTCCCGGAACATCCGACCTGCCGTTGCTCAATCCACCTGAAGAAGAACCTCTGTTTATCTGTCCCGATGAACCGGAACCGGTACGGCCGTTTCCTGTACCACCGCCCGAAGAACGCGTATCGACCGGCATACGCCCCTGGCCTCCGCTGCCCGAAGAAGATGTCCCCCCGCTACTCCGGCCGCCTTGCTGCACTGCAGGAGAAGAAGAACCCGAAGAAGAGCGTCCGTTGCTGGTACCGCTGCTCCGCTGGGCATACAAGCTGCCGTAAGACAGGGAAGACACCAGAAACAATAGCAATATAACCCGCACTGTAAAAGAAGATTTCATAAACATAATTATAAAATTTAAATGCTTTACCCCTATACTGCAAAATACGGTTCAGACACAACCGATGCACATTCTTAAAATAAACTGCAAGCCGAATGCAGAAATCAAGCTTGCTTGAATTATGCTGAGGCGCAGCGTTTATTGAAAGCCATTTATGGATTAAAATAAACTGCAAACCGAACGCAGAGTTAAGCTTGCTTAAACTATGCTGAGGCGCAGCGTTTATTGTAATCAATTTACAGATTAAATAAGCTGCAAAAATAATCTTAATCTTGAACCGGCAGCAATTTCAAACCCTCAATTTAGCAATATATTCAGTTAGACCGCTTTTTATAAATATAGTTTAAATTATAATATACATAAAAATTCCGGGCAAATTTAAAGCACCGTAAACCAACACAATACATAAAGCCATAAACACTCATAAAATAAACTGCAAGCCGAACGCAGAATCAAGCTTGCTTGAATTATGCTGAGGCACAGCGTTTATTGAAAGCGGATTTATTGATTTAAATAAACTGCAAGCCGAATGCAGAATCAGGCCTGCCTGAATTATGCTGAGGTGCAGCGTTTATTGAAAGCAATTTATAGACTAAAATAAAAAATATCGGAGCCCCGTACACCCCAACGTAATCGCAGAAACCTCGTACACAACCGAGACAGGCACAAACACCTGTTAACACCCGTATTGAAGCCGCCGGAATATCGACACCCCTCAAACAACCGTTTGTTGATAATACATCAAACAAAAAAAGAACTCCTGATTCTCAGGAACGAAAATCAGGAGTTTATAATAGCGAAGCTGCCTTTCAAAACAGCCTCTGTTTTTTATACTGACATTTAGGCAGAATTACATCATGCCGCCCATGCCGCCCATACCGGGACCCATCGGAGCAGGAGCAGGAGTATCTTCTTTCTTTTCTGCAATCACACATTCCGTAGTAAGGAACATACCGGCAATTGAAGCAGCATTTTCCAAAGCTACACGCGTAACCTTAGCAGGGTCGATAACTCCGGCTTCGTAAAGGTTTTCAAATACATCTTTACGTGCATTGTAACCGAAATCACCCTTGCTCTCTTTTACCTTCTGCACAATCACAGCACCCTCTTTACCCGCATTGGCAACGATTTGACGGAGCGGTTCTTCGATAGCGCGTTTAACGATTTCGATACCGGTTGTTTCGTCTTCATTGTCGCCCTGAAGCTTTTCGAGGTCGGCAATAGCGCGGATATAAGCGATACCACCGCCCGGAACAGTACCCTCTTCGATAGCGGCACGTGTTGCACTCAATGCATCGTTTACACGGTCTTTCTTCTCTTTCATTTCAACTTCAGAAGGAGCACCTACGTAAAGAACAGCAACACCGCCGGCCAGTTTGGCAAGACGTTCCTGCAGTTTTTCCTTATCGTAATCGGATGTAGTCTTTTCGATCTGAGCCTTAATCTGGCCGATACGAGCCTGAATGCCGGCTTTGTCGCCTGCACCGTTTACGATTGTAGTGTTATCTTTGTTTACCGTAATCTTTTCAGCAGATCCCAGCATATCCATCGTAGCACCTTCTAATTTCAGACCCTTTTCTTCTGAAATAACCGTACCGCCGGTAAGAATAGCGATATCTTCAAGCATCTCTTTTCTGCGGTCGCCGAAGCCCGGAGCCTTAACAGCACAAATCTTCAACGAACCTCTCAGACGGTTAACGACCAAAGTAGCCAAAGCTTCGCTGTCGATATCTTCGGCAATAATCATCAACGGACGTCCACTCTGTACGGTCTGTTCGAGGATAGGAAGCATATCCTTCAATACGGAAATCTTTTTATCGTAAATCAAGATATAAGGATTTTCCAGTTCAGCTTCCATCTTTTCGGTATTAGTAACGAAATAAGGAGAAATATAACCTCTGTCGAACTGCATACCCTCTACTACGTCAACGGTAGTTTCCGTACCCTTCGCTTCTTCTACGGTAATAACCCCCTCTTTCTTAACTTTCTTCATAGCTTCGGCAATCAGTTTACCGATTGTTTCGTCACCATTGGCAGAAATACGAGCTACATGTTCGATCTTATCCAAGTTATCGCCTACAGCCTGTGACAATTTTGCTATGCTCTCAACAACCTTGGCAACAGCTTTATCGATACCACGCTTCAAATCCATCGGATTGGCACCTGCGGTAACGTTCTTCAAACCGACACCGATAATAGACTGAGCCAATACGGTAGCAGTCGTAGTACCGTCACCGGCATCGTCATTGGTCTTGGAAGCAACTTCCTTAACTAACTGGGCACCCATATTCTGGAACGGATCGGCCAACTCTACCTCTTTAGCCACCGTAACACCGTCTTTTGTGATGTGCGGAGCACCGAATTTCTTTTCGATAATTACATTACGGCCCTTAGGTCCGAGGGTTACTTTAACGGCATTTGCCAGTTCGTCGACACCTTTTTTCAACAGGTCGCGCGAATCGATATTAAATTTAATCTCTTTTGACATGGTTCTGTTTTTTATTATTTTGTTTATTCTGTTTTATGACTCGATAACTCCGGAAATCAGATAACAGCTAAAATATCCGATTGACGCATGATCAATAAGGTCTCACCATCCAGTTCGATCTCAGTACCTGCATACTTTCCATACAACACTTTATCGCCCGGTTTTACAACCATAGCTTCATCTTTCGTACCGTTGCCGATAGCCAAAACTTCACCCTTCAAAGGTTTTTCCTTAGCTGAATCGGGAATGATAATTCCCCCCAGTGTCACTTCTTCTGCAGCTGCCGGTTTCACCAGCACTCTGTCTGCCAATGGCTTAATGTTCATAGTCAAAATATTTTTTAGTTGTTAGTAATGAATAATTTATCGTTCATACAGAACTTGTGTTCCTCTTACTTCCCTGCTAAGATTATGCCAAACTTTTAAGAAAACACAAAAAGGAACTGTTCCCACAAATCCAAAACACAGATTATCATTTGACAATCAACGAATTGCATATAAAATAAAAATTTAACAAAACATCCGAACGACTTGATGAATGCCATGCAAAAAACCGGAAACTGACAAACTTTCCCCACCCGGCGGAAAGCTCCTTCTTTGCCTGACAAGTTGACTTATAAACAAACAACACATATCGAATGTTCTGCGTCCCCATGTACTGCAAACCCGGAAAATCCGGCTTTCATCTCTCTGAAAAACAAAAGAATGGAAGCCGGCCTGTCATTCAGAAGGCAGAGCGGCTTCCATCAGCTATACCGGTCGGGCAAGCGCAAACAATCCCCCCTTCCGGGACATAAACAGAAACGGTTTTACTTTTTCAATAAAAACGTATTCAGCGAGTTTGCTTTAAGCGTCGGCGCATACACGTTATCCCTGAACTGGATATGCACCTTCTTATCTTCCGGAGCATTGTTCCCGGCAATCACCACCACACTCTTATCAGGATTTTCAAATGCCAGCAAATCGGAATAATCGCCCGATGTGGCAAGCCTCTTCGCTCCTGGCTGAACATAATGGCTCACATGCCTCATAACATAGTATTCAGGCGTATAGCGGTAAGTCTTTGTCGTTTCATCAACTACCACAAGCGAATTCTGAGCCCATCCCCAACGGCTGATTCCGCCCTCGAGCAACGAAATATTCCAGTACATATAAGCATTCACACCGTTTGAAAGATAATGCTTCATCAGATTCCACGAATGCACCGCGCCACCCCAGTTATTCAAACCGTCGCCGCACTCCTGTTCCGACTGGTACAACGGAAGATCAGGATATTTCTTATGAATCTCGGCTACGGCATCCTTACCGGCCCATTGGAAACCAACGCCCTTGATATATTTGCCGCTTGCCGGATCGGTCAACGCCGTATCTACCAACAGGTAATTAGCCCGCTCCATCGTCCCGAACATCACTTCCACATCCTGCTTAGACATAGCCGGGCCAAGATAGTTACCGACAAAATTGGCAAGCCCGGCAGCCGTCCACGTACAGCTGGGGAAAATCTGGCATGAATTAAACTCATTCTGAGGCATTACGGCGAAAATATCGATACCCTCGGCTTTATAAGCCTCTATAAATTTGGAGAAATAGAGTGCATACGCCTGTAAATACGGCTCCTCCTGAATAAACATATTCGAACCCTCCGCACCGATGCTGTCGGCAGAAAGTCCGTTACGGTAAGGCTCCTCAATCCAATCGCCCGTATAGGCGCACGCATAATGCTTGTTATACTTCATCCATGTAGGAGGAGACCACGGCGAAGCCCAGATACTCAGACCCGGATTATAACGCTGTGCATTCTTAATAAACGGTATCAATGTCTGCTTATCGTTCGCAATCGTAAAATGCTTCATCTCGAAATCGCCCGGCGTTTCATCGTACGAATACCAGTCGCGCGAAAAATCGTTCGCACCCACCGGCATACGGCAAATAGTAAAATTCATGCCGAAATTCGGAAAGAAAAGATCCTCCATAATCGCTTCGCGATCCTTCACGTCCAACACGCTCAGCGATGTCCAGCCCAACTCGTTGAAACACGCGCCGAAACCGTCGATTGTCTGTTGCGGATCATCGAAATGAATCATTACATCCGGAAGAACAGCTTCCTGTTCCGCTGCAACATTCTCCCGGGCTTCCCACGGAACCGACTCGGTTGTCGAAACCCACTCCAGTTTCGGTTCCGAACCGCAGGAAACGAACAATAACGTCCCTAATATAAGGGAAAGACATTTTTTCATAAATCCTAATATTTTAATCAGTAAATCAATTCGCTTGCAATAAACGCAGCGCCTCTGCATAATTCAAGCAAGCTTGATTCTGCGTTCAGCTTGCAGTTTATTTTTTATTTACCTTTCCATTACGGAAACACTGCAGCAGGAATCGGCTATCAGGCCAGAGACGCCTTCAACTCTTCGAGCGATAACGAACGCTGCTCGCCGCTCCTCATATCTTTCAGTACGAAAGTCCCCTCGTTCATCTCGTTCTCACCCGCGAGCACTACATAAGGAATGCCCTTCGTATCGGCATACGACAACTGTTTTTTCATCTTAGCCGCCTCATGATAAACCTCCGTATTCACGCCGGATGCCCTCAGTTGCGCTACAGCAGGAAGGATATACGACAACTCCCTCTCTCCAAACTGAACAAACAAAACCTTCGTTTGTTCCATGCTCTCCTCCGGAAAACCGTTCAATTGGGTTAAAACGTCATAAATACGGTCGGCGCCGAACGATATGCCCACGCCCGAAACACCCGGCAACCCGAAAATACCCGTAAGGTTATCGTAACGGCCGCCGCCGGCAATACTGCCGATTGTCGCATCCAGTGCCTTTACCTCGAAAATAGCCCCTGTATAATAGTTCAATCCCCGCGCCAGGGTCAGGTCAAGCTCCGTTACGGCAGCGATATCAAATCCTTTAAGCATAGAAAAGATATACTCCAGCTCATCCACACCTTTCAATCCCGTTTCCGAAGCAGCCAGAACCGAACGCAACCGGGCAATTTTCTCTTCATTGCTGCCGCTCAGTGCGATAATAGGCTGCAACTGCTCCACAGCCCTATCACTGATACCGCGTTCGCGAAGCTCCGCATTCACATTATCCAGACCAATCTTATCTAACTTATCGATCGCAACCGTAATATCCGTAATCTTATCCGGCTCCCCGATTATCTCGGCAATGCCCGAAAGAATCTTCCGGTTATTGATCTTTACCGCAACACGGATATTCAGTTTCCGGAATACCGTATCGATAATCTGAACCAGCTCCACCTCATTCAACAGCGAATCCGAACCCACCACATCGGCATCACACTGGTAAAACTCGCGGTAACGCCCTTTCTGCGGACGGTCTGCACGCCATACCGGCTGAATCTGGTAACGCTTGAAAGGGAAAACCATCTCGCCCCGGTGCATCACCACATAACGGGCAAAAGGAACCGTAAGGTCGTAACGCAAACCCTTCTCGCACATCTTCGAAGCGAGAAACGCCGCATTTCGTCCGGCAAATTCCTCTGTCGTAACACCCGAAGTAAAATCACCCGAGTCGAGCACCTTAAACAACAGCTTATCACCCTCTTCCCCGTATTTACCCATTAACGTGGAAAGATTCTCCATCGTCGGCGTCTCGATCTGAAGAAAACCATAACGATGGTAAACCGACTTAATGGTATTGAAAATATAATTTCTCTTCGCCATCTCTGCGGGCGAAAAATCTCTCATTCCTTTAGGTATTGAAGGCTTGTACATGATAAACAGTCTATTATTAATCGGAGAACAAAGGTAATCAATCTCACCCAATCACAAAAAAGCCATGGCAAAAAAGCCGGTTACAATTCCCTTCATACTTAAAACCATCTCCACGGAACGGCATTCCGGCTATCCGGTAACATACCCGCCTTCGAACCATACTTCGAAATATTATAAAAAAATTCATATCCCATAACAACCTGCCCGTCTATACCTTGTTTACCGGAAACAAAAAAACGCTTACTACCCCCCTCCCCCTCTACAATCATTGCTCTTCGAGAGAAGCATAATTATAAATAAAGATATATATTTATATAAATTATATATAATAGTAAAACATAGATTTAAAAACAAGACTATTTATCTCTATTATATCACTGTTTTCCGTGATAAAAAACAACTGGAATAGGGCGTATTTTGCATAACAGATGAATAACATGCGATAAAACGCCTTCTGCCTTCCCCGATTTCACAGAAAGGTAAAGGCCGTTTTTAGAGAAAACCTCAAATAAAACTCAACTCTTAAGCTGTCATTAGAAACTGTAAAACAACGATTTACAAAACATACATCGGAAATAAAAACACAGATAGCACATTCCGGATTCTGTGAATAAGGGCATTTCACCCCCAGTGTCGCTATTCAGGCGTCCGGATTTCTCCGGTATGCAAAACACCGGTTTCCGTGATCTGTCCACAAAACATACACATCAAAACAATTAAAAACCGCAATCAATCGGATCATTAAAAACAAAATCTAATTATGACAAACGGAAAAGCAGAAATTATCATTGCCGGAAACAACCCACTTATTACGGAAGGACTTTATAAAATCGTTGGGAAAATGACCGACGCCAATTCGGTCAGGAAAGTCGTCAGCGAAGAAGAAATATACATGCACCTGCGCCGGCAACACCTTTACGACGTCTACATCCTCGACATTGACCACATCGATCGCCACGGGTTAGAACTGATTGAAACGGTAAGGGAAGAGACCGAAAGCGCATTCATCATAGCAAGTATTCTATACGAAGAACAAGAGATAATAGATAAGCTGATCGAGTTGCAGGTAAATGCCGTCATCCATAAATCGGCCACTCCCGGCGAAATTGAAACCGCCATACGCCAGGTCGTCAGGAACGAAATCTATTGCAGCCCCCAGTTCGGATACCTGCGGCGAAAACTGCAATCGGGAAGAAAATTCCGGACACACAAGGACGACCTCCCTACCCGGCGCGAACTCGAAGTGCTCCGATCCATAGCCACAGGCAACAATACATTGAAAATAGCGGACGAACTCGGCATAAGCGAAAACACCGTTGAGACATTCCGGAAACACCTCATGCTGAAATTCGATGCCCGCAATGCTATCGACCTTGTCGTAAAAGCGATCAGCCGCGGATGGATAAATATTAACTGACAAATGAAAACGATACCAAAACATGAAAACAACGGCACAAAAAAACAACTACACCGCACTTATTCATTGCACCCTGCCGCTTATGCGCGAAGGATTTGAAACCTTCCTTGCCAGAGTTCCCTGCACATTCCGTACCGAATACACCGATCTCTGGGGCAGCGGCGTATTACTCAAACTACGGATACTCCCCGACATAATCATCATAATAGAGCACGAAGCCGACGCCGATTTCGGATTATGCCACAAAATAAAGCTCTTCGCACCACTGACACCCCTGCTCGTCATTATCCCCAAAGCCCCTCCCAGCTACCTGCATTACCTCAAACATACAGGAGCCGACGAAATACTCATACAACCCTTCAACGAAAATGAACTCTGGATAGCGATTAACAAGCTGTTAGAGCCGAAGACGACGAAAAACGACGAAAAAAAATGAGACAGTAACGGTTTTCCGTGATTTTACTTATTCGCCAAAGCTTGACCTTTGTAGCGAATATATGCTAAAATCTGCTTTTAAAAACGAATAACATAAAAAGATACACGCTTATGAGACAATTATTAAAAAAGAAACTCAATTGTAAACTAAATATATTTTGTACCAGTACTAATAAACATTAATGCATTATGAAGATTGAGAATTTTCAAATTAAAGGCCTTGCATTCGCAATGCTCTTCAATGCAACCGTAGTGTCGTTTACCGGTTGTAAAGACTACGACGATGATATTTCATCGCTGCAAAGTCAGATTGACAAAAACAAAAACGACATCGCCAGCCTGCAGCAAGCTATCAATGCCGGAAAACTCGTAAAAGATTGGGTACGTAACACCGACGGAAGCTATAGACTGAACTTTACCGACGGCACCTATATCGAGGTTCTGAAGGGTGATAAAGGTGATAAAGGAGACAAGGGAGATACAGGAGCCCAGGGAGCACAAGGCGATAAGGGCGACAAAGGAGACACCGGAGCTCAGGGTGCCCAGGGCGACAAAGGCGACAAAGGCGAGACCGGAGCACAAGGCCCCCAGGGAGATAAAGGTGAAACAGGAACCCAGGGTCCTCAGGGAGACAAGGGAGATACTGGAGCGCAAGGACCCCAGGGAGATAAAGGCGAAACCGGAGCTCAGGGCCCGCAAGGCGATAAGGGTGAAACAGGTGCACAAGGACCTCAAGGAGAAAAAGGCGAGACCGGAGCCAACGGTAAAACCCCGATCTTCTGCATTCAGGACGGCTATTGGATGATCTCCTACGACGAAGGAACGACCAAAACATACAAACACGTACTCAAAGCAGGCGCTACAGACGAATCCAATCCGGACAACTGGATCAAAGCCGAAGGGACCAAAGGCGATCAGGGAATTCAGGGCGAACCGGGAAAAGACGCAACCAATAAAATCGACATAGATCCTGTAACAGGTCAGGTAACGGTTAAAGACGGAGAAGATAAAGACGTACTTACCGGCATCGTTATACCCGGCGAAGGCGTTGTTGTCAACGAAGACGGATTCCTGATTGTCAAACTCAAAAACACGGTTTCGGGCGAATACGAAAATTACGTGCTCCCGATGTTAACGAACACGCTCTTCTACAGCCTCGTTGCACCGAGCGCGAAAGTAACGGTGAACGTAGATATCGCCTATGTAAACTTCGATAAGAATGATTTCCCCGGCATGTCACAGGAAGACTTCGATAAAATGAAGAAAGACGGTTACACACTGAACGGAAAAACATTCAAGCAAGACCAGGTACTGACCTTCAACGGATGGGTACCCGTTATCGTCAATCCGACATCGGCCGACGCTACGGCATACACTTGGACGCTCGAAGACATAAACGGTACGGCCGCCACCTATTTCGAAATGGAAGGCGAAGCAATTTCCGGATTTACAAATGCAAGCTTCGATGCCGGCGATAATATGGTAACGTCACGCTCCGTTTCCACGAATGGCCGTTGGTCGATACCATTCAAGGTGAAAGACGGTATTACCAAAAACGATATCGGTTCAAGCCAGAAAAACCTTGCATTGAAAGCGGAGAAAAAGATTTCTGAAAAAGAAAAATCGACCGTATTGTCATCGTATGCCTATACGATCAACTTCAATCAGAAAACAACAGCCGCTACATTTAACGTCGGAAGCGATCTGGTACAAAACATCGGGGAAACGAAAAAAGTAACCGATTACGTTCAGATCAGCAATTCCAATGCAGCACGCGTTTATCATTACGAACTTACCACTGACGGAACTCCTCCATTTGCAATAACAGGGCTCGACAAAGGCGAGATAACGGTCACCGACGATGCAGCTACCAACAAAACGGTAAACTTCAAATACAAGTATATCGATATGAGCGGACGCGTCGGAGAGCAAACATTCGCAATTACATTCAATAAGAGCATGATACCCAATGTAACCGAAAATGTTACCCATATACTCGATGCCGACCTCGACACCATCTTTATCCCATTGGCACAAATGCACGAAAAGCTCGGCAGCAAGCGCGCTGAATGGAACCAGGTTGTTACGGACAACGCATCTAAGTTCGAGTTCAAGCTGAACTGGGGCGGTGGCGGCGGTAGCATCTCTTCCAATACCGGAATTACGCCTGCCAGCACCACCGGCAACTTCTGCTACCTTGGATTCTTCGATAAGAACACCGACGCAGCTCCTGTGACCGACCCTGCCAAATTCAATTACATCGGTATCAAAATTACCAAAGATGTAAAAGCTAATCTGTCGGGACAAGGCTATACCGCCCGCGCTACGTTCAAATACGCTTACGGCGGAATCATGAACGAAGTGATAGGAGAAATCGCCGTCAAACTGCAATCGCCGACAGTCGGCAAGTCTCAAAGAGCAACAGAAAACTTCGATAAAAACATTGCCGACAAAACAACGCAATACAGGAACGGAACGACCAAAACCGAAATCGACCTGAAAGCGCTGTACAAGAATACCAGTGATATTGCAGACGCAAACTATTACTTCGAGGATGTAATAACAAGCGAACCGGGAGACCAAAGCTGGATAAAGAGCGACGGAAAGAGCATCGACTTCACAAAAGCCAAGTTCAATACAAGCCGCACCATCAAGCTGATGTACAAACCGTTCGGAGTAGACGCCAACGCTGTGGAAGCCGACCGCTTCAACCTCTTTATCAGAAGTGAAATTCTGCCGAAAGACGGCACCGGAAGCATTACACCGAAACCCGCATCCCTGACGCTGAAAGCAAACGGTGAAATAGAGTTGAAGAACAGTAACTTCGAAGCAAAAGACTTCCAGAATGCACTCTACTACCTCTACGCCGAAGCCGCATCGGGCGAAACAGCTGAAAAAGAAGTCGATGCAAGGGTAAAAACAGTCGCCTTAAGCTTCGATAACGCAAACAGCGAATTCAACAAATACATCGAATTAAGCAGTAACAACAAAATCAAGGCCAAAACAGCCGAAACGCAGAACATCAATCGCGACCAGACCGTTACTGTAAAACTGAAACTCGAAGTAACCGACCAGTACGATCAGGTAGAAAAGGTGAATTTCGATGTAGTGGTACTCGATCCGTCAAAGAATTAGTAATACGATCAGAATACACGCATTTTTAAGACTAAGATTTTTTGTAAAAAGACAGATGTCTAATCACGTACATTGTGTCAAAAATGATTAGCAGAAAAGGGTTCTCCGTGAGGAAAGCCCTTTTCATTTTTCTATCCGTCCGGCAACCTCCGTATTCCCGCAGCCCCCGGCATCCATACTCTTCTTGACAAAATCCCGACAAATAACCGCTGCCGGTTCCCGGTCAAACAGCACACATATTAAAAGTTTAAATAAAAATCCGTACATTTAACCCACAGCTAAAATCATTTGCATATGGGAACCTTAGGATGCATCGACGATATGCTCAGGCGCGACAAGGAAAACCGCGAGCTCCGGAAGATTGGCAGGGAACGCATGAAAGACACGCGCAACCGGCTGGTCGGTCTGCATAACAGCTACGATATAAATCCCGGCATCTCACCGGAAGAACTGGAAAAAATCAAATTGCAAACCCGTGAAAAAGAGGAAATGGAAAGAAAATACATTCTTAAAACAAGACTCCTCTTCATCGGAATCGCATTGATTATAATCCTCCTTATATGGATTGGTTTTAGCCTGTTTCTTTAACCCTCATTTCATTCCGGACAAACAGCCCTTTCTGCCTTATACCATCTCAGGTCTACCACAGGTGCCAACAACACACACCCGCATCCGCGATAAAAGAAAAACCCTCACCTGTATACATATAAATCCGGGCCCATTCTTCCATCAAAAAAGTCTTTTTATTACAATACACTCCCTGTTCGTTTTATTACCTTTGCCGCCTCGCATAAATCATAAGATATTATCTATATGCAGTCATTCACGGTCATAAAGCCCACGCCCCTGTTAGCGTCCTATATCCGGCACTACTGGATATTACAGGACGATTCCGATACACCTGTAACCGAACGGACCCTCCCGTCGGCAGCGTGCAAATGATCTTTCACAAACAAAAGCAACTGCGCATAAACGGGCAAAAACTGCAACCCGGAAACTTTATATGCGGACAGAGTCTTACATACTCAGACATAGAATCGACCGGAGCAATTGAAATGATCGTAGTAGTCTTTCAGCCGCATACGGCAAAAGCACTTCTGCACATTCCGGCAAATCTATTCTATGAACAAAACATCCCACTAAACGAAACAGAAGACATAGAACTCTCCGATTTAGCGAAAAAAATAGAAGATACCTCCGGAGTCGACCAATGCATTCGCCTGATCGAAGAATTCCTGATTCACCGTCTCTGCACACATCCCGGGTACAATCTGAAACGTATTGCTGCAGTTCTGGATAAAATCGAAACACAACCGCTCGTAAACATATCACAATTATCCGCTACAGCCTGTCTCTGCGAGAAACAGCTCGGACGAATCTTCACGGAAAATATAGGAACCACTCTGAAAAACTTCATACGCATCGTACGCATTCAGAGAGCCTTGAATACAATGCAACGGAACCCCCGCATTCCTTTCGCCCAACTCGCTTACGAATGCGGATTCTCCGATCAGTCACATATGATTAAAGAATTCAAGCACTTTTCCGGCTATACCCCAGCCCGGTACATATCGGTCTGTACCCCCTATTCCGATTATTTTTCATAGAAAAGATAATGTCCGTTTTTTTCTATCGTACAAAACCCGCCACCCCTACCTTTGTCATGTCTTTGCAAAGTCACTAAAATAAAAATCATTAAAAGACATGAACAATTCAGTAGTATTTTTTGAAATTCCCGCTGTCGACTTCGAACGCGCCGTAAAATTTTATGAAACGATTTTTAACTCGACTCTTCCCGTCTGCAAATGTGAAAAAGAAAAAATGGCATTCTTCACCGGAAAAAATCAGCACATTGGCGCCATCTCTTCCGCTCCCGGTTTTGAGCCTTCGCCCAGCGGTGTCCTGATTCATTTCGATTGCAGGAGTATTGAAAACACACTCCGTCTGGTTACGGTAAACGGAGGGCGGACAATTATTTCCAAAACAAAAATCGAAGCTGAAGGCAGAGGCTATTTTGCCGTATTCGCCGATACCGAAGGAAACCACATCGGGCTATACGAAAAAGAATAAGAACCGATCAAACACCAACGGATTTCTACAAATAGACTCACCCTGCATACCGGCACGGTACAGATTCAGTTTCTTCGCATGCGAAGAAACTGAATCACAGAAACTTTCCTATGTGAGAAACAGACGAAATACCGGAACAACCGATCATAATAACCTACTGTCATAAATACAAGAAACCCGGAACAATCGATGTCCCGGGTTTCTTAAATCTTTATAAGTCGCTAAAACGCCCACTATTAATCGCGGCGGCCGCCTCCGCCCATAGCAATCATAATGTAATACAACAATGTACCCAATGAAGCAAGAGCCGCTACCACGTACGTATAAGCAGCCGAACGAAGCGCATCCTCCGCCTTATCCTGCGTGTACACATTCGTCAATCCGGCATTGCTCAACCACACCAACGCCCTCTTACTGGCATTGATCTCTACCGGCAATGTTACAAAACTGAAAATGGTAGTCAAGGCAAACAGCCCGATACCGAACCAAAGTAATGCAGGAAATGACTGTACCATAAAAATTCCGGCAAGAATCACCCACATCACCCATTTAGAAGCGAAGCTCACAGCCGGCACAAGGCTCGAACGCAGTTTCAACGGGCCGTATGCATAAGCATGCTGCACCGCATGGCCGCACTCGTGTGCTGCAACCGCCGCAGCCATCACGCTGTTACTGTAAAAAACACCCTCGCTGAGGTTCACAGTCTTGTTGGCCGGATTATAATGGTCACTTAACATTCCCGGCGTAGTAACCACCTGAACGTCAAAAATACCGTTATCATGCAGCATCTTTTCGGCAACCTCCTTTCCGGTCAGTCCGGCAGGAAGAGGCACTTTCGAATATTTTTCGTATTTGGCCCTCAGTCTTGCCGAAACAAGCCAGCTGACAATAGCGATAACCCCGAATAAAATCCAATAAGATGGAATCATAATTTTTTTTCTTTAATTAATATGTCAATGACATTAGACACAAAAACTTTGCCAAGGTTTAGTCCGGTTTTTACTCTTCCGTGTAACGGACAATCGTCTGTTCGCGGTCCGGGCCTACCGATACGATCTTGATGGGCACCTCAAGCACCTCTTCCAGAAAGCTCAGGTAAGCATTGAACTCTTCAGGAAATTCATCTTCGCTCTGCATCTTTGTCATATCGCACTTCCAACCCGCCAATTCGACATAAACCGGTTCCACCTTGTCATTCAGTTCAAAAGGAAATTCAGAGGTCTCCACCCCGTCGATCTTATAAGCCACGCAAGCCTTGATCGTATCGAAATTATCCAGGACGTCACTCTTCATCATGATAAGCTGGTTTACACCGTTAATCATCACGGCATATTTCAATGCCACCAGATCGACCCATCCGCAACGACGCGGACGTCCCGTAACCGAACCGAACTCATTTCCCTGCTTACGCATCTTCTCGCCGTCGGCATCGAACAGCTCCGTCGGGAACGGACCGCTGCCTACCCGGGTACAATAAGCCTTGAAAATCCCGTAAACATCCCCGATGCGGCGAGGAGCGACACCAAGTCCGGTACAAGCCCCTGCACAAATCGTATTCGAAGAAGTCACGAAAGGATACGAACCGAAATCGATATCCAGCATAGTACCCTGTGCACCTTCGGCCAGCACACTCTTACCCTCTTTCAGGTAACCGTTTATAACATGTTCGCTGTCGATCAGTTTGAAACGTTTCAGATACTCTATAGCTTCGAACCATTGAGCCTCCAGTTCGCTGAGATCATACTTGAAACCGAGCGATCCCAGAATCGTTTCGTGCTTAGCCTTCGCCTTCGCATATTTTTCTTCGAAATCGCATAAAATATCACCCACACGCACGCCGTTACGGCTTACCTTGTCCGTGTAAGTCGGACCAATACCCTTCCCCGTAGTTCCGATTTTAGCGTCGCCTTTGGCTGCTTCGTAAGCAGCATCGAGCACACGGTGCGTCGGCAGAATAAGATGAGCTTTCTTTGAAATATAAAGGCGTTTTGTAAGATCGTGACCACTTGCGGCAAGAGCTTCCGCCTCCTGTTTGAAAAGCAACGGGTCCAGAACGACACCGTTACCGATAATATTCACTTTACCACCCTGGAATATACCCGAAGGAATTGAACGAAGCACATACTTCTGTCCTTCGAACTCCAGCGTATGGCCGGCATTCGGACCTCCCTGGAAGCGGGTTACCAAATCATAATTCGGAGTAAGTACATCCACTACTTTTCCTTTTCCCTCATCGCCCCATTGAAGGCCTAATAACACATCTACTTTCATTTCAGAAATACCTTTTGTATAGTTTACCTGATGGAACCGCTTTCCTATCCGCCGCAAAATAACAGGGGAAAAACGCAAAAAGCGGATCCTCTGCATGGCAATACGGACACGACCCGGTCTCCCGTATTTATTTTATCTTTTTTCTCTTTTGTGCCGTTTTACACTTACTGCAAACGCCATATATGTAAAGCGCGAAATAAGAAGGAGTAAACTTTTTCAGCTTCCGGTTTTTGATAATCGAAAAGAGAAGTTCCTCCTTCACCTCCTGCATCTCTCCGCACACTTCGCAGATAAGATGGTAATGATTCTCGTTATTAAACGCCTTCTCATACTGGGCATACACGCCGAACTTATGACGGATAACCAATTTGCTCGCCACTAAAAGATCGAGCGTATTGTAAAGAGTCGCCAGACTGACCCGAAACTTATCCTGCATAGCCGCATGAAGCGTCTCTATATCGAAATGTCCGGACATAGAGTAAATCTGTTCGAGCACAGCAAAACGCTCCGGCGTCTTACGGTGTTTGTGCGCCTCCAGATAACGGATAAACTCCTGTTTTACAACCTCTTTTACTTTCTCTTTTTCCATGGCATTTAACAACTATACAAAAATACGATTATTCTTTCAAATCAGGAAACCTGCAGCTATAATAATCGTATTCAAACCGTAATTCCTCATAAACCAGAGGATTATCCTTAAAAAGTTCAAGCAGTCGCAAAGCAGTTTCCGAATTGCAGCGGACAGCCTTCTTCAAAACGTCCAGTGCAAGCCCGGCAAGCATTCCGTTACCCGAAACAACATCCTCCTGAGCCTGCTTTTCGAACAAAAGCCAATACTCTTTCTGAAACACGGTTCTCCCGGAAAACAGCCTCCCGGCAAGAGCATACCCCACCCGTTTGGACGGAAAATCCTCCTTTATAATAAACCCGACAGCAAGTTCCGGAGCAAAAGGTAAATACTGCAGCAGGTTCATGCACAAAGCATCTGCCAGTTCCGGTTTATTCGCTTCCGACATCCAACGTAAAGCCTCCTCCTTCCCGAATCCATCCCGCGGCTGTAGAAATGTAGCCAGAAGGCGCGATTCGCGGATATCCTCTTTCCAGAGCGCGGTAGCCAACTCCCGGTCGGGAACATAAGAAGAAGCAATATCTTTCAACTGCGAAAAAGAAACACCGAAATTCACCTTATAATCCATCCCCTTTCCGCGCATAGACGCAGAAGCCACCCCATTCATAGCAAGGCGGAAACGGCGGTGTATTTCATTCAGCAAATCTTCCACTTTTTATCTATTCTAAAATAAACGGAAAAAATAGTCACAACGGCAACCTCAAACCGAAAGAACAGTATCCGGCAGACAGAACTTCACGATCCGCTCCCCGCGGAAACACCCTTTCCGGCATTATATGCGGGAAGCAGATCGGACTCTGGTCGTTTAAATCCTCTTTATCAGTTATTATACGCAGGTAAACTGGAGTACTCTTTTGAATAACGCATCATCTGGTCGGCATACCCCTCCGTATAGTCAAGAGTTACATCCGTTACATTTCCGTCAGAATCGGTAACCAAAGACATCACCGGATTCACAAAGCCCTTATAAGGAGCAAGGTTTAATGCCTTATAACGCTCCAGCACCTCGGCATGTAAAACCGGATCGACCTTAACGGCATAAGTCTCTACCAACGCCTTCGCACCTTCATAATCACCCTCCGACTTCACACGCTGTATCTCCGCAAGCAATTCACCGAACAGTTTCCTCAACGCCTGATAATCATTTATCACCACATAATGCTTACCGTCCTTCTCCCGGAGCTCTACCACATTATCCGGTTTTCCGGCCTCATATACCCAGCGGGCAATCAACTGGCGGTTACGCATATGCGACTCTTCGATATCCTTGCCCGGCTCAATACGCACCAACTGCGTCATAAGACCATTCATCATAAAACGGTAATACTCCGCTTTATAAGCCTCCTCATTAGGTAATAGCCCTAACTCGACCATCTTCGGATCGGCTATAAAATAGAGGCCGAACAAATCGGCACGCGTCTCCTCGTTGGTAGCGCCGTATTCCTTCAACGCATCTGCGCTTACCCCCGGAAGCAATTTACCCGAACCGTGCCCTAAACACTCGTGCAAATCCACATGAATATTATCCGTTATAAAACCATACTTCTCCAACAAATCGCGTTCCGTATCGCTCCAGACAAACTCTTCTGCAAAACCACTGCCCTGCGAAGCCTTATCGTATGCCTCGGTAATATTTTCGATCGTAACCGATTTTGAACCGTAATCATGACGTATCCAGTTCGAATTAGGCAAATTGATACCGATCGGTGTTGCCGGATAGCAATCGCCGCCCAACATGGCAACGGTAATCACTTTAGCCGAGACACCCGTAACGGAATCTTTCTGGAAACGTTTATCCGTAGGAGAATTTTTTTCAAACCATAGAGCATTCGCACTGATCGTCTCCGTACGGCGTGTAGCCTCCGTATTCTTAAAATTGACGATACCTTCCCAACTGGCTTTAATACCTAACGGATCACCGTAAGTTTCCGTAAAACCGTTTACAAAATCCACCTGCGAATCCGTATCCTTCAGCCATAAAATAGCATACTCGTCAAAAGCCTTCAACTCGCCCGAACGGTAATATTCGATCAATTTGGAGATAACAGCCTTCTGCTGTGCATTCTCAGCTACCCCTTCCGCCTTCTCGAGCCACCCCACAATCCGTTCGATTGCAGGCGAATAAAGGCCGCCCACTTTCCATACTTTTTCTTTCAGCACCCCGTCCTCTTTCACCAAACGGCTATTCAACCCGTACGAAACCGGAGTAGAATCATTCGGATCCCGCATCTTGCCGTAAAAAGCCTCTACCTCATTCTGCGTAATCCCCTTACCGTAATAATTATTGGCAGAAGTCACGATCAGATCCTCACCCGGAGTCTGGTTCACCTTCTTCACATAAAGAGACGGATCGAACATCGCCGGCACAAGGGTATTCAGCAAATCCCCGGCACTCTCACCCTCCCGTAAAGGAAGCAGCGACGGATCGACGGAAAGTACCGCCTCCCGGAAAAAAGACTCCGAAAATTCCGGCAGAAACTTCTCCTGACCGTAATGGTGATGGATTCCGTTCGAGAACCATACACGCTTCAGGTACTTCTCCAGCTTGGAAAACTCATCCGACGAACGGTCACCCTTATAATTTCCGTAAACAGCTTCCAACGTACGGCGGATAGGCAGATTCAGATAAAAATTCTGATCGTACAGGATATCCCGCCCTTCAAGAGCCGCCTGTGACAAATAATATACAAGTAATTTCTGATTCAGCGAAAGCGAATCGAAACCGGGCACTTTATAACGCAATATCTGCAAATCGGCAAAACGATCCACATCATAGTGAAAATCGGGAGCCTTGCCGCTTTTGGCACAAGCCATCATTGATAATGTCATAGCAATTGCAATAATTAAATGTTTCATAATCGATATATACTCGTTTTAATATATCATGCAACAACAATGCCGCAATACAAACATACCGGCAAAAAAGTATCGATAGCACCCGCAACCCTGAAAGCAGACTTACCGGCCAAACCTTTTGCCTCTCTACGTCCCGACTCTCCCAAACAGCAGGAATAATACCTGCAAAAACAAAACATCAGCGTCAGGACGGAACAAAATTAAAACAAAGTTCTCAATTATACGTACCGCATAAAGATACGCTCACGCAAGCCTGTTTATAAGTTTTAATACCCGTTCCGGCAAGAAACGGAATCAAAAAACAAATATTCACAGCCACTATCAGTAGCTCCACTCATCCGTCCAGCGCAACACCGGCTTCTCCCCTTCGAAGGTCAGCGGAAGCCACACATAACGTCCGTCTATCGGATTTTCAGGAACCCAGCGGTCTGCCATAAAAATAAAACAATCCTCCTTACCATCTACCGGCAATACATAGGTACTCTGTGAATGAAATGTCAGATCCGCATCCTCTCCCACACAGGGATTGCCAAGCTCACGCCATTCGCCGAAAAGACTGTCGGCTACCGCCGAACGAGCCTCGTTCGGTGCCCAGCCCGTACAACCCGACATAATCAGGTAATATTTTCCGTCTCGCTTGAAAAGCGCGGGAGCTTCCATAAAACGCCCGGGAAAAAGGCGGACATAATGACCGCGTGTATCCGTATAATCGTCCGTAAGCTCCGAAATATGCAAAGTACTGTTCTCCTCCGAAGCATGCACCAGATAAGCACGGCCATCGTCATCGACAAACAAATTCATATCGCGTGACATCTGTCCCTTCTCGAAATCACGCCCAATCAGGTTCATCATGCCCGAATCGATCGGCTCCGGCAGATCACCTCCCGAAAAAGCCTCCTTTGTGCGGTTATCCGTACGTTTATGAAAATCCGACACATTAACAGGCCATGCTCCGGCATCCGGACGGAAACTGCGGATAAAACGGTAAGGACCTTCCGGCTTATCGGCCACCGCCACGCCCGTCAGGGCAGAACTGTAAGAATTTCCTTTACGCTCCAGATGGAACCACATAACATAATTATTATTCTTTGCGTTATAAATCACCTTCGGGCGTTCCAGAACGCATCCGCGTGCTATATCGTGCGTACTGTCTTCCGATACGGCTAAGGCAATACCCTCGTTCTTCCAATTATACAAATCATCCGACGAATAGCAGGAAACACCTACCTGTGCCGAATTACCCAGTTTACCCGCAATTTTATGCTCTCCAAACCAGTAATATTTCCCGTTATGCGAAAGAATTCCGCCCCCGTGGGCATTGATATGTACTCCATCCGTATCCGGAAACAACATTCCCGGCCTGAAAGATCCGGTTTTCTTCTGGCACGAAGAAACCAACGATAAACACACAAAAAGTCCGAAATAAAGAAAGTATTTCATATCTGATACATTTGCAAGGGCCGGAAACGGCCCGATAGTGAATGAAACAAAGATACGATAAATTACCACACACCCGAAACAGACACTCGGATAAAACGGGAAACGGGCGGAATGTTCTGTAACAATTCCGCCCGTTTTGGCTTATACGGTCCGTTCTTATTAATAAAAACGGATACGGTAATCTTCTACATCAGCCTTGTCGTTCAATACCTGGTTAACCTGATACATCATACGGTAAGGCAAAGTCGATTCGAGTTTGGCAACCTCAGCCTTAGCATCGAACGGTGTGGTATTATCTGTTCTCTTATCGACATTTATCACAAAAACCCCGCTGTTACCCGCAATAGGAGCACTCAACTCCCGGATAGGCAGCAAAATAGCGGCCGCATTCAGTCTCGGCTCCATACCGATTCCCGAAATACGCGCGGTAGAAAAGTTTACATACTGCACAGAGTCAACCTTACGGTTCAACTTTTCAGCATACTGGCTCAGCGATGTAGCTCCCAAAGCAGTCATATCGGCAGCAATCTTTTCACCCTTCTTCTCCTTGATCAATTCGCGTTTCAGAACATCCTTAACTTCGTCGAAAGGACGGAAACCTTTCTCCGTTACGCTCTTCAATCCCGCAACAACGAACTTATCGTCACATTCGAAAATTTCAGAAAGCGAACCTGTTTTCGCATTGAAAACCCAACGCACCACCGGACGCGAAGAACCGATATTATACACGGTAGGATCGGAACCCGTAATCACGATATCGGAAAGAACGTTATAACCTGCCGCTTTAGCCGTATCGGCAAAAGTTTTCAGATCACGGTTCTGTGTAATAAACTGGTTCAGCTTATTATAAATATTTCCATAAGTTTTGGAACTCGGAACCACATTCATTACCACATCGGCAATCTTATATTTCGTAACATCTGCGCTCTTATCCTCAACCTTAAACAAGCAAAGCGTATTGTTTATATCCATGCGGACAACCTGTCCCACGGGAGTAGAAAAAATCTTATTCTTGAAATCCGGTCCAAGACCTTGCGAAGCAGTAACTTCCGTAAACCAGCCCATCTCTCCGCCTTGTTCACTCTGCGAATAATCGCGTGCCACCTGGTTGAACGATTCGCCCTTCTGAATTACTGCCATCAGGCTGTCTGCCGTCTTTCCAGCATTGGGATCCTGAGCGGAAGCAACGGGAATCACAGCAATTTTCAATGAATCCGGGCCTACCTTCTTATCTACCAGCTTCATCATACGATACGTATTATTCTTAAGCATAGGGCCCATTACGTCCCCCATGCTGAGAGCCGTTGTAGCAAAATTCTTTGCATCCGGATCGAGACCGTTCACGCTCACGAAAGCATCCGTATACGGAACATCCGAATTCTCGTTTACAATCTCTCCCGCTTCAGAAGTTACGAGAAACTCATCCTTCAATTTTGAAATCTCATCATTGATTAACGCAAAATCCTCTTCGCTCGGAAGAATATCGACAACTAATAAATCGGCCCTGCGCTCTTCCTGCTGCTTCATATAAGGTTTACGCAGGTCATACAACCTCCTCAGCTCCTTATCCGTTACCGTAACGGCAGAATCGGCAATTACGCTGTAAGGCTGCATTACATAAGCAAAATCAGCAGTAGCCTTATTATTTTCATAGGCAGTCTTGGCATCTAATTGATTAGCACATAAGGATTTGGTTATAAAAGCATTGAATTTTTCTTCCAGACGGCCATATTTGAGTGTACGTTGCAGGAACGACCAGTAAAGGCGTTGTCCCGGGCTGATATTCGGATCGTTCGACTCTACCGCCTTGATAAAATCGCTGGCAGCCTTCTTATCGAAAACACCCGTTTGCGGATTGGTAAACAACGGCTGGATCATAGGAGAAACCTCATCGCCCACAATCATATCCAGTATTTCGTTTGCCGTAACGGTCAAACCTATTTTTGCCGCTTCGCGCTCGAGCACTTTTTCATGTACGATGCTGCGGTATATAGACTCCCTTAGCTGGGTTTGGATCTCTTCCGAAAGATTCGCCATGCCCGACTGCATCTTATACACCTCCGTCATTTCGTCTACTCGCTTCTGGTAATCCTGAATCTTTATTTGTTCTCCGTCTATCTCTACGACAACCTCCTTAGATTGACGCCAGAATGTAGTGCCCGAATTAAGTAAATCTCCCAAAATAAAAGCAAAAAGTGCAAATCCTACCACTCCGACCAACAGTCCGGCTTTGCTTCTAATCTTCTCTAATGTTGCCATCTATTTAAAATATTATTAAGTTTTCTGTTTTAACATAACCCTAAAAGGTCACAAACTGTATTTTTTTCGTTATTTGAGATTTTTTAAGCAATCCCCTTCTAACAATCTGCGAATATACAATAAAAGTATAATATAGAGTTAATATGTTGATCTTTTTTATTGGTTAATACGCATCTTCACCAATTCGATCTTCGTCTGTGTCATCTTAATCACCTTAAACTCGTAATCCTCTATCTTAAGCACTTCGTTCAGCTTCGGAAAACGCTGTATATGGTACAAAATATAACCGCCTACCGTAACATAATCGTCCGATTCGGGAAAATCCAAATCGAACATTTCGTTCAGCTTATGAATCTCCAATCGGCCCGAAAGCACATATTCGTCGTCCCCCGACCTCCGGGCTACAATCGAATTGATGTCGTGTTCATCCTCGAAATCCCCGAAAATCTCCTCCACGATATCCTCCAGCGTAACGATGCCCGACGTTCCTCCGAACTCGTCCACCACTACCGCAATACTCTTCCGATCCTGCATAAGCACATGCATCAGCTTATTTGCCGCCATCGTCTCAGGAACGATCGGCAACGTATTGATCGCCTTCGTCCAGTCCTCCGGACACCTGAAAAGCTCCAGCGAATGGATATATCCCACGATATTGTCGATATCGCGGTCGTAAATGATAATCTTCGACAATCCCGTCTCGACGAACTTGGAAGTAACCTCCTGTAACGTTGCCGTCAAATCGAGCGCGACGATCTCCGTACGCGGCACCATACAATCCCGGATACGCACATTCGAAAAATCCAGTGCATTCTGAAAAATCTTCACCTCCGTGTCCATATCCGAATTTTCCGGTGCACGTTCAATACTCTGCTGGATAAAATAATCCAGGTCTACTTTACCGAAAGCATGGTCCGCATCTTTGATCTTAACGCCGAAAATACGGAAAAGCCCCAGCGCTATAAACGAAGTAAAACGTGCGACAGGATACAACACGATATACAGGATAAAAAGAGGAACAGCGAAAAAGCGAAGTGAAAAATTAGGATTGATGCGGAAAACCGCCTTTGGCAAAAACTCGCCTGTAAAAAGAATCAGCAACGTCGATAAAGCTGTCTGCAAAAGAAGGATAACAGGCTGATTAGTCGTAACCATCAGTAAAAGAGGCTCCAGAAGGCGGGCCATCTGAATACCGTAAACAACTAAGGCAATATTATTCCCGACCAGCATAGTCGCTATAAAATGACTCTGATTCTTATAAAAAATACTCAGAATCGCATTGGTCAGGCTTTTCGTCCCCTTATCCAACTCGAAAAGCAACTTGTTAGACGAGACATAAGCAATCTCTATCCCGGAAAAGAAAGCCGAAAAAAGAAGTGAAATCAATATTATAATTAAGGTCGTACTCATTGTTCCTGTTGCGTTTGTATCGTATCATTCCGGTCTTTAGGTACCGGAAAAATTCCCTGTGGCATGAAAATCCGATACCGCGTCATCTCCTCGTTCGACTCAAAGCCGTAGCCCGTTATAATCTTATCTTTCTGCTCGATACGGATATACTCCGGCGAATGAATCAGCTTCTGCTTCTGATCCCAGTAAATCTTTTGCGATTCGAACTTTTCGTCCTGCAAATTAGCGATTTTTACATTACCGATCAACACCCATTCACCCTTATCCGTATAATAATAAGCCGTATCGGCACGCACGCTCCCCTCAGCCTGGAACAACGAATCGAACTTCTCCACATACATACCCGAAGGAAAATACCAGTAAGGCTCTGCCGCTTTCGAAAAAACGAGCCATTCGTCCGCAAGCAGCCGGTAACGCGTTATTCCCGAATCGGAAATAAGCGTCGAAACATCCGTTGCGCGCATAGTATAGCTGCTGTCGGGCAAAAAAGTAAGGCTCACCGCCTCCGTCTTCTTTTCGCAAGCACCAAAGAAAATAAGCATAATAACTACCATTGCAGTAGTTATTATGCCTTTTGATTGTATTCTTAAAGATTCCTTCGAATCTTCCATATTAACGGCATATCGTTCGCTCGCCGATCCATCCGCCGATGGTAATAGCCTTACCCTTCTCTAAGTCAGGATGCATAAACGCCTCTTCCGTTGTCGGGAAATGAGCACGGTATGATGCAATCAGGGTATTAGCCTGTTCCGCACAGGAAGGATCTACCGATTTCGCCTTTTCAAGCTTATCTACGGCAGCATAATACACAGCCTTTGCCATAATAGCATCGTCCGGATAAATACTCCTTGCCGTTGCGGCATACATCTGTGCTATCAGAATATAAGGATCACCGAATTTCGGATTCTCCTCTACGGCCTTCAGGCAATACTGTCTTGCTTTTGCATAATTCTTCTGGTCGTAAGAGATAATACCCATACTATAATAAATATCCGCTTTATTCTTCGCATCCGTTTCCAGATTAGCAGCATCCTGGAAATAAGTAAGAGCCTGATCGTAATCTTTCTTCTTTACAGACTGCTTTGCAAGACCGACAGCCGATTCTGCCGTAGGTTTGATCTTATAAGCATATTCCGAAGCAAGGAAATACACCTCCGACTCCTGACAACGCATATTGCGCAGTAAAGTCAGCGTCTTGTTCAGAAATTCGAGATCCGTCTTCTGAGCCTCTACCTTAGGACCGTAAATATTCTGTAATGTAGCACAATCGGCTACGCCACTCTGTGCAAAACCTGTTTCGATGCTCTCTTTCACCTCTGAAAGCAAATTTACCTGCTTCTCGTCGCCGGCTGCAGCCTGAATCATCTTATCCAGGTAATCGTTCACCTTCAGGTAATCCTGAATATATTGGTCTTTATACTGGTCGTTCGATACCGCCATGTTATGCGATGCAAACATATACATCGACAAAGCCAGCAAATCGGCAGATTCCTTTTCTGCTTCGATAATCGGTTTCAACCAACCGTAAGGAACCGAAGGATCGGCATCTGCACCTTTATATTGGAAATAATCCTGAGCCTTTCTCGGCAAAATCCATGACGTAGGATATTTCGGATCATTCCCGAAATACTTGATACGCTTGTCGTAAACAGCCATCAGGTCATCGATCAGAGCACTCTTCTTGGCAGGATCTTTCTCCTGTCCGATTTTCCATCCCATAATACGGACACCGTAAAGATATAAGTCTTTGGTTGCCGCCGGACACTCGTCGTATGCAATCTTCCAGAATTCGTAAGCATCCTGGTAATTGCCCGATTTGGCATACGGGACAAAAAGGCTGATATTCTGAATACATCTGATGCTATCTTCTCCCGAGCCGAACTGTGTACCATTGTCAACACCCTTCTGTGCATGAACGGCACCGTCGAAAAGAATTGCGGCAACCGCCAACAGTGACAATTTGAGTTTCATAGATAATACTTTTTATATTTAATTGTTATTCTAATTTAAATTTCCTGAACCATAATTCATTCATCGTATAACTGATGGTAATCTTGAAATACTGCTCATCTATAAAATCCTTACGCTCCGGAACCACCGAAACATAATCGAACGAAAGACTCAGTGTCGAACGGTTGTCCAGCAACGGAAAACCGAAACCGGCACTGATACCGAACTCCTTCGTACCACCGTAATACTCATGCGTAGTGGTATTCATTATATTAAAATAAGAGTTCGAATAATAAGCCCCCAAACGATAACGCACTCTGCCGAAATAAGCCCGGCTGTTATACTTCGGTATATACTGTCCGCCCACTCCGACCCGTATGCGGTTACGAAGCGAAGCGACATTCACGCCGTCTAAGTCTGCCGACGAACCGTCTCCGTAAAAACGCGCCTTCGACCACTGCTGGAACATAAAATCCGCACCGATCATATACTTATTCTTCTGCGAATAACTGATACCCCCGCCGAAAGTTTGCGGTAAGTCGAAACCAAGCCCCTTGATCGTATCGCTCTTAATGGAATCACCCACCTGCTGTACATCGTAAAGAGTCGTATTCAAAGCCATTTTCGGCGAATAAACCAAACCCAAGGTAATATTCCGCGTCTCCGATACAGGAATCACATACTGAATACCGAAATCGACCGTTACATCGCTCGCTTTCAACTTCTGGTAAAGATTCACGCTGCTGATATTCCCCGAAAAAACAGAATTCGTGGTATATTTCGTATTTCCGAAAAAGTACGTAACATTTGCACCGAGCGAAAAATTCTTAAACGGGGCATAACCCAAGCCTAAGTACAGACGGCTGAAACCACCCTCGCCCGAATATTTATCGGTTCGCGTAATACCGTTCTCCGTCTTTGTCGAACCGAAACGGTAAGCGACATTCGAAAAAGGCATCAGCCCGAGGCTTATGCCCAATCCACGCACAATCCGGAACTGCATTCCCACGTAATCCAGATTTCCGTCGAAAGTCGTAGCCCTGTTTGCACCGTCGGTATACCATGCCGTAGAGACATGAGCACCCACATCGAAAAGGAAAGACAACGAATCGACAGCCGAATAAGATGCCGGATTCAGAGGATTGATCAGCTTGGAATCACGCACTCCGTAGCCAATTCCACCCATAGCCCTTCCTGCTCCGAAAGCCGGGGACGACAACTCGCCAAAACCGAAACGACCGTATGTTGTATTCTGGGCATATATGCCTGCAACTCCGGCCAGTAAAAGAAAAGAAACAAGAAGAACCCTGTTATTCAACATTATATAATAATATTCTGTATAAACCGATCAATACTAAATTTACCTCTGCAAAGATGGAACTTTTTAGTTTTTTTTCAAAATAAAAAGCATTACCGCCCGTTAAAAAAACCGAAAGCTGCCCCATCTCCTCTTTCAGCGCCTTGATATAACCCTCAATTTCGAGAGCAATACCATACACGACACCGGCCCGGATAGCCGTTTCCGTCGAATATCCGATAAAGGGAAGCTCTCCATCCTTATCTATTAACGGAAGTTTGTCGGTAAAAGTATGCAAAGCCCTGAGGCGCATTTTCACTCCCGGCGAAATATTACCGCCTTTATAACACCCTTCGGCCGTAACACAGTCGAAAGTGATAGCCGTACCGGCATCTACGATCAGCAGGTTTTCACCCGGACGCAGGGACACTGCACCAACAACGGCCGCCAGACGGTCTTTTCCTAAAGTTTCGGGAGTACGATAACCGACCTCTACAGGGATTTTCGTCTTATCGTCCAGAACAAGGAAATATTTCAATGAACTTTTCAGATAAGACAGGCAATCGTCCGAAAGGTTTACTACGGACGACAAAATTCCCCTGACAATTTTATATTTGTCAAACAATAATTCCAGCACATCGACAGAAAGCGCAGGCACCCGCAGCTTATCCGCTAATTGGCCATCCTCGAAAAGTGCAATCTTAGCGCAACTGTTTCCTACGTCGATTACAATATCCACTCGCACAAATTTTGGGCAAAGATAGTGAAAGTCGAATGCAGAAAGTCAAACTTGTTTGAACTTTTTGCTGAGACGCATCCCATCTTCGCGTAACAGCGCAAAGATAGTGAAAGGTGAGAGCAGAGGCAAACGAAAACAAAGTTTTCAAGTTTGATTATGCCGAACCGCATCCTATTTTCGCGCAATAGCGCAAAGATAGCCATAAAACGTAATGTCCGAAATTTATTTTCCCCTGAAATTACGGAAAACACACGCATCCTCCGTAAAAGAGAAACTCCTCCGGCTTCCCCGTCCCGTTACGGAAGTGTGATTATCGGAAATTAAAACGTATATTTGTAAAAAGAAAAATACCGTTTCACAGATAAAATTTCGGCAAAACCCCGACGTTTACAATGATACAGATCATACGCACAATGAAACACACCCTCCTTATAACACTGCTCGCACTGCTGCTCCTCTCTCCCGGCACACAGGCGCAAAACCCGCTCACCCCTTCGGCCTCCGTCAGCCTGCTTACCAGTTCGCCGTGGGACGAAGAAGCCTACGCCCTCTTTGGGCACACCTCCCTGCGCGTACGCGACGACAGCCAGGGCATCGACCTCGTTTTCAACTACGGACTCTTCGACTTCGACAAGCCCCACTTCATCTATCACTTCGTACGCGGCGAAACCGACTACCAGCTCGGCGCCTCCGACTTCCTGAACTACGAGATAGAATACCATATGCGAAACCTCGAAGTTACCGAACAAGTTCTCAACCTCTCCCTTCCGGAGAAAAATACCCTGTGGAAAAAGCTGCTTGAAAACTACCGCCCCGAAAACCGCGAGTACCGCTACAACTTCTTTTTCGACAACTGCGCCACACGCCCGCTTCGTCTGGTAGAAAACAGCGTGGAAGGAAAAGTCACCTTCGCACCCTTCGATACCACCTACACCTTCCGCCAACTGGTCGAACAATGCACCGGAAGCTTTAAATGGCTCACATACGGCATCAACCTCGTCCTCGGAGCCCCAGCCGACGATACCGCCGACACACAGCAAACCATGTTCCTGCCCTACTACCTGATGAAAGGCTTCGAAAAAGCCGACATCGTGCAGCCCGACGGAAACATACAACCCCTGGTAGCACGCCAGAACATCCTGATACAATCCGAACCCGACGATTACGCAAATGTAGAATTCGGGTTCCCGCAAATGTCGCCCCTTACAGCATCCGTCCTTTTGTTGATAGCCACCATCCTGCTGGCAGCGGTAAGCCTGAAAAAAAATATCCCCTTCGGCATTTATGAAAGCATACTCTTCGGAATAGCCGGAACAGGAGGAATCATTCTCTTCTTCCTATCCTTTTTTTCCGAGCACCCCTGCATCTTCCCCAACTGGAACATCCTGTGGCTGCAACCCCTGCAATGGATCGTACCTATAATTCATTTGGTAAAAAGACGCGGCAAACTACTTTATTTCTATCATTTTATTAACTTTGTAGCCCTATTGAGCTTCGTGGTAGCCGCCCCGTTCATAAAACAAACGGTACCGCCCGCCTCGGTGCTCTTCGTATTGAGCCTTATGATATGCTCCGTACGTTACCTGTATTACTTTAAGAAGCATTCCGGAAAATGAAACGATACAAATGGATTCCCACCCTCATAGCGCTCCTTACCATTGCGCAGATGCAGGCACAGCAGCAGGCAAACGTGCCCCGTCTGGTGGTAGTCATAACCGTCGACCAGCTCAGGAGCGACTACCTGCAGCATTTCGGACGCGTTCTCGGCACCAAAGGCCTTAAACGCCTGATGCAGGAAGGCATATACTCCCCCCGTATAGAATTCGAATTCCCGAATGTGGAGAAATCGTCTGCCATAGCAACCCTGTTTACCGGCAGCAACCCCAAAAGCCACGGAATCGTATTCTCCACACTTTACAGCGATAAGAGAGAACTCGGGCTACCCGTTGGACGCTCTATCCTGCAAGACTCGGCATATATGGGAAACTATACCGAAGACAGCTACTCGCCGAAAGCACTGCTCGCCTCGACCGTATCCGACGAACTCGCCATCGCTTCGCGCATGCAGAGCCGTATCTACTCTATAGCCCCCGATCCCGAAACGGCGATAATAGGGGCAGGACATGCCGGGAACGGCGCTTTCTGGCTCGACGACAAAACCGGCGTATGGGCATCGACCACCTATTTCAACGACATGCCCTACTTCATCGAAAGCTACAATCAGGAATCGTCGTTCGCGAAAAAAGCCGATAACCTCAGCTGGTCGCCCCTGCAACCCATCGCTGCATACGACGCATTCCCCTACACCCTCGATGAATTTCCCTTTCAGTACACATTTCCGCAAAACGACAAAGACCGCTTTGCAAAGCTGAAAAGCACCCCCCTGGTCAATACGGAGATAACCAACATCGCAAAACTGTTGATAGACCAGTACGAACTGGGAACGAAAAAAATACCCGATTACCTGAATATCAACTACTATGCAGGCAAATACCTGCCGGGCTACTCTAAAGAATATTCGCTCGAAATACAAGACCTGTATGCCCGTCTCGACCTCGAAATAGAGGAACTCCTCTACCATATAGACAAAAAAATAGGATTGCAGAACGCCCTTATATGTCTCACCGGAACCGGTTACAACAGCAGCGACGGCGAAATACCCGAAAGCTCGCGGGTGCTAAAGGGCGAATTCTATCCCGACCGCTGCGTCGCACTGCTCAATATGTACCTGATGATCCTCTACGGTCAGGAACCGTGGGTCACAGGCTACCACAACCAGCAGATATTCCTCAACCGTCCGCTTATAGAAGAGAAAAAACTCTCACTGGAAGAATTCCAGAAAAAAGCCGCCGAGTTCGTAATACAATTCTCCGGCGTGCAAGACGTAACCACCAGCAACCTCCTCTTTCAGGGCAACACCAACGACCAACGCAACCACTTCCGCGAAGGAATGCACAAATCAGTGGTAGGCGACATCCAGATAGAACTCGAACCCGGTTGGAGCATCAGCTACGAAAAAGCGAAAAACAATTGCATACGGCACAACGCCGTGCTCGCACCCTTCATCCTATGGGGAGCAGGCACGCATCCGCAAACGCTGAACCGCCCGGTTCAAGCCGTCGAAATCGCACCCACACTCACCTACATTCTCCGCATACGGCCGCCAAATGCCTGCGAAGAAACACCCCTGCGCGAATTTATCTATCCGAATTAAAAAGTAAAAAATAAAACATACATACATTATGGGATTTAACGAAATTCTCACAAAACTCTTCGGGAACAAAGCACAGCGAGACCTGAAGGAAGTACAACCATACCTCGAAAAAATAAAAGCCGCATATCCGGAAATCGAAAAACTCTCGGACGACGAGCTGCGGACGAAAACGCAGGAAATCAGGCAACGCATACAAGACGCAGTAGCCGACGACCGCAAAAAAGTAGAAGAGCTGCGGGCAAAAGCCGAATCCCTCGAAGTGGAAGAGCGCGAACCCATCTGGGCCGAAGTCGACAAAATAGAGAAACACATTCTCGAGAAATACGAAACCGCGCTCGATGAAGCCCTTCCCGAAGTCTTCGCCATTATCAAAGACACCGCGAGAAGATTTGCACAAAACGAAGAAATCACCGTAACCGCAAACGACTTCGACCGCGACCTCGCCGCACGCTTCGACTTTGTCCGCATAGAAGGCGACAAAGCCATCTACAAAAACCATTGGATGGCAGGAGGAAACGAAATCACATGGGACATGGTGCACTACGACGTGCAGCTCATCGGAGGCGTCGTACTCCATAAAGGCAAAATCGCCGAAATGGCCACCGGTGAAGGTAAAACCCTCGTCGCTACCCTGCCCGTATTCCTGAATGCCCTCACCGGCAACGGCGTACACGTGGTAACCGTAAACGACTACCTCGCAAAACGTGACTCCGAATGGATGGGCCCAATCTATATGTTCCACGGACTCTCCGTCGACTGCATCGACAAACACCAGCCCAACTCCGACAGCCGGCGTAAAGCATACAATGCCGATATCACCTTCGGAACCAACAACGAATTCGGGTTCGACTACCTGCGTGACAATATGGCCATCGCACCCTCCGACCTCGTACAACGCAAACACAACTACGCCATCGTCGATGAGGTCGACTCCGTATTGATCGACGACGCACGTACCCCGTTGATTATCTCCGGACCCATCCCCCGCGGCGACGACCAGCTCTACGAAGAATACCGTTCAAAAGTAGAAATCGTGGTAAACGCACAGAAAAACCTCTGTACCAAACTCCTCGCCGACGCAAAAGTAAAGATAGCCTCCGACGACGCAAAAACGCAGGAAGAAGGATTCCTCCTCCTCTACCGTTCGTTCAAGGGACTGCCTAAAAACAAAGCACTCATCAAATACCTCAGCGAACAGGGAATCAAAGCGGGAATGCTCAAGACCGAAGCACAGTACATGGCCGAAAACAACCGCAACATGCACATCGTCACCGAGCCCCTCTACTTCGTCATAGACGAAAAAAACAACAGCATCGAACTCACCGATAAAGGAATCGACCTCCTTACCGGAAACACCGACGACCCCCAGTTCTTTATCCTCCCCGACATCACCTCGCAGCTCTCACAGCTCGACGCGATGGGACTCACACCCGAGGAAAAACAAAACCAAAAAACAGAGCTGATGCAGAACTACGCCGTAAAATCCGAGCGCGTACACACCATCAACCAGCTCCTCAAAGCATACAGCCTCTTTGAAAAAGACGACCAGTACGTAGTGATCGACAACAAAGTAAAAATCGTCGACGAACAAACCGGACGTATCATGGAAGGACGCCGCTACTCCGACGGACTCCATCAGGCAATCGAAGCGAAAGAACGCGTAACGGTAGAAGCCGCCACGCAAACCTTCGCCACCATCACCCTCCAGAACTACTTCCGTATGTACCACAAACTCGCAGGTATGACCGGTACCGCCGAAACGGAAGCAGGCGAACTCTGGAACATCTACAAACTCGATGTAGTAGTGATCCCTACCAATCGCCCGATAGCGCGTATCGATATGAACGACCGCATCTACAAGACGAAACGTGAAAAATATGCAGCCGTAATCGAAGAAATCGTAAACCTCGTGGCACAGGGACGCCCCGTGCTCGTAGGTACCACCTCGGTAGAAATCTCCGAGCTCCTCAGCCGTATGCTCACCCTGCGGAAAATAAAGCACAACGTACTGAACGCCAAGCTGCACCAGCGTGAAGCCGAAATCGTTGCGCTCGCCGGACAAACCGGAACCGTTACCATCGCTACCAACATGGCAGGCCGTGGTACCGACATCAAGCTATCCAAAGACGTGAAAGCCGCCGGAGGTCTCGCCATCATCGGTACGGAACGCCACGAATCGCGCCGTGTCGACCGTCAGTTGCGCGGACGTGCCGGACGTCAGGGCGACCCGGGATCATCCGTATTCTTCGTTTCACTCGAAGACAACCTCATGCGCCTTTTCGCCTCCGACCGCATCGCCGGAATGATGGACAAGCTCGGCTTCAAAGAAGGCGAAATGCTCGAACACAGCATGCTCAACAAATCCGTTGAACGCGCTCAGAAGAAAGTCGAAGAAAACAACTTCGGCATCCGTAAACGCCTGCTCGAATACGACGACGTAATGAACTCGCAACGCGAAGTCATCTACACCCGCCGCCGCCACGCGCTGATGGGCGAACGCATCGAACTCGACGTAATGAACACCATCTACGACGGACTGCGTGCCATCATAGAAGAATACAGCGAAATGCAAGACTACAAGGAACTCGAAATGGAATTCCTCAAAACCTTTGCCACCGAAGTACCCTTCACCGAAGAAGAGTTCAAGGCAGGGAAAGTCGAAGACCTCACCGAAAAAGCCTTCGATGTCACCCTCAAGACATTCAAAGAACGGATGGAACGCATCGCACAGATAGCACAACCCGTCATCGATCAGGTTTACGAACAGCACAAAGCGACACCCGATGCCCGCATCATGGTACCGGTAACCGACGGACGCCGTGTGTACAACGTACCCACCGCCCTCGGCGAAGCACACGACAGCCAGTGCAGATCCATCGTGAAATCCTTTGAAAAAGCGATCTCCCTGCTGATGATCGACGAAGCATGGAAAGAACACCTGCGCGCCATGGAAGAGCTGCGGCAATCCGTACAGAACGCCAGCTACGAAAACAAAGACCCCTTGCTCATCTATAAGCTCGAGTCCTACAACCTCTTCCGCGACATGGTCGATGCCATGAACCGCAAAGCCATCTCCGTACTCATGAGAGGACAAATCCCCGTACGCGAACCGGAGAACATCCGTCAGGCAGCACCCGAGAAAAAGCAGGACTACAGCCGTTACCGCACAGGACGTGAAGACGAAGCCACCGCACAAAAGCCCGGCTACCACGACCCCTCGGCAGCACAGCAAAAGCACGAACCCGTACGCGTCGAAAAACGCGTAGGCCGTAACGACCCCTGCCCCTGCGGAAGCGGCAAAAAATTCAAAAACTGCCACGGCCAGGGACTCTGATCCTCGCGCCGTACAAAAACAACCGGAAGCAACCACTGAAACCAGAGCCCGCTTCCGGAAATAGCAAACCGTCCGGATAAGGTTCCACACCACTATCCGGACGGTTTCTTAATAACTATAAACCTTCACGTTAACCGCACAGCTTACAAAAATATTACAACATATCTGTATTTAAGAACCTGTTCAAATTTAGCGCACTGCTGTTTTAAGAATAAGTTTCGAGATTCTTTTTGTTTTTACAAGAAATATAACGGGCTATGTATCGGAAAAAAACAAAGAAATAAGCAAAAAAGAAGCTCTAAACAAGGCAAAAATTTATACAGGCTTGATAAATTACCTGCAAAACCGATCCCTGTACATAACTTATATCGCCCAAGTCAGAGAAATCCGCTCACTGTATTTTCACCCGTCCCTTTTCATCATAATAAAATTCGACACATGCCGGAGGTGGTGGCGGCACTGCCTTGCCGGTTGAAATATCCTCATAAAAAATAACATCCGGAATACTTTGATCGTGTTTTTGTATAAATAAATGATCCGTCAACCGCGCGGTTACAAAAGAGTAAACAAAACTAATATCGATATACTCCGCCAATAAGGTCAATGAGCGGCACTCATCTTTGAAGATATTCATCAGATATAATCTTCTCGTAAAATACGAATCTTCTTTTCCTTCAGAGGCTAAAATCAACAAGCTTCTGTAATTTTCACTTAGTTCCAGTTCTCCTTTATAATATAAGTATAAATCCTCCTTACTCTTTTTTACATAATGGGAATATTGATCGGGATAAAGATGGGGCTCACGGCCTTCGGTAGTGCTCCATCCGTTGATCAGGGGCTGATTGCTCAATACATCGAACATTCTCCCGATTATCAATTGACCCGGTTTGGGTTTCTGTAAAAGTATCTCTCTATCCAAAAGAATGCTCTCTTTGATTGTATCGGCCTTAACGATAGAAAGGGCGCTGGAGACTTTTACCTCTTGCGGCCCATAATTTGTATAAGAAAGGATCGTACTGTCCCTTCTGCATTCTCCCGAAGAATAAACCGCAACTATAAACAGCTGTAAAAACAAAATCGATAACACTTTTCTCATAAGCCTTTATTCGGGTAAACAGAGAAATAATTCATTTTTAATAAAATCAATCATTCCAGACAACCAATTCAGCTACACATTCCTTCAACGCTTCATAATACAAACACAATTTATAATATCCTTCTGCGGGATACGATACAGATGATTGTTTTATCTCTATCTCCGTAACATATAAACTATTTGGCAACACAACGATATCTGTATTCTTCTCCGGTAATTTTAGTTTTTTATTATGAGGTAAAACAAGCACGATTTCTTCCGGAAGTTGATCAGACAAAGTTAAAAGTTCCCAGCTAAAAGCCCGTCCCTCTTCTATATGGTTGAATTTATTAAAAATACACTTGTTAAAGTTTCGTATATAAACAGTATCCTGACTTTTATTATCGATCAATAAGGTCAACAAACAAAAATCACTTTTCTCCTTTTTATTAAAAGATTTCTTATTAAACGTTAGATGAAAATTTACATTCTCATATAGACTCTTCGGAGAAATAATTTCACTCCGAAGAAATGCAACATTTATCATTATTAAAATAACAACAAAAAATAATTTACGGTATAGGTCCATAAGGATATATAAATCTTACATTACGCCATCTAATGTTTTCACAAAGAAATTACAGATAGTCTGCAAACATAATTTATCTTTAACTCTATTCTCTTCACATAATAATAAGTTCTTCGTAAAGATCAAAATTTATCACTCTCTCCACCCCTTTTATATCACCAAAGTTTTTGCGGTAATACTCCTCTCCGTCAACTTCCTTTATCTTGTTTCCATCCAAAACAAGCTTTATTAAACAGCCATCTCTTATACCCCAATAATTATCACGGCTATTAAGTTCCTGTAAATTATAAATAGAAAAAACCTCCACGTCCGGATTCAATGCCAAATATCGTTTCAATCGATTCACAATCTTCTTTTCTTTCCTATCAGAAGCATAACTATATATATACACATCGAGCAAACTTCTAGGAGCAGAGCCTTTTTTTTGTTCATTATAAACCTGAACAGCATCATTAATACCTTTTACAATATAAACGATATACTCCTTCTCTTTAATAAATACCTCCTGCATATAGGGAGAAGGTGTACGATCTATTAATTCGATCAATGGAATCTCAGGTAACGGCCGCGGATTAGCTTCGGGCATTTTTAAAAAAAAGACTGGAACAAAATATTCATAGGCAGATTTTGTCTTTAGTGCGGAAACGACTTTATCATTCCTATATAAAGAAGAATCCGAAATCCGCTCTGAAACATAATAATCGGCAACTTTTACACATTCATCAACCAAATTATCGTTCATACTCTTTACAGTCAGCCTCTGCGCCACAACCGACAGAGGCATCAACAAGATAAGATATAAGATGTATTTCATTGAGATAAATTTTATATTCAACGTAAATTCAAGAATCGACAAACCTCTTTGAAGTCGTTTATTTTTTATTCTCCCAAGAAAAAGTTAATCAGATTGATCGGATGTTCCATTATCATAGATTCTTATTTCCTTAATGAGACACAAAAAAATCATCAAATAATATCCTGATCGATATAATTTGATGACTATTTCATCTTCTGATAAAAAATTACTTCTTCATAATCACAATACTTTAATACTCGTTCTATCCCTTCTATGTCCCCGAAAATCTTACGATAATACTCCTCGCCGTCGATCTCTTTTACCCCATCTTCATCTAAAATAAGTTTTATTAATTTACCGTCTTTTATTCCCCAATAAACATTGTAGTCTCCTATCATCTGCAAACCATAAATTGAAAAAACTTCTATTTCCGGGTTCAAAGCCATATATATTTTTAATAAATCTAATCTTTTAAATTTTTCTTCATATGAATATATATTTCCTTCCCTCAACGCAGCAATAGCACAGTCATTCTTTTGAGTATGTTGCTCGTTATATGTATTAATCGCATCGTTGATCCCCTTGAGGACAATGATAACATAGCTCGTATCTTTAAAGAAAGCCTCCTGCATATAGGGCGAAGGAGTACGATCTATTAACTCAATCAACGGTATCTGTGATAACGGCCGTTGCTCTAATTCCGGTATTCTTAATAGGAAAATCGGAACAAAATATTCATATTCCGAACCTGTTTTTAATGCGGAATAAACTTTAGATAAAGAAGGAAAATCAGTAATATTCTTCGAAAGATAAAAATCAGCTACTTTTACACATTTATCAACCAAATTATCATTCATACTCTTTACAGTCAACCTCTGGGAAAAAACCGACAATGGTACTAACATGATAAGATAAAATACATATTTCATCGATCCGATTTTTATTTTAATCTATAACATGACCTGCTGTTTATTTTAATAGAATCTCAAAAACTGATGGGCATTTTGAAAATTCTTTATGCCCCCGCTAAGAGGATTCATAAGGTTAATGCAGACGCTCTGTCATTATAGCTTCTTACTTTCTTAAATCAATACTCTTAAACAAATGATTCTAAAAAGTATCAATTCGTTCTTCTAAGATTTCTATTTTCATCTCTTTTTCATTTTAACCCTTTAAAAGCTTTTGAGTCCCATTCTCCCATTTTTATAAACAGGTTTACATATTGCTTAGTAGGAAGCATTATAAAAATAATGAACTTCTACTTTAGAGCCATTTAAATCTCATCTACATGCCCCAAATTACTCCGGTCTTATAGTAATATTTTTTCATTACTGCATCGTGCCAGTAATAATCTTTAAAATCTCATCAGTAATCATATATTTAGTAAGATTATTCGGAACCAATTTACTTACTTCAGTCAAGATAGTTAATTAAATTAGATTTAATTAATTTACCCTCGCACATAACTTATATAGCCCAAATCGGGAAACTCATATGGCTCCCCTAATAATTGCAATGCTTCGTAAGCCAGCAGACGGCTTTTCTCCCACTTAAGATTTTCCTTTAATTGATCGATGTCCCATAACGTTTTATCTTCCGACATTTCTCCGAACAGACGATCGAGTTCTTTCAATGTCTCCATAACCTGAGGGGTAAAGCGTTTATCTTCTTCCGCTATTTGCGGAAGAAGGACATAAGTCTCGTCATAAGTCAAAGCTATTTCATCAGCAATACAGACAAAATCAGGCAAAGACTTTATCTGTATATCTGCCGGCGAAGCTACGAGCCGGAGACTCTGGACAAGTGTATTATAAAACTTTTCTGACATACATCACATTTCAGATACAGGTATCACCCCGATTCATCCCGTAAAAATTTTGTATTACATTTTCTTCAAATTTCTCTTTGCCGAAAAACTCATATCTCTTTTTTATAATTCATCACAATCACAAGCCGAACGCCGGGATATTCAGACGAAACTTCTTCCATAACTTCTTTCACTTCATCCCATTCCAATCCCCCTAATCCCGCGCCTATTTTAGGTAAGGCTATTTGTTTTATACTTTTTCCCTGTGCATATAAAAGCATTTTCTTTAATGATTGCTCTATAGCGCTAATTTCTGCTTTACTTTTCCACGATTTTTGTGTTCCGAGGTTAAAAACATAACCGTTTCCATAATTATAAACAAAGATATCCCCTAAATTAAAATCTCCATTTTTACACAACTCCTTATATTCACAATACATCTTTGGAAACCTGTTTCTGAACTGTAATGCGATTCCTTTTCCCATCGCCCCGGCGCAATTACAACCATGTGCATAACTGTTAACCGACTCTAAATTAAAAATATCGCCATACTCTATATATTGAATCATAACCTTATTTTTCTTTTTTCCATTCCTTTTCAAATTCCTGTTCCGTTATAAAATCTGTTTCCGTTAAATCCAGATCGCTCAACCGTTGGTCATAGAGCATATACTCTCCTATAACCGGTCTTTCTTCCGATAAATAGATTCTCCCCTTTGACGACTCTTCTATCTGCCTTACGGCAAAGTCATCCCGAAAATGTAAATAGAACAGGATATCCTCTTCCTCCCAATATTTCTTTATATATTTTTCTTCCATCTTACTTGATTAAAATTTTATTTTAAATATAGAAAGTCCATGATCAACAACTCTATTTTCTATCGGTAAACTATTTGTTCCTGGAACCAAATAATTATGAGGCCCATTGTATCTAACATCCAATCCATTTAAATCAACCTTGATATAATATCTAAGCTTTTCTGTATTCCACGGTACTCGATATAGCCGCCTTGAAACCTGTCCAGCGGTATAATCTTGTGGACTAATATCTGTAAAATATTGGCCATAACCATGTCGTGCATTTTTTTCTCCAATAGAAGGTAAAATCTCTTTAGATGACATAATTGCATTATATCCTTTTTCTGTTGTATAATGATATAAAGCATTTCCTCTATTTCCAGAACCAATAGTTCCAACCTCAACAGTCTGATTAATAGCTTCTAACTTCTGTATAGGCTTCTCTATCTCCTCTATATGAGGCATAACTATATCCGACTTGGGGCGTATACCTTTCCAGAAATCTCCGCCGCCCTTAATCGATGAAACACCCTGTGCTACTCCGCCTATAACCGCTCCACCGGCTGCGCCGAGGCCCATACCGATCGCACCCATCTTAAAGGCTTCTCCTACCTTCGCGCCACCAAGGAAGCCCATACCGGTTCCCGATAAAAATCCGCCTACGGCACCGCTAGCTGCACCGCTTACTGCACCACCTAATGCGCCACTACCCAGCGCACCGCCCACAAGGCCGGTCACAGCACCTGCGGTAAAGACGGAAGCCACCGCCGAACCGGCGCCTATCAGACCGCCGCCTAAGATATAACCGAACATCTTCCATCCCGTAGCGCCCTTTGCCTTTGCTACCTGATAACCTTGCAAACCGCCTAAACCCGCGGCTACACCGCCGGCAATAAGACAAGCGAGCAACACGGATTCACCCTCGGGATCGATATAACTCAGCGGGTTATTCAACCCGTAGGCATATCCGTTGTAGTTCTGTGTAAAATCGGGAAATTGCACAACCGGATCGATTCCGAGAAAACGCGCCAGCACCGGATCGTACACACGGGCATTCATATTGATCAGACCGAATGCGCTCAGATGCTCGTGCCCGGTATACCCTCTGGTCTCTACATCGCTTCCTTCAGCTAATGTCCGGACACCCCACGCATCGTAGTAATAACGGGCCAGAACCTGTTTTGTTGCATCCGTTATCCTCCGGATACTGCCTAAATGGTCGGTATGAATATACCGGATCTTCCGGGCGGATCCGGTCTTATCGGCTACGGCTACAAGACCTTCGGGCGAATAGATATAATCGAACTCCCGCGTCACGGAACCTGCCGTCTCTTTCTCATAGTTTCCGAAATAATAGCGGGTTCTTTTCAGCACATCGTTTTCATAATACTGCATCTTCCTCCGCTCGTTGTCATAGCCGTAAACAAACTGCGCCTTTTTCATCGTCGCTCCGGGCTCCTTTATCTCTATCACCCGGTTGAAAGAATTATACTTGAATGTGACGTCGGATGGATTATATCCGGATACCCGGTTTTCTATGAAAGATACGGCATGAGGTCTGTCTTTTTCATATTTGTAGCTTCCTACGTTATATTTGCTCTCTATATTACCGTTCGATTCATATACGACTGAGTTTATCCCCTCATTGTTCAGCCGGATCGAAGTCAGGCGCTTCAGGTTATCATAGCCGAACACTTCGTTACGACCGTTCGTAATATCGTTCCGGCTTTTCAGGTTGCCGGTAAGGGAATCGAATGCCAGCACCATCCGGTCAACCACCTTATCGCCGTCGTAGAGGGTAAGTGAGGAAAGATAATCGTACGAATCGAACACCGATACGCGCGACAGGCCGTTCCCCTGTGTGCTCCGTGTAATCTGTTCCGATGCGTTCATTCCCTCCATACGCCAGATAAGAGCATTATCTTCCTTATTCCGTATTTCGGTCAGATAACCTACTTTATCGTACGTATTAACCAGTTGCAATCCGGAAGGAGTACACTTCTCTTTTATGCGCAGACAATCGTCATAAGCATATCGCCGCACATATTGCACCCCGTCAAAAGTCTCCGTATCGGTCACTATATTACCATAAGCATCGTATTCATATCGTCGCACGACACTGTTGCCCTTCTTGACGGTCGACAACTGCCCCTTCCCGTTACCGGATGTTACATACTCGTAAGCAAAGGTTTCCCCGCCACGTACCATCTTTATCTTACGTCCCAGCACATCATACTGGTAAGAAGTCACGCTGTCGCGGGCATTCGTTTCACTGGCCAAACGTCCGTAAGCATCGTAATTATAAGATATATTTCCGGTCTGATTGGGATCTTTCAACGAAACACGATACCCCCGGTAATCATAGGCTACGGTCATAGCAATACCGTTTGCTGTAACCGTTACGGGTTTTCCCATACTGTTATAAGTATAGGTAACGCTTCCCCCTGCAGCATCGGTTACCGATTGTGTAAGCCCCGCACTGTTCAGTATCGTTTTCGAAGTAGTACCATCGGGGTAGGTGGTTTTCGTTTCCCGGTTTTCGGTTATATAGGTATACCCGGTTACCAAACCGCGATCGTTCTTGGATAAAACCCTGCCGAACTCATCGTAAGTATATTCGGTAAGTGGGGCCGCAACACCGTTTCCGTAAAAAATAGGATAAGATTCACTTTTCAACCGACCGTTATCGTAATACGACTTGCGGATAACTATATATTTGCCGGCACCCTGTGCATTATTCCCGAATCCGGGCACATGTCTCGCAATTTCTCGTCCTTGGCCGTCATACCAGGTTCGCTCGGCACCTTCTATACCCGTATATGTGGCAATATCGGTATACAATGCCTGCGGATAAGCAGAACCCGATAAATCCCACTTACGGGAAAAGGTGGAAATAAGTCCTCCCGGAGTAATTTCGGAAACAGCATTTCCCCAGTTATCGTAGGTATAGTCGGTTACCAAACCATCGCTGCCGGCTTTTCTCAATACATTGCCTGTAGCATGATCGTATTGATACTCCGATTCATTACCCAAGGCATCTTCCGACTTCTCAAGGAAACGGCCTTTATCGCCATAATAATTTTTGGTAACAATCGCATCGCAGCCGGATGCCGTTTTTGTCTCGGTCTGGGGATTGCCGAAAACATCGTAATCCGAATACGTAACGGTAACGGCTTTCTCCGTTCCGGAATAGTCGGTCTGCGACGATAAACGTCCCTTAGCATCATAGCTATACCGCGTAACCGTGACAAAATCGTTTCCCTCTCCGCCGCTAAGCGTCTCTTTTCGCTCGGTAAGGCAGTTTTTGAAAATATTGTCTTTCGCCTCCCATACAAATTCGGTTGTCTTAAGCAGATTCCCCCTCAGCTCTATCGTGCGTTTTATATTACCGTGATCGGTATCGTAATCATAAGTAGTCGATTGGGTTAACGACTGCAGATAATCGATCTTCTTCTCTTGATACACAAATGGGAAATAACGGTTATTTCCATAATTGCGATAAAGTGTTTCACTTGTTATTTTAGAGACTGGAATTTCCGTGCCTGCTTTAATGGCATTCGTCGTAACAGACGAGAGGTATACATCGTAACCATTGCCTATACTGTACTCTTTTATCTGCGACTGCATAAGGAGGCTATCACGCATATACAGCATTCCGAAACCCAAAAAACCTCTACCTTGAATATGGGTACGGATATTCTGATACTGGAAAGAAAGGGACGAGAATATTTTTCCGAAATTATCCGTAGATCGCATATTGGCCACCACATAAAGCGGGAAAGCACTGCCGACCAAAGGATAGGTAACCTTCGCCGTTCTCGTATAAACCAGACTGTCAGTCAAAGGCCGGTAGCTGAAACTTATTTTCTGGTTCAGGCCGTTAGTTATATCGGTAACAAATAAATTCGGATTATCATAACGGAAAAGATGCTTGATTACGGTAAAATGAGGAGCCTCAATATCCTTCCATAAGATTTTTTCAACTCCTGTTCCGCCTGCATCGATAATCGAAACTAATTTCTTCCATTTTTCAGTCGGTATCCACGGATAATTATCTACAAGGGTATCGTACTTTTCAAACCCCATCCCGGTAGAAAGATATATATTATAATAGAGGCCGAACTTAAGCGCCGACTTATTCAAAAAACAAGCTATCACATCCTCTTTTCCGTCACCGTTAACATCACCTATATAAATCTCATATTCGTCGGTCGGATACTCTCTCGCCTCTATTTTAAAAGTCGTACCCTTCATAAAACCCTGATCATAACCAGCCCCTTCGAATAATACGGAGTATAAATAAGATCGCCGTCCTCATCGTTATTCTCTTTCTGCAAAGCAAAAATATCGGTCAGTCCGTCACCGTTAAAATCGCCGAAATACAACTTAGTATGCTTGCTGGCAATCAGATCCCGCACTAAAAACTTATCACGCCATATTCCGTCATTATATTCTACTATATGAGTTCCGTCCGTTTTTGAATATACTGCATGGGCCCTCCTGTTTCCGGAAAAATCCGAACGGGACATTTTATAACTTTGAAAATGATGCAGTTTGGCGCCTGCATTAAATTCCAGTCCCGTTACATTTCCCTCCTTCAGTCCATTATAATCGAAAATACCAGATGGCAATGCCAACTCATCTTTTCCGTTACCATCAAAATCACCTGCAAACGGATCATATTCACCGTTATCCAACACCATTTTAGTATCACTGAATGCAGAAAAACGTGTCCCGTCAAACAAAGAAAACCAGTAATAATAGCCATTTGCCCCCTTTGTAATCCGGATTATATCCAGAAATCCGTCACCGTTGAAATCCCCATAAAGTAAGTCCCTCGCCCCATTTAAATCCACACTGGTACAAAAATCATACGAGACAATCGGTTTACCATCTCCCGATGTATTATCCTTTCGCTTTCCCAAATAAAGACTTGCTTTATCACCCGAACTCCAGTCCATACTTACGTTATCTCTTCGTTGGGTAACGAACAAGTCTGGTACTCCATCTCCATTAAAGTCAGCAAAAAAATTATCTTTCGTTTCAGGTCCAACATCGATAGCATCAGCACCTATCGGAAACGTATTACCGAAATTATCTTCCGGCCCTCCCCAATTTATCACAGTAGAATTGTAACGCTCTCCCGCGCCATTATACTCCTCTATCTCAGTCAACTTCGTAAACGAACGATCATACGCATATTTCAAGTTATATTCTCGTAAAACCTCTCTCTGATACGAAACTTTTATCTTCCTGAGCAACAGATTATTCTGGAATTTATTTCCCACAAACGAAAAGGCAACCGCCGTATCCTGCCGCGTTTCATAAAAAAATTCAACTTTAGCATAAGAGGCTTTTGCCGTATTTTTATTCCCGGTATAATCGATTTTTTCCAGAAAACACTCTCCAAGCTCCGTTACATCATACGTATAAGTCATATAATTACCATCCTTATCAGTAACCTTTGACAACAGCCACATAATAGGTATATTTTGCCCTACGGTCGGTGTAATAGGATATCTTCTTATATTCGAATCGTCTGTACTTCCGTACTCATAAATAGTGCCCGCTTTATCTTTAACTTCAAAATAAATATTACCGTTCAGGGTTTTTATCGTAACATCCTTGAACGATTCGGCTTCAGTACGGTATTTCGCACCGTTTTGCAGATTATTTCCACTAATCAGTATTAACCGTTGTCCATCCAATACCAGATTATCGGTCGTCGTCATACTGATCTCCTGCGTTTTACCGTCAAGATAAAACGTTTTACCGGTTCGGCTGATAACGGAATTTGCCGATAAATTCCAGCCGCACCCTAACAATCCGCTTCCTGACTGGCTATTATAATTGATATTAACCGATGGTTGCACCCCCGCTGTTCCCGGAGCAACCGCAATAGGTATGCTGTAAGTCGCCGCTCCCATCGGGCTTACATCCGCAGTACCTTCCGTCGTACCTACGGAATAAGATGTATTAAGTGTCCGGTTAGGATCGGGCAACAGCCCGGAAGGCTGGTATTCTGCCGGAAGTAGCATATCGGGCCGTATCCGGGCATTCATCGTCTTGCTTGCCGTGGCCGAAAAACCGTACCCTTTCAGAAGCCGTATCGTATCGCGGGCCTCATATACGCCCCCCGTATTGTCAGGTTGCGATAAAGTATAAACGCGTTGTTGTCCGCTGATCGTTAACGGCAGGAGAATCAGCGACAGGATTATATAAATGTATTTCATAAGATTCGTTTTGGCTATTGCTTAATGATCTTCCATCTCGAAACCTCTTTACCCAAGTGGACATCCAGCAGGTATATACCCGTGCCGCCTTCGATATGGATATCGGTTATCTGGTTCTCTATATTCCCTTGCTCTAATAATTTACCGGACAAGTCCATAAGACTGTAACTATTCTTTACCTCCGTATCCAATGGATATACCTCGAGTGCGATACGTCCTTTGGTCGGGTTCGGATAGATGGTGATCGTCTGTTCTCCCAATTGGGAACTTTCGCTTTGAAGCTCTTCCTCAGGCGCGGCAGATCGGGCATTTGTAAGAGGTACTACTTTACGCGACTCCATATTTCCGTCTGCGTCATACGTAAAAGCAATCTTTGAACCTTGTGCCATGGCTAATCCTACGCAAAGGACATATAAGCATAAAAAAATAATGCGGTACATAATATCGGTTTTTCAAAGGTTATTCTTTCCCGAGCGCCTGTTCGAGAGTTAAAATACGTTCGTTTTGCGAAGACAGTTTTTTCTCCTGGTCGATGATATAAAGAGTCAGCTCTTCTATTTTCTGCAACAGTTTTATATTCAGCTCCACGATACCCACCCCGTTCTTTTTCATATCATCGGCCGACGGTATCTCAGGAAGATGCCGATGCTCCTTAATATGCTCTTCCACGCTTTGCAAATCTGGCAGACAGTAATCTTTATCGAATACAAAATCCGCGCCGTTGGTCTCTGTCAACACAACCTCCTTAGCATGAATAACCCCGTTCACATCTAATTTATATTGAGGTGTTAATTTCCCGATACCGATATTTCCATTACCGAGAATACGCATATGTTCGGTTGCGTTGGTACCGAAACGGATAAAACTGTTGTTCCTGTGCCAGATAAGGCCGTTACCGGCAGATTCTATACCCACCATAAAACCTTTATCGGTGCCGATAGCCGTACTTGCATTGGCATACTGGGTAGCGGTCTGAAGAGCGGTGCCGTTATATAATACCAGCTTCTCGCCGGGGGCTGCCGTTCCTATTCCCACATTTCCGCCTTTAATCGTCATATAAGTATTTGCCGCCGTTCCCCACGACTGGACATCGTTCTTCGGGTCGCGTTCCCACCAGGTTTTTGTCTCCTTTCCCGGAATCAGAAAGCTGTTGTCTACCGATACCCCGTCATGCAGGGTTGCCGTTTGCCAGTCGTTACCGGCCTTGGCGCGTCTCAGCCAAAGGGTATTTTTTACCCGGTTATACTGTGTGGACTGCGTATTTGCCTCTCCCGAAAAGGTAGCGATCGCCGTACAGCTATCCAGCTGTGCCGGAAGCCTTTTGGGCTGGAATACTTTGAATGCAGATTCCGGATGAGCCAATGTTTGCGGAACCGGAATATCGATCCCCGTAAAAGAACCGGAATAGTTTATCTGTGAAAAAATATTCGATGCGAAGAATAGGCTGGCTGTCAGTAATAATATCTTTTTCATAACCTGGATTATTTCGATGTTGCGTTGGTTAATTCTTTCTTAATCTGCTCGATTTCCGCCCTAAGGCCGGCAATCGTATTCTGTTGCTCCTTCAGGCTTTCCACCATAATAGGGATCAGGCTCATATAGTCGATATACAAATTACCATCCCGATCGGACGAAACCAAATCCGGAAATATTTGCCTGAACTCTTCCCCTACGAAACCGATTTGCCGGCCCGTATTTTCAGGTTCGGACAGAGATGCCTGAACAGCATTATCCTGCATTTCGGCACTGAAAGTTCCGGGTTCTTCCGAAGTCTCATCCGACGCTTCCTCAAATGACGCATTCTGAGGCAGGGTAGAAGTGTTGTATGTTACAGCCTGCAACGAACACAAACCGGTAAGAGCGCCGGTAAGAGCCGATACTGCCGGCTGAACGCCGTTTACCCTGGCCTGTGCCGGCATCGTGGTATTAGGTGCCGACTGCTGGGTAATCTTCTGGCACTGAATTACAGGTATCCACGTTATAGGAGCGCCGATATACATAGTCTTATAAGGATTTTGCGTACTATACGTCAACAAACTTACTTTACCGCTTCCCGTACCGGCTCCCAGGGTAATGGAACTATATCCGTACATTTGCATAGTACTCTCCCCTCCGATATAATTAGTCAGTTTACCTCCCGATTGCTGGCCGAAAGCAATCGACGGCATATCCCGTCCTGTTCTTACACCGGTATATCGTCCCAGAATCTGTAAAGGAACGAGCCCCGTTGTATCCAGATATGCACCGTTTGCGTAAGTCGGGCCGATAACAACCTGCCCCGTGCTGCTTTGGTGTATCTGGGCAGACAAGTCAAATGAGGCAATCAAGACAATTGCCATAAGTAGAGATTTTTTCATTTTGGTGTATTTTTAAATTTACATAAAATCCGGTGCTCTCAACCATAAACGAAGGATGGGTTTATCCATAATATCGGTGTGGTCCTTTCGTTCCTGACTGGTTTATTCATATTCGTGCCCGGCTTATCGTTGAAAGAACTTTTACCTTCCTGCATCTGGCACTACAGGAGATCCATCTTTGCCCGCCTGCTCTTTCCTCGAACCGGTATCGCTTGCAATAGCCTATCTTTATTTTGTTAAATTAAATTTACAAGCAATAATATTATATTAATAATGTATTAATGCGCGCAAAGATAATCAATAAACAAAACACCACAAATAAAATTACCCCACAATTGCAACGATCCAATTTATACTTAACCTTATTCGCAATCAATCAATTATATACAATACTGATATTCAATAAAATAATACCATGCGACATATTTATATGACGAAAATCTTATTTTAGCAAACGAAAATAAAAAATAACACTATCTTTACCTCCCTGTTAAACCAATTTATACTAAACACACATCAAAATGAAAAAATGTCTATTCGCAATCATCCTATTGCTCGGATGCATTCACTTATCGCAGGCAAAAGAAGCTATGCAGGATATCGTTTACCTGAAAAACGGAAGCGTCATACGCGGAGTTATTACCGGACTTGTTCCGGACGAATCGGTTAAAATACAGACCGCCGACGGAAGCATCTTCGTTTATGCTACGGACGATGTTGCAAAAATAACAAGGGAAAACGCTTCCGTCCCTTCCGGAAAAGGACTGAAAAAAGGTTACAGGGGAATGATACAGGGCGGCTACGCCGTTGGAAAAAGCGAAGCAGGCGCCAATCACTTCGAAGTCACGCTTACGAACGGCTACCAGTTTAACCCCAGTTTCTTTCTGGGAGGAGGTATCGGCGTTCACGGCTATGCCGATATTGAAAAAACGCTGTTTATCCCTATATTTCTCGATTTCAGGGCCTATTTTACCGAACGGCCGGTAGCACCCTTCTTAAACCTGAACGTAGGTTATTCCGCTTTTGTATGTCTGGGCAACTCCCCGTTTTCCGGCTACGGTTTCCGTGGCGGATTATATCTCGCCCCGGCATTTGGAGTCCGGTTTAAGCTAAAAGGCAGCCAAGCCATCGACGCCCTGAATCTCAGCTTAGGCTATACACTTCAACAAATGTATTTCGCACCCCTCAGCGGAAATCTCGATTTACACTCCGCCGCCTTAAAATTCGGAATCGAATTCTGATACCACTCCAAAATAAAAAAAGTCTTCGATATACCGGAGACTTTTTTTTATTTTATAACAGATCATTTTTTAACGGAAAAACTCCGGACAAAAAACAATCAACTTCCCAACGAAAATCTTCAACGGGACCGGACTGAACTACTCCCCGGCAACTTTACAATCCGTAAACACGGTTGCCGATGAAGCATGCCCCAGAATATAAGAAGCCGGCGACTCCATTCCCGAACGGGACTGCCGCAAAACCTCTTCCAGCACCGCACACTTCTCTTTGCCGATAACAGGAACAAAAATCGAATCCCCGTTTAGAATCAGCGAACCAGTCATCGTAATCCGTCTCTGTCCGCTTACCGGATGCTTCGCCACTACATAACACCGCTTATCGGTAAGCAACTGCATGGCACAAGGGAAAATAGACGCTGTATGCGCATCGTTGCCGACCCCTAAGATAATACAATCGAAACGCGGCATACCGTCATGAAGCGGCACCTCATAACGTACCTCCCCACCGTAACGCACAGCCTCGCGCATCGGCCAAACCTCTCCCCTGATACGGAAGATATGACTGGGCGGAATGGATAAAGGCCGGAAAAGCAACCGCTCCGCATGGCCGAAATTACTCTCCTCATCGTCCGGAGGCACGCAACGCTCGTCCACCCAGAAAAACCGGATCGAATCCCACTCGATCTTATCTGCAAAATCTTTTGCCCAGAGCCTGAAAAGCTCCTGCGCTGTCCCGCCACCCGAAAGAGCGAGAAAAAAAGGGCGCGAACCGACCTCCCCCATCTGTACAATCAACCGTTCGCTAAGGGCATACAACGCATCCTGCGCCGTATCGCTATAACAAATATCCATACCTACTCACTAAAAACTTCATCATGATCATTCACGGCAGAAGCCTCTCCGCACTTTCCGCAGCACTCCTCCGTTTTTTGCAGCAAAGCAAGCCCCTCTTCAGGACCCTCGCTTCCCGCCGAATAGAAAAAGAGGTTCCTCTTTGCAGCCGACTCCCACTCCCGCAACAGCGGATCAATAAACTCCCAGCTCGCCACCAACGCATCGCTACGCGAATAAAGCGTCGAATCACCTAGCATCACATCTAACAACAGCCGTTCGTAAGCATCGGGCAACGTATCGCCCGACAACGAATCGTAACGAAAATCCATACTCACCTGCTTCACCTCGAAGCCCGCACCGGGCACCTTCAGGCCAAACCTCAGCGAAATACCCTCGTCCGGCTGAATACGTATAACCAACTGGTTGCACGAAGTCCCCGTACACTCTCCGGTAAAGAAATGCTGCGGAGTCGATTTGAAATGGATTACAATCTCCGAACTCTTCTCCGCCAGACGCTTGCCCGTACAAAAGTAGAACGGCACCCCGCCCCAGCGCCAGTTATCGATAAAAAAGCGCATAGCAACATAAGTCTCTGTTACCGAACCTGCCGCAACATCCTTTTCCGAACGGTATCCCCGCACATTTTCACCTTCCGCTACACCCTCGGTATATTGTCCGCGTATCACATCGTGCGGAGCTGCCGGATGCAACGAACGGAACACCTTCGTAATCTCATCTCGGATCGATTCCGGATCGAACATAGCCGGCGGCTCCATCGCGATAAACGCCATTAGCTCCATCAGATGGTTCTGTATCATATCACGCAAAGCCCCCGCACTCTCATAATACTTGCCCCGGTTTTCGATACCTAAGGTCTCCGTAGCCGATATCTCTATACGGTCCACATAATTACGGTTCCACAACGGCTCGAAAATTCCGTTCGAGAAACGCAACACAAGAATATTCTGTACCGTCTCCTTTCCCATATAATGGTCGATCCGGTAAATCTCTTTTTCCCCGAAAGCCGAACGCAGGAAATTATTCAGTTGCAAAGCCGATTTCAAATCGGTTCCAAACGGTTTCTCCACAACAATCCGGCGCCATCCCCCGCTTTTATTCATCTGGTTTTTCTTAAGGCACTCCGCTATCGGCTTATATAAAAGAGGCGGTGTAGCAAGATAATAGACAACATTATCCGGCAAAGATGCCTCCAACTGCAACCCCGCAATCCTCTCTTTCAGGCGCGGATACTGTGTACAATCGGACGGATCGAAACTGAAATAATGAACAAGCTCCAGAAAAGCATCCACCTCCCGTTCCTCCGGCAAACGTTTTCCCTGACTCTCGATAATACCCTTTTTTTGCATCAAACGGTACTCCTCATCCGTAAAGCTGCTACGAGCAGCACCCAGAATCAGAAACTTATCCGGCAACAACCGGCGAAGGAAAAGTTCGAAAAGCGAAGGAATCAACTTCCGTTTCGTCAAATCGCCCGACGCTCCGAAAATAACCAGCAACTGATTTTCAGGTTTCTCCATACTTTGTTCTTATTAAGCGTTATAACTTCCGGACACCGTATTACCACCCTTGCCCGTCCAGTCCGTATGAAAGAATTCACCGCGCTCCGCATCCTTCCGCTCATACGTGTGCGCACCGAAATAATCCCGCTGCGCCTGAATCAAATTAGCGGACGAATGCAACGTCGATAATCCGTCGAAATAACTCAGGGCCGACGACATACACGGCAATGGAATACCGTTCAACGCCCCGTCGGCCACTACACTTCTCCACGAAGGCAACGCCTCCTGTATCTTATTGCTGAAAAACGAATCGAAAAGCAGGTTCTCGAGAAGAGGCTCCTTCGCATACGCCTCCGTTATCTTCGTCAGGAAAACAGAACGTATAATACATCCCTTTCTCCATATTTTAGCGATAACACCGTAATCGAGATCCCATTTATAGAAGTCCGAAGCCTCTTTCATAAGAGAAAAACCCTGCGTGTATGAAATCAGCTTCGAAGCATAAAGAGCATCCTTAATCGCATCCCTCCCGCCGCTCATATACAACTGGGCAAGAACCGGAGAATCCCGGTAAATACGCGAAGCCTTTTTCCTCTCGGAAAGCAGCGAAGAGAGAAAACGAGCAAATACGGCCTCCGTTATCAGCGTTAGGGGAGCACCCTGATCCAGTGCCGCCTCTACGCTCCACTTACCGGTACCTTTCTGTCCGGCTACATCTAAAATGGAATCTAACAAATAATGCCCGTTTTCATCCTTGAAATCCAGAATATCGGCAGTGATATCGATCAGGTAACTGTTCAAATCGCCTTTGCCCCACTCTCTGAAAACCGCAGCCAGCTCTTCGTTTCCGGAATTTTCCGTCTGTTTCAGCAAAGAATACGCCTCGGCGATCAACTGCATATCGCCGTACTCGATACCATTATGCACCATTTTCACGAAATGTCCGGCACCACCGCTCCCGATCCATGCACAACACGGAGTTCCGTCATCCAGCTTAGCCGCGATCGACTGCAAAACATCTTTTACCAAAGGCCACGCTTCCGGTGCACCGCCCGGCATTATAGAAGGACCGTGCAAAGCCCCTTCTTCGCCTCCCGATATTCCGGTTCCGACAAAATAGATATTATGTTTCGCCAGCTCCTCCACGCGGCGTTCGGTATCGTGAAAATCGGAGTTACCTCCGTCGATCAGCACATCGCCCGGCTCCAGATACGGAAGCAACTGCTCGATCAGTTCGTCAACAGGCGCCCCAGCCTTCACCATCATCATAATACGGCGCGGACGCTTTACCGACTTCACCAACTCCTCGATCGTATGTGTACCTTTAAAATTTTTACCCTTTCCCCGGCCTTCGAGAAATTTATCTACAACAGCTTCCTCTTTAGGATGCGGACGATTATAAAGCGAAACGCAGAAACCTTTACTCTCCATGTTCAGGGCTAAATTCTCACCCATCACCGCAAGGCCGATTAGGCCGATATCAGATTCTTTCATAATTCGAAACAATAAAATTTTACTTTGTTATTAGTAACACTTTCCACCCCCTGTATGTTCTGAATCGTTCTCATTCGGGCAACAGAATATTTTTTTATTAAAAAGCCCCTCTTTTTATAAATAAAATTAAATTTGCAACTTATTCTGACACCAAAACCACACATATAATGACCGGAAGAACCTTATTGTTAACCGCCCTGCTGCTTTTCCCTGTACTTCTCTGTGCCCGGCAAGAACAGCACGATGTTATCTATTTCAAAAACGGAGATATGGTAAAAGGAACGATTATCGAACTGATACCCGACTCCATCGTAAAAATACGTACAGAGAAAAAGACCCTACTCACCTTCTCCACCCGAGATATAATAAAAACGGCAAAGGAAGACGTGCTCCCCCCCGGAATTATATCGGTTCGGAAGAAAAAAGATATTTTCGGATCTCGGAAAACAAGCGGAATGAAATGGTCGGAATATAAAACCGGAAAGCCGGATACCGCCAACCGGGCACAAGCCGCCGTTCCGGACTCCCTTCCGAACGAAAAAATAGAAAAAAATAAAGACCCGTTTCTTCTTCCCGCAATAGACGGCCCTCGCCGTTCCGTGCTCAAAGTAAGGCAAAACGGAATCATAGAAAGCAAAAGACGCCTCTACGAATCGAAAAAATACCACGGCTTTCTGGAACTTGCTTACGGCGTTAATGCCACCCGCTACTCCGTAGGATTGATTGAAGAAATGACCTGCATAAACGGATGCCAGTTCAACCCCATATTCTTTATGGGGGCAGGATTCGGAGTGCTCTATTACTTTAATATACCCTCCTGTGCCTGTCCCGTCTTTGTCAATTTCAGGATGATGGTCCCCAATCGCCGTATAGCCCCGTTTTTTTCAACGAATATCGGTTATGCCGCATCCCGGTCTAAGTATGCATCCGACGGTTTCTATTTCAGAGCTTACACAGGACTTCGCATCTACGTCCACAAACGTCTCCGCCTCAGCCCTTCCGTCGGCTACGCATACCAGACCCTCTCCTCCAGAAACAGATCGCATGGGGCATTACTGAAACTAAGCTGCGAATATTAGAATATGTTTAAATTTTATCCGTGATGGAATAAGAATAAATTTTCAGGAAATTTTTGATCGTTTATGAGGCAAAAAAAGAGCGTTTAAGAGAGGGATAAAAATGAGCAAGCTCGTTTTCTGCCGAACGAAGCATTTTCGAATCAAGTTCTATACAAGCTATTTCAACACTTAAACGAACGAAAAGAGGCTAAAACCATCTGATTACAGCCGGAACAAATGGTTAAAACATTTTTCTATAAAAGTAAACAGGCTCTTAATACCGTACATCCGGCATATCCGTTTTTCATATTTCTGCAATTGCGACATTCAAAGAACTTCTGTAACTTTGTTAGACAAAAGACTACGGATATGAAAACCCTTTTATACATCTTGCTTTTTCTGAACTGTGTGTCTTTCGTTTCGGCACAGGAAAAAGAGACCATTGTACGCATCACGACCAACAAAGGAGTGATGAGAGTAAAGCTCTACAACGATACGCCTATTCACCGCGACTTCTTCCTTTCTCAGATAAAAAAAGGATACTATGACGGCTCTCTCTTCGGAAGGGTACTTCCCAATTTCGTAATACAGGGAGGCTCGGAAGACTCCAAAGGAGCTCCTCCGGGACAACTGGTCGGACACGGACGCGGCGGAAAAATGCTCGTCGCCCCCGAAATCAGGTCAAACCACTACCCCACAAGAGGAGTAATCGCCATGCCCCGGCAGCCGGACGACATAAACCCGTCTAAAAAATCGGACGGCTCACAATTCTTTATCGTACAGGGACGCCGTTTCACCGACGATGAACTCAATTCGCTCGAACTGCAGAAAAACCTGCCGACAAAGAAAAAAGCCATGGCTAAATATTACCACCCCTATAAAAAAGAGATGGACTCGCTTAAAGTGCACGACATACCCGAATACAACCGCCGCGTAATAGAAATCAACGCAAAGGTCGATTCCGTCATACGCCTGCAGAAAGACCACCTTCTTTTCGATAAGGAAGAGAGAGAAGCCTACAAAACCGTCGGTGGAGCTCCGCATATAAGAGGACAATATACCATTTTCGGCGAAGTCATCGAAGGCTTCGACGTAATAGACAAAATCGCCGATATGGAAGCAGACCGCAACAACCGGCCGCTCGAAGATGTAGTGATGAGCATAAAAATAGAACAATAAATAGATCAGAACCTGCTTCTTTATGAAGAAGCAGGTTCATCCGGGAAAACCGGTAAATCGCATCGGATGGAACAACTTTATGCACTGGCAAAACAATGGGACGGCAGGGAAATAACCCGCAGCGAACGTCTCCCCATCGCCGGATCGGACAGAAGCTATTACAGGCTATTCTCGGAAAACGGAAGTATAATAGGAGTCATCGGCACCTCAGTCGAAGAAAACCGGGCATTCGTAACGCTGGCAAAACATTTTTACTCCAAAAAGCTGTCCGTTCCGCAAATACTGGCGGTCAACCCCGGTTTCGGATACTACCTTCAGGAAGACCTCGGCACCCTCTCCCTCTTCGACGCAATCGCCGGCGGAAGAAACTCCGGAAATTTCTCGGCGGAAGAACGGAAACTTCTGGTTGCAGCGATAAAAGAGTTACCGCGCTTCCAGTTCGAAGGTGCAGCAGAATTGGACTTCAACGTTTGTTATCCCCAGCCGGCATTCGACCGTAGAACTATAATTTGGGACCTCAACTATTTCAAATACTGCTTCCTGAAACTTGCCGGAATAGAATTTCGCGAAGACCTTCTCGAAGACGACTTCTCCGCTTTCACCGGACAACTGCTGGCAGAAGAATCCGAAACCTTTATGTACCGCGACTTTCAGTCACGCAACGTAATGATAAAAGAGGGCAAACCCTTTTTCATCGATTTTCAGGGAGGACGCAAAGGCCCCGTTTACTACGACGTCGCCTCTTTCATCGGACAGGCAAAAGCACGTCTCACGCCCGAAATAAAAGAAGAGCTGCTAACCGCCTACCTGCAGGCATTGCAAAGCTACTGCCCTGTCAGTGAACGGCATTTCCGCGAAAAGCTGCACATCTTCACCCTCTTCCGCACGCTGCAGGTACTGGGAGCATACGGTTTCAGAGGCTATATCGAACACAAAAGCCACTTTATCCAAAGCATACCCTACGCGATAGATAATCTGCGGACACTATTGCAGAAACCGTTAAAAGAAACGCCCTATCTGAACTCCCTGCTTGAAAAACTGGTAAACACGGATAAATTCCGGTTACCCGTTCAAGAAGACGAGCTTACCGTTACCATCTACAGCTTCTCCTTCCACAAAGGCATCCCGGAAGACCCGAGCGGCAACGGCGGAGGCTTCGTTTTCGATTGCAGAGCACTCGACAATCCGGGACGCTATGAAGAATACCGGACATATACCGGACTCGACCGCCCCGTAATCGAATTCTTCGACCGGCATCCCGCGATACACGGCTTTATAAAAGAAGCTGGCGATATGGTCGGCCGTTCGGTAGAAACGTACAGGAAACGCGGATTCCGTAACCTGATGATATCGTTCGGATGCACCGGAGGCCAGCACCGTTCGGTCTTCGCAGCCCAACGGCTGGCAGAACACATCTCCGCACAATACAGAGTAAAAGTACACGTCATTCACCGCGAACAAAATATACAGAAAATCTACCCCGCAAAAAAAGATACCGGACTATGAAAGCTATGCTGTTTGCCGCCGGAAAAGGCACACGTTTGAAACCCCTCACCGATACGATGCCCAAAGCATTGGTTCCGGTAGGAGGCATCCCCTTGCTCGAAAGAGTCATACGCAAACTGATCGATTCCGGTTGCGACGAAGTCGTTATCAACGTACACCACTTTGCACAGCAAATCATAGACTTCCTGATAGATAAAAACTTCTTCGGAATCAAAATCGGAATATCCGACGAACGGCGCGAACTCCTCGATACAGGAGGAGGACTGGCCAAAGCCGCAGGCTTCTTTAACGACAACCGGCCGGTAATCGTCCACAACGTCGATATCCTTTCGACAATCGATCTCCGGGCTCTTTATCAGGAACATCTGGAAGGAAACGCAGCAGCGACACTGGCCGTAAGCGAACGCCCCACAAGCCGTTATCTGCTGTTCGACAACACGAACCGTCTGCAAGGCTGGGTAAACGAAACCACCGGGCAAACAAAGCCGGAAGGAAAAACGTTTGATATGAACGAAATGCACAAATGGGCTTTCTCCGGCATACACATCATAAGCCCTGCTTTATTGCAAATTCTGAAAACAAAAAAAGGAAAATTTTCCATCATCGATTTTTATCTCGCACAATGCGGCAACATGAAAATAGAAGGGCGCTGCATGAACGGCGAAAAAATTATAGATGTAGGAAAAATCACTACCTTTGACGAAGCGAACGCCTTTATTAACGAAATGAGAATGCAAGGAAAATGAAAAGATATAAAAAAATTATCGGCATCACCCTCTCCGTAACATTAGGAATAATCCTGCTCCTGCCGGTACTGCTCTATTTCATAGTCGCCACCTTCCTGCTCACCCCCGAGAAACTTCAGGTCATAGCGAATCAAACCAGCAAAGAATTTATAAATGGTGAATTTACAACTGAAAAAATCGATTTCACCTTCTTTTCCACATTTCCCCGTTTCTCATTACAGGCCGAAAACGGTGCTCTGATCTCTTACAGCGGACTGGACAGCACGACAATTGCCGACAGGAACTTCACACAAAAAGACTCGTTAATCAGTTTCCGGAAAATCTACTGCTCTGTTTCCCCCCTGCAATACCTCTTCGACAACCGTCTCGTCATAAACGACCTGCAAATCATAGAACCTCGAATCTACGCTTACACTTCGGCAAAGCAAGTCAACAACTGGGATATTGTCGAAAGCGACACGACCGACACGGTAAGCTCGCCCCTGCCGAAATTCGAAGTAAACAATGTGACCGTGCAAAATGCAACCCTCCGTTACACCGACGCAAAAAACAATACAGCCTTTGTTGTAAACGGCATCAAATGCGCATTTACCGGCATCCGCAAAAATACCGACCAGGCACTCGACCTGTTGCTGCAAAGCACGAACTTTACCCTCGATGTTCCCGGATTCACATTTAAGAACGATCTGCTGACAGAACTGACAGCCTTCGTTGAAATAGACGAAAAAGAAAAGAAAGGAACTCTCCGCAACGCACACCTGCTCATAAACCGCCTCGAACTGACAGCCAATGGATTCGTACAGGCCGATCTCGACAGCATGGCAGGGAATATGGATCTCTCCTTTACCCTCGGCACACCCGATTTCGGGGAATTTGCAAAACTGATACCCGACTCCGTTTACCCCTTCGCCGAAAACTTTGACGCCTCCGGCGCTATGGGTTTCGGATTACGTGCACACGGCACCTTCAACGACTCTGTAGCACCTATGTTCGATGCCTATGCAAAAATAGAAAACGGGAAACTCCAACCCAAAAAAGAGATCGACGGCATAGACGAAATCGCACTCGATGCCAGTTTGCACATTGACCCGCAGCACAACGACAGCTGCTCGTTCAGGCTGGATCGCTTTTTCGTTAAAAGCAATTACATCAACCTGACGGCACAAGGTAATATAAGCCACCTGTTCAGTTACCCCTACATCTACACAAAACTGAAAGGATTCATCGACCTCATGGCCTTCACTAAAAACTTCCCGAGTAAAAGGGGAATTATCATAGACGGAAAAGTCAATTACGACCTCACCGGACAATTCTCCGCCGCCAACCTCATGGCTCAGGATTATGCAAAAATCAAGCTCGACGGAGATGTGGAATTTCCCCGCTTACAGATAGAAAGCCCGTTAGACACCTTCTCCGTCTATGCCGAAAAAGGAAAGCTGGACTTCTCCTCGTCCAAAAAAGATCCTAATTTTATACAAGGCAAACGCTTCTTCGGCGGAAACTTCCATTTCGACTCTCTGCACATCGATTTAGGGAACGAACTCAATGCAAATCTGAAAAAACCCGGAATCATCTACGGAATGCAACTCAGTAAAGACACCACCGTAGCCCAACCCCTCTTTATCGCCGTACAAATGGACGGCTTCAACAGCATCACCGATAAAACGACAAGAATACGGATCGGAAAATCACTGGCCTATTGCGCCATTATGCCCGTTACCGAAAGCTCGAAAAAACATCGTATCACCGTATCTGTCAAAGGCGACGATATGGGCTTCCGTTCACCCGAAGGCTGGGTACAGCTAAAAAACGGAAACATCGACATGAAATTAAAGCCCTTCGAACGCGATACGACCCGGCAAAGAAAAAAAAGAAATGCCGTTGCAATGAGCGATAGCACACACACGCGGCAACGTGTAGCCCGCGACACCTCCAATATGTTGCTATCTCCAAGCACGATACGGGATTTGAGAAAATGGACGGCCACCGGAAACATCGCGTTCCACAACATGAAAGCCCGCTCACCCTATTTCCCAATGATCATCCGCATGGACAGTAGCATCATCGAATTTACCGACAACGAAATCAGGCTGAAAGACGCAAGAGTGCATGTAGGCTCATCCGATCTTATGCTCAGCGGATACCTCAATCAATTGAGACGAGCCCTTTTGCGTGGAGGAAAATTCAAAGGCGACCTCGATATTAGTTCGAACCAGATTAACGTAAACGAATTACTCTACGGCCTCGATGCAGGTATGAAATACGCAGAAATGAGCGCCGCGAAAAAACGAAAACAATTCCAACAAGAATTGGCAGAAAGCGATGAAAGCCTCGCTATGCAGGAAGATACGATAACAGCAGTTGCAGACTCCGTTGTCAGTAACATAGAACTCTTTACCGTTCCGGAAAACGTCGACCTCGCGCTACACATGGATGCAAAAAAAATCCAGTACAAAGACCTCCTCCTGAACAACACGATGGGAGAAATCATTATTAAAGACAAAACGCTGCAACTGACCAATCTCGACATCAACTCCAATGCCGGCGACGCTACGCTATCTCTCCTGTATAAAAACCTGAAAGACAAACAAGCCTTTGCCGGATTCGACCTGAAGATGAAAGAGATACAGGTAGAAGAGTTGATAAAACTTATTCCCTCTATCGATTCCATGCTCCCGATGCTGCGTTCGTTCGAAGGCGTTGTCACCTGCGATGTTGCTGCTGCTGCAAAGCTCGACTCAGCTTCCAACCTACTCTTTCCGACACTCAACGCCGCCTGCTATCTGAAAGGGAAAAACATGGTGCTGCTCGACGGAGAAACCTTTACCGAAATATCCAAAAAACTCTTCTTTAAAAACAAAAAGCGGAACATGATCGACTCCATCTCGGTAGAAATCATTGCCCGCGATAATCAGGTAGAAATCTTCCCCTTCCTCCTCGAAATAGACCGTTACCGCGTAGCCGTAGGAGGAACGCAAAACCTCGATATGTCGTTCAATTACCACATCTCCGTGCTGAAATCCCCGTTACCATTCAAAATCGGAGTAGATGTATTCGGCAACATCGACAATATAAAATTCCGACTGAAAAAGCCGAAATACAAAAACATATTCTCTGCCTCATCCAAAAAGCAATTGGATAAAGAAAGGGTAAACATACGCGAAAGCATCTATAAAACCCTTCAGAAAGAGATACACATCGGAACACTTTTCGTCTCAGAAGATCATCTCCACAAAATCGATTCTTTAGCCGTCATGGACATAGAACCCGACTCCGTACTAGAAGTCGACAGCATCCCTCAGAGTTTCCTCGATTCGATACAGGGAAAGATACAAGAGCCTCAATAAAAACCGAATCGAAGCTCTGTTTAAAAAGCAATAAATAGCACGGCCTTGTTTCTAAAAACAAGGCCGCATTTTCTCTCATATAAATAGATACTTTCTATTCTTAAAACAGAAATCTCCAGTAAAATAAGCTACACAATAAGGTCCGACACATCTCTCTTCGGGACATGGTGAACAGATTCCTCATCGCGCCAGTATTTGATATCGTCATCCTTAACGGGCTCGATCACCACCGTCTCCGAAGGTTCGCCCAATGCTATAATGTAAAGCGGGTCGAACGAATCGGGAATGGAAAGCACCTTTTTCAGTTCAGCTTTCGGATAAGCACCGATAATACAGCCGCCCAATCCTATCTCGACAGCCCCCAGCAAAATACTCTCCACGGCAAGACCCGCGTCGAAAAGCACGCTGCATTCGGACGCATCGCGCTCTTTCAGCACAATAATATAACCGGTCGGGCGCTCACCCTCTTCCGGGCCGTCCCACTCTTTCAGATACCCCGCCCACGCAATGAGGGGGAAAATAGCTTTATTCGTAACCCGGTCACACGACAACATATAACGTAAAGGCTGCGCATTACGCGCCGAAGGGGCCAGACGCGCCAGTTTAATCAACTCCGAAAGCTCCTCTTTCGTAATAGCCCGCTTCTCGTTAAAACGCCGGTAACTCCTGCATCTCCGCATCAACTCCTTTAATGTCATAGCCACTCTTTTTTCGTACCTCCGAAAGGTACCGTTATTATATACTCAAACTACTTTCAAGCCTTCATTGTTCAAAGAACACCTTTATCCCGCGAAGAACACGGACAGGCACCCGGCCTACCCGAAACCTCACTATTTCACCCTCGAAGGATGCTGGTTGATAAAATCTTTCCAGCTGGTATATTTTTTCTCCACAAGCGGATTGTTGCTCTGATAAAAATGACAAAGTGCGGCAGCCAACCCGTCGGTAGCGTCCAATTGTGGCAGCATATCCTCGTCCGGAATATGTAAAATACGTTGCAACATCCCCGCCACCTGCTCCTTTGAAGCCTTACCGTTTCCGGTAATGGACATCTTGATTTTCAAGGGAGCATACTCCATTATAGGAATATCGCGCGCCAGCGCAGCCGACATGGCGACGCCCTGCGCACGGCCCAATTTAAGCATACTCTGCACGTTCTTTCCGAAGAAAGGTGCCTCGATCGCCAGTTCGTCGGGATGATAATTGTCGATCAACCCGATTACCTTCTCGAAAATACGGCGAAGTTTTACATAATGATCCCCGTACTTTCCCAAAATCAATACACCCATCGATTCGAGGACAGGCTTATTATTGATCACTCTCAATACCCCGTACCCCATCACCGTTGTACCCGGGTCTATACCTAATATAATCCGTTCCTTATCCAATCTGATTCTATTCTAAAATAACCGGTTGCAATAAAGTAGCGAAAGCAGCCACCCTGTCGCCGAAATGGGAAATCAACGCCTTGTGCAGCGCCAAACCCTGTTCTGCATACCACTCTTCCAGTTCATCGATACTTCCCGCCTCGAACTGTAGCGAATAACTCTCGCCGCCCTCATCCTCGTCACTCGCCCCGAGAATACGGCAAAGGCGCGGTTCCGAAAGCCTGCCCGAATCGATCACCGCAGGAATATATACCCCCGTAATATAACGGAGCACCTCTTCCTCTATCTCCTTTTCTATATGATACGTAGTATTAAAAACAATCATCCTATTTTATTTTTCGTTGATAAATCAAGCATTAAAAATATTTTTCTATCTTTGTGCACAAATCAAACCGAGGGGCATTAGCTCATCTGGCTAGAGCGCGACACTGGCAGTGTCGAGGTGAGCGGTTCGAGTCCGCTATGCTCCACTAATTAAAATCCTTACAAAATGTGAGGATTTTCTCTTTTATAACCTTTTAATAAAACACCTTTTTCTTTATTAGGAAATACAAAACTAACAATCTTTTTACGTTTCGTCATAATAAGAGTTTGATATTTTAATATATATTCCACTCCTAATTTTATATATCGAATTATATATTCGAATCTTTGTGTTTTTATATATTTGTATTGTTTAAAATAAATGCATGAAAAATAAAAAAGCCTTATTGCTATTGTGGGGATTGTTTATTATAACACTATCAACATTTAGCAAAGATTACTATAACTCGAATTATAAAATTAATAAGAGTAATTTTTCTCTACTGGTTCTCCCTATTTATAATAATTGGGACGATCGTATGAACGATACTTTATCGGCCAAAATATTTCAAAAAGACACAACTAACATTTCAATATACGATATTCCATCGATAAGGGAGATCATAGATACGGACATATTTATAGTTGAAATATTAACAAAAATATCCGATAAAAGATATAAGGCTAAAGAATTGAAAACATTCCCGAATTTAAATACAATCATTACTCAGTCCGAAATTGAATATTTGAGAAACATATTTAATAATCCAGACTTAGTTTTAATCCCTATTGGATTTTTTGTAAGAAATATAGGGCCATTTAATAGTATTGGTTTCTCTAAATTCAGATTATACGATTTGAATTCGGGTGAATTGATTTTTGATTGCACAAAAAATTTAAATGTAAACGTTAGCGGACCAGAAGGCAAAGCCTATATTACGGGAGGACTTTTCAGTCTTACTTTCGATTATTTTGAAAAGAAATTTATAAGCAAACTGAATAACATAAAAGAATAACAGATTCTCTAAAAACAACTAAAAATATATCTGCAATACTGCAAATTATCTCCACTCAAAAGAATTGTCTGAATTATATCTTTTCACCCCTCCCACGGCAAAGATAAAGATAAATCGCAATTCATATCTACCCGGTTGATTTCCGCACCTAATTTTTTATAAAAAACGATCGCCGGCACATTCCAGTCGGCCACCTGCCACCGCAGCAACCGGCATTTCTCTTTCTGAGCGAAACGGATTACCGAACCGATCAGCTCCGAACCGATACCTTTTCCCCTATACTCCGGCCTCACATACAAATCGTCCATATACAGCGACTTTCCCGTCCAGGTATAATAAGCGAAAAAGAACGTAACATAACCCACAATCCGGTTATCCTGATCTTTTGCCGCAAATCCGTGAAAAAAATCACGATCTTCGTACATCTTCTTAACCGAATTCGTCATCTTTTCAGGCAATCGTTCGAAAGAAGCAAATTCACGGATAAGAGCAATCAACTCATTAAAATCTGCAGGAACTATATTTTCAATCCGGATACCCATCGCAACCCTTTCTCATTTCCACCGCTTATAAGGATTCTTTGTCAAAGAACTGTTATAATAACGGACATCCCCCGTCACTTCCGTTCCCAACCATGACGGCCTGCTGAAAAGAGCATCCTCCGAAGGCAATTCGATCTCAGCCAGAATCAAGCCCTCGTTATCGCCCGAAAACTCATCCACTTCAAAGACAAAACCACCATAAGGCACCTCATAACGGATTTTCTCGATCATCCCCTCTTCACACAAAGCCATCAATCCTTCGGCATCGGCAAGCGGTATTTCATACTCCCATTCGCTGCGCGTCATTCCCGAAAGGGAACCGGGGCCTTTAATGGTAAGAAAGCCCTTTCTGTCTCTGATTCTGACACGCACCGTCCTACCCTTCTCCCTGCACAGGTAACCCTGCACGATTCTCCGGGAAACCGAAACGAAAGGACGGAAATCCCCGGCAACCAAAAATTTACGTTCCGTCTCCTGTCCCATATCTCTAAAATTTTAAAACGATACGCTCGCCCAACCGCTGCGAAAACAACTTTCTTCGCTCGACAAGCTCCTGCAACCGTGCCATTGTCTCCATCATTTCATCAGCCGAATCAGGCGATAAATCCTTCAGATGTTTTTGCGCCGCCCGGATATCCTCCTGCAAAATATAATCTTTATAGGCCATAAGCACCCGGGGAACCAACTCGATCAACCGGTCCTCCTCCTTCTCCACATTCTGGTATTTCGTATGAATCTTACTCAACTGATACTTTTCACTCACCAACTGGGCAGCCAGACGGCTCACCATCTCATCCGGATGTGCGAGAAAAAAACGGCTCGCCACGAAATCCGGCTCGGACAAATGCTTCTTCAGCTCATCGGCAATCGTCTGATACAACGGCTGCGAAAAAACAAGATGATCGGCCTCCAGGTCAGAAAGGATAAATTCGCCCACCGAAATACAACACTCCTCATTCGTCTCTTCATCGGTATAACGGCTCAACTCCGTTTTACCGTAACGAACTAAAAAACGAAGAATATCCAGCTCCAATTTCTCTTTCTGCCGGTTACGCACCACCGCAACATCGGGAGCCGGCTGGGATGCAACACTCTCCACGGTCGCTCTCGCTACCGGTTGCTGCAAAGCTTTTCCCCCGCGTTTATTCACTTCGGTCAACACGACACGCTCGTCTATCTCAAGCATCCGGCTGCACTCCTGCACATAAACCGAACGTGCAATTGCGTCGGGAATAACCGAAATACTCTGTACAACATCCGAAATAAGGGCACTCCGGCGAATCGGGTCGCCCTGCACATCCTCCAGTAACAAACGCGTTTTAAACCGGATAAAATCCTCTTCATGGTCGGCAAGAAACTGCCGGAAAGACGAAGCACTCTGTGAACGTGAAAATGAATCGGGATCCTCCCCGTCAGGCAACAGCACCACTTTTACGTTCATTCCCTCTTCCAGTAACAGGTCGATACCCCGCAAAGCCGCTTTGATACCGGCAGCGTCGCCATCATACAAAACGGTTATATTGGATGTAAAACGGTGGATAAGGCGTATCTGTCCCATCGTAAGGGCCGTTCCCGAAGAAGCAATCACATGCTCGATTCCGGCCTGATGCATGGAAATCACATCCGTATAACCCTCCACGAGAAAGCACTTATCCTCCTTTACCATAGCCTGTTTGGCAAAATAAATGCCATACAGCTCGTTGCTCTTATGATAAATCTCGCTTTCGGGCGAATTGATATACTTTGCCAGCTTCTCCTCCTTTTTCAGGATACGACCGCCGAAAGCGACGACCTTTCCTGAAAGAGTATGCACCGGAAAAATAACCCTTCCACGAAAACGATCGGCAACATAATTATTTTCACCCCGTATAATCAGCCCGGTACGCTCCAGATACTCGGCTTTAAATCCCTTCGCCACAGCGGCTGAAACCAGTGCATCGCGCTGCTCCGGACTATAGCCCAGTTGGAATTTCTTTATAATATCTTCGCGTATGCCGCGTTCACGGAAATAAGGCAATCCTACCGAACGCCCCTCCTGATGTTCATGTAACATACGACTGAAAAAATCCTGGGCGAAAGCATTGACGATAAACATACTGTCACGTTCGTTCGCCAACTGGCGCTCCGCATCGCTCACCTCACGCTCCTGCACTTCGATACCGTATTTTTTAGCAAGGTATTTCAGCGCCTCGTGATAGCTGAGTTGCTCGTGCTTCATTATAAAATGGACAGCCGTACCTCCCTCCCCGCAGGCAAAACACTTGCAGATATTCTTGGAAGGCGACACATAAAACGACGGGGTCTTGTCCGAATGGAAAGGGCACAGCCCCACATAATTCGCCCCCCGTTTACGCAATGTCACAAAATCGGAAACCACCTCCGTAATCTGGGCGGCATCCAATATCCTCTGTATAGTAGCCTGATCGATCATCACTCTTCTCCTCTATCTTTACAAATGTACTAAATTTGCAGCTGCCCTTTATCGGTAATACATCTTTTTTTATCAACACAAGAACAGAAAAAACAGCATGCACTAAAACCGTTTGCACATTTTATATTAACTTTAAAGCCATGTAAATAAACCGACGGAAACCGGTCGGAAAATACTGTGAACAAACTAAAAGAACCAGATATCATGAAAAAAATGAAACTCTTGTTGCTTGCACTTTTAGGCACTGCGACATCGCTCCTTGCCGAGGGAATATACCCCCAGATAACCAACATCGACAACCGTCGAACCACCCCGTTAAACGGAAACTGGCACTACATAATCGACCAGCTCGAAACAGGCTATTACGACTACCGGCGCAAACCTACGGAGTTCGGATTCTTTCTGGATGAAAAACAGGAAAATCCCAAGCTGATAGAATACAATTTCGATACATCGCCTACCCTCTACGTACCGCGCGACTGGAACAGCCAGGCACCCGAACTCCTCTATTACGAAGGCTGTATATGGTACCGCACGAAATTCGACCACAAACCGACATCCGGCAAACGCCTTTTCCTGCATTTCGGAGCGATCAACTACCAGTCCATCGTCTATCTGAACGGTAAAAAACTCGGACAACACATAGGAGGATATACCCCATTCAACTTTGAAATTACCTCACTGGTAAAAGACGGGGAAAACTCCCTTGTCGTCATGGTAGATAACAAACGGCAGAAAGAAGCGGTGCCGACCGATAACTTCGACTGGTGGAACTACGGGGGAATAACTCGCCCCGTGACCCTGATCGAAACCCCTTCCACATTCATCCGCGACTATTTTATCCAGTTGACAAAAGGCAACGCCGGTGAAATAAGCGGATGGGTGCAGCTGGACGGAGATAAACCTCAGAGCGAAATTACCGTGGAAATCCCCGAACTGAAAAAAAGCATAAAACTCACCCCCGACAGCAAAGGATATGCAAAGTTCACAATAAAAGCAAAACCTCAGCTCTGGACGCCGGAAAACCCGAAACTCTATAAAGTAACGCTGTCCGGAGCAGGAGAAACCCTGAACGACGAAATCGGCTTCCGTACCATCGAAACAAGCGGCAGCAAAATACTGTTGAACGGAAAACCCGTATTCTGCCGGGGAATATCCATCCATGAAGAAGCCCCTCTCCGCAAGGGAGGAAGAGCCTACGGAAAAGACGATGCCCGCACGCTTCTCGGGTGGGCGAAAGAGATGGGCTGTAATTTCGTACGTCTGGCACACTACCCCCACAACGAGCAAATGATAAAGGAAGCCGAACGCATGGGACTGATGGTGTGGTCTGAAATACCCGTTTACTGGACGATAGACTGGACAAACCCCGATGTTCTCGCCAACGCGAAGAACCAACTGGAAGAAAATATCACACGCGATAAAAACCGCTGCAACATCATCATCTGGTCGGTAGCCAATGAAACCCCGGTCAGCGCACCGCGTCTGGAATTCCTCAAAAGCCTTGTCGAACGCACACGTCAGCTCGACAATACCCGTCTTGTCGGCGCAGCGATGGAAAAAGAAGAGATTCGTCCGGGCATACTCACCGTACACGATCCGCTCGGTCAATACCTCGATCTCCTCAGCTTCAACCAGTATGTAGGATGGTACGACGGACTACCCGAAAAATGCGATCGCGTAAACTGGGAATTCCCGTCCGACAAACCGGTAGTAATTACCGAATGGGGAGGCGGAGCACTGGCTGGCATGCACGGAGACAAATCGGAACGCTGGACGGAAGAGTTTCAGGAAGAAGTCTATAAGGCAAACATCCGGATGCTGAAAAGGATAAAAGGACTCGCAGGAACGACGCCGTGGATATTGATGGATTTCCGTTCGCCGAAACGTCCGCTTACCGGTATTCAGGACGGGTTCAACCGGAAAGGCGTTATCTCCGATTACGGACAGAAGAAAAAAGCCTTCTACATCATGCAGGAATGGTATAAAGAACTCGAAGAAGAGTATAAATAAGCAACGCAAAGTCTGACCAACAAAAAACAGGATGAAACGCTTTAAAATTCATACCGGCCTGCTTTGCCTCCTACTCTTCACAGGATGCAATTTCAAATCCGGCAAAATGTACGACGATGTAACGCCGGGAACCGCAGACACCGTCACTACGGTCTGGCAATGCACGGAATTGCCCTTCTTCTCCTCGAAGAAATACACAAATCCCCTGACAGGAGACGAACAGTGCGATATGAATGTCATCTTCACCCATAAAGACGGTACCACCATCGAACGCCCCGCCTTCTGGGACGGAGAGAACATTTTTAAAGTCCGTTTTGCTCCTACGAAGACAGGCCTATGGAAATACGAAACGATATGCAAGGAAGACAAAAGCCTGAACGGTATAAAAGGTACGGTAGGCGCTAACGGCTACAAAGGAGACCTCGCCATCTACCGGCATGGATTCCTGGATATTAGCGGCAACAAACGCTACCTCGTTTACAACGACGGAACGCCCTTCTTTTATCTGGGCGATACTCATTGGAGCCTTCCTTACGAAGCATTCGATACGTCGGGCGTTCCGGGCATAACGTCACAGTTCCGGCATATCGTAAACACCCGTATAGACCAAGGCTTTACCGTGTTTCAGTCGGAACCCATACAATGGGAAAACCATACCGGAAAAGACCTCTGCTACACACTCGAAGAGTTCGGAGCCGACGATCTGGGAGGCTTTGCAAATCTGGACAGGAAATTCAAATACCTGGCCGATAAAGGAATGGTGCATGCAAACGCACAACTCTTTTTCACCAACGAATTGGGAAATAAAAGAGAGCAATACCCCGATGAATACATAGATAAACTGACACGTTACTGGGTTGCCCGCTACGGTGCCTATCCGGTTATGTGGACATGTGCGCAGGAAGCCGACAACGATTTTTATTTCGACCGTGAAAACGATCAGAGAAACTTTGACAGCCAGACCAATCCCTGGAAAATCGTAGCAGCTGCCCTGAACAAATACGATTCCTACCACCACCCACTTTCGGCACATATGGAATATGCATCGGGCAGCGCACCCAAAGACGGACACGGTACCATTGCATCCAACTCTTCGTTTAAAAACATAGAAGGACACAACTGGTACGCCTGCCAATGGTCGCCCGATAAGACAAAACAATTCGATTTCCGGGTACCCAAAGATTTCTGGAACAGTGAGAATATCAAACCCACCGTCAATTACGAAGGCCAATACGACCACTTCTGGACAAACACCTTCGGAGCAAGAATGCAGGGATGGACAGCCTACCTCAACGGCATGTACGGATATGGATACGGAGCTGCAGGAATCTGGTTGATTATAAATAAATATCCGGACGATATGGCGGGAGGTTACGACCTCGACCGTGATACAGATAAGGAAATCACCAAAGAGGTTAAGCGTATGGAATGGAACAAAGCCCTGTACCTTCCCGCTGCAGAACAAGTAGGAAAACACATGCGCAACTTCCTCGAAAATCTGGAATGGAGTGACCTGAAAGAGTCGTATTATGCACTCGCCTCAATAGAAAACAACCTCTACGTGTGCTATTTTTACAACAACGACCTGAAAACGGGAACGCTGAAAAACATGAAGCCCGGCATAACCTATACCGCGAAATGGTACGATCCGCGCACCGGTGAATACCACAATATAGGAAAAATCAGACCGGAGGATGACGGCACATGGAACATTCCCGAAAAACCGGATTCCGAAGACTGGGTACTGTTTGTAGGCTGATATCCTCAGGCTACGTTTTCTTCACGATAAAGAGATTGCAGATAAAGACAAAAGAACGTATCTTTGTACCAATCCCTAACGCAACAAATCGGTGCAACGCATAATACTCCTCTCCATCCTTCTCTTTTTCGGAATACACATGTCCGGAACAGAACCGAAATACGAACTGCGCGGCGTATGGCTCACGACCAACCACCGTCTCGACTGGCCTTCAGTCCTGGCAAACAATGCGAAAGGCAGGGAACAGCAAAAAGCCGAGCTACACGCAATCCTCGACAGTTTGCAAAAAGCAAATTTCAACACCGTATTCTTCCAGGCACGTACAAGGGGCGATCTCTTCTACCCCTCTGCCATAGAACCGTGGAGCGTTTACCTCACAGGACAATACGGTAAAAATCCCGGCTACGACCCTCTTACATTTGTAATAGACGAATGCCATAAGCGCGGCATGGAATGCCACGCATGGTTCGTGACATTTCCAGTGGGAAATGACCTGCAGGTAAAACAGATGGGAAAGCAATCCCCTGTAAAACGCAAACCCAAACTCTGCAAACGCTATAACGGCGAGTGGTACCTCGATCCCGGCGAGCCGGGCACAGCCGACTACCTGCGTTCTCTGGTAAAAGAAATAGTACAAAAATACGATATCGACGGCATTCATTTCGACTACATCCGCTACCCTGAAAATCCGAAAGGATTTCCCGATGCCGCCACTTACCGGAAATACGGTAAAAAAGCTCCTCTTGCCGAATGGCGGCGGCAAAATATTACCCGCATAGAAAATATGCTTTACGACGAAGTCAAACGGCTGAAACCGCACGTACTGGTAAGCTCTTCCCCATTGGGGAAATACCAGAGGCTTCCGCAATACCCGAACATCGGATGGACAGGGGTCGAAAGCGTATATCAGGATGCCGGCAAATGGCTGCGCGAAGAAAAATGTGATTTTGCCGTGCCTATGATGTATTACCTGCACGAACACTTTTTCCCCTTTGTCGATAACTGGGTTGCCCAATGCGGCAAAGGCTTCATAGCCCCCGGACTCGGAATTTACCGTCTCAACGAACCGGGATGGTGCCTGAACGATATCACCGACCAGATCGACTACGGACGTTTCCACAACACAAAAGGAAACGTATTTTTCCGATGCAAAAACCTGCTTTCCGATACGGAACTTTACAAAACCCTGCAAGAAGAGTACTACCGTTATCCGGCACTGATACCCTATGCCCAAACCTCAGACGATATACTCCCCCCGCAGAACATTACGGTACAGAAAACAGACGGCACTCTGACTTTCAGCTGGGAAGACCCTTCCGGCCTGACAGAACCCATCTACCTGCTCTATCGCTGTCCGGTCGGCGAAGAGATGGAAAAAGCCCGGTTGATCGCTCAAAGCATAGGCATAACGACGCTAACCATTCCCGCCGGGAAAAAAGACACCGCCACCTATTACCTCACAGTTTACAACCGCCGAAGAAACGAAAGCAGACCTTCAGCTACAATTCGTCCGTAAGATTAAACGGATAAAAATCTACCGTAACACTGCTTCCGTTTTCATTTATATAAAAACAGAAATAAAAGACGGCGACAGCAAAACCTTACAAAAGTAAAATGCCGCACTTTCCATGGCACGCAGACACTAATCCTGTTAAATCTGTCTCTTCTTCCTGTTTTACACAGACAAATCCATACAAACTCCAGCCTCAACCCAATATCCTACATAATTCATCCGGCTTATTCCGGTTCTTGGAAAGGACATAAAAAACAGGAGGATAAATCATTTGAAATATCCCCCTGCAAATTAAGAAAGCGATGCTACGCGCTTATCGGATCTTTGTAAACCGTTTGGTTACAACATTCTCACCATTATTTAATCGTATAAAATAAGTACCGGGCTCCAGTCCGCTCACATCCAGTACCGCATGAGAAGAATTTCCTTCCTGAGCCTGTACCTGCTGGCCGCTCATAGAAAGAATTTCGATCGAATAAGATTCGAAAGGACTCTTCACATTCAATACATCGTATGCAGGAACAGGATAAACTTGTACATTTCCGTATTCCGGAGAATCAATACCGGAATAATCCTTCACGTTCACGGGCACGCGGATAAACTCTTTACGTCCCCGCTGAACGGCACTGATTAACAATGAAGTCTCACCCAGACCCGAACCGGAAACACGAAGCTCGTTCTGATCGATCCGGGCATTTGCAATCGTATGGTCAGCCTCCTCTTCGATCGCATAACGGATCGTTCCGTCTGCCACATCGAAAGAGGTAAGCAAATTCAGCTGAACGGCAACAGCACTTTCCAGGTTTGCCTCTACCGTATCGGCTTTGTTCTCTGTAATAACTCCGTTGAAATTATCCATACAGAAATAAGCCGGTGTCGTCATTCCGTAATCATCGCTACGGGAACCGCTCAGTTTAAACCGGACACTCTTCACCTTTCCTAACGGACTCAGGTCGAACCACTCCCACGTAGAAAGAGAATAATGCTCGCCCGCATCCGTCGAACGGAAATCGGCCAAATAGAATTCAGCCGAATGTTTTCTACCGGCATTATCGGTTCCCTCTGCAGTCAGCTTAAACCAGTCACCCTGGGCAAATGCTCCATCGGTCATATTATCTCCGTTATCCGTTGCGTCCTTTACCCAGGCCGAGTTCGTAACATATACGCCCCGTATCGAATCACCCTCCGGATTATTCAATACACTCACGGTAGTAGGATCGCCGGTAGTATAAACTACCGCATAATTTTCCGAGCCGTCCACACCGCCTCCTGCAGCCGAACGGAATTGCTGGGTAAGATATTGTGAAGCATCGAAATCGGTTGACGTTTCATTCGAATAAGCAAAACCACCCCACGTACGCATCTCCTTCACATACGAATTTGTAAAGGAATAAGAACCGCTGTAAAATTTGGAAGTATAAGTCGGGCTATACTCGTTACCCTGCCAGTAAGATTCCGGAGCAAGATACAAGTTCTCGAACGTAGCGGTTACGGCTTCGCCCAATACCGTAATCACGGCAGCACCCTTGTTTGCGTTCTTCCATCCGTCTGTCACAGTCAGCGTATATTCACCTGCACATTCCGGTTGCAACGTAAACGAACGTTCTGTCGAAACAACCTCCTGTTTCTCATTTTTCCATTCATAGGTATAAGGAACGACACCGCCCTCTACCTCTGGTTCTATCGTAACGGATACTCCCTGGTTAACCGTCGTATCTTTCAATGAAAGCGTAAGCTCCTGAGGCGTTCCGCTGAAATTATCGATCCAGACATTTCCTGTCGAAGATAATTCGATTTTAGTAAGAGCCTGCATATCTCTCAGGTTACAGAAAATCCACTCTCCGTCCGTCGGCTCTACCGTCTTACTATTCTCTTCCGATTGTTTGAACGCCTTTATCTCGAGCGAAGCATCCGATAACAGATAAAATCCGTTCACCGTTAAGCCCTCAGCCGTATTGGTAAGTGTGATTACACCTTTTTCGTCTGATATTTTAGCAGCCTTCGTACTACCCTCTATACCATCGGTTACAGCCTCTACCGTAAATCCTTCGAATGCGGCTGTTCCGTCCTCGAACGAAGCGTTGCCTTCGGCTACATCTTCAAATGTAGATACTGCGGTTGGACGATAATCCGTCTCTGATTCCGGACCTTCGATCAACAGGGATTCGATACCGACATTATTCCGCAACACGAAATAACCCTTATAAGAATTTCTGCTATCCAGATCTTTCGCAGAAACAGACATCTCCTTATCCTTTATAATATCGGCGCTGTCTGCAGCCATTACATCGGCCATGGATGGAACCTCTTCTCCGCTTTTTTGGGCAAGGAAGAATACTTTTCCAGACTGATTGGCCTTAACTTTCCACTCTATACTGTTATAAGTTACACGCGCAACAGTCGGATAGCCATCCGACATCGCAGGCCGCTCTTCCGTCGGAATCTGGTACTCATATGCCCCGACCGTCGGCTTCTGTTTACTTCTTTCCGAACCATTGATATCGGTAGCCGCAAAATCGAGAGGCTGACCCATATTCAGATTTCCGGCAGATTTCAAATCCAGATTTTCATCCGAATAAAAATCGGCTTTTTCCATAATGCTGTTCTCATCGACAGCGATAGCCCTCCAGGCTGCAAGATCGGCAACATCAGCGCCTGCATAAGCAAATACCGCATTCTCGGCAATGGAAAGAGCATTATTCCCGAAGGTAAGCCCCTTCGTATAATTGGCACTGTTCAAACGGTAAATAAAACCGCCGGCCTCATTCTGGAATAAATTATTGATAACCTGCACACCGCTGGATGCATCTTCAAAAAATACAACTGCCGAGGTCGGCGCACTTCCCGCCATACGTATCGTATTATGTGCCACAACAATATCGGTACATCCGAACACAGTCATACCTTCCGAAAACATCAAGGCATAAGCCTCTCCGTAAGTAGAAGTAAAATTGATCTCATTATTATAGATATAAGCTGGTGCATCGGGCGTTCCGAGCATCGGACGGCATTCGATTGCCGTACAGTTGGATTGTGCAGCCAGCGTAATCCGGTTGTTGCAGATACGCAGATTATCGTAACAACGGGCAAGATCTATAGCATCGAAGGTATTTGCCTGAGTATAATCGTTAAAGATCGTATTGCCCTCTATAACAAGGTCGATCTCGTCACGCACATAAATAGATTTGGAACCCTGGTTCTTAAACGAATTATTTATAATACGTGCACCTTTCTCTTTCGGAAGTGAAACCGGATTCACCGTCCCTGTTCCGCCGGCATCGATCGCTAAATAACCGCCTTCGAAAGTATTATTTTCGATTGTAATAAAATCACTGTTTTGATTCGCTTCACTCGCCGATTCCATATAAATGAATTTTACGGATTGCCCGTAAGTATAATCTGTCACTAAAGGAGCGGTAAAACGGCAATTACGGATCGTCACATGACGGCTGACCTTCTTCACGTTCAATACCGACCGGTAAGTAAGATCCTCCGTTGAGAACGTAATCCCTTCGATTGTAAGATAATCCGTTCCGTAAACGGTAAATATACCGTTATCTTCAACGCCATAGTCCGGTTTCACATACCTGTTATGGAAAATCTTCACATCTTCGGCATTTCCGCTTTTTGAACGGATAGTAATGGTATTTTCAGCCGAGGCTCCTTCGATATGAGGAATAAGGAATTTTCCTTCATAGTCTCCGCTTTCGAGTTGCAATACCACCGGACCGTCGATACCGCCTTCCATTGCCGCCACAGCAGAAGCTATATCTTCATAATCGGCACTTCCCGAAGTTCCGACGGTATATGTACCGCTGAAACCCCTCTTAACCGTGCTTTCACCTTTTTCCGCAGAAGGAAGGGAAAAAGCCGTACCGTCCGCTGTGCACGATTCTGCCTGTGCAGTAATTTTATTTCCTGCCACGGCAGTACCGGCAATCTCATAAGCAAGCCAGAAATAATAAGTACCGGCCTCCGTCAGATATTTCTCTCCTTCGAAAACGAACGGCGATGAAGTCCGGCTTTCACCGAATTGCTCATTAGCAGCAAAAACATCAAAAGTCCCGGTGTAATAAACGGTAGCGCTCTTTATATCGGCAACATTATCCATATCCGGTGCCGTAAATGAGATCTTTTCCACCTTTGCCCGGTCTTTATCGCCCTCAACCTTAACGGCTACACGTACCATAGCACGTTCACCGGCCCCACGGAGCACCTCTGCCGGAGCAACAACCGAATCGGTTACCTCCGTCACCTTCAACGACTGGGGAACATAAGAGAGAACCTGGGCCTCCCAGCCGTCTTTTTGCTGATAAGTCAAAGTAGACGACTTGAAATGAACTGTCAGCTTTCCATCCGATGCCGTAGAAACGACAGGTTTCGGCAATGTCGATCCATAAACCTTCACGTTAAGGCTATCCTCGTCTATCGCCGCTCCGTTATAAATCGTCATCGGATAATTAGAGGTCGTCCCTACCGAAAACGAATTGAATATAATTTTTATTTTTTCACCTTCACGAGCCGGAGCAAACGTTATATTCCCGTTAAAGCCAAGACTGAATTTACCTTCCGAGCCTCCGTCGTCATAAAACAGAATCGGCTTATCGATTGTCACGACCCCGTTATCACCCGATTGCAGCTCTATAATATTTTTCGTCACACGCACACCTTCCGGGTCTCCGGTAACAGGCACAACCTTAGTTCCTCCTATCTGTAAGGAAGTCAGGGCCGCATCGATCGCGACATCGCTTTCGACCATAGATTTCATATCGTAAGCTACCCAGAAATACGATTTTCCTTCGGGCAATACAACGTTCCCCTTTAAAGTAACGGAAGTCGCTGGTTCCGATGTTTCACCCCATAAGTCGGAAGAAGAGAAAGCTGAATCTTTTCCCGTATAATAAATGGAAACTCTGTCTATCGAAGTCTCGCTTCCTTTCAGATTAAGAACGACATCCGTAAGAGTTAACGGGCTCAGGTCTCCTCCTGTACTCACCACGAATCCTATAATATCCTGATCCTTGCTCCCGGGTTTTAGAATCTTGGCATTATCCTGAAAAGCAACAACCTGATCCACCTGCGTCGGTCGCGATTTATATTCCCTGACCTCAGCCTGCCATCCTTTCCCCACATACGATGAATAAGTCGTATTTGCATTGAATACGATCGTAAGGGATCCGTCCGCCGCAGCCGAACGCAGAATCTTTCCGGGGCCCTTCTCCTGATCCTCGTTACTGCTCAGCTCCCATAACAGGTTATCGGACTTTTGCTCCCTGCCGCTATAAACTTTGAACGTCGCACGGGTACTATAGGAACTGGAAGCATAATAAACGCTGAAAGATGAAAAATCCAGTTCGATAATATTGCCTGAGGTTGCAGGAACAAATGTAACGATCTGATCGCCAATAACAGGCTCATATCCCGCACCATAGCTGCGGGGCTGATGCGTATAACTCCATACACCGGAAACCGTTCTTTCATAAGTCCCGACTTTCGAAACATATTCATTCTTTATTGCACGGTTTCCTTCGGGATTCACCGTAGCGATATTATGCTGAACACTCGAAATCTCCGTTACACTGCATCCGGCATCCACTACACTTCCCGTAGTTGCTGTAGTCGCCAGGTCATAAGTCAGCCAGAAATAATTATCACCGTACGCCAGCTCGCGCGAACAAGTAATACTGAACGTTGCGGAATTATTGAGAACAGTCTCTCCTACTCTCACCGTATCGGTAAAGGAAGCATTACGCCCGGTATAATACAGAGTTGCTTTCGTAAGATCGGATACATTCGTAGTTCCTTCCGTGGTAAAGGTAAACTTCTGTGCGGTAAGCGCTGGCTCCGTATTCTCCGTAGCGATATTTAAAGAAAGAATCGGCTGCAATTCATCCCCCGCGGCTACCGTACCGGTAACACTTTGCGCCGTTACAATCTCTTTAACCGTCATAGCCTGTGGCTCGAATTCCTCTACGACAGCTTCAAAACCCGCTTTCGGATATCCGGCGACACTTTTCAGCGTAATCGTCAAGGCTCCGTCGGCAGAAGTAGATTTAATCGTTAGGGGAGTAGCCTCTTTCAGCAACGTACGGTTCAACTGCGCTTCATCCACAGCAATCCCGTTATAAATTTTCAGAACATCATTGAGACCGGTCGATGAGGTATTAAATAAATTCAGAGCATTGAACGTAATCTGAACCTTTTTCCCTGGCGTAGCAGGTTTAAATGTCACTTTCCCCGTAAAGTTCTGGGTAATATTCCCCTCTTTTCCGCCATCGTCATAAAACGAAATAGGCTCCGATCCCACATTGTAAGTCGTAGCTACAGAAGGCATCAGTACCATGTTATCGATATTGATATCCCCTTCCGGAGATAAAGGAGTTGTGACCTTCTCCTCTCCTCCTATAACAGCAGAGGAACAAGCCGCATCTATTTTATGATTTGGCGTTGCGTCAGCATTCACGTCCGCCACAAGCCAGAAATAATTGTCGCCCGAGCTCAGTTCCTGGGTTCCCGGCAACGTTATACTTTGTACCGGCGTAACAATTGCTTCTCCAAAAAGTACCGATGCACTGAATGAACTATTGGCTCCGGTATAATAAACACGTACATTGCTCAGGTCCGACAAAGATGTCGTTCCTGTAAGATCAAAAGTTAATGACGTAATTGATAGAGGATTATAGCTTCCGTGAGCTTGTATGTTCACAGACAAGATTGTCTGGTTTTTCTTACCCGGATAAGCAGAAATTATGCCGCTTTGCGCTCCCGAAATGCCCAGATAAGACATATCGGACGGCACCAAACTCTTTACTGTCGCTTTCCATCCCGCTCCTGCTGCCGGATCCGAATAACTCGCCGACTTATAATAATAAAGCACGGACAATTTGCCTGTAGTCGAACGGATAGGTGAGCCACCATCGTTATTCGATAAAACAGCTACGGGATTTTCCGGTATCGGCGCATTATACTTCGGATACTCGATCTCTCCGTCGTATATATACACCTTTGCATCGGCAGCTTTTGTCAGGTCGAATGTTTCAAAAGAAATCTCGATTTGCTCACCGGCATTTTTCGGGACAAAACAGATTGCCCCGGTATAATCCCTGGGCGCATCACCCGTAGGACCTCCCATATCGTAAAATGTAAGATAGCCATCTACCTCTTTGGTTCCGCTATGCCCGTCTTTCTTAGGCATATTGTACTCCTCGCCCACTGCCCGGACACTGTTTGTCCCTGCAAAAAAGCTGAAAACAGCCATCAGCTGCAGGGCAATCAAGAATGTAAAAATCCTTTTCATAATAAACAATAATCAAAATATTAGTAACACACGCTAAATATCCGATCACTGAATATCTCCAAGCAAAAAGGGAAATAATGAAGGTAGAAGTAGAATAGACAACTTCCGGGCAGATTAAAAAATTAAGCGCACAGATGTCCTATCATACCCCGCTTTAACTCCCGAAAGCATAAGATATTCACGATGTTTACTGGCAGGTCTTCTGACTTATCTCTCCTTCAGGACGCCTTCCCGCAAGCTGGGCTTGCAGTGACATAAATGCCTGAATTCTTCGAGAATCACAGCAGCGGGTACTGTTACCGGATCACACGGTATTCCCTTTTATCCGCAACAATCGTCTAAAATTGTTCCGGAACCAAAAACGCTGCAAAGTTAATACTTTATTTTTACAAACCGAACCCAACCTAAAAAGTACCGTTCGGATTTTCAGAGGGAAAACAGGCAATCATTATTTCTTTTCACTGATACAAAACAGGTTAGAACAGACAAAAAAAGAATAGAATCACATAAACCGGAAGAATAAAAAAACAACATAAACACGCATAACCGCTTTTCCGGAAAAACAATAAGAAAAATCCGGAAAATGTCATTACCATGAAAAAATAAAAAACAAGAGAGGAAATCCCTGAAAAACAATCTCCGGGCAATCCGAAAATGCAAATTTCAGAATTTACAATCTTAGTTTAAAATTGCTATCTCTGCTTTGCAATCATAAAAAAAAGAGCTATCTTTGCACTGATAATAAAATTGCAGTGGAATCTTTTTACAGAACACATAATTACCTGCTGAACCATGTACAATCTCCCGTACGGAGAGAGCTTATGGACGAGATCGATTGGGACGACCGCCTGATCGGAATCAAAGGTACGCGTGGCGTAGGAAAAACGACCTTTCTGCTGCAATATGCAAAAGACCGTTTCGGCCCCGATAACCGCGAGTGCCTCTATATCAACCTCAATCAATTCTATTTTACCGCATGCCGCATTGTCGATTTTGCCTATGATTTCCAGTTAAAAGGCGGGAAAGTGCTTCTGTTAGATCAGGTCTTCAAATACCCTAACTGGTCGGAAGAACTGAAAGAGTGTTACGATCGCTTCCCCGAACTGAAAGTTGTCTTCACAGGTTCGGCAGTAATGCGTTTGAAAGAGGAAAACCCCGACCTGTCGGGAAAAGTACAGTCATACAATCTCAGAGGATACTCATTCCGCGAATTTCTGAATCTGATGGCAAAAACCGACTTTCCGTCGTTCACCCTCAGTGAGTTACTTGAGAACCATACGGAAATCGCGGCCTCCATCGTTTCAAAAATAAAACCCCTTGCCTATTTTCAGGATTACCTTCATCACGGATTCTATCCGTTTTTTCTGGAAAAACGTAATTTCTCGGAAAACCTGCTCAAAACGATGAACATGATCCTTGAAGTAGATATACTATCTATCAAGCAAATAGAGCAAAGCTATCTGCCCAAGTTGAAAAAGCTGCTCTATCTCTTATACAGCAGCACTCCGGGATCCCCTAACGTAAGCCAGCTGAGCAAAGAGATAGAAACATCGAGGGCAACGGTAATGAACTATATGAAATACATGAAAGACGGACGGCTGATCAATCTCCTCTATCCATACGGAGAAGAATTTCCAAAAAAACCCGCGAAAGTGTATATGCAGAATTCCAACCTGCTCTTCCCCATCAGTCCGATGCAGGTCAATGCACAAATCGTAAGGGAAACGTTTTTCTATAATCAACTTTTTAAAGACAATACACTGAACAGTACCCCAAAGGCTGATTTTCTGGTAAACGGAAAAATGCTCTTCCATATTGACGAATCCGTGAAATCCAAACTGCTGCCCGAACACTATTATGCAGTAGAAAAAATGGAAGTCGGCGAAGAAAACATCATCCCTCTGTGGCTGTTCGGATTTTTATATTAACAATACACATCAATCACTTAATAGTTAATACCTATGACGAAAGAAAAGAAGTTTTTAACTTGTGATGGTAATCAGGCAGCAGCACACATCGCTTATATGTTCAGCGAAGTGGCAGCTATCTACCCCATCACTCCATCTTCTACTATGGCCGAATACGTAGATGAATGGGCTGCCGCCGGAAGAAAAAATATCTTCGGTGAAACTGTAAAAGTAGAAGAAATGCAATCGGAAGGTGGTGCCGCAGGTGCCGTTCACGGTTCTTTACAGGCAGGTGCCCTCACGACTACTTTCACTGCATCTCAGGGTTTATTGCTGATGATCCCCAACATGTACAAAATCGCAGGTGAGTTACTCCCCTCCGTATTCCATGTTTCGGCTCGTGCATTGGCTTCTCATGCCCTCTCTATCTTCGGCGACCATCAGGACGTTATGGCTGCACGCCAGACAGGATTTGCTATGCTTGCTACCGGATCCGTACAGGAAGTTATGGATTTGGCAGGTGTTGCACACCTCGCAACCCTGAAATCACGCGTACCTTTCGTTCACTTCTTCGACGGATTCCGTACCTCTCATGAAATCCAGAAAATCGAAGCCTTAAGCAACGAAGACCTGGCTCAGTTCATCGATCAGGACGCCCTTGCCGATTTCCGCAAACGCGCTCTGAATCCTGAAAATCCGGTTGCCCGCGGTACCGCACAGAACCCGGATATCTATTTCCAGGCACGCGAAGCCTGCAACCCCTTCTACGATGCAGTTCCTGAAATCGTAGAAGAATATATGAACAAACTCTCTACCGTAACCGGACGTAAATACAACCTGTTCGACTACTACGGAGCAGCCGATGCTGACCGCGTAATCATCGCTATGGGTTCCGTTACGGAAGCTGCGCGCGAAGCCATCGACTACCTCACCGCTAAAGGCGAAAAAGTCGGATTAGTATCTGTTCACCTCTATCGTCCGTTCTCTGCAAAACACTTCCTCGCTGCAGTTCCTGCAACGGCGAAACGCATTGCAGTACTCGACCGTACGAAAGAACCGGGAGCTACCGGCGAACCCCTCTACCTCGATGTAAAAGACTGCTTCTACGGTAAAAAAGATGCTCCGGTAATTGTCGGCGGACGTTATGGATTATCCTCTAAAGACACTACCCCGGCACAAATTCTGGCCGTATATGAAAACCTGGCGATGAACATGCCTAAAAACGGTTTCACAATCGGTATCGAAGACGACGTTACATTTACCTCTCTTCCGAAAAAAGAAGAAATCTCATTCGAAAACGGCCCGTTCGAAGCTAAATTCTACGGTCTTGGAGCAGACGGTACGGTAGGTGCCAATAAAAACTCTGTAAAAATTATCGGTGACAACACCGACAAATACTGTCAGGCATACTTCTCTTACGATTCTAAAAAATCGGGAGGTTTCACCTGCTCACACCTCCGTTTCGGCGATCATCCGATCCGTTCTACCTATTTGGTAAACACCCCTGACTTCGTAGCATGTCACGTACCTGCTTACCTTCGTCTCTACGATGTAACCAAAGGCTTGAAGAAAAACGGAACATTCCTGCTCAACTCGATCTGGGATGCGGAAGAAGTGAAAAAACACCTGCCCAACAACGTAAAAAGATATCTGGCAGTCAACAACATCAACTTCTACATCATCAATGCAACAGCCATTGCACAGGAAATCGGTCTCGGTAATCGTACCAACACCATCCTTCAATCGGCATTCTTTAAGATTGCAAATGTAATTCCTTACGACCTCGCCGTAGAACAAATGAAGAAATTCATCGTAAAATCTTACGGAAAGAAAGGCGAAGACATCGTAAACATGAACTACGCAGCCGTTGACCGCGGTTCCGACGTAACAAAAGTAGAAGTTCCTGCCGAATGGGCGAACCTCGAAGGAGAATTCGAATTGCCGAAAGACAACGCACCCGAATTCATCCAGAAAATCGTACGTCCTATCAATGCACAAACAGGCGATGACCTGCCCGTATCGGCATTCAAAGGCCGTGAAGACGGAACATGGGATCAGGGAACCGCAGCTTACGAAAAACGTGGTGTTGCAGCATTCGTTCCCGTATGGAACGCCGACAACTGTATTCAGTGTAACCAATGTGCTTACGTTTGTCCTCACGCTACCATCCGTCCTTTCGTACTCGATGAAACGGAATTGGCAAAAGCACCTGCTAACTTCACGACGCTGAAAGCTACAGGAAAACAATTCGCAGGCATGGCATTCCGCATGCAAGTTAACGTTCTCGACTGTCTGGGCTGTGCAAACTGTGTAGACGTATGTCCGGGCAACAAAAACGGAAAAGCCCTCAAAATGGAAACGCTCGAAAGCCAGCTGCCCGAACAGACAAACTGGGACTTCTGCGAAAAAGAGGTAAAATCGAAACAACATCTCGTTGACATAAAAGCCAACGTGAAAAACTCACAGTTCGCTACTCCGCTCTTCGAATTCTCCGGAGCATGTTCCGGTTGTGGTGAAACTCCCTACGTAAAATTGATTTCACAACTCTTCGGAGACCGTCAGATGGTTGCCAACGCAACAGGATGTACCTCTATCTATTCAGGTTCGGCCCCTTCTACCCCGTACACGAAAAACGAAAAAGGACACGGACCGGCATGGGCCAACTCTCTTTTCGAAGACAATGCCGAATACGGTTTGGGTATGCGTCTTGCCGTTAATAAAATGCGTGACCGTCTGGTTCGTTATATGACCGAAGCACAAAGCTGCGACTGCTGCACGGACGAAATGAAAGCGCTCTTCAACGAATGGATCGAAAAACGCGAAGATACCGACGCAAGCATCGAACTTGCTGAAAAGATCAAACCGCTGGTTGCTGCATGCAACTGCGAACCCTGCAAACAAATCAACGCACTCAGCCAATACCTTGTGAAGAAATCACAATGGATTATCGGCGGTGACGGTTGGGCTTACGATATAGGTTTCGGCGGACTCGACCACGTACTCGCTTCCGGCGAAAACGTAAACGTACTCGTAGTAGATACCGAAGTTTATTCGAATACCGGAGGACAATCTTCCAAATCTACCCCTATCGGAGCGATCGCTAAATTTGCTGCCGCAGGAAAGAGAGTACGTAAAAAAGACCTCGGGCTCATCGCAACCACATACGGTTATGTTTACGTTGCACAAATCGCAATGGGCGCAAATCAGGCTCAGACACTGAAAGCAATCCGCGAAGCAGAAGCATACAACGGACCATCCCTTGTCATAGCTTATGCGCCTTGTATCAACCACGGTCTGAAAAATGGTATGGGCAAAGCTCAGTCGGAAGAGGCTGCTGCCGTTGAATGCGGATACTGGCACTTATGGCGTTACAACCCTGAGTTGGAAGCAGAAGGAAAGAATCCGTTCCAGCTCGACTCGAAAGAGCCGCAATGGGATAAGTTCCAGGACTTCCTCAAAGGCGAAGTACGCTATGCTTCACTGCTGAAACAATACCCCGCCGAAGCAAACGAACTGTTTGCAGCTGCACAGAAAAACGCACAATGGCGTTACAACAGTTACAAACGTTTATCTGCTGCCAACTGGGGAGCTGAAATTGCAGAATAACAATACGCTGCATAATTGCAAAAGGCATCCGGAATTCCGGATGCCTTTTCTTTTCCAACACTATACGCCATCAGTAAAATCACATTTCCTGCATCTATACCGCGCGAAAAACAAAACTAAACAAATAAAACACCCCTTCAGCTCCGCCTGATAAAACGCACCTATCGACACAAACACGCCCCGTTCTACTCCTTCAGTAAAGGAAGCCGGTTCAGCATATTTCTGAGCTTAATCGCAACACGCGGCATTGGTTCCGCTACGGTAAGTCCCACTAAATCATATTCCGACGCTATATTGTTAATCACCCGCACAACCTCGTCGATTCTCATTCCGTCCGGCTCTACGCCCACACCCGCTATGATCTCAGCAGGATTCAACACATCTAAATCAAAATGAACAACTACTTTTGCCACCCCTGTTCCTTTCAGCCACTCCATCACGGCAGAACTATCACTTGCAACTTCAGCAGGAGACAAACCTTTTATACCTAACTCATCCTGACACTCCTTCATTCCTTTATCCCACGAACGAAGCCCCACAATCAAAGCTTTCAATGCATCGAATCTTCCGGGTAGTATACCGGTAATCTCTTCATCTCCCATACCTAAACAAGCTGTCAGTGCCATCGCATGATAACCCTTATAATCATCATAAGGCAAATTCACGTCGGGATGCGCATCGATCCATACGACAGCAACATCATCGGGATACCTTCCCGCCAAATAAGTAAACGGGACAACACTTACGGAACACTCTCCTCCTAAAGTAACGACCTTGTCCGGATCATTTTCACGAAGCTTTTCAAGTGCAGCCTTCGTTTGTTTCAGTATTACTTTGCGGGCACTGATACCCTTTTCTTCATTCCGGTCATGAACATCCAGCGAAACAGGAACTTCCACACACTTTTGAGAACCCTTGGGAGCCAACATATTCAATAACTGTGCACCCAGATAATAACCCCTCGAGGCATCGTCTGCAGGAATATCAGGCATCCAGTGGGCAACAATCCCACCCTGCCACTGAGGATAAATCAAACGAAGTACAGATGATCTCTTTTCCATATCTTGATTTTTTAATAAAGCCACACTCCGGTGTTTATGCAATCGATCCGCTTCATAAGATTAAAATATACTGGTAAAAAGAAACATCGGAGCACCCGACAAAATAAAAAGCACAAAAAGGCGTAGAAAAATCATCTTTTTCATGGAACGATTCAGGTTTTATCAGATTATAGTCTGTAAACACATGGTAAACAAAAGCAAAACTTAGTTAAGCCATATCCAAGCATTTTAAATTAAGATTTACACACCATGAAAACGCAAAGAAAATGGTTAACCTCAAAGAATCACGGATGTAGATGCAAATGCAGCACAACAATCTCCGAACGGCTGCCCGTACGCACCGGAGGTCCCCATGTTCCTAAACCCGAGGTCACAATATAGGTGGCAGCATCCTTACGGAGAATTCCCCGGTCACATTCGAACATCGCCTCCGTCAGATAATTAAGCGGCCATAGCTGTCCGTGATGCGTATGTCCCGATAGTTGCAGCTCCACACCCGCCAGCATAGCCTCATCCAGTCCGGAAGGCTGATGATCCATTACCACTACCGGATAAGCATCTGAACAATCGGCACGAAGCTCCCGCAAACTTGCACGCTCTGCAGGCAACCCCTGATAGTCTTTAACGCGGCTCACGGAACGATCCATGCGTCCGACCAGATAAAAAGCACTGTCGATCAGCACCGTCTGGTCTGTAAGCACCTCGACTCCGTTCCGTTGCAGATAATCTACCGAGCGCGGGAGGTCTCCCATCAGTTCATGATTCCCGATAACGGCATACCGCCCCAAAGGAGCTTCCATCTTTTGTAAAAGTGCCCCTAAATGTTTACGCTCGACCACCTGCGGATTATCGTCAAAGACATCACCCACCATTAATATAAGATCCGGTGATAAACCATTGATGGAACTCACCCACCTTTGCAACTGATCGTATCCATATACATAACCGAGATGCAAATCGCCGACCACAACTACATTCATCAGGCGTGGCTTTTCCACATCAGCATTGAAAGTAAGCTCATATTCCACGACCTTCGGACGTGTAGCATATATATAGCCGATCGACAACAACAGTAAAACACCAATCGACACAAATGTAAAAGTCCAGTGTTTAACCGAACGATAATTCCCTATCCATGAACGGATAGGCTGCCCGATAAAACGGAAAAGAAGACGGAACAAATCGATCAGCAACACCATCAGAAAAAGATACAGCATGGCAGCCAGCCACAAAGAAGCAATATTCCAAAGCACCTCTACGGCAACCGAATCGAAATCTCTTTTCAACATAAAAGCCGGCAAAAACGATCCGGCTGCAATACAGAAAACAACGGTATAAACGATTCGTATTTTTCTCAACCCCTCCAGAGCCTGCCATCCGCGAAGAAAAATATAACTGTTAATTAACAAATAAAGAGTAACAACAATTATAATGAATAATAACATAACTTGTTTTTCTTTTAAAAACGGTAGTGCCCCGGTAAATGTTTTACCGGGGCACTAAAAAAGAAACTTATAGTTTAATTTACCCGCTTACTTTTTCATGAAAGTGAAAGTCTTGTCATCCACTCTGAAGAAATAGGTTCCGCTGGCCAATGCGCTGATATCGATTGCTTCACCGTTATAATCGGATCCGCTCAGAACAATCTGACCGCCTGCATTGACAATGGTATAATTACTATCCTCATTCAGACCTCTGACCTGAATATAATCGGCAGCCGGATTCGGATATACCACAACATTTGCCAACTCTTCATCTCCGATAGCATTATCGCCTTCGACAAATACCGCTTTGATAACAACATCCTTAGCAGGCATATCGAAAATAGTCGATTCGCTCTTCGGATTGCTGAACGTTACATCGTCGCTTTCCCAATGATCGAATACTAACATCTCTTCCCAGGCCGGCTTTCTGGCTGTTACACGAACAGTCGTATTCATCGTTGCCTTATCGAATGTAGCCGTTCCGCCATCTACCGTAATAGTATACTCAACTGCTTCATACGTTGCACTCAGATAAACATCGCGGTCCGGCATTTTGAAGCTGATCGTCGGATTCGTAACATCCGTAACAAGAGCAAGGTCTTCTTCAGAACCGGCCCATCCGGTAAACTTCATTCCCTCTTCCGGTTCATCGGCCGTAATGGTAATATCGTCATTATAATTTGCTCCGTCAGGCTTGTTGGATGTACCGCCGCTAACATAAACGCCATATACGCCGATCACATAAGTTGCTTTCAGGCTGATATTCTTGGCCGGCATACTGATGGTTACTTCCGATTTATTCAAATCACCCGGTGCAAGCACATCCACATCGCCTTCCCACTTATCGAACATCATGCCCAATTCGGGAGCATCGGCAGTAATCGTAACAGATTCCTTGTAAATAGCCGTTGACTTTTCACTTGAAGCATTTTCCAACGCAATATTATACACGATATCTTCATATACCGATTCGAACTCGACGTTATGCGACGGCATCTGGAAAGATACACTGGCCAGCGTCGTATCGCTCAGCAAGGTATTTCTGTCTTCACCGTTCCATCCTAAGAATCTCTTTCCGGTAATCTCAGGTGCTGTCAAAGTTATATTATCCTTGAAGATAGCAGTAGAATAGTCGGCGTAACCGCCACCTGTAACGGTAATCGTGTAAATAACGTCTTTATAAGTCGATTTAACGGTTACATCGTTTCCGGGCACTTTAAATGTAGTTTCCGCTTTGGTCTCATCGGCAAGAATTACACCTTCGGCTTCCCATTTGTCAAACTCCTTACCTTCTACCGGTGCATCGGCTGTGATGGTAACGATCGAACCCTCATCAACCTTATTCGTATTAGGATCGCTCGTTCCGCCTATGATAGTGAAATTACGGACAGGCGGAACTTCCCATGCCCCGATCGTCGGAGTACTCGGGTCACGTGAGATACCCCAGATATCGGTTGTGATACCCGCAACAGAAACTCCTTTACCAATAACATAAGCTCTCGAACCGTCATCTGCAACATTCAATGCATTCGGACCGCCCATAAAGGTAATATTCTGAGAAGTCGTCGCAACCTCTTTTCCGGTTACCTGCTCCTGATATTCGGCCAGGGTTTGTTTAGAACCGTTTGCATTGATAAAGTTCTTATCCGAAGGAACGCCGGCATAATAGATATTATTGTCGCTTCCTGCCTCTAAACGGCTCGGATCGATATTCACCGCATAAACACCCATTTCGGATGTACCGTTGTTTACAAAAATATTATTCTGCAACAACGGACGCGCTCCACTTACAGCATTGAATGCAATAACCTTTTTAGGCGAAGTGGCATTCAGCGAAACGCTGTTATTGTAAACGCCGATAAATCCGCCTTCAGCAGCACCCGAACCATCGACCTGAATACCCGTTACGGCATATTCATTGTTAGAAACATTTGAGTTCGGTGCCCCCAAATCCCAGATCATATTATTGAATATTGCATTATTCCTTGATGTAGAAGCACTGGATATTGCGGCATAGATACCCGTAACAAAATCCTGTTTGTAAGTCTGGGTATTCAAATTATTTATAAGATTGTAAATCATATTGCCGGAGATCACGACATCATCGTTCATGCCCGTTATATGGATAGCGGAACGTCTGTCTGCACCGACATAAGAAGCTCCCGGATTAGGATATTCGTTAAATTCGGTATCTTTTATCGTATTTCCGGATATCTGAGAATTGGTTACATTATTTACATAAATACCGCCATAAGTGAAATCTGAAATCGTATTACCGGAAATTTCCACGTTATCTACAATTTCCAGGTGAATACCCTCAGCGCAATTTACAATTTCATTATTGAGGAACTTACAATCTTTTAACGTCATGCCGTTATTAGATGCTTCTGCCTGGAAATTGAAATTCAGATAACGGATACCGATACATGCGCTGCGGTCTACCAGTTCTTGGTTAATAGAGATCTTACAATTCTGAATAATAATGTTTTCCGAAGGTATCAGGTCGTTACCGATTACGATACCCGCCATAGGATTAGTACCCTCAGCTCTGTAACAATCTAAGAAAAGACCGTCTATCGTAATATACTGGCAATTGCGTAAAAGAAGCATTTTCACGTAATAGTCATTACCCATTCCCACTTTGATATGAGGACGATCGGTTCCGTCTTCAGAACGTTTAATAACCACAGGAGCATCTTTCTTGCCGATATTGTATAATCTCAGAGGCTGATCTTTTGAGACATCGAATTCCTGGTCGTCTTTTACAATGATCGTCACACCCGGAACAGCGGCACCGCGTTGATACAACTGGTTCATAGCTTCACCGAACGAATTGAAATTACGTCCGCCGTCGTTAAACAAATCGCTTGTAGCATTCAAATCCACATAATATTCACCCGACATAGCGCCCATTATGGTACGTGCATTCTGGTTGATATTTTCACGGGCAGGAATCGTATTTCCGTCCACAACCATACTTTCGAGTATAGCGTCTACTCTATTTCCGGCTACTGCATCCGGCGATACATGCACTACAATCTTAAACTCTTTGTCACCTTCACTGTTGAACGTAACTCCCTCTGAACTATTCAGCACGAATTTTCCGGCACCGTCATTCAAACCGGTTCCGAATAATGCTCCGTTATAATAAACCGATGCGGAATCGATATCGGCGGGAGAAGTAGAGTTGCCTGAAGTAAGCACGAATCCCGTCAATGTTACCGGAGCTTCTGCCGTTGCCTTCGATTGATAAATAAGTCTGGCGACTTCTGCGTTTAATGCGCCCTGTCCGATAGGCTGACTTCCTATATATGCCCAGTCGTTATCTTTTGTATATACATTGGAAACCAATGCAATTTCATCGGATGTTACGGAAGTCAGGCCGTCTGCACTAGCTGTAATAGTAACAGCCGTTGGATGTTGAATGGCAAATCCGCTGAACGTAGCCGTTCCGTTTGTCAGATTTGCGGTATTGTTGGTCATAATAGCAGACGCACTGTTTGCCAATGTAACGGTTTTACCGTTTACATCCGTATCGACACTACCGTTTGCATCGACAGACTGAACCACCGGCTGTCTTGTTAAAGGCGTTCCGTAAATTCCGTCAGCTGCAGGCTGAGTCTGGAAACTCAAAGCAATAGCCGTTACCTGAATTTTATTCTGGTCGCCGCTAAGCGTAGTTACAGCCCCGCTTAATCCGTCGGCTGCAAGCTGTGAATTCAAAGCATCGGCAATTGCCTCGGCTATCTTCACGCTGATAACGGCACGGTCGGCTACAACTTTTTTGAATTTCACGGCTACGTCAAACTCTTTGGATGCTTTGCTTGCCGCTGTAAGGGTCAAACCGCTGAGAGCAGAAGATGCACCTGTAACCGGCGTCTCTTTCAATAAAGTATTTCCGTCATATATTGCCACTGAAGCTATATTCTGCCAGTTACCCAATTCGACGGTAAGATTATTGATAATAGTTGCTTTTCCGTCATCACCCGCATCGCTGAGTTTGAATTTGGCAATAGGAAGATAAGCCTCCGTATATTGTTTATAATCTATATTCTCAGGATATGTAAATGTTGCTATTCCGATCGTTGATTGCGCATCGGTTTTCTGGACAAACTTAACAGCACTTCCTGCAGCTAAGCCTGCAGGATCATACAGGGCATTCGAAGCAGTAATCGCTGTCGATAAATCAGCAATCGCATCGATTCCGATAGTACGGTCGATAACCGCACCGTCCGCAACAGCTCCGGCAAGAAGCAGATATCCGGTAGAACCGGAAGCAATCTCAGCCGTCAGACCGGAAGCCTCGAAAATTCCTCCGGAAAGAGCATCCTTTTCTGCAAGAAGAGTGGCACCTGCAAGACTCGGAGCAGAAGCATTGAAATATAAAGAATATTTTGTAATATCGCCCGCCTCAACGGTTCCGTTTGTTTTTAATGACACCCCTGAAATTTTAAGCGGAGCCTGAGCTACTTCTAATGCAATACCGTATAATATACCGGTCTGTCCTTGTTGCACGGCTGCAGGAACGGCCACAAGAGAAGGTGTAACTATTGATTGTGCCACTTGTGACAATACGATATTACTACCCTCCTTACCTACAATAACAGCTTCGGCATCATCGACTTTTACGCCCAATTTTACAAAATCGCCGCCGCTACCCTCTTCATGGGTGATTATAAAAGCATAGATACCCGGTTGCAAAGTACGGCCCGCATCTTTCACCTGGCTACCGTTCCAGTCTCCTGTATACTGATTGTTTTTTACAATTTCGATCATGCCTTCCTGTGCAGTACCTTCCGGATTCATCCAGAACTGTGCACCATCGTCGGAAGCCATCAGAAACTGATACTTCGCAGCTTTTGTCACAAAAAAGTAACCGCGTACACGCGATTGGTAATCACCGACATCGTCTTTACCCTTAAAATCGGGATGATCGATATCGGAATAAGTAGTTCCACCGTTATTTGCAGCATCATTTTTAGAGCCGAAATAAAGCTGGTCGATCTCTTTCGAGCAGGTTGCGGTAAAACTATCGCCACCCTCTCTCAACTGTGTGATTTTTTCTTCATTATTACCCGTTCCGACCTGGGGTTTAAAAAGTTCCCACACGACATTACCCGTCTGGGCATGCAGACTTGTCACTCCCATCAGAAACGAAAGTAACAAAAATTTAAAAAATAAAATTTTCCTCATGGTGTATGTATTTAGAATAAATAAAAGTGAGCTGGTTAATGTGATAAGCAAATGTATTATATATCTTTTTTTAAACAAAACAATTCGTAACGTTTTTGCTAAGTTTTTTAGCTTTGGTGCTTCTTTATCCAAAAAATCATACCAATTCATAAACAGAAACAACATGGCATAAACTTCCGCCTAAGACAAAAAGATGCCACAAAGGATGCATATAGCGGTAAGAATCGAGAAAGAAGAAAACTGTCCCGAATGTATAAAAAGCCCCCCCCGCAAGCAACCAGTAAAAAGCATCCATATGTCCTGCAGCCGAAAGCGCCTCTATAAGCGGATGTACTACGAGTAACACGCTCCACCCCATCACAAGGTAACAGATCGTTTTCAGGTTACTGGATTTTTTCATTACGCTGAAACTAAGTATAATACCAAAAATTGCAGCGCTCCAGATCAGGATAAAAAGAGGCCAGCCCCAGTTGCCCGATTGCCTGAGTGTAACCAAAGTAAAAGGCGTATAGGTTCCGGCAATCAGGATAAAGATTGCACTATGATCCAGCTTGCGTAAAAAACGTTTCATCTTTTCATCACGGCAGGCATGATAACAACAGGAGCAACCGTACAGCAAAATCAAACTAAACCCGAAAACTACGACACTGAACGTGTACCATGCATTTCCTGCATAAAATGCAGCTACGCACAATACCACCAACGATACCACCCCCGCCAGTATACCGGCTCCGTGCGTAACAGCATTAGCAAACTCCTCCTGCCGGGCATCCTTTTTTTGCATAAAATATTCTCTTATTGGTAAAATCCTCTATCGCAAAGATATTCATTAAGATATTTCAATCGGTTCTAAGGTATAGAAAATCATGATATTATACTTAAAAAAACAAACCGCCTGCCCGGAAAGTTATCCGGACAAGCGGTTTTTAATTATTCTTTATTAAATATTAAGCCTTACTTCTTAATAAAGACTTTTGTCATCTCTCCAGACTGGAAGATATAATTTCCGGATGCAAGAGAAGACACGTCGATCGGTTCGCCGTTATAATCGGCACCACTCAACACGACAGCTCCGTTCTGGCTGATAACGCGGTATTCTGCATTTTCGATACCTGTTACCCTTATATAGTCGCTTGCCGGGTTAGGATAAATCGTTAATGTTTCGATTTCCGATCCGTCAACGCCTACGTTATAACGGGCTTCGATAGCCACATTGGAAGCCGGCATTACGAACGTATTATTTTCAATCGTAATATCCCCTTCTGTTACAATCCATTCGATCAGTTTCAATCCTTCGGGAACATCAGGAGTCAACGTTACGGTTTCTCCCATTGTAGCAGTTTCCTTATCCGCTGTTCCACCTGTTACCGTTACGGTATAATTGATTTTCTTATAGGTAGCTGTAACCGTCACGTTCTTGGCTGGCATCGTAAAGGTGTTATCCGTAATCGTAACATCTTCACTGGTCCACTTATCGAACTCTTCGCCTTCAGGTGCCTCTCCCGCTGTAAGCGTTACAGTTTCACCCATCGTGGCGGTCTCCTTATCGGCGGTTCCGCCTGTTACCGTAACCGTATAATTGATTTTCTTATAGGTAGCTGTAACCGTTACGTTCTTGGCTGGCATCGTAAAGGTGTTATCCGTAATCGTAACATCTTCGCTGGTCCACTTATCGAACTCTTCGCCTTCAGGTGCCTCTCCGGCTGTAAGCGTCACCGTTTCACCCATCGTGGCGGTCTCCTTATCGGCAGTTCCGCCTGTTACGGCTACCGTATAATTGACATTCTTAAACAATGCGCTTACAGAAACTTTTTTAGCAGGCATAACAAATTTGTTATCCGTTATTGTTACACCCTCAGTGATCTCCCATTTGTCGAACTCTTTGCCCTCGGGAGCCTCTCCGGCTGTAAGAACGACTTCGTCGCCTTCATTTGCGGCAGTTACGGAAGCTGTGCAATCTGTTGCAGAAATACTGTATTTAGCCCGGATATTTGCCAGGTAATAAATTCCAGCCCCTTCTGTCTCGGGTTGCGGGAAAATAGAAAAGACACGAATACTCTTTAATGTACCGTCCATCGGAATTTGGATTTTATTCCAACCGCTCGGATTTTTAAAATCGGAAGCAAAGAAATTAATTTCTTTCTGTACATTTTGATCGTCCGTATATTGAACATATAAACGGTCCATATCAATACCTTCTCCTTTCACATAAAATTCCAGTATATCGTACCCGTCGATAGAAACAGGAGCAGTTTTCTGGTATTCCATCACGAAATTCTTCCATTTGCCTTCTCCCTTGTTCATCTTGTAAACTTTAGCTGCACCTAAAACATCATCCGCAGCAGGATTATCGATAATCTCTTTACCCGATGCAAAATTATCAGGCATCTGCGTATCGAAATCGGCAAACCATCCTTTTGTATCGACAGGAGTAAATGATTTGTAGATACCCGTAATCGTAACATTCTTAGCCGGCATTACAAACGAGTTATTCTCTACTGTAACATCATCGCTCTCCCATTTGTCGAGTTCTTCATAATTACGTTGCTCCGGAGTGAGAGTAATCGTCTCCCCCTCATAAGCATTTTGCTTGTCTGCCTGGCCATGACTTACGGATATCGTATAATTCTCCATAAAACGTGCCGTATAAATACCGGCTCCCTTATACAGAGTTGTTATTTTATTTTCCGTACTCTGACCGATACTTGTCTTATTATCGCCGCTAATATAAAAAGCCTCTAACTTACCGGTCGAAATATCACCGGTTACATCGGCTGCATCGTATTGGAAAACCATATCCCCCGTAAATGCTGCAGTACCGGAAACATTCCATTGCTTGTTAAGACGGACATTCTCGGATGCAAAATCGGTATAAGCCTCATTACTTACCGATAAAGTTATATCCCCTTCTGTCTCCACTGCCGTATTGCTAAGCGTAACAGGTGCATATTTCCCTTCACTGCCGATAGGCATCAGCTTATTTCCCGCAGGCGTGGTAAAGTTGTTACCACCGAGATCGACCATCTTGGCAGCACCGAAGCCCTCACCGGCAACAGATGCAACTTTCAGATCGTTTCCATTCTGTTTCAAAGCACCATCCTGAAGCGTCAATACGCCGGAAATCGTCTTAGATTCATTTAATAAAACACCTGCCGCATTATTAATCTTCACATTAGCAACGGCCGCACTCCATTCGGCTCCTGTCGTTTGTTCGGCTGTACCCTCATAACAAAGAACCGCTGCCGGATCGTATTTAAGCGAACCGCTCTCCGACGTGAACGATACGGAACCGCTCTTCATACACAACTCTTCGATAACAGTCATAGTATTCTGCAACGAAACATTATCCCGGTCAACAATGAATTTCTTAAGCTCAACATTCCCGTCGTTATTTCCTTCGCTGACCAATCTCAAACGACCTTCGTTAAATGTACCTTCACCAGTTATAGTAAGCGTCGTATTTCTGTCTACTATAATCTGATCCCACTTATTGGTATTCGGAGCAACAAAATTTCCGGCTACTGTTAACGAAGCGCCCTTTATATCGAAGCCGGCATTCCAGTTAGAACCGATGCTCATCTCTTTATTTACAACGAGAGATCCTTCTAATTTTCCCTGGCTTACATAAATATTATCTACAACAAAATTACCCTTTAACCCCGAATTAGCCTTTTCCAAACGCAAGGTACCACCAGTAACCGTAAGGGTATTTTCCCCCATATTGATCGCCGGCACATTATCTTCCGGATAGTTTACAGTTACAGTCTTACCTTCTGCTACGGCAAAAGACTTATTTCCGGCACCTTCGAATGTAATCTTGCTGAAACGCATATTGTTACTGGATAAAAAAACCTCCTCTTCATCCGATAAAAAGTTCACAGTCGAAGTTCCCGCATGAGCAAAATTCGGATAATTATCACCTTCGTATTCGTTTATCAACTTTCCGCCGATATTGATCGTCACACCCTCAGTGGCCGTCCTGACGTTTGCTGCGTTCTTTGCAATAATCAGATCGCCGCCAATCGTTAAATCGGCATTGATTTCAAACGTCTGGCATGCATTGGCAGGTATAAGCATATCAAATCTTAAGTCACCAATTGTCGTTACCGGAGCCGTAATATTATGTGATCGGCAGTTTCCGTTATTCTGATTTCTGAACAACACCAAATTATAGAATGTATCATATACCTGCCCCCTGTGAGTTACAGGTATATTAAGATTCTCATCCAGATAAATCAACGTATTCGGTTTATTAGTCGGGATATTCACCTGAACCCGTTGGCTCATTGCACTTGACCTCACCGCCAGAGTACCCTCATTCTCGAACGTAGCCTCTCCGGCCTGGTCGTTATCTATCATACTGCCATTATCCAAATAAAAAGAATTGATTTCATCAGCAAAGATCATACCTTTTTCTCCTGCAATCCGGTTTATCAACGTCTTCTCCTGATAAATATTTAACTTTGAAACCCGGAGAGTATCCGATCCGGTTACGGTACAGTCGTTATAAAAATAAACTCCTCGCCAACCGCCTCCATACTGATGGAATAAACCGTTATTTTCAACATTTGCATAAATATGAACATCCCCATACATATACATACGGCCGTTATTCAGAATATCACCGTTGAATGTTCTTCCGTCCCAGCCTTCGGTCGTTGTAACATCGCCACCTTCAGCATTCGTAAATTTCTGTTTGAAATTAACTTTTTTCACTGCCAAAGTTCCTGAATTGGTAACATCGCCGAACACCGTAACAATATTGTTTACAGTACAGCTTCCAGCATTTACAAAAGCTCCGTCAATGGTAGCGTCATGCGCACCCGTCATGAATGTTGCCCCCGCCAGGTTATTAAAATCTCCTTTAACACGGATTCTGTCGGCAGACATGACTCCCCCGTTTTCTACATTTCCGTTAAACATAAAGCACTCATCCATCCAGGGATTACCCGGACTTACAAACGATAACTCGGCTCCCGCTGCAACCGTCGTTGCTCCGTCAACCTGGAATTTTGATTTGTCCCAGTTAGTATTCTGTTGTTTTGTAGAAATCAAACTGCCCTGTACCGTCAAATCGCCATATATATGGACACTTTTATCGGTATAAATCAACGATGCACCCTGCGAAATCGTCAGATTATGCACATTGACAGCCGCATCCTCCTGCGTTAACGCAAGAACATGATTTACAATTACGTCGTCGTTCTGAGTAGGAACTCCCGATCCTCCCCACGTCGCCGCGTCATTAAACTCTCCCTCCTGAACAGAGGTAAATGTCTCTGCCGCAATAGGCAAAGAGACAAACAGGCATAGCAAAAATGCTACACGCATTTTAAGTAAATGTTTCATAGATAATAAATTAATGGTATTATTCAATAGAAATTATATACATTTTAACCGCTCCGGCCCCGAATCTAGCATAACTCGGAAAGCAGTATTAATTATGGATTAAATGATTAGCTTTTATTTGTTTGTGCCGGCAAATATACTAAATTTTAAATATGATTAATGAATATATATTTTTATGGGAACATGTTATACAACACATAATTACAACATACCACATATTTCATTAACTTTGCAATTATTAGTATTCGGTAAATCATGAAAAACATCAAAACCCTTTTTTTATTGCTAAGTATCTGCATGAATATGAATCTCATAGCACAAAAACAAAAGACATACGTCAGTGAATCGCAGCTGGCAGTATCACAACTGGGTTTCCGCCCGCAAGGCACAAAGCTGATAACCCTGCTTCCCTCAAAAGCAGACGTTAAAAAGCTACCGGATAAAATAACTTTTTACATTCAGAGCATCGGCAGCAGAAAAAAACGGATAAAAGACATTCCGGCAGCCTATAATTCCGTCTATAACTGGCCGTACGAAATCAGCAAGGGAAAATACGACCCGAAAGACACCACCGAAGGCCTTTATAAAGGAACCCTTCACAAAATAGAAACACGGTGGGGTACCTTCTGGCAGGGAGAATTTTCAGATTTCACCACTCCGGGAGTCTATCAGATAGAAACCGAATTGGCCGGCTTCTCCACCCCTTTTGCCATTGACGAAAAAATATACGAACGGCTCTTCCGCAGCTATCTGTTATACAACCAGGCGCAAAGATCCGGCAGCGAAGTACCAGGCGTTCGTCCCGTTGAAACGCTCGACGATGCGGTAATGGATACCGACGGAACCCCGCGCCCCTGCAGCGGAGGTTGGTTCGATGCAGGCGACACCCGCAAATGGATGAGCCAAACGCTCACCCATGAAGAAGCGTTGGCGCAGATCGCACGTTTTGCAAATCCGGCCTTCAAACAAGCAGCCATCGACGAAATGGAATACGGAAATAAATATTTCCACAACATGATCAACGAAGAAGGGCAGGTATATGAAGATGTAGGAGCCGGACCGTTGCGTGCCGGAATGAAATACGACGAATCCTGGTGGTGTGAAAACCATGCCGGCTGTGTTGCCAAAGGAACCGGATTTACCGACAACCTCCCGGACACAGGCGACGAACGCGAAATCCGCACGAACTACAACCCCGTATGCCAACTGCAATTTGTCCGTAACCAGGCTATTGCCTCGAAAGTCCTGCCGCCCGTCGACGGAATAAAATGTTTCCTGTTGGCCGAAAGAGCATGGAAATACAGTGTAAAACATCCGCACGACAACCGGACGCTCTTTTTGGCGCACGAACTGGCAGCAGCCGTAGAACTTTACCGTGCAGGAAGTAAACTCGTCACACCTGAAGATATCGAAAACATTGCACTCCGGCTGCTGGAACGTCAAAACAAAGGAAACAAATTGGAAAAAGGACTGTCCGGCTATTTTGTCGAAGCCGACGGAGACGGTTACCGCAGCGTAGTATGGTCGGCAGAACCCGTCCTCTCATTATTACGCATGATCGAACTTGACGCACCCGAAATCGCCGGAACCAATGAAAAAGCAAAACAAGCCGTACGCAATTTCTTCGATAACTATCTTCTGAAAGATGCGGAAAGCAACCCCTTCGGCGTTACCCCCTGGGGTATTATTGCCAATCCTCTCGAACCGGATATAGAAACGTACCGCGACGCAGGACAGGGGAAATTCGTACGTACATTCATCCAATTGTTCAACTCGCAACAAATGCCCCACGGAGGCAATGCCGTTATCCAGCAACACACCTATGTGCTGGCCATGGCCGGAGCATTGTTGAACGAAAAACGTTACTCCGACCATGCGGAAAAACTGCTGCAATGGACTATGGGGCACAACACCGTTTCCCTCTGCACCTTCACCGGCGTAGGGTTCAGACACCCCGTCCCCGCCTCTTACATGAACTACCTCATACCGGATGCAGCACTCAACGGATTTCTGGGCAATCTCGACGATACGCCCTATCTGGAAACATCCAACGCAATAGAATGGAGCACACAGGAAACATGGGGCGTACCCTTCTACCATCTGATCGGAGCGATTACTTACCTGTACAAATAACGAAAAACTAAACTAAATCAAACTATACACAATCTACTCATGAACTTAAAACATTTATGCATTGCAGCAGGGGCATTACTTGCCTCCTTACAGCTATCTGCCCGGGAATGGGTCGTAGCTACGTCCGGAAGTGACGTCAACCCGGGAACATTCGACGCACCTTTCGCCTCCATTCAAAAAGCCTGTGCGCTGGCAAAAGCGGGAGACACAGTGACACTGCGCGGAGGAATCTACAATGTAGACGAACAAATAAGACCTGTTAATTCAGGAAAACCCGGGGCCTGGATTGTTTACCGTTCCATGCCGGGAGAAAAAGCGATTATCGACGGAAGCCGGATACAGAACGTTGAACGCCAGGGACAAAGCGTTGCTTTTTCCCGCCTTACCGAAGGCATCGTTCAGATAGAAAACGTCAGTTATATAAAAATGCAGGATATAAATGTACGGAACTCTTATGCAGGAGGTTTCATTCTCCGGGGTGGCGATGCACGCTCTTTCGATCCCGGCAAAAAAAGTCCGACCTACAAAATCGTACTCGAAAACTGTACATCCAACCGCAGCCATAATTCCGGAGTCGGTGTTTGGTATGCCGATTCCGTTCTGGTTACCGGATGCGAAATTATCGGAGCGAACGACCTCGATTATCGTGTCAGAGGCGTAGAACGCCGCGGCGAAGCCCCGCACGAAGCCATATCCGTGTGCGGTGCACGCTGGTTCGAAATCAGCCACAATCACCTGCACGACTGCCATAAAGAAGGTATCGACTGCAAAGAAGTCAGCCGCCACGGAATCGTACACAACAACCTCGTGCACGATATTCCCCGCCAGGCCTATTACGTTGATGCATGGTTCGGACTCCTCGAAGACATCGAACTGTACAACAATACAGCCTATAACTGTTGCTGGGGATTTGCGGTAAGTGTGGAAGGAAAAGACTCCGACCTCCGCAACATCCGCTTCCACCACAATCTCATATACAACATGGAAGGAGCCGGCGTACTCTTCGGTATGTGGGGTAGCAACCGTCTGCGCAAAGACATCCATATCTACAACAACACGTTCTATAAATGCGGATCACCCAACGTATTCAGCGGCGGTGTAGGAAGCATTGACATACTCTCGCAAAACTTCAAAGACGTATTCATCTATCGGAACATCTGTGACAAAGGGTGGGACTATGAATTCGGATTTAATTGCAAACGGGAAGATCTGCCCAAAAGCCTGCAGGAAAAAAACTTTATCGCGAAGGAAAATCTCGTGGAAGGCCTTAAAGGACGTCCCAGCCGCGTCGGACAATTCGATGCATTCGTAATCGAATATCTCCCTGAAGGAAATAAAATTGGAGTACCCCTCTACCGCGACGAATTAGGTTTCGACTTTGTGCCGGAGCAACTTCCGGAAGTTGAAGAAACCGGTACCCCGTGGAAATACGCGCCCTCTCCCTGGTATGGAGCCTTTAAGCCGGAAAAAACATATTAATCATGATAAAAAGAGCACTCTGCCTTCTTGCCGTTACTCCTTTAGCATGGTCGCAATACTGCACGGCCGCTAAAATCAGGAATGTCGTTGTCATTCTGGCCGACGATCATGCCCGGAAAGTCACGGGAGCTTACGGAAACCGGCTTATTCGTACCCCGAACATAGACCGTTTGGCAAAAGAAGGTGTGCTCTTCGAAAGAGCCTATTGTAACTCTCCCATAAGCAGTGCGTCGAGAGCCTCTTTGCTTACCGGAAAATATCCGCATACCACGGTATCCAACCTGCTCTTTACTCCCTTTGACGACGATAAAAACGAAACCATCGCCGAACATCTCAGAAAACAAGGAATGGAAACCGCTTTGATCGGGAAAACCCACTTTAACAATTTCGTATGGTGGGATATCTATAAAAACGGACTCCCCGACCATGGATTCAATACAACGATCGAAAATGCGCAATACCAGGAATACATCCGGGAAAAAGGGAAAAAAGCAATTCCCGACTCCATAGAAACATATCCTAAAAAACCGTCCTCCATACCAGAACAACTCAATACGCGTTATCTGCCGGAAGCATCGTACGATGCCGATGCACAAGGAACATTCTTTGCAAACCGGGCTGCCGGTTTCATTGCCGGACATAAAGACAAACCGTTCTTCTTATGGTATGCACCGCACGAACCCCATCAACCGTATGCCTTCCCCGTCGAATACCGGAACAAATACGATCCCGAAGATATGCCTCTTCCGGAAGGAAGCGATGAAGACGACCGCTGGATACCCGAACAATTCAGAGGATTGACCGACGAGCAACGGCAAGGCATTATAGCATCCTATTACACATCCACCGAATATATGGATAAAAACATCGGGATCGTACTCGATGCGATTCGCGAGAACGGATTGGAAGACAACACGCTCATAATCTATATCAGCGACAACGGATATCTCCTTTACGAACACCGTCGTTTCGAAAAACACACCATGTGGGAAGAGGCTACAAGGCAACCGCTTATTGTAAAAGCCGGCAACCGCTTTGAAAAAGGAGTACGGACGGACGCACTTGTAGAATATGTGGACATTGTCCCCACCATTCTCAATATCTTAGGAAAAAAGCCGTTAAAACCCGTACAAGGAAAAAGCTTTCTTCCCGTGCTTGAAGGGAAAAAAACGGAACATAAGAAAAATATATACTCCTTCTATCTGGAAGACAATTTTGCAATGGTCGCAAACAAACGCTGGAAATACATTTTCCACACCGGAAACCGCGATCTGGGCATCGGATATGCAACCGGATACGGCCCTGCCGGAATCACCCATTTTCTCTATAATCTCGACAACGATCCCGGCGAAACGACCAATCTGGCAAAACATCCGGAATATGAAAAACAATTCCGCGAAATGCAGCAACTGCTTCTGCAACATTTTATAGAAAACCATCCCGATGCGGCAAACCTGCCCCGGCAACTCACCGACGAAGGAAAACTGGCATGGTTTTGCGAGCCCCGCGACATTGGGGCGATACCGAGTCCGGATGCTATACCCGTACGAATATTCACACCTAAATAATAACATCATCATGAAAAAGTATCTTTTCGCATTAATGGCACTATGCTATTTCACACTACAAGCACAAAACGAAGTGCGTTTGTTGGTTCGCGGCGACGATATAGGCTCCTTCCATGCCGCCAACCTCGCATGCATCGACTCCTATAAAAACGGCGTTATGCGTTCGGTTGAAATTATGGCATGTTGCCCATGGTTTCCCGAAGCCGTAAGAATGCTGAATGAAAACCCGGGGCTCGACGTCGGCGTACACCTTATGATCACATCCGAATGGAGTGGTTGCAAATGGCGCCCCCTTACCAGCGCTCCCAGTCTCGTTGATACAGACGGCAACTTTTATCCCTTTATATGGCCTATCCAGGGACAACCGGGCATAGCCATCCAAGATCACGACTGGAAACTGGACGAAATAGAAAAAGAATTCCGGGCACAAATCGAACTGGTAAAAAAATACCTTCCCCGCACATCGCACATATCTACCCATATGGGTTGTGCAAACTGGAACCCCGAAGTAGAAGCCATGACAAAACGGATAGCAAAAGAATATGGCCTCGATGTCGAAACAGGAAATGCAGACATAAAAAGATTCCCAAAATTCGAACAACCCGGAATGAACAACAAACAACGTATCGATGCTTTCGCCAAGGCAATCGAAAACCTGGAACCGGGAACCTACATCTACGTAGAACACCCTGCATACAATACTCCTGAAATGAAAGGGGTTAACCACGTAGGAAATTACGACGTAGCGGAAGCACGTCAGCTCGTAGCCGATATGTTCCAGTCTCCCAAAGTAAAAAAAGCCGTAGAAAAACGGAACGTCAAATTAATCAGCTATTCCGACCTGAAATGAAAAAAATAATAATTGCAGCTTTTATTGCGGCATGCTTTGTACAACTCTCGTCGGCACAGGCAAAATTGCCTCCCGCCGCACAAAAGGTAGCAGACCGTGCCCAGATAGACCCAAGGACAAGAGCATACATCTCCCCCCAACGGATCGTTTGGAAATACGATGGAGACGGCTCGCTCGTTCAACGGCCTGAATATCTTTTACAAAAAGGCAACGGACAAGCCGATCTCAACTCCACCGGATTATGTGTTATGAAAAGTACGGCGAATGAATTTCCCTCCATCTTGCTTGACTACGGCACAGAATTACAGGGCGGAATCCAACTGGTTACAGGCGTATCTTCCGCCGGAGGCCCTGTTACGGTACGCATCCGTTTCGGTGAATCCGTAAGCGAAGCCATGGCAGAACTGGGAGGCCCGAAAAACGCGACAAACGACCATGCAATACGCGATTTCACGATCAAAGTACCCTGGATCGGCTCCATCGAAGTCGGAAACTCCGGGTTCCGCTTTGTCCGCATCGATCTGGTCGAACCGAACAAAGAACTCTTTCTGAAAGACGCACGCGCAATCTTTACATACCGCGATATCCCCTACATAGGTTCCTTCAAATCGAATGACGAGCGCCTCAATAAAATATGGGAAACAGGCGCATACACAGTTCATGTCAATATGCAGGACTTCCTGTTGGAAGGGATCAAACGCGACCGCCTCATCTGGCAGGGCGACCTCTACCCCGAAATCAGATGCATCATGACCGTATTCGGCGAAAATGAAGTCGTACCCAAAAGTCTCGACCACGGACGTGAGACGACACCGCTGCCTGCCTGGATGAGCGGATACAGCGCTTACTCCCTTTGGTGGTTAATAAACCAACGTGACTGGTATAAGCAAAACGGAGATTTGGAATACCTGCGCAAACAACGCGAATACATACTCGGACTGCTTGACGTCGTTTTCTCCAAAATCGACAAAGACGGAACGGAAAAACTGGACGGAGCACGCTTCCTCGACTGGCCGACCTCAGACAAACCCGATGTAATACACTCCGGGCTACAGGCACTAATGGCACTCACCATGGATGCAAGTGTAGATATTTGCAACGCGCTCGGAGAAACCGATATGGCGAAAAAATGCGCAGACAAGGCAAAACTGCTTCGCTCGAAAACGCCCGATGCCCATAATTCCAAACAAGCTGCAGCCCTACTGTCGCTCGCCGGAATGCAGGATGCAAAAACCATGGGCGACATTCTTGCGGAAAACGGAGCCGAAGGATTTTCAACCTTCTACGGCTATCTGATGCTCCAGGGGTTGGCAAAAGCAGGCGATTACCAGGAAGCCCTCGACTGTATCCGGCAATACTGGGGCGGAATGCTCGACCTCGGAGCTACCACCTTCTGGGAAGACTTCGACCTGAAATGGATGGAAAACGCCGGCCGTATCGATGAATTGGTACCGGAAGGAAAAGTAGATGTGCATGCTACCTATGGCGACTACTGCTACAAAGGGTTCCGGAACAGCCTTTGTCACGGATGGGCATCCGGATGCACTGCATGGCTGAGCGAGCATGTTCTGGGAGTTGAAGTATTGGAACCGGGCTGCAAAACAGTACGTATAACTCCGCACCTCGGAGACCTTATATGGGTAGAAGGCAGCTACCCTACCCCATACGGACCTATCGAAATCCGTCATGAAAAGAAAGAAAACGGTAAAATCGTTTCCAAGATAAACGCACCGCGTGGCGTAAAAGTAATTAAATAACAAACAACCTGTAAAACATGAAAACTACTGCATTACTAATAGGAGCCGCAGCTCTGATGCTGGGAGCCTGTCAGCCCAAAGGAACAGGCGATGCAACGAAGTGCGCAGAATCGTTTGCCGACCTCAAAGCAAACTTTGCTGATCCCAATGCAACATTCCGTCCGGCACCCTTCTGGGTATGGAACGGAACCGTAACAAAAGAATTTATCGATCAATCGATGAAAGACCTGAAAGATCATGGCTTCGGAGGCGTTTTTGTTCATCCCCGCTACGGAATGACAAACGAATACTTATCTGACGAATGGTTCGACCTCTTTAAATACACCGTAGAAAAAGGGAAAGAACTGGGAATGGACGTCTGGATATACGATGAAAATTCCTATCCGAGCGGTTTTGCCGGCGGTCACGTGCCCGACAAAATGCCCGAATCGTACAATCAGGGAAACTCTCTGCATGAAACGGCATTGACCCAATTGAAAAAAGAAGATCTCGATAAATACATCGCCATCTTTGAAGCAACCGGCAACGGTTATAACAACATCACGGAAAAAGCCGCCGATTATATCGGAAAAAAAGGGAACTTTTTAGCTTATGAAAAAATAACTCCCCAAATCGGAAACGCTTGGAATGCAGGATTCTGCTACGTTGACCTGATCAAGCCGGGAGTAACGGAATTCTTCCTGAAAACGACGATCGAAGACGGTTATAAACCTGTTGTAGGAAACGAATTCGGAAAAACGATCAAAGGCTCTTTTACCGATGAGCCCAATATCGCTCCTACCGGTGACGGCAATTTCCGTTGGACGCCGGATCTCTTCGACCGTTTCCGCGAACGCTATGGTTATAACCTCGAAGACAACCTGCCGTCCATAAAAAACAACGTCGGAGATTATCAGCGTATACGCCACGACTACTACCAGTTGCTGCTGCAACTCTTTATCGACCGCTGGGCAAAACCAAGCTATGAATACTACGAAGCGAACAATCTCGAATTTACCGGACACTATTGGGAACACGGATGGCCGGTTCCCCATCACGGAGGCGATAATATGGCTATGTACGCATGGCATCAGCGTCCCGCCATCGACCTGTTATTCAACCAGATGGACGATCCTATGCCCGTACAATTTGGCGACGTCCGCAATGTAAAGGAACTATCCAGTGTAGCAAACCAGATGGGACGTTGCCGTACGCTGTCGGAAACCTACGGAGGTGCTGGGTGGGAACTCACCTTCGACGATATGAAACGTCTCGGAGACTGGGAATACGTATTAGGCGTAAATACGCTCAACCAACATTTGCACTACCAAACCCTGTTAGGAACCCGCAAACACGACTTTCCGCAATCATTCTCCTATCATGCCCCCTATTGGGATCAATACACACTGCTAAACGACTATTTCGGTCGTCTTTCTTATGTGCTTTCCGCCGGTGAACAGATAAACGACATTGTAATATTCGAACCCACCACTACCGCATGGCTCTACTATCAGGCCGGGGGAGAAGGTGAAAAAAACGAAATGCTGAATAATATCAATGTCTCTTTCCGCGAACTCCTGAACGGTCTGGAAACAAAACAGGTAGAGTATGACCTTGCGTCCGAAAACATAGTAAAAGACCTCGGAAAAGTAGACGGAAAACAATTTATCATCGGGAACAGAGCATACAAGACCGTAGTCCTGCCTGAATACTCCGAAACCCTCGATAAAACATCCGTTGATCTCCTGAACCAATTCCTCCGCAACGGCGGCGAAGTAATCATTATAGGCGATAAGCCGTCCCGTATAGACGGTGTTACTGCAACTCTCGGTGACGAGTGGAACAAAGCGCAGGTAGTGAACAACAACATTTCCGCCATAGCGAAGATGCAGAACAACGACATCAGGTTCAAAAACATCAATCCCGGAGACGGACGCTTCTACCACATGCGCAGGGAACTCAAAGACGGGCAAATACTCTTCTTTGTAAACTCTTCGAAAGATGCAAAAGCCGGAGCCTCACTTACCATGCCGGGAGAATCGGTACTGTTGATGGACGCAATAGACGGTTCCATAAAAAACTACCCGCACGAAACGAAAGACGGAGAAGTTAGCTTCGAATTCGAAATCGAACCAACAGGAAGCATTCTTTTCTTTATTTCCGATAAAAAATTAAACGGATATGAAAATGCGAAGCTCGCCACAGCATGCAAAAACATCGCACCGGTCGGCGAAATGAAAATTACAGCAGATGTAAATGTTCTGGCTTTAGACTATCCTACCCTCGTTTTGGATGGTAAGACCTACCCCGACATCCACACCTCCGACGCGACGGACAACATCTTCAAAGCCCGTGGATTCAAAGACGGAGATGTCTGGTTCAGCGCCATGCAGTATAAGAAAAACATTATAGACCGCGATACCTTCTCGAATGGAACCGGCTTCAAGGTAGATTACAAATTCAATGTAAACGGAAAATTCAATTATTCTGGCATAAAAGCCGTACTCGAACAACAATACCCGGCTGCCATTACCATAAATGGAAATGAAGTTTCCCCGGTGCAGGGCGAATACTACCTCGACCGCGATTTCAAAGTATTTGCTATCGGCAACTATGTGAAAGAAGGAGAAAATACGTTAACCATCGACGCTCCGAAAATGAGTGTATTTGCCGAAATAGAACCCGCTTATATAATCGGCGACTTCAATGTTCAGCCGGCAAAAAAAGGCTTTACTCTGAATGCTCCGGTTGCACTCGGAATGGGTAGCTGGAAACAGCAGGGATATCCGTTCTATTGGAACTCCGTATCTTACATAAACACAAATAACGTAAACGACCCGAAAGCAGGTTATGCAGTAAAACTGGATAATTGGAAAGGAACCGTAGCCGAAGTTATCGTAAACGGTACCCCGGCAGGAATTATAGGATGGAAACCTTATACCCTGGACGTAACAAATCTGGTGAAAGAGGGAGACAACACCATAGAAGTCAAGATAAAAGGCTCTCTCCGAAATGTACTCGGACCATTCTACAAAGCACCGAATGGAATCGTAACACCATGGAGCTGGAGATTCCAGCCTCCCGTAGGTTCCGGCGCGGACTATATGCAATTAGATTATGGATTATTGACACCATTCTCTTTTTGTAAACAATAAATAATATGTAGATTTGTAGCAGCACTTCCGAAACCGGGAGTGCTGCTAATTTTTTATCACACACTATAAGCCATGAAAAAAAGGATCTTTTCTTTTGTTCTGTTCTTCTTTACGATAATCGGCACATCGGCTTCCGTTCCGAAATATGCGGAAATTAAACCATACAACGGACGCCCCACAATCCATGTAAACGGCCAGCCCGTATCCCCGAATTTCTATGCACTGACACATGCTACCGGAGGACGTTGGAGCTGGGAAGAGGTTCCGCAACGGAATCTGAAACAATTTTACGACATGGGCTTCCGCCTCTTTCAGGTCGACCTCTATTTCGAAGACATCTGGTATGAAGAAAAAAAAGAACTCGATATAGAAAAAGCCCGTAAACAGCTGCGTGGCGTTTTAGAAGTAGCGCCAGAAGCCGCAATCGTGCTAAGAGTACATACCAATGCACCCTACTGGTGGAATAAAGCGAATCGCGATGAATGCACCGAATATGCCGACGGACCGATTCAGGAAGAATATCAGCCCGGACTTCCGCATAACAATGAAGACTTCGACAATGAACGCTCGCTGCGGGCCAGTCTGGCATCGGAAAAATGGAGAAAAGAGGCAGGCGAAAGACTAAAAGAACTGTGTGACGGATTGGCAGTCTCGCCCGAAGGTGATGCTCTGATCGGTATGCACATTTCCGGAGGTATTTACGGAGAATGGCACTACTGGGGCTTTATAAGCCATGAACCCGATACGGGAAAAGCAATGACAACCTATTTCAGAAAATGGCTGAAAAATAAATACGGAAACGATAAGAATCTTCAAAAAGCATGGAATCGTAAAGACTTTACCCTTACCGATGCAACCGTTCCGGGCACAGAAGAACGCAACACAACACACTTCGGTTTTTTCAAAGACCCTCAACAAGACCAGCGTGTAATCGATTATTTCACGGCACAACAAGAAGTTGTAGTAGAAGATATCGAGTACTTCTCTAAAATAGTAAAAGACAAATGGCCGCGTCCGCTTATCACGGGAGTATTCTACGGCTATATACACATGACATTCAACCGCCAGACCGTAGGAGGCCACCTTTTTATCGAACGCATCCTGAATTGTCCTACACTCGATTATCTGGCAGCACCGCAAACCTACTGGAACGACTCACGTGCAATGGGAGGAAGCGGAAATTCACGCGGTATTGTCGAATCTACACTCCTGCACGGAAAACTTTGGCTCGATGAAATGGATAACGGCGAATATCAGAAAAAAGCATTTATCGATCCGGTTCGCTACGTAGAACGGTACGACCCAGACTATGCTCCGCTGCTCCGCCGCTGCGCCCTGTTCCCTCTGATGCGCGGTATCGGTCTGTGGTACTATGATTTCGGTCCAAGGGAAAGTCTCGGATGGTGGGACGACCCGCGCTACCGGAAAACGATTCGTGAAGAAAAAGAGCTATTCGACCAACGCTTGCACATACCCTACAAATCGGAAGCCGACCTGCTCTACGTATGGAGTATGGATAACTTTTATTACCTGAAACCCGGCTACCTCCCCATCACCTTCAACGTATTGGACCAATCCGTTGAAGAAGCTTTGCGTAGTGGAGTAGTAGGAGACCACATATACGATTTCGATCTGGATAAAGTAAATCTGGACCAATATAAAGCGGTTATTTTCATGAATAATTACGTCCTTACGGATGCACAGAAAAAATTTATTAAAGATAAAGTAGCCAAAAACAGTCGGACGCTGATATTCAATTATCTGACAGGGATCACAGACGGGAAAAAAATCGATTACGCCCTATCGGAAAAACTGATCGATGTAAAAGTAAAACCGGCCGTAGCTTACGCTCCGCAGGGAGTAGAATTTCTGAACCCTGGCTTCCGTTACGACTTTGACGGAACCGTCGATCCGATGGTTGTTATCGACGATCCGGATGCCGAACCCTTAGCCTACCTGAAAGGCACCAAGCAGGTAATTGCCGCAAAGAAAAAATTTCCCGGTTACAATGTAGTATTCGCTGCATTGCCAATCAACGGAACAGACGTATTCCGCTCTATATTCAAAGATGCAGGTTGCCATGTTTACAATGAAGCCAATGATTTTACCTATTGCAATACCGGACTCTTACTGATTCATACCAAAGACGGAGGTAAACGGGATATACATTTGAAAAACGGAAAAACGCTGAGCCTCGATCTTGCACCCAAATCGAATACGCTCTTAGATGCAAATACAGGTTCAATAATCCTAAAATAAACTGCAAACCGAACGCAGAACCAAGCTTGCTTGGATTATGCTGAGGCGCAGCGTTTATTGTAAGCTATTTACAGATTAAAATAAACTATGGATAGACGAAACTTTATAAAAACCGGAGCACTCTCCGCTGCATTGCTGGCAAACGGCAGAATAAACGCAGGAAGTACGGCGAAACTGAAAACACTCCCTCATTACGGAATCATCATCACCTCACAGGTTGACTGGTTCAGAAGCGATCCGCGAAAAGCGCTGCAAACACTGGCCGACGAAGGCTACAGCGAAATAGAATTCAGCGGAGAACTTGGTATTCCCGATACGGAAGCAAAAAAAATCTTTAAAGACTTAGGCATAAAACCGCTTATCGGCGGAGGCGCAATGTATCAATTGATAGCAGATAAAGAAGCCTTTAAGGAAGCAATGGAAGATTGCCGCAAATGGGGTAAAAAATATTTTGCCTGTTACTATCCATTCCTCGACAGTCAGAAAATTGTTCCCATAGACGAATGGAAAAAGGTATGTGACAGAATGAATGAAGCCGGACGGCGTTGCAGGGAAGAAGGAGTAAAACTCCTTTACCACAACCACGATTATGAATTCAACATCACGGAAGGAATTATCCCTTACGATATTATCCTTCAATATACCGACCCTGAACTGGTAGGAATAGAGATGGATATTTACTGGCTCGAATACGGAGGACAATCGGCAATACATTTTCTGAAAAAATATCCCGGACGTTTCCCCGTTATACACCTGACGGACATAGACCATACTACGGCCAAAGGCTTTGCAGACATGGGACAGGGTATCATTCCCTATACGGACATCATGCCTTATACCGAAATCGGCGGAACCAGACACTTTATAGCCGAATGCAACCGTGCGGAAGTAACTCGAGAAAACGTAGTTGCCGCTGCCCGTTACCTGGCAAAAATGAAATATCAATCATTATAAATAAAATACCGACAATTATGGAAAGAAGAGATTTTATTAAAAACGCAGGCGTCCTTTCAGCAATGCTTTTAGCAGGGAAAGGTCTTGCAGCAACAACAGGATGTAACAAACTGCACTCTTTAAAAAGTTTTGGAATCATTACAGGAAACACCGGAGGTAAATGGTTGGAAGAAAACCCGAAGGAAGGACTCAAACTGATTGCTGATCTTGGATATAAAGAATTGGAATTCGGGGGTGATTTCGGACTTGGATTCGACACAGCAAAAAAATACCTGAAAGACCTGGGATTGAAACCCTTGCTCGGAGGTTCTTCCATGTATCAGATAGCTAAAGACAAAGACGCTTTCAAAAAAGCAATAAAAAATACGCAAGACTGGGGAATGAAATATTTCGTATGCTACTATCCGTTCCTCGACGGAACGCAAGTGGTTCCCCTCGATCAATGGAAACAGATTTGCGAATGGAGCAATGAAGCCGGACGTATTTGTAAGGAAGAAGGCCTTGAATTCCTCTACCACAACCACAATTATGAATTCCATATTACCGAAGGCGTTATCCCTTACGATATTGTGCTTCAAAATACGGATCCCGAACTCGTAAATATGGAAATGGACGTATATTGGGTTGCCAAAGGCGATGCATGCCCCGTAACCTATATGAAAAAATATCCCGGACGCTTCCCCGTGCTTCACGTAAAAGATATGGACTATACACCCGAAAGAGGTTTCGCTTATGTAGGCCAGGGAAGACTCGATTTCCCTGAAATATTCTCTTACAGCAAAATTGCAGGAACAAAACATTATATAGTAGAAAACGACCAGCCGAAAGATAATAAAGAATGTATTATTGCATCCGGTAATTATCTGAGAAACATGAAATTCCCATTAAAATAATATGAAGAAAAAAATATCGAGAAGACAGATGCTGTTGACCTCGGGGGCAGCTCTTTTAGGAGCTGCCGCGCTGAAGAGCTGTACTGCCCCGAATGAAAAAACAGTCGCAGAAAAACCGGACGTTCCGGAAAAATGCCCCTATCGTATAGCAATCAATGCGGCTACAATCAGCGGCTACAATCTGCCTATAGAAGAACAGATAAAATTAAGCAGTAAAGCGGGATATGATGGGATCGAACTCTGGACGAAAGACATCGACGCCTACATTGAAAAAGGAGGCAAACCGGCAGACCTGAAAAAATTGTTGGAAGATAATAACCTCGTTTTTGAAAATACGATCGGATTCGCCCAATGGATGGTTGACGATGACAATGCCCGGAAAAAAGGAATGGAGCAAATGAAACGCGAAATGGAAGTCACCGCGCAGCTGGGAGGAAAGAACATCGCCGCAACAGCAATGGGACTGGACAAAATCGATCGTTCGAAACTGGATATTTATGCCGGACGCTATGCAGAACTGCTGCAAACGGCCTCATCCATAGGAGTACGTCCGTTGTTGGAAGTCTGGGGTGCGGGAGCGCTTAACCAGTTATCCGATGCCATGTACATTGCAACGGCAAGCAAACAACCTTCGGCAGCTTTACTGTTGGATTTTTATCACCTTTACAGAGGTGGAAACTCTTACGACAGTCTGGCTTTAATCAGTGGATCGGCCCTGCCGGTTTTCCATCTGAATGATTTCCCTGCAAATCCGGAAAGAGAAAAGTTGGAAGATGCCGACCGTGTATATCCGGGCGACGGAATATGCCCATTCGACAAAGTACTCCCAATTTTAGCGGCAAATGGCTTTAAAGGAGCATTCTCCCTCGAGCTGTTCAACAAATCGTACTGGCAGGACGCCGATCCGTTCACTGTATTGAAAACAGGTTACGAAAAAAGCCGTGCCATACTGGATAAATATTTTAAATAAACTGCAAGCCGAACGCAGAGTCAAGTTTACTTGAACTATGCTGAAGCGCAACGTTTATTCAAAGCGGTTTATCGATTTAAATAAACCACAAGCTGAACGTAGAAGCGAACTTGCTTGATTATGCTGAGGCCAAGCGTTTATTGAAACCAATTTATAGTTTAAAACATAAGAAAAAACGATGAAAAAAAAATTAATCTCTGCATTAGCCTGTGGCATGCTGACCCTTTGCGGATTAATAGCCCAGGAAGCCTATAAACCCATCGACCTCTTTCCGCAGAAAATGCTGAAAGAAACAAACCTGAAAGAAAAAGAAATACTTAAAAACGGTGACGAACCGGGAGTAGGTGGAAAAATTATCCACGTACGTTCAAATGTCTCTAATCCTACCGTCACTTATTATCCTGCACCGGCCGGATTGGCAACCGGAGCTGCAATGATCGTATGTCCCGGCGGAGGTTATTATGTTTTGGCTGAAGATATAGAAGGCACCGAAATATGCCAATGGCTGAACTCGAACGGCATCACCGCCATTCTGCTCCGTTACCGCGTACCCCGCAGGGAAGGCAAGGAAAAGAATGCCGTTGCCTTGCAAGACGCGCAGAGAGCCATCAGCTACGTACGTTACCACGCAAAAGAATGGGGAATTAATCCTAACCAAATCGGAATAATGGGTTTCTCGGCAGGTGGGCACCTGTCTGCTTCGGCATCAACAAACTTTAATAATCGTACCTATACCGCATTCGATGAAATCGACAAGGTCAGCTGCCGTCCCGACTATACACTTTTAATATATCCGGCCTATCTCGCCGGAGAAGATGTAAAAGAACGCACTTTAAAATCCGCCCCCGAACTACCGCTCAGCAAAGATACCCCCCCCTGCATGATTGTACAGGCTGAAAACGACCATCCGTTTATCGACGGCACACTGGTTTACTATTACAACCTGATGTTGAATGAAGTGCCGGCAACCATGTTTGTCTATCCGACGGGAGGACACGGATACGGAATGCGCAATACAGGGCACACCGTAAACGAATGGCCGCTACGTGCAGAAGAATGGTTCAAAACATTAGGTCTGACTAAATAATATTAAGTATAAAAAACATAGATAAGGAAGCCTGCTTTTGCAAGCTTCCTTTTTTATTTCATGAAAACAACACAACAAAAGCCTACACGGCAAATGCAGAAAAACAACAAGAATCGCACGAATGCCTTTTTCATCTTCCGCTGTTCGTAATAAAACGGACATTTATAAAATCCCAGAAGACAAAACAAACATCCTGCAATCGAAATATCCCGGCAAACAAAAAAAACTCATATTTTGTGCCGGAATCAGAACAATAAAAAAATGAAACAGTACGGTATAAGAACAAATTATCGCGATTATTAGAAATGATAGCATCTATATTTGGACACAACTCTAAGGAACAAGAAAAGAAAAAAACACTTTTAGGCCCACAAGTGTCGGAATGATCCGCAATCTTTCCTTATGAGAAACTTGCCATTGAGAGTTACTAATTTACTAATACTTGAATTATGAAAGCAAAACTCTTATTTGCAATGGGCCTGTTTATTACAGCACTTGCAGGTTGTACCAACGAAAAAGTAGAATGTTGTGGAAACCCGGGAGACTCTGATATTCCCGCCGAAGAAAGTTATGCCCGCCTGACAATCATCAACGGAACAAGGGGACGTGCGGCAGGAGGTGCTACCCAGAATACGGAAGGCACTGAAAGCAATATCGCCGGAACGGTAAAAGTCGTGATATTCAAAGCGCCCGAAGGCAGCTTTGAAAAAGAATACGACCTTAATTGTATAGGAGGCGTAACAGATCAGTTCACCATCTCCCCGGGAGAGAAATACATCTACGTATTCTCTAATAATCCGGCATTAAGCGCAGCAAGTGGTTACCGCGGGGCGTACGAGAGAAGAACACTACAGGATGCATTCGCAACCGCAGACCTTCCGGACATCGCCAATAACGATTTTTTCATCGGTACGTTATGGGGAAAATCGGTAACCGTCGATGACGGCGGAACTGTCGATACACCGGTAAATATACCTCTCGAAATAGGACGCATCGCCGCAAAAGTAAAACTTGGAAGCATAAAAAAAGGTGATAATTCGAATATGGAAGGTGAATTCTTAACTCCGGAATACAGATTAGGCTCTGTCCCCAGAAACTATTTTCTTGTCGGACAACACGAAGGAACCATCGCTCCACCGCAGACAGGACATGGGAAAGTGATCAGCGCAGTACACGAAGAAAGTTGGGAAAACTCGTTCGATCCGGGCAAGCAAAACCCTATTTTCACAAACTATCAAGGCTATAAAGCCGTCTCCCAGCCCACAACACCTTTAACGGACTTTTTCTACACAATAGAAAATACGACGAAGTTAGACCGGCAAAATCACCAGTACTACGGAAATACGACATACATCCAGTTGAAAACCCAATATGAGCCGACCGACGCGGAAATAAGAAGCCATCAGGATATAAGCCAGGCAGGCTCCAGAAATCCCGACGGAACATTCTATACCATCGTGATAAGCGGAGAACGCTACATCGTTGACAACGACCCGGCTTCTACCCTGCAACCCGATGCCGGAACTGAAATCAAGCATTACGATAAAGGTCTGAACTATCACAAATTTGCAATCCGGGACAAAGATGAAAGAACAGATATGGAAAAACAATATTCCGTAATCAGGAATCACTACTACGAAATAGCCGTTACAGGTATTAAAGATTTGGGAGACCCGTCGGAGATAGTAAAGCCGGGAGAAATAATTCCTCAGGAAACTACCGTTACCATAACTGTAACCGTTTTACCATGGTCTAAAATCATTCAGGAAGAAGAAATCTAATTTAAACATCATAGGGATATACCGCGATAACATATTCCGGTATATCCCTTTTTGGCAAATTCATCCGGTACCCGACAAAACCGCTCCTCAATGAATATAAGACATACATTGATAGTAATAACTGTATTATTGTCCTTTGGAAGCTGTATTAAGGAAGACCTTAGCGACTACCTCAGCGGGCATTATATCTGTTTTGACGTGATAATGCCGGAATACAAATATAAAGACATCGTCAGTCAGGTCGATCTGTATCTATACGATGAAAACGGTAACTTGGTAAAAAAGTACGTCTATTTAAAAAGCCAGTTGTCAGGCCCATACTATATGGCCTATATACCTAAACAGAATATAGGAAATTATACAATCGTCGCATTGATAAACCACACCAGTCACTACGCCACCGCCCGAGCGGAAAAACGCAGCACATTGCGCACCTCTCTGATCGGAAACAGGATTGAATATAAACAAGACGATATATACCATGCCTGTCAGAATTTTGTAGTCAGAAAAACAGACCCGATGCTTACTTACGACACCATGCGCTTATCTAAAAATACGAACAATATCAATTTAACGGTCGAGTTCGAAGATTACACACTTCCGGAAAATTCAACTGTAGAAACCTATATACACGGAAACAACGGAACATATGATTACAATAACAAACCGCAACCGGACTCCTATAGAATTTATATACCTCACACGGAAACAATAGTCGGCCACACAATAACATCTTCCGGCCTTTACCTGTTCAGGACGATGCGAATATGGATGAACTCCGACCTCCGGATACAACTGGAAGAAAGGGATAAAAACAATAATATCACAGCCGGACAATCTCTGAACATTGCTGATGAACTGGCTAAAATAACCGTAAACGGTGAACACATTTACGACTCTGATGAAAAATTGGAGTATTACGACGAGTTCGATTTCAAATTAACCATTGGTCCGAACTTAAAAATCATTTCGTTAAAAATCAATGACTGGTATGCGATCAAACCCGATGAAGAAATTTAACCGGCTCTGTCCGTGAGACAAAAATGCAGGTACTCAGGAAGAAAAATAATCTTATTCCTCTGGCTATCCGGTAACAAATAAAGTTCTTGAATTAATGAGACACAACAATTATATAATAATATTCATCGCCTTTCTGCTTATGGCAGGAACAGCAGCATGCACGAAAGAAGTCGAAGTCCTTTCCAGTAAGGAACACGACAACAGATCGGATATTACTATAAGAATTGCAGCGGAAAGGACATCTGCCCGGACAACCAATCCGCAGATAGAAAATAAAATTGAAACCATCGATCTGCTCGTATTCAAAAAAGACGAAGCAGACAGGGAAATCTTTGATTACAGCGTAGAAGGCCGGACCATTAACGATGACCCCGGCTCGGGGAATTTCTCAAAAAAGACATTCGAAGCAACGCTAAAAAAAGACCCCGGCAACCAATATCGACTCGTAATCATAGCGAACGCCCATGAAGCAGTTACAGCAGCACAGAACAAAGAAGGTAATAAAAACGATGTTCTGAAAAGGCTCAGATTTACAAACAACGACAGATGGCCGCATACCGATTCGGATTTCCGTTCGATCCCAATGTGGGGTGAAAGCATATTGACCCCGATCGATGAAAATACCGTAGAAAACCTCGCAACAAACCCGATCACCCTATACATGGCACTCGCCCGTGTAGATGTCAGGTTAGATGCAGACATCGACAATTTTACATTAAACGGAGTCTATGTCTATAATCGCAACACACGGGGATGCGTCGCACCGGATACGGCAGCCATCTCATCGATGGCACCTCACCCCTACAACGGAGAGCTCAGATTTCTGAAACCATCCGTACCTCCTGACTCCGGACGTATTAAGGATCCGATCTACTATCCCCTACCAGACCCTGCCGAAAAGCAACTTAACGGTGCAATCTACATTCTGGAAACAACCGGAGCAGAAACCGACAATGCCACAAACGCCACCTGTCTGGTGGTGGCAGGTGAATACAACGGAAATCCCGAGAGCTATTACAGAATCGATTTCCGGATCATCTGGCACTTCATTAATGGGCGTCCTTATTACGAATATAATCCTTCACAAGGACCGCCCGGCAGTGAAACAGTATGGGACGAAGGAGGAGGCGGAGGATTTGTCGGAGCAGGGCAAACCTTTCCCCATATCCTGCGTAATCACATCTACGAAGTTACAATCGGCAAAGTCACAACCACGGGAAAAGATAATCCCGGAAAGGCATTTAATCCCCCTTCTGCAAACAGTACGGAAAGAAATGTACGAAACCGGGGAACCATACGACATGGGAAATTTGAAGACAACGGTATGGAAATCAGCATCTCAGGCAATACATTCGAACCCTGTACAGCAGTTATAGTAAAAGATAAATGACCTCCACTCACTACCCTTCTGAAACATCTTTCCATCGGAGAGATGTTAAAAAAACGGATGACTGCACCTGCATCATCCGTTTTTACTTTGTGATAATATATCTAAACGATAAAATCGAAAATATCCGGTATCTGAAACTCATCTTCTCCTGATCGACATAATTTTCAGGTCGCCCATCTCCTTGGCAAAAGCCTCATAACCGATTTCACGAATACGATCGATACACTTGCTCCGCTCCGTCCTCGTAACAAAACCGATCACCTTCGCAAAAATATTGTTGTACTTCTTACAATCCCTCAACAACATAAGCGTGCAATCTGCACAACTCATAAAACCATGTTCCATACAACATTTACGAATCTCGCACCACGTAGCCTTCTCATTAGCATAACAGCCCGGACACCTACCCCTCTTTAATTTTCCGCACTCACCGCAATAAAGTCCGCAGTAGGCGATTTTCAGATTTTCCATTTTTATAATATTGAAACAAATATCCCCGAAAGATAAGAACAAAACCGAATCTTAAATTATGCCGGCTATAAAAGATACACCAGCTCAATCAGCCCTCTCAATCGAAAAGGGGTCAGAAATAACCCAATATTTTAATACTCCCCAATAAAATGCAAAAGTCGGTCGGATTAAAAAGATACTAATATCTACACTCAAATCAATACGGAGATAATAACCTTATTATAAACAATCTGGCACACAATCTGAACTCCGTCACTCCCCTATTACAGTCGCGACGATCCTCCGGCCAGAAGCCCGGTTACGGAACTCACAAAGATAAATCCCCTGCCAGACACCTAAGTTAAGGCGCCCGTTTGTTATGGGAATTGTCAGGCTCACCCCTGTAAGAGTCGATTTGGCATGGGCAGGCATATCGTCATCCCCTTCACAATTATGAGTATAATAAGACTCACGCTCACGGATAAGACGGTCAAAAACTGCGGAAAGATCCGTTTGCACGTCGGGATCCGCATTTTCATTGATTGACAATCCCGCCGACGAATGCTTTATAAAAAGATGCAATACTCCCATATGCGGCAACGGCGGCAAACCCCTCACAACCTCATCCGTCACTAAATGAAAACCACGTTCCCTCGCCCTGAGGCTAAATTCTGTCTGAGCAACCATATCCGGTAAAATATTTATTCAGGAAAGCCCCTCTTTCCTTCAAAATTACGAAAAATATCCCACTATCCATTCTCATTACTCTCGCTGATATATTTTTTCAGATGCTCTTTAAGCTGATAATACCGGAACAATCCGACAAGAAAAAGCACGACACTGAAAAATATGCAAACCCACGCTACACCCCTCAGGTGCTGGATACTCTTTATCTCGAAAATCCCGACACCCACCGTAAGAAGATACAATGACGTACGTATATAAGAAAAAAGAGTGCGTTCATTAGCCAATCGGGTTCTCTCTATAGCCAGATGATCCCTTAAAATAATCCTCTCTTTATTCTCGAATTCTTCAGTAGCACTAAATATCCCTTTCATCCCTCCATTATTTGTATACCCCACCCATAAATCACCGACAAGGTTTATTCACTAAATACACTATAATAGTAACAATCGACAAAGCCTATATGTTAACACTGAAAAAACTCATCAAATGGGAAAAGAGAATAAAACATCCCCCCCTTTTGGAACATTCACATATAAATCATTCCATTTCAATGTGTCGCCGGTATAGAATCCTTTGGTAATGCCCTGATACTTCTCCCTTAATTCAACCGTTCTATCGGGGTCGCATTTCAAAACCACAAAATATTCGGACTCCTTCAGATGTAAAAGAAAAAAGCGAACACCTTGTTCTTTATTTTGTAGGATATCAAATCTTCTCCCTAAGAAGTGCACTCCTCTGCATTTTTTACAGCAAAGCAACAATTCCTCAACTCTTCGATATTCATAATCCAAAAGAAGCGTATTACATTGGTTTCAGGTTTTTATTGAGCCGGTTGATAATCTTTTCCAGACGAGCTTGGCGGGTTTTGTCTGATTTTGCATCAAAATAAAACAACGTATAAGTGCGTTGCACAGAATCAGACATACCCGATAAATTGACATAAGCTGGTTCATGGGATTCAATAAGCTGCTTAAATATCAGAATCTGCTCTTCGGAGGCAGAATTCCGTTTGGAGTTGTCCCACTGTCCGTTTTGCTTTGCACAGGATATGGCATCTAAACCATGCGGAGTCATTAATCCTCTTTCTATAAGACACTGCGCAAGCTCTTTGTTTTTTTCCGACCAATTGCTCTTTATCCTTCGGCGGGCAAAATACTTTTTATACCTGTCATCGTCAACGGATTGCATTTGACCGTCTATCCAGCCGAAGCATAATGCCTCTTCAAGTGCTTCATGAGCCGACAAGGTTTTCAACCTGTCGGTTTTGGAAAATATCAGCCAAACACCATCGCTTGTTGCACTTTCGCTTTCCAGCCATTCCCGGAACAACGCTCTGTTTTCAAAGATCAATTCGTTGTTTTCCATCGTTTTAAATTCGGGAAAAATTTCTTCATCTCCGCAATCGCCTCTTCTTTTGTGTATTGAGTATCACAAGCCCCGTTGAACTCGTCGAGATACTGGACACAATGCTCGATCATTCCCTCCATGGTGCAATCCTGGACAAACGCCCCGTCTTTGTAGCAATAGCAGCAATACTCCCGGTTTGCGGAACCGTCTTTGTTCGTCCCAAATTGATCGGCAGTTTGCATCGGCATACCGCAACTCTGGCAATACAGATTCATATATTTCTCATCTTTAACAAATGCATTGTCGATCCAGTAAGTTGCCGATATCGGTGTGAACTTCAACACACAATATTCCGGATCTTCTACCCCGCCGGGAAAGTGGTCAAGCATCCAATCACTCCAAAGAGAGCGCTTTACCGTTTCGTCCGTAACGATCTCCATTTCGCCCGTGTAAACAATACTGTCGCCACCCTTTACAATCGAGACGCCCGCTTTGGGATTGGCCCTGAAATGCGCAGTCTTGGCCGAACTTGTTCCGGTCGAAACATACATCGCCCCATTCTCATCTTTGAGTTTCACCATTGCCACGGGGCGGGGATAACCATTTTCATCAACCGATGCGACTGTAATAACTTGTGCTGTTGCAACCATTCGGGCCGCTTTTTCTTTAATATCCATAATTTTATTAGTATTTATTGGACTCAGCGTCCCGATTTTTAATTTCACTCCGCCTCAGATGCTTCCCAAACGCCTGTTTTGTTCATTCGATAACTTTTCTCTATCTTTTTCGGCGTATCTGCTTCCAAAGCATAGAGGATTTCACGGCAGAATTCCAGTGCGGAAAATCCGTTGGCAGTTACAATATTTGCATCCCTGACCGCAGGCTCATTTTTATAACGGCTTTCACCTGTATAGTTTGCTCCCGCATAATTTTTCAAATAGTCCAACCCGTTGCTGGTATGGTTTACCCTGTTCAGAAACCCATGCATCCCGAGAAAGACCGAAGCATTGCAGATTCCGGCTACCAGTTTGTTGTTCGCAATAGCATCTTTGACCAAAGCAACAACCGCCTCGGCCTCCGGTGTCAGCCACCCCATACCACCGACCAGCACAACCCCTGCATAATCGACAGGAATATCACCGATCTCATAGTCGGGGAGTACCTTGAAACCGCCGCATGACACTGCCGGGTCTTTGGTTAAAGATACAGTTTTAACCACATATTTACTTTTGCTTCCGGGCTCTACGCCGCAACTCAGACTCGGGGCAATATAAGCCCCTTCCCAGTCTGCAAACCCATTGAGCAGCACAAACAAAATCTCTTTTTTCATCATTCTTTATATCTATGCCTAATATTTTTTGAACTCATACTTCTCTCTCAACTCACTTTGCTCGTTAGGCGAAAGAGCCTTGAAATACCCTTTCCAACCCGGACAAAAATTGATATGCCAACGCCAGAACCGTCCCATTAACGACTTAGGACTCTTATCATGTTTTGCCCTCATGGGGCAATTGCTGCAATTTGATGCCATTGTTTTTTCTTTAATCGATTAATTTCCAGATCCTATCTTGTGTATTATTCCAGTTGTTTTCTGTAAACAGCATCTAATGTTTGCCCATCTTTATCTTTCCATATACCCCAACCATTGCAACCTCTTCCCAGACAAAAATCAGCAGCTGTGCTTGGACTCGAAAAAGTTACATCTGATTCCAGTACTAAATTTCCGCCTTTTTGTACTGTATATTCCTTTATGAGTTTTTCCCTTTTCTCTGCCCATGAGAATGATTCTGTATTTCCTTTGGTGATTATACTGCCTTTTAAAACCGTAAATCCCGAAGAATTATAAAAACCTACGGCATTACAACCTCTGTTTCGGGTATAAAAAAGATGCTGTTTTTTTGTTTCGATAATATCAAAAATAGCACATCCTGTAAAAGAGGTTAAGAATTTGATATCTTCAAAAAACTCATCCATAGCATCTTTCTGATATTCCGGAAGGTTCGGAGCTTTTGGGGTCTGCTTGTTTTCGTTCAAAACAAAAGTATTGGCTTTGCGCGCTTCACTCACTGCTTTATGCTCCAGATATTGTACGTCTGCCTTTGTCATTGCTGCATCTTTCGAGATAAAGATCAAGGCTTTTTGCCAGAATATCTTTTTGCTGTCATGGTCTTTTACTCGTTCTTTAAAATTCTCTGTTTCTCCGATATATGCTTTAGGTTTCGTATTTTCATCTTCTCCCAATAAAATATAGAATGCAGGTGTTTGCAGATCAGGTCTTTCATTCAATATCGAAAGATTCGCACGTGGAATAACAAACATCTGGCAAATTTTATTACTGATGAATACATATTGCGTTCCTTTCGGATCTCCGTCAATTAGATAAGTTGTTACAGTTTTTCCCATATCGTATATATTATTTAATCAAACTCTCAGAAATTCATTATGCTTATTTCCGGTAACTTCTGTTTCTTTTCCTATATCCATCAACTGTTCTTGAATTTCGACAAATCAATCGTTTTTTCTGCTTGAGATATATTTATATGACCAAAATATTCACATTATAGTTATTGTCGATAATTTCGCACATTAGAATACGACGAGAGTACGCCTCTCCTCTTTTCCAATGGAATATATTTATTACCAACTACTTACCGATGCAGCATATTTACGCTATTGAGATTCAGCGTTTTCGCCTCTTAAACGGTACAAACCTCATTTTTACAATTACATTGAATGTAGGGACAAATGCAATGAGTTGATTAACAATGTTTTCAATATACGTGTTGTACCGCCTTTTTTCAGCCCATTCGTATAGGTCGGAAATCAACTTTAGTCACTTGATTTCCTGACCGTTACCGCAGTATAACTACAAATGGTTTTGCAATGATAAAGATACAAAGAATTTATTGGAAATAGATGAAATATGAACAATAACAGTAAACAATCTCTCTGTACAACCGGCACTATTTTTTACGTAGGATTTTACTTGTATTACGTATCAGCCTTCCGTCCTTTGTCTGGCCTTCGATAATTACGGAATAGGCCGTGGGAGCGTCGGCGGTATAGAACAGAACCTCGGCTTTGCCGTCGGGTGAAGTCTGTATATCGGGATTCCAATAAACCGTTGTGCGAAGGTCAGGCGTTTCATTGTCCCGCTGTTCTTTGGTTTCGTAAACAGGTGAATAAAATTCTTTAGGTGCTTGATATCCATGAGGCTGAATAGTGCGAATATTGTAATATTCACGTGTTTTGTTTCTTGCGTCTGTTTTCGTTGTTATTATCAATAAACCGGAGACAGGTTTGGGTTGAACTCCCAAAAGTGCCAGTTGTGGCCCCCATGCCAATTCAATGGTTTCAATTAAATGTGGGGGAAGTGTATAAACGAAATCATTGTCAGGTACTATAAAGTTATCAATCATCATCAAAACTTCTCCATTAATATTTCCTCCTTTTATAATTCTTATTTCTTTTTTCATGCCATCTCCTATAATTCTAATGCCCGGTAATTGATTCAATAACATATAGGTGTCTGTTATATATGGATAGTCTTCTGCCCATATTAGGTTTGAATTTATTTTTGAAGAAAAAATCGATTCATATTTGTATTCTCTTCTCTTTCCTTGCACCACGATTTCTTCGATATTATAGGTTCTCATACCGTCCTCTACGGTGAACTTCTCTTCTGCCTTAGCCATGTACTTTGCCTGTTCGGTGCGGTCTTTGGGGAAACCGAACGGCAGCGGTTTCAATACTGCCGGGTAGTAAACCGTATCGAGGGTGAGTTCAACGTTACGCTTTCCGTTCTTATTTAATGCCTGAACAATGTAGCGTGTACTGTCCGGCCATTCGAAGCCGTCGAAACGGAATCGGCCTGCGGTATCGGTTACGGCTGTTGCCGAAAACGTGGTATCCATAGCGACGACCAGCATCCCGATACCTTCTTTTTTCTTATTGAGCCATGTGCCGCCCAATACGCTTCCCGTGATGGCCTGCGTGTATTCGAAATCTATCTTCGGTTTTTCTACGTTGCCTTTCAACAATGCGGGTATATCATATCTGCACCAGCCCTGCGTAAGCATCAGTACATCCAGATCGGCAAGGCGGCTTTTGTCTATATTTCCGGTGTTACTGTTATTACTGGTATTATTGCCGTTATTACAGTTGTTGTTTCCGAAATAATACGCCGGATTTTCGATATATCCTTTCAGGTCGGAAGTGAGAAGCATCGAGGTAAGGATATTGTTCGTACTGTCTGGGGTAACGTCCGAATCGTCCGTAACGGATATGGCAAAGCTGCCTTCCAAAGGATTGCCTTCGGTGTCGGTAAGGTTTATTTGTGAGACTACCTTATCCCGCCTTACGTAGTTGTTTTGGTTGGGGGTAAAGGTTAGGCTTGCTATGTCGGCTTCTTCGTTTATATTGAACACGAGCCTTTCGCTGAGTATGTTCCTCTCCTTATCCGAAAGCACTATATGCAATATCCCGGAGGGGAGTTGTTTCCCGTCCAGGCGTATATAGTTCTTTGAGTTATTCCATGTATCGTTGTAAAGTAGTTTTCCCCGGCAATGGATAAGCAGGTCCATATCTTCGGGTAGCTGCGTATTCTGTGATGCAAGGACTGTAACGTTTAGGTTGCCGTTGTGCCATCCTGCACCTATGGATATGGCGTTTGCTTTGGCTTCGGGTAAAGTAAAGCTTTTTTCATAACCTTTGCTGTTGCGGCATACGGCTGTATAGGTTTCCCCTGCATCGGCTTTAATGGAGAATGCTCCCATGCCGAGGCTGTTGGACTCTATATCGGCTATGCGTTCTCCTTTGCCGTCGGTGATATATCCCGTTACTTTTTCCCCGAGGCCGTTTGGATCGAGGGCTTTGAATGCTATGCGGGCAAGGGTGCCGGACGGAAGGTTGCCTCCTTCTGGAAAGAACGAAACGGCGTAGTCTGTATCGGGCATAGGTATGGGTATATACTGCCTGTGTACGCGGCTGTCATAGTAATATTCGAGGTAAAGTATCCGGTTCATAACGTCTTGTTCGGGATCGAGCAGTAGATGCACCTTATTTCCGTCCACAAGGGTTATTTCATCTTTCTTGCCTTTCTTGTCGCCTATAAGCACTTTTGAAGGAACGATAGGCGTGTCGGTATTCCCTACTATGGGGAAGAACTGCAAAGTAACGTCCACCTTGCCGCTTTCGGGGAATCTGAATTTGGCGTCGGTGCGGTAATAGCCGGAAAGACCGCCGCCTATGGCTATGCGTTTGCGGAAGAAGTATTCTTCCCCCGTATTCTGCATATACTGCGTATAGAAACGAAGTTGGTAATCCCCTTCGACCAGACTTTCGTCCAGATGGATATATCCCGAATAAGCTCCGTTTACGGGACGCACCTTTACACGGGTTACGACCGTATCGACGGGGCTGACAAGTTCCCCGTAGACATACCGGCTCGTGGTGTCTGGTATCAGTGACATGTTATCCGCGAGGAATGCCCTGAACCAGACGTCCTCTCCTACGATATAATAGGGTTTGTCGGTCTGGACGTACAGCTTTTCCTGTGGGTAAACAGAAATCTGTTCGGAAAACAGGTCCGGAACGGAATTAAGGTTGCCCGCGAAAGATAAAAACACGGAAAATACGGCAGACAATAACGTCGCCCCGGTTGTTCTGACAGTAATAGTATTCATGGCACACAATATTTATTTGTTATGCCGGCAGCTATATCGAATATAAGGAAAAAAATGTTTTATACCAAATTTTAACCGATATTTTGATACAATAGGATTGTATATGGAAAGTATATGGAAAAAGCGCAGGGCAGGCGGGCCCTTGCGGAGCGGGACGTTCAAAAGGGTGCACGGCGGATGAAAAGCGCGGGAACGCTCCCGCCCGGTAATATGCAGAAGAGGGAGGCGGAGCAGCTTTAGTCCCCCTTTTTTGTTGCGCCTGAGCAAAATCCTCTCCTGTTGACACGGTAATATGCGTCATCGGTCGGCATCGCATGCTAAGTCCCGGGAAACGGCACAACCGGCACGGCGGTTCCGGAGCATTTTTTACGGTTAAAATTACCGCAGGGAATTTTGGCCGTAAAACCCGGAAGGGGCAAATGCGCAGGGTACCGTCGTGCCGGTTACCTTGAGAAGGGACTTGGCAGGCGGTGCGGGCCATGCGGCGTAATGTGTTTAAGTAGGGGCGAAGGCGTAAGTTGACCGGAGTATTGGTTCGATGTTTATTCGTCCTCTTTTTTTAAAGCCCTGATGCTTTTAGCGTTCAAAGGGGTTACGACCTTTTTCCCGCTTTTCAGTTCGAGTTGTCTGCGTGCAGCTGCGGCTACCGAACTGCCCTCCTGTGCGACTTTCGCATTTTGGATAAATGTCCGGGGCTGTTTTTCCTTCGATATTTCAGATGTAGAGGCTTCGGCCAGCATGTTTAAAACCAATTCCAGATTCGTCATATTATCCCTCAGACTTTCCGTTTTCAGACCTTTAAACTGTTTATACTGTTTGGTAGTCATTCCCGACCATCCGTAGGTAATAATATCCGTAAGGGTAGCGTACTGCTGTCCTTTCTTTATGCCGCGGCGTTCCCACTCGTCTGTGAGCTCTTTTCGTACTTCGATACTTTTCAGCCGCTGGTTGATCCAGGTTTCGGAGTAGCCTTTTCTGTGATAATATTCCATAGCCCTGTCTATTCCGAGTTCGGGATCGTCGATCTCTTCAAGGCGTTCACGTCCCAGTTGCGCCAACCACATTTTGACTGGCTCCGCTTTCGGTGACGGGATAGACTGTATCAGACGGAAAAGCTGTTCCGTATCGGCCACATCTGTAAGGCGCATTTTGCCGTCTGCAGCTGGCATTTTCAAACCGTGACAATTCGTCACGGTTTCATTTCCTTCGGCTTTAAGGCGTTGTTTCAACTTTCTCCAATAAGCAGTAGGATCTACACTGTCGGTTAATACTGCGATAACATCCACAATAGATATATACCACTTCTCCTGTTCATCGTCCCAGACGGTGCGGACTTTTTTATCCTCGAATATCTTGATGGCGTTTTCTTTCGTCATGGCCTTTTCGTTTGTCGTAAAATTAATGATTAATTCCTTTCATTAAAAAAAAGATCGTTTACTTATTCTGTCGCTGCGCTATATTCTTCTTATAGAAGCTCCTTTGTCTGTTTTTTCAGCCACTTCTGCTCGTATTCTTTGGTCAAAGCTATTATCTGTTTGCTGACAACGATCAGTTCCGCGGTCGCCCTTACTACTTTTGCGAGCAACACAGAAGCCGCTTTCTCCCCGAAATTGTGGTATATGGCCTTTACGACCTGATTGTAATTATTCCCAATAGCCTGGAATTGATGGTAAAAATTCGTCAGCCGGATATAGTAATCCATAGTCGCCTTGTCTATTTTCACCACTTTGATCTCTTTGCCGAACAAAGCGTGATTGATAAAACGGCTGACATTCGTCATTCCCGATTTGGAAAGCATAAGCAAAAAACGCCTGTTCTCTTCTTCATTCAGGTTTACCGTATAGCGGAACTTAGCCCGGTCTTTTTTTGGTTTGCGTCCCACCCTCATTCTCCTGTTGGTTCTGTCTTCATTTGTCATCTTACTAATATTTATCGGTTAATAATGATCTGGAACAGATTTTCGACTTTGGAGAAAAGCACCCGTAGCCATCGGCGAAGGTGATCCGTTTTATGTTGCAAGAAATATTTCTTGCAGCATAAAACACACCTTGCCATGTTCGTTTGAACATCAAAAAGCCTTCAGGCAAATGATATTTTTCAATCTATTTTCATCTACCCGGACTAAAATTTCGTATCATATATCCTCCCTTGTCGTATAGGCAAAAGTACAGGCTGAATTCAGGCATTCAAATAGTCCGAGTGGTGTAACAGGACGATAAACGGTGACATAGATAGTCAGCAGGAATCAAAATGGAATAAAGTCATGGAATATCGTGTTTATTTGCACGTAACATCGCAATGCGGCCCCTACTGTAAGCATGTTTTGCAAAGGGTTTTTACCACAGCTACGGGCATGCAATCCAAAAGGTATTGCAACGGTGTTTTGCAAAGTGCATGGTAATAAATGATGTGATGCATTCCGGTTTGTACTGTAATAATGCTTTGCTTGTGCCTTTGCAATAAATACGATAATACCATCTAAGACATATTGCAATAATGCATTGCATAAGGTATTACAGAAGTTTGGCAATAAAGGACGATAGAGGAAAAAAGACGCGCTTCGTGTGAAGTGCGAGAATTCATAAAAAGTTTAATTTAAAAATGAATGAACATGAAAAAGACAATTGTAGTTGCCGTTAGCAACCCAAAAAGAAGTATCGGAAAAACCATAGGCGTTTTCGATACTTGTATCCGTGCCATGCAAAAACTGAATGTACTGGAACTGTTCGTCGGAAGCAAGAGAAACTATTTTTGTTGCACGCTGTTGCCGCTTTCGGGCAAAATGTTCAAAGGAAATAATATAGGCTTTTGGCCAATTAGTTATGCAAATGTTTAAACTTATAGGATATGGTAAGGAAGCGCATAGAAATAGACGAAGATACGATCAGGGATATGATGCGTGGGGATATCCCCAGGTTAAAACATGTTACCGATGAGCCTGTTCCCGGTAATACCTCAAAAGAAGTTGCTCATGCGGCAGAATCGCCTGCTTTCGCAGAACCGGAAAAGAAGCAAGAACGGCAAGATTATGCCTCAGTTTTTCTAAAGAAAAGGGAACGTTCCGTCAAACGGCAAACCTATATCGATCAGGATATATATACAAAGATCGCCGGAATACTCCCGGTCGTAGCGTGGGATTTGACCGTGCCGACGTTTATAAACAATGTATTGTCGGATCATCTGGAACGCTACCGTGACCGGATCAATGAAATTTATGAAAGCAAAGCTAAAAGCCCCTTGTGATATGAGAGCTAGCTTATCGGGATTTTCCATTCCTATTTAATAGTTGTTTCTGTATTTCGTTATTGAATATTGAATCGATATAGAATAATCGTGTCGGGGATTAAACCTTTGGCGTTTCACAAGGTCTCATTGTTAAATAAATATAAATATGACCGCATTGACGGTATTAGAGTATTGATATATAGCGACATATCGTATATTTGCGCAGGGAAATTCTGAAATGAGTTTCCTCTTTGCAGCATTAATTTCTTTTAAGCATGAGTAAATCTGCTAATTAAGTATCGAAAGATACGTCGTTGTCTTAAAAGAAAGGAAGGTTCCGCAAATCCTTTACATATATACTTAGTTCTCTACGGGGAATATGTATTCGATAAAGGGGGCGTAGGGCTGACTTCTTAGCGACAACAGGGTGTTTAGCAGACCTCTCATGCGTTGAGTTAGTCAGTACCGCGTCCCCTATTTTCTTTTTGTAGATAGCGGTGAAAATTAGGTTAAACTTTTGAGTAAGTAAAACGATAAGATTTTAATACCCTTAAATAAATTACATTATGGATCGAAATGTTGAATATAGGTATGATTAGTTAATAGTATATTTGCATAATAGGAATTTATTAAGATTTCTGTTCGCAAACGTTTATTTTTTTCAAGCATGAGAAATCTGCTAATTAAGTATCGAAAGATACATCGTTGTCTTGAAAGAAAGAAAGGTTCTGCAAACCCTTTATGCTTTTATACTATATTCTATTAGTGGAGTACTGCTACATATAGTATAGATAAGAATAAAGGGGGCGTAGGACTGACTTCTTACTGACAACAGGGTGTTTAGCAGACCTCTCATGCAGTAAGTTCAGTCGGTAACCGCGCCCCTCTTTATTTTCAATAAATGACTCAAGCGGAAGCTGGACTGGGATAGTTCGGCTTCCGTTTTTTCATAATAGTTATTAGATTTAGGTTAGAAGGCGGCAGTTCAGGGTCGTAGGCATACCAGATTAACCCCGCCTGGCTGCTGCCTTCTTTTAAAGATATAAAGAAGCCGACATTCGACTAAAAGCAAAACCAAAAGAAAGCGGGAACTTTAAATGGAATAGGGCGCATACACTGCAAGGAGACCCGATTGAAAAATCTGTTGATTGCTGTATTTAGGTTACATGCAAAGTCTCCCGCTTTCCTCTTTTAACGCAGGAAACAAAAAATCGAAGAAATCGCCGGATGTACCTATCCGGATTCTGGGGCTCTGGCAAACCTCGGGGGCAGCGGTAGTTTTAGATGATATCTATTATTTTGATAAATAACACCTCACCGCTGCCCTTTTTATTCTTCAATAGTAAATCACGATCTTATGAAAGCATCATTAAAAGACCGTCTAACAAACATATTCATTATTATCGGCTTCATAATCAGTCTTACCTGAATAATTTTGGTTGTTGTGCTTATTTTCTTACTCGTTAAAAATAGCATTTGAATTACAACCGATTTGGTGGTATTAGAATTATTTTTTTCAGTTTTCTTAAAATGTTTGAGCGTAATGTTGCATGTCATATAAGCTTTATTGATATAGGAGTATGGTTTAATGACCATTACAAATATTTCAAATGAGATTTTGTGACCAGAAATAAGGACGCTTCCTAATACGACAATCTGTTAATGTAAGTGAAGATTACGAAGAAAAACAAAGTTGGTATGCGTTTTCTATGATTTATAAAAGATAAATGGTGCCTTATTTCAATTAAAAGTCAAGTGGTAAAAGAGTTAGTTGATATTAAAGTCAAATTATATGTTGTATTTTGATATGATGTGTAAATTGTAAAATTTTATCTTTTTATATGTTTCTTCAATATGAATATTGTTAATGATAAACGTGAAAAATATGTAAAAATATTTACGATAACTGTAAAAAACATATTTTGCAGACTCTTTAGTCATATTTCCTTTTGCAATTTAGGATATGTTATGACAATTTTTTAATTTCACTTTTAAAATAAGCAACATCTAATACTGTTATGGGTGCAATATTGCGTTTTATAGAAGAAGAAACACAAGGACATGTATTTACATCTTTCAAGTACTGTTATGATAGTGTACAAACTCCACATATATTATATGACGAAACGGAGAAATCCTATATCAGCTTAAATGAATATGCAGAAAATGTACATGATCCTAATTATCGAGATATGCATGGCTTAGCTCTGAAATTAATGACCCAACCACCCATTTTTAAATATTTTCTGGATGGTTCTCGCAAAGTGTATAAAATCGACGATATTCAATATAATAATAAGGTATTTCCGATTGTCAGTGGACAAATTGCTGTAGCTTGTTGTGGACGTGAAATGGAGGAAGATATACATTTTAAGGCCTTTCACCATGTTGACGAGGAGATATACTCTGTTCTTTGCTTACCAGTGACAGCCAATCAAGAGGGGGTTGATAATAATGTATTTTTTAGAAATCTGGTTTCAAAAATGAAAGGAGTAGCGCGAGGAGAAAATATTCAGAAGATATTATATTATCTGACAAAATTAGAAGGAAAAGAAACGCTCGAAAACAAAGGCATTGCACGAATACAAGATGAAATGGTAGAGTGTGAGAAGCGGATTGTTGCAAGGCTTACAGCCAAGCATTTGCTTACTCAAAGTAGTTATTTGATTAAAGATGGGTCAATACAGTATAAACCTGTAAAAACCGGTGATTACAAAGAATTGACAATGATTAGAAATAATTATAGACGAGTTGTTGGAGTTTCAAAATCATTTAACCCCAACTTAATGCGAGATAAAAAAGGTCAAAGTAATGCTGCTATAGCAAAATTACCATTATACCATCGAACGCCTGCATTTCTATGGCAGCCTGGTGAGGAATTTGGCGATGTTCATTTTGCAATATGGTATGTCCGCATTCGAGATACAAGCAAAACCGATACACCATATTCTGGAATTTTGAAATTAGAAAAAATGCTTATGACTGGTAAAGAAAATGAATATGGATTATCGACAGAGGAAATAGATATGATTACAGCTAACATAATCAATGAGCGAAATCCTGTATGTTATGGATCTGACGCTCGGTGGGCCAATCATCTTTATCCTGTGTATATGACAGAACGATTTTGTAAAAGTCGATTTAAAAGTGATGAATATTTTATAAATATTTTCTGATATATGGAAACGATAGGGAAAATAATAGCGACTGAGAAACAACCGTCTACTATTGAATATTTTACATTCTGGACAGATAAAAATGTGAAATTGAAACCGTTTGATGTTGTTGTGGTTGATCATATTCAAAAATCTAAGACATATGGTGTGGTTGAAGAGATTTCGCATATAACAGATGCTCCGAGTGCCCTTGCTGGATTTATATCAAGTGATTTTGGTCAAATAGAATCACAAACATATACAGAGCGAATCGGGATGAATTATGTGAAATGTAATGTGGTCGGTAATACAAAGAATATTTATACCCCAGTTCAAGAGAGCCGATTGGTCCATCTTGCTACTCGGGATGAAATTAAAGAGGCTCTTGGATTAGATGATGTACAAAATAAATTACCTGCTGGTTATATTGAAATGTATGATGGCGATAATAAATTATCTATTCCCGTGCATTTTAATTCTCATTATTTAATTGGACCGGAAGGAGCGCATCTTAATATATCTGGGATTTCTGGATTAGCTGCGAAAACGTCGTATGCCATGTTTTTAATGAAAGCTATTCAAGACATGGCTATGAAAAATAAAGAAGAATCTGTTGCTTTCATAATGATGAATGTGAAGGGTACGGACTTGCTCTCGATAGATAAAATGAATGGGAGAAAAGAGGAAATTAGTGAAATTCAACCAATCTATACTGATTTGGGCTTGGATTTAAAGCCGTTTCAACAGGTTAAGTATTTTTATCCTTATTCTAAAGATAAGACTACATATACTTATGAAAAATTAGAACGTATAGAAGAACGGTTAAATGCAAAGCAAGCTTTTCAGTTTAAATATTTGTTTGAGACTACGGAAGATAAAGAGTGTCTCGATTTACTTTTTGCAAATGTAGATGATCCTAATGAAACCATAGAGTCTATTATTAATTATATTATAGCTGGTAGCGGTAAATTTAATGGTGTTGAAACGTGGGCTGATTTTCAAAAAGTCTTAAAAGAACAATCTACACCAAGTGATAAAAGTAGTAGCGGAAAAGAGATTTCTGTATTGAGTTGGCGAAAATTTTTCCGTTTATTCAACAAAAGTTATCAGAAGAATGGTCAAATGTTTACTAATGGTTTAGGTCTGGACGGGAAGTGCGTTAGACTACGGGATAGTATTGCAAATATTAAAAAAAATGATGTTTTTGTAATAGATATTGCTAAACTTGACGAGGAATCGCAAGGTTTTGTATTTGGAGATGTTATGCGTGCGGTATATAATCTCAAATTAGGTTCATCAGATAGGCCTGCAGAAGCAATCCCCGAACGTGTTGTTATATTTATTGATGAACTGAATAAATATGCTTCAACTGATGTGCCTAAGTCGTCTCCTATTCTTCGTCAGCTATTAGACATAACTGAACGAGGTCGTTCTTTGGGAATTGTATTATTCGGAGTAGAACAATTTATTAGCGATATACATAAACGTGTAAAAGGGAATTGTGCAACACAGGCATTCGGTCGTACAAATGCAATCGAAATTACGAAAGAAGATTTTAGATTTGTACCATCTATTTATAAAACAATGCTTACTCGATTAAAGCAAGGTGAGTACATAATTCAAAATCCAGTATTTCGATCAATGCTTAATATTAAATTTCCTAAGCCGATTTACAAATATTACGAATAATATATATAGAATAAAATATGCACGAAGACCCTATAATTGGCAAAGATGTCATAGAATCTCTAACTCTTGGGATGTATGAAAATCCCCTATTTATTTATAGAGAATATGTTCAGAACGCGGCAGATGCGATAGATCAGGCTATCGAAAGAGGCTTAGTCAAAAAGGGAGAAGAAGAGATTTTAATTAATATAGATGAAAATGAAAGGACAATTAGTATAGAGGATAATGCCATTGGTATTACTTCAGGACAAGTAATGCCGATTCTACGCAATATTGCTAATTCAACAAAGCAACGAGGTAAGAATAAAGGCTTTCGAGGAATTGGTAGATTAGGCGGATTAGGTTATTGTTCTAAATTGATATTTGAAACATCTGCAGTTAATGAAGAGGTTAAATCAATTATGACATGGGATGCAGAACGACTCAAAGATATAATAAATAATCGACAAGAGTTTTCAAGTGCACAAGATGTTCTTAAGCAGGTTACAGAATTGAATACAATAAAGGAACAAGCAGATAAACATTATTTCAAGGTTACTTTGTTTGATGTTACTCTTGACGATTTATTACGAGTTGAGGATGTTTCTGATTATTTATCAATGGTTGCCCCTGTAGAAATAACCTCGCAGTTCATATATAGGAATAAGATTCTGGCGTTTATGAAAGAGCATGGACTTACTCTTGACACGTATAATATTTATGTTAATCATGACCAAATATATAAGCCTTATACTGCTGCTATATATGAGGATAATAAAGGGGGAAAGAAGAAAGTTGATGACATATATGATGTTGATTTTTTATATGAAACAAATGAAAGAGGGGAGTTAATTTATTGGGGATGGTATTCTTTATCAAGTTTTAAGGGGCAGATGACATCCAAAAATATCGCACGAGGATTGCGACTTCGCAAATCTAATATTCAAATTGGTGATGAAGAAATTTGCAAAAAATTTTTTACAAAAACTAATGATCAGCGTTTTTCATTTTATTTTTTTGGGGAAATTCATGCTGTCAGTAATGGTTTGATACCAAATTCTCGTCGGGATTATTTTAGCGAAAGTGCTGAATGCATTGAATTTGAAGATAAAATAAAAATAGCTTTTCTTAAGCTAAAAGATCTGTGCTATGATGTTTCCCAAATCAATGGATTTTATCGAACTATATCAAAAGCAAAAGAAACTGAACAAAAGATTGTAGAAAAGGAGAAAACAGGTTATACCAGCAAAAAGGAGCGAGAAGATTTATACAATAGTTATGAGGAGTTAAAGAAAAAGCAAGAGAAGGCAGAACGAAATTTACAATCTAAATTGGAGAAAATTAAGTCCGGTCAATCTCCCGCTTATATTATATTAAGTAAAATTGAACAAAAACATCATTTTATTTCGCCTAATTCTGTTTCAATTGGTAGTCCGGAAACGGGAATTTCCAAAGATTCAATTAAAAAAACAAAATTTCGTACAGATAGATCTGTATATTCTCGATATTCTAAAAATGAGAAAAAATTGATTGGAAAGATATATTCAGCAATTAAAAATTCAATTTCTGATGAGGCTATGTGTGAAGCTCTTATCAACAAAATAGAAGAAGAAATTACTAAATGAAACGTAAAGTACTGCTTTTAGAGCCGAACTATAAAAATAAATTTCCGCCAATAGGTTTAATGAAACTAGCCACGTATTTTAAGTTACGTGGGGATGATGTTGTTTTCTATAAAGGGAATCTCAAAGAGTTTGTAATAGGTCAAATTACAGAGGAATGCATTGAGAAATTAAATAGTCTTGATAGCAAAATAAATTGGAAACTTCGAGCAGATAAAATTGCAAAATATATAAAGTATCGTAAGCATGACGATTTAGAAGCAATCGAAATTAACAAGTCTGAATATTCCATCTTAATATATCCTTGGATAAAATATTACAAGAATTTTTATCATAAGGGAGAGTATAAGAAATATCCAAAATGGGATTGGATAGGAGTAACGACATTGTTTACTTTTCATTGGGATATTACAATAGAAACTATTGAATTTGCCAAAACGTTAGTTAAAGATATTAATAATTTAATGATTGGGGGTGTATTAGCGTCTATTCAACCGAAAGAAATAGAAAAAGCTACAGGCATAAAACCTCATTGTGGTACATTAAGCACTCCTGGAGACATAGATTCGGATAATCCATATATTATTGACGAATTACCTTTAGATTATTCCATACTTGACGAAATAGATTACATATACCCAGATAATAATGCATATTATAGTTATTCTACTCGTGGTTGTATTCGTCATTGTTCATTTTGTGCTGTCCCAATATTAGAGCCAAAATATAATGATTATCTCCCTCTTCACGATAGGATTTTGCGAACAAAACGATTATTTGGAGAGCAGCAAAATCTTTTATTAATGGATAACAATGTACTTGCATCGACGTATCTTCCGACTATCATTGAGGATATTAAGTCTTGTGGATTTCGAAAAGGAGCAAAATATTTTGAGCCAAATCATTATGATATTGCGATTAGAAATTTACGACTTCATATTAATGACCGAGCATATATACGCAAATGTTTCCGTTTACTTGAAGAGCTTAATAATTCAAAATCTTTAAAAGATGATGTACGCGTTGAAATATATGCTTTACGTGAACAGTATGGGTTATTGCACCAAAACACTTGCACTCGACAAGCTATATTAGATTCTTATTATTTATTTAGTTCCTATTTTAATATCCGCAATAGTAAGATACGATCTTTTGGGCGCATTCGTCATGTTGATTTTAATCAAGGTGTTGATGCTCGTTTATTTAATGAAGAAAACGTGCGTTTATTATCTCAGATACCAATACGTCCACTTCGCATTGCCTTTGATGATATGCACACAAAAAGTGCATATATAAATGCATTAAAGTTGAGCGTAAAGTATGGAATGAAAGACTTTTCCAATTACTTGCTTTACAATTTCAAAGATGAACCCATAGACCTTTATCGTAGGTTAAAAATCAATGTGGACTTATGTGAGGAATTGGATGTTAGTATATATTCATTTCCAATGAAATATCATCCTATTCGCGAAGAACATAGTCATGACCGTGATTTTATAGGAGAACATTGGAATAGAAAATATATTCGCGCAATTCAGGCTATTCTGAATGCAACTAAAGGTAAAGTAGGGAGAGGACACTCTTTCTTTGAAAAAGCATTTGGACGGAATGAGAAAGAATATATGGAACTTCTTATCATGCCAGAGACATTTATCATATTCCGTTTTTTCTTTGAACATTTAGGATATACAGATGCATGGCGACAAGAAATTAATGCATTAACAGATATAGAGAAACAAGATCTTTATCCTATTATCTTTAAAAATGATTTTAAAAATATTGAAGATCTGACAGATAATCCAAAATTCCTAAGTATATTGCGTTATTATAAAAATTATCGTAATGATATTGCCGATAAAAACTCAGAACTATATAATTTAAAACAAGAATTTGACAAAAAAAATAACGATCAAAAATAAAAGTTTTTAATAGTTTATTTTCAATTGAAAATCACTTAAAATGATGCAAAATATTGCATTTTGCTTATCTTTGTAAAGCAAATTGCAACACAGGGCGAAGCGCGGCAAATTTCGCGTGGGCTAAGCGGTGGTATATCGGCAAATTCAGTTTCTAACTAATTTATATACAGTGGTGACGTGAGCGGATATGTTCCTTTCCTTTTCTTTCTGCATAAACGTCATGAGCTATTGAATGCCAATATCTCGCCGGTAATGCCCTCAGCCGTGATTTTAATCTTTTCCATAACAGCAAAAAATTAAAGGTTGAATCCTGATTTGGGCTTACGGCGTACACTCTTTTGCATTGCAGCCAGCATCCCGTCGTAGTCTTGTCCGGTTATATTCCTGCGTCCGTTTTCGATCCACTCCAGCAGCTCGTCTTCGTAGAAATAGAGCTTCTTTCCTTTTTTACAGGAGGGCAACAACCCTTTGCGTACAAGGGTATAGACGGTCGGTTTGGCTTTTTGGATAATACGGCAGGCTTCATCGATCCCGATCAACCGGTGCTTTTCATGTTTGGGCGGTTCCAGCCCTGATACCAACTGTTTTAATTCTTCGACCTGTTCGGTCAGATAAGTTACCGCCTGGGGCAACTTATCAAATGTGATTTCTTTACTCATAATATTCGTTTTTAATGAATTATGAGCAAAGGAAAATGGTTATATCATGGGGAAATCAATCCCCGTAATATAACCGTCAAATAACTTATTTGTAGTGATTATTGCTGTATATCAATCGATTATAGCGCTCAAGCGGCCGGAGAAGTGATCGTATGAACGTTATTATGGAAAATATAGATTATAATTCTTTTTTGATTTTGATAATACAGGTTCCTTCCGCTTTTAATTTTCTTATTATAGTAGATATATCGGACTCTTTTAACGCACGGGCAAATACACGTTTGATAAAAGTAGCCGTTTCAATGCCTGATTTATGAAACTGGTTTCCAATATTCCAACCGAAGTGCATCAGGTCTATTGTTTTTATCTTGGGATCAACGGTCACGGACGGCTCTATAAGCCGGCACTCTTTTTCGGATGCATATTGAAAAAAACGGATATGTTCGTAAAGTTTCTGCATCTCTTTTTCTTCCATATATAACGCAAGTTCTCGTACGGTATAAGAGAGAACATTTTCCAAACGCTGCATTTGTTCTTGCTGTACCCGTTGTTGTGCGGTCTGCCTGTATTCTTCGTATTTGGGTACGGTTTTCTCCTGTACGGTAGGTACGGCCTCCGATTCTGATTCCGGTTCGGGTTGTCGCTGTTTTTTTGCAAAGATATGCTCCACTTTCGGCGGCAGCCATTCGTCTAAAATGGATTGGAAACATATATAAGCTGCGCCGAATAGCAGGCAGGTTATCAAAAACGCTACGTTTCCTGAGAACTCGTCCATTTGCAACTCATCCATTACATAAATCCGTACCGAAGCCGCAATGCCCAGTATCGATGCAAACAGGGAAGAATATATAATAATGCAGTCCGTTTTCTTAGAGCCCATAATCATCAATGGTTATCGTTTGTGCTCAAAAATAAACGAATAACCGTATGCGTACTGCTTTTTTCGCCTGCGTGACGACCTATGTCCTCATTTGTCTTTATTGTTCTCTTTCACAGAGGGGCGGGAATTGTGTTTGGGTGTCAGATTTGGCTGCTGTTTTTATCTCTTGGCAGTTCAGTGTAAATCTTTACGGTCGAAGTTTTTCAGGTCGCGTTCCAGTTCTTCGAGGCTCTCGGCCTTTTCTTTCATGCGAAGCTTACTTTTGAATTTATCGAGTTGCTCGGCTGCATAACTTTCTGCGACTTTGCTGCTGATACGGCCGGCGTGTTCCAAAAGTTCGCGGCCGTTGATCGTGAGAATATCGTTCAATTTCTCGATCCAGTCGGCCATATACATAGGCACTTGCCGGCGGGCCTGGGCTTCCGCAAAGGCAAGGTATTGTTCTACCAGTAATCCCAAATCTTTCATCTCGTCTTCGGTCAGGTAGTTTTTTGCCGTTTTTGCTTCGGCTTTGGTTATCGCTGCCGGTAGTTTTTTGTCATACGAGGTCATTCCCATATTGGGCAACTCGGCATTTGCCCGGTGTACGACAAGCTCCGCCGCCGTCTGACTGCTGATCGCCCAGAGCAGTTTGTTCTGTACGATCTTAAAAAACTCAATGGTCTTTTCGTCTTTGGGATCGTAGTCTATGCTCGTTTTATAAATGTCTTTGATTTTTTGATAGAAAACCCTTTCCGAAAGTCGTATTTCGCGGATTCGCTCCTGTAATTCGTCAAAGTAGTTCATCGACTTTCCGGTTTTCATCCGCTCGTCGTTCAATGCAAATCCTTTGACAAGGTATTCGCGAAGTACCTGCGTCGCCCATATCCGGAATTGTGTTGCCTGATAGGAATTGACACGATAGCCCACGGCAATTATTACGTCAAGGTTATAATAATCGGGATAACGGGTAACTTCCCGCTTCCCCTCGGTCTGAACTGTTTCCATTTTGGAAATAGTTGCCGCGGCGTCCAACTCTCCGCTTTCGTAGATGTTTTTGATGTGCTTGCTTATTGCCGGAATCTCTACTCCGAATAGATGCGCAATAGACTTTTGCGTCAGCCAAACGGTCTCTTCTTCCATGCGGACGTCTATTTTGATACTGCCGTCCGGAGATTGGTATATTAATATTTCGTTATCCATCGATTTTGGGTTCATATACAAAGATAGTGTAAACGAGTGCAGAACTTTCAAGCTTGCTTGGGAGAAGTTATGCCGGGTGTAGCCTGTCTTATGCAAATATAAGGATTATTTTTCTGGTCGGTAACATTGCTGTAACGCCTATTTCAGGGAGATTTTATTTGCCGATTCGCGTTTCTTCTCGTTGACCAGTTCGGCATAGATCTGCGTCGTCGAAACGTTTCGGTGGGTCATCATTTTGGAAACGGTGTAGATATCGGTTCCGGCTGCGATCTGCAAAGTGGCGAAGCTGTGGCGGAAACAGTGGAAGGTGATGTGTTTCTTTATCCGGGCTTTCTTCAACCAGTTTTTCAGCGGGTAATTGATCATACTGCGGGTTAGCCCTTTGAATACTTTGCCTGTGCCGGGCTTCCCGCACAGCTCGTATGCCTCGTAACTGACCGGAAGGGTAGCTTCGGTCTTGGTCTTTTGGGTACGGATGCGCAGGCAGTAGCCCTGATCGGGGGCAATGCCGAAATCTTCCCATTGCAGGTTCAGGATATCACTGATGCGGAGTCCTGTAAGGCAGGAGAACAGGGAGGCGGCTTTGAGTACCGGTATGTCGCATGGCGTAGCGGCCAACTGTTTTACTTCGGCCAATGTCAGGTACTCCCTCTTTACGTCCTGATATTCGATCTTTTCCAGATAGTCGTTTATGTTCTCCCGGATCAGTTTGTCCCGGTAGGCTATTTTCAGCAAGCCCCTGAATGTAGAGTAATAGCCTGCCGCCGAATTTAAAGAAATCCTATGGCCGGCATGTTTGAGTTGTCTGGCATTGAGAAGATAATCCCTGAATCTTTTGCACAAATCCACATTCACTTCTCCGAAAGTGCATTGTCCTTTGACAAAATTGTAGAAATGTTGATAGACAAACAGCCATTTCTGGTCTTTGTTCCGGCACATTTTCTCGAAGTAGGCGAGGAAATCGGCTTTCATCTTGTGTTTGTCTAAAAAACCGAACTCTTCGTTGATAAGCGATTGTACCCGGATGCAACGGATGGCTTCGGCTTTATTCAGCATATCGTTGTTGAACTCGCGTTCCATTTCGTTTTTCGGATGGGCGTAGATGTATATGCCGAGATATTCCCGGCGGCTCATCTGCATCGTTTCGGGGTTGCGGACTGCCGGATAATAATCCAGATAGAGTGAAATCTTGTCGTTACGGATGGCTCTCTGGCGGACTGTAACTTTGGTGCATGTATGTGTCATACGTCTGTTATTTTAAATTATACGTGTTTTTATTGCAAAGAAAAACGGTGATAGTATGGGGACTTTCGTCACCGGAAAATAACTTATTCGATTATCGGGCCGCTGAACAACTTATCCAGCTCGGGCCGGGAGATTTTGGTGTATTTCCCGACTTTTACCTTCGGGATATGGTGGTATTTGACGTAATGGTAGAGTTGGTCGCGGGTGAGGCTGAATTTTTCCATTGCTTCGGCTACGGTATAGTATCGGGGTTCTTCGGGTTGTGCGATTCCTTTGGCTATATCGAAATGTTTTTTCGAATAGGAGACGGTGATACCTTCTTTTTTCTTCGGGATAGCATGGTTTGAGGCGAGGGTATAGATGGCGGAGAGTGTCATACCGAACTTTTCCTGAATTTCCCGCACGGTGTACCAGTCGGTGATTTCTGGATTTGGGGCTTTTTTTGCGAAATAGTCGTCTATGTGTTTTTTGCTCCAATAGGTTTTGCCGCGGCTGAAGGTTCGGGGGATATTGTGCTTTTTGGCAACGGCGAATATCCATGTTTCAGCAACGTTGTACTTTTCCTTGACTTCGGCTGTGGTGTAGAAGTCGGTAATAGGGGCTTTTTCTTTGGGTTTACGATGTTCATAAGGCCGAGCTTCCAACATCCGGTCAATATCTCCTTTGCGGATGAAAGACAATCTGCTGCTAATACGAAAGGCTTTCAGCTTACCTTCATATACCATTTTATAAATGGCTTGTTTACTCAATCCTAATAAAATTGCCGTTTCATTGAAAGACAGATAATCTCTATCCTTAAAATCAGATATAGGTTGTTCTTTAATTACTTTTTGGATTTTGCTTTCAACTTCTTGACACTTTTTTTGTCTGATTGCATCTTTATATGCAAGATTTGCACAACGATGAGAACAAAAACGAGTCGTCAGTTTCTGAGCGTAGAATGTTGTACTGCACCATTCGCAAACTTTCTTAATTTTCATTTTACTTGTTGCCATATCATTACTTTTTTTGAGGTTTAACTTCTCCGGTTATTTCTCCATTTTATTCTACTGTCGTAAACCATAGTCAACTATTGTCAACTTTCTTCACGACCTTTCCAGTCGATTTTATCGCAAAATCCACCGAAACCCAAATACGGTACAAAAATGAGCCGAAAATGCAGTGTCAACGATGATTATCGCTGATATGCGCAAAAAGAAAGGCATTGAAATTCAACGCCTTATTAATCAATAGTAATATATGCTGATTGTTGTTTACCGGCAATTATTTGCCGATGCAAAACCGCGAAAATATACTCCCCAATACCTCATCCGTCGTAATCTCACCAACTATTTCACCGATATAATGAATCGCTTCGCGAATATCTTGACTTAAAAAATCACCCGAAATATTATTCTGCAAACCCTCCTGAACACGCAATACAGCTTCATAAGCATGGCTCAGCGCTTCATAATGCCGGATATTCGTCACGACGATATCGCTTTCATTCAACGATTGCACGCCCGATATCTTCAATAAAAGCTCTTCGAGCCTATCTATATTAGTCTGTTCCTTAGCCGAGATAGCCAGGCATTCGACATCTAACGCATCCAGAAAGTCCAGTTTCGCAGCCAACTCTTTTTCCGATAATACATCACATTTATTAAGAAGCAAAACCAACTCTTTTCCTTCGGCCCGGGGCAATATAACTTTTGATAAGGCTCCGATAAGAGCATCCGATGAATTCGCATCCACTACCCAAAGCACAATCGCAGCCTGCTCTATCTTCTGAAACGTACGTTCGATTCCAAGGCTCTCGATCACATCCGTCGTTTCCCGTATACCGGCAGTATCGATAAAGCGGAATGTCACACCACCTATTACCACCGTATCTTCGATCACATCGCGCGTAGTACCGTGAATATCCGAAACGATAGCCTTCTCTTCTTTCAACAGGAGATTAAGCAATGTAGACTTTCCGGCATTCGTCTCACCGATAATGGCCACCGGAATACCGTTTTTTATAGCATTTCCGACCTTAAACGATTCGACCAGTTTCTTTAACAACTCCGCTATGGAGTCAGAAAGCCGATGCAATTTCGTTCGGTCTGCAAATTCCACATCTTCCTCACTGAAATCGAGTTCAAGTTCGATAAGAGAAGTAAAAGTCAGCATCTCATCGCGTAACCGCTTCAACTCCTGACTGAATCCGCCTCTCAACTGGCTTAAAGCCAAACGATGCGAAGCCGAAGAAGTAGAAGCGATCAAGTCGGCTACCGCCTCCGCCTGCGACAAATCCATCTTTCCGTTCAAAAAGGCACGTTGCGTAAACTCACCAGCCTGAGCCGCACGGCAACCGTTTTTTATTAACAATTGCAATAATTGCTGCTGAATATACAGAGATCCATGACAAGATAGCTCGATCGTATCTTCTCCCGTAAACGAATGAGGTGCCCTGAAAACCGACACAACCACGTCATCGATGGAATTTCCGTTTTCAATAACTGTTCCGTAACACAAAGTATGGGACGAACGGCCTGACAGCGGTTCACCTTTTAACGGACGGAACACCTTATCACAAATCGCGATCGCCTCCTTACCCGATACCCGGATCACGGCAATACCACCCACACCCGGAGCTGTAGAAATGGCACAAATCGTATCTCTATCGGTCAAAAAGGGACTCTGTAAACTCTCGGACATACAATGCAACTTAATTTTTTATATTAATAGAAAGATTCCATCACAATAATACTCCGGACAAAAGCATATCAAAAACACTCAGCCAGGCCACTGTTTGGCATAAAACCTTTTATTACCTCACAACACAGAACATTCAGCAATATAGCCCCTGCTATACAGTTTGAAAATCCGCCTCTTCAAAACGGATAACCTCCGTATCCCATCGCTCCTTAACGAATTGGCAATGATCCGGATGAGCAGTATAGGCATCGAAATCTTCCTTACTGGCAAATTTCATATAAAAAGCATACTGAAAATCATTTTTCGGACTACATTGATGAAATACCTGAAAATCCAATACACCCGGCACCGACGTTAAAACCCTCTTTCCGTCTTCCAGAAATTTTTTCGATTCCTCCGAACCTGCCGGATACTTTAAATCGAACTGTACCGTATGTAAAATTTCTCCGGCTTTTAGGGCACTACCACCCGCACATCCGGCCAACACTCCCGCTCCTGCCGCAGTCAGGGCAACAGCACCTGCATTGCGGAAAAATCTTCTTCTTTCCATAATCTATCGCTAAAACTTGTTTACAAAGATAAAATTAAAGATGTAATCAGAACACACATTAACGCCCTTTCCCTCTTTTAATTTTCATACAAACCTCAAACCCGGAATATCCAAATACCCCATCCACCTCCTCCCGATAATCCGGCCTCTTGCTGCCGGAGCAATTCTAAATCCAGTATTTATCTGTCTGAAGTCAGTAAATAATATTCTTCTTTTGCATTCGATCCGGACTTTTTTACGAATAAATACCCCCATCATTAAACCAAACTCCTTTTTATCACTCTACTACTAACCGGACAATTTGGCAAAAGGCCGAACTATTATTATTTTTGTAACGAAAACAAAATCAGAGACAATCCGGAAGATGTTCAGGAAAATTGCGACACTACATATCTTTATAGCGGTTATTATGTTAATCGCCATGATGATATTGCCGCATCATCACCACCACGAATTCCTGATTATCGCTCATTACGACTGTGCCCAGGCAGCCGAACACGATGCAGAGCATCACGAAAAAGACAATTGCGATGTCGTTCGCTTTATATCGTCTATTATCCGTGACGACGTAAACGATAATCTGCAAACCTCTCTACTTTCCGCACATTGGACACTGGACTATTTCACGGCAGAGCTGTTCACCCTTCGTTACCTTTCTGCCCCGGAACCGATGAAGCCGGATAAAAAGACAATTTCTCCGTTCGCAGTCCCCCTTTTCTCTGCATATATAACAAAGGTACAAGCCCTTCGTGCACCTCCGGTAATTTAGTACTTTATTAAAAGGTTTTCCGGTTTTTATATCCCGCTATACCCTGCTCTTCTGAAAGATAAAGCATAAACGGTTATATCCCGGACGATTCTTTCATAGTATTTCTTTCTGGAATATTGTTATTAATAAAAGACTAAATACCAATCACATGTATAAATTATTTTCGATAGGAGCCTTTATGCTCTCTCTCCTCATATCCTGCAATAATGCGCAAAGTCCACATACGGAACATAACCATGACGACCATTCCGCTTGCACGGAAGAACACGGACATGATCATGAACATGACGGACACGACCACGAAGATGCCCACACCCATGGATATGAAACGAAAAGCACAGCAGGAAACCATTCGGATGAAATTATCTTCACTCCGCAACAAGCAGAAAAAGCAGAGCTGGAATACTATACCGTCGAGCCGGTAACGTTCCACGAAGTAATCACCACCTCAGGACAAATACTCCCCGCACAAGGCGATGAAATTACAATAGCCGCCACGGTCAGCGGAGTTATATCCTTCGGAAATGTCCAGCTATCCGAAGGGAAAAATGTAAACAAAGGAGAAAACCTCTTTTATATCTCATCCAAAAACGTAGCCGAAGGCGATTATCTTGCCCGGACAAAAGCGGCATACGAACAAGCATTGGCTGCCTATGAACGCTCTCAGTCGCTGGTAAAAGAGATGATTATCTCACAAAAAGAATTCGAGCAAAGCAAATTTAACTACGAAACCGCACGCACAGCTTACGAAGCTGTAAGCAAAAACAGCTCTTCCCGTGGCACCGGAGTTCTCTCCCCATTGTCCGGTTATGTAAAAAGCGTATTGGTAAAAGAAGGAGATTATGTTACCGTCGGACAACCGGTAGCCGTCGTTTCCCAGAATCAGCGGTTAGTGCTTCAGGCTGAAGTTTCCCAACGATATTACAACGCACTGCGGAAAATTATCACCGCAAACTTCGAAACACCTTACGATAACAAAGTATATCCATTGGATTCTCTACGTGGAAAATTACTATCGTTCGGAAAATCGACCGGAGACGGCTCGTTTTACCTGCCTGTCTCATTCGAATTCGATAACAAAGGCAGCGTAGTACCCGGCTCGTTTGTCTCCGTATACCTGATATCTTCGCCGTTGGAAAATGTATTTGCTATTCCCGTCTCCGCGCTTACCGAAGAACAGGGAACCTATTTCGTTTATGTCCGGCTGGATGAAGAAGGATATCAGAAACGGGAGGTACAATTAGGTGCCGGCGACGGAGAAAGAGTGCAAATATTGTCTGGTCTCAAAAACGGAGAAACAATCGTCAGCAAAGGAGCCTATCAGGTACGTCTGGCATCTGTCTCGTCCGTTATACCGGAAGGACATACGCACAATCATTAATCCTTCAAACGAACAACGACCATGCTGAATAAAATTATTCATTTTTCACTATATAACCGCTTTTTAGTGATGGTAGCGGCAGTGCTGCTGCTGGGCATCGGCACCTATACGACGACACAGATGGAAGTCGACGTATTTCCCGATCTGAACGCCCCTACCGTAGTTGTCATGACAGAAGCTCCCGGACTGGCGCCCGAAGAGGTGGAACGTCTGGTTACATTTCCTATAGAAACGGCTCTCAACGGAGCGACAGATGTACGTCTGGTACGCTCCACTTCTACCACCGGATTCTCCATCGTATGGGTACAATTCGAGTGGGACACCGAAATATTCCGGGCACGGCAGATCGTTTCCGAGAAACTATCGACAATTAACTCGACACTACCCAAAAACGTAAAAGATCCCGTACTGGGCCCCCAGTCATCCATTCTGGGTGAACTGTTAATCATCGGCCTCACTGCCGACACTACCTCCCTGCAGGACTTGCGTACCATTGCAGACTGGACAGTTCGTCCCCGGCTGCTCTCTACCGGAGGTGTGGCACAGGTTACGATTATCGGTGGCGAAATAAAAGAGTATCAGGTACTTCTCGATCCCGCACGAATGAAATATTACGGAATTACCCTTACGGAAGCCATGAGCAGCATACAGGAAATGACGCTCAACTCATCGGGAGGCATCCTCAACGAATACGGAAACGAATACATCGTACAGGGAATTTTATCGACGACCAGTACGGAAGAAATCGGACAAACAGTAGTTAAAATAGCAAACGGTGCACCTGTACAATTAAGCGACATAGCTACGGTTGAAGTCGGAAACCATTCGCCCCGTCTCGGAACAGCTTCAATCCGCGGAAAATCGGGAGTAATCCTGACCGTCACCAAACAGCCGAATACCAACTCTCTGGAACTGACAGACAAGTTGGACAAAACAATCGCAGAATTACAGGAATCGCTTCCCGGCGACATAAAAATATCGACCGATATTTTCCGTCAGGCTCGTTTCATAGAAAATTCGATTCACAACATCAACCAATCACTTATTGAAGGAGCGATATTCGTAATCGTAGTACTCTTCTTCTTCCTGATGAACTTCCGCACTACGTTCATCTCCCTTACAGCGTTGCCATTATCCCTTCTGGTCGCAATCCTCACACTCAAATGGATGGGACTGACCATCAACACGATGAGTCTGGGAGGTCTGGCGATCGCCATCGGCTCTCTGGTCGACGATGCCATTGTCGACGTCGAAAACGTATATAAACGGCTAAGGGAAAACAAGCGTAAACCCAAAGACGAGCGGCGTCCGACACTGGAAGTGGTATTCGATGCATCGAAAGAAGTACGAATGCCCATCCTGAACTCTACCCTTATTATGATCGTGAGTTTTCTGCCCCTCTTCTTCCTCAGCGGAATGGAAGGCCGCATGCTGATCCCCCTCGGCATCAGTTTCATCGTCGCCCTGTTTGCTTCTACAGTAGTAGCACTCACGCTGACTCCTGTACTGTGCAGTTACCTTCTGGTTTCGGACAAAGCTTTAGGAAAAACCAATAAGGAGCCTTTCGTCTCCCGCACATTGAAACGTTATTACCGGATAGCCTTGGAATGGGCACTTACGCACAAACGCGCCATCCTGAGCTCCACCATTGTACTATTCATTGGTTCCGTAGCATTATTCTTTACCTTCGGGCGCAGCTTCCTCCCTGCATTCAACGAAGGTTCGCTCACGATTAATGTCAGCGCACTGCCTGGCATTACGCTCGAAGAATCGGATAAGATAGGACAACGGGCCGAAGAATTACTCCTTTCCATCCCTGAAATTCAAACGGTAGCGCGCAAGACCGGCAGAGCCGAACTCGACGAACATGCACTCGGGGTAAACACATCCGAGATAGAAGCGCCGTATCATCTGGACAAACGTTCACGCGAAGAATTTATGGCCGACGTACGGAAAGCGCTCGGCACACTATCCGGCGTAAACATCGAGATAGGACAACCGATTTCCCACCGTATCGACGCGATGCTCTCGGGAACACGGGCAAACATTGCCATCAAACTGTTCGGAAACGACCTGCACAAACTCTACACCATCGGCAACCAGATTAAGGGAGCCGTTAAAAATGTGGAAGGAATAGCCGACCTCACCGTCGAACAGCAAATAAAACGACCGCAACTACAGATAAAACCCAAACGCGAAATGTTGGCAAAATACGGAATCACACCTCCCGAGTTTTCCGAACTGGTAAATGTCGCTCTGGCAGGAACCAGTGTTTCACAGGTATATGAAGACGGAAAGCGTTTCGACCTCGTAATAAAAGTAGAAGACGAAAGCCGGAACACGATCGACAAAATCAACAACCTGACCATCGACGCCTTGGGACAAAAAATACCGTTAAACTATGTCGCCGATGTCATTTCGACTTCCGGGCCGAACACCATCAACCGAGAAAATGTTCAGCGCTATCTGGTAGTCTCGGCCAACGTCGCCAACCGCGACCTTCGCAGTGTAGTGAACGACATACAAAAACAAATACGTGACGAAATAAAACTTCCGGACGGCTACTATATCGAATACGGCGGACAGTTCGAAAGCGAAGCCGCAGCATCCCGGATATTATTCCTCACCTCAATCGTATCGCTATTGATAATCTATCTGCTCTTATTTCAGGAATTCAGAAGCCTGTCACTCTCCGGCATCATTCTGCTGAACCTTCCGCTGGCGTTGATCGGTGGAATATGGAGCATCTGGTTCTCATCGGGTATAATAAGCATTCCCGCAATCATCGGTTTCATATCTCTGTTTGGTATAGCCACACGGAACGGAATATTGCTGGTATCCCACTACAACCAGTTGAAAAGCGAAGGATATTCCTTACACGACTGCATCATTCACGGATCGCTTGACCGGCTCAACCCAATCCTGATGACAGCATTGACTTCCGCGCTCGCACTTATACCTCTCGCATTAGGCGGCGATCTTCCCGGGAATGAAATACAAAGTCCGTTAGCCAAGGTTATTCTCGGAGGGCTTCTCAGCTCTACCCTGCTGAACGGTTTCATCATCCCCATCGTTTATCTATTAATGAACCGCAAAAAAGAAAATATATGAAACGACTGATTATTATTTCATGCCTGTTTCTGGCAATCGCGGGACAGGCACAAAACAATATAGATGAAATTCTGCAAAGCATAGAAGCGTCGAACCGTGAGTTACAGGCACAACGCGAACTCATGCAGACGCAAAAGCTCGAGGCAAAGACAGGCAATTATCTGGCAGACCCCTCTGTAGAATACGAGCACATATGGGGCAATAAAACAAGGCCGGAAAAGACAGGAGAATTAACGGTAAGCCAATCGTTCGATTTCCCTACCGTTTACAGCAATCGTTCGAAAATCGCCAGATTGAAATCTTCCTTATACGATCACAACGGGGCGGAATTTCGGCAAACACTTCTTCTGCAGGCAAAAGAAGCCTGTCTCGAACTGATCTACCTGAGGAAACAGAAAGCACTCCTCGACGAACGGCTTGCCAATGCTCAGAAATTATCGAATATCTATACACAAAAACTGAGCACAGGAGATGCAAATATACTGGAGATTAACAAAATAGAGCTGGAACTGATAAACACCCGCACGGAAGCCAACCTGAATGAAATCGCAATAACGACAAAACTACAGGAACTGGCAAACCTGAACGGAGGGAAACCGATCGACTTCAATTTGCAGAACTATCCCGTCGTGCAGAACCCGGAAAACCTGGATAATGTCATGGCACTCTATGTAGAAAGCAATCCGGGATTAAAAGGTTATAAAAGTGAACTGGAAGTAGCCAATAAGGAAATCTCTCTGAGTAAAGCGAAAGTGCTGCCAAAATTTGAACTGGGCTACAAAGGCGATTTCGAAATGAAGACACTCAACAGTGGTATACTGGTCGGGATGTCCATCCCTATGTTTGAAAACAAAAACACCATAAAAAAAGCAAAAGCCCAGGCCAAATTTGCAGAAACACAGGTAGAAAGCGCAACACTCAATCTGCAAACCGAGATACAGCAGCTATACAACCAATCGCAAACATTGAACTCCTCTCTGCAAAGCCTTTCCGAAATTATGCAGCGTTTCGGAAACCTCGATCTTCTCAACAAAGCGTTGGAAAGCGGACAAATCTCCCTCACCGATTACTTTGTCGAGTTAACCCCGAGATACCAAAGCAAACAAACGCAGCTACAAGTAGAAAGAGACTACTACATAACATTAGCGCGCCTGTATAAATTCGAACTCTAAAAACAGAAACGCACAAAAGACTCTAACAGAAAATTTATATAAATAAATTCTCGGTGAAAATCCCCTTGTTTACGGTAAAAGCCGGACGCAAGGGGATTTATGACTATAGACATTTTAATTCTATACACGATAAAGCAGTACTCACTTCCACGAAAACAAATACCGGGCACCGCATTTATAGTCTGAAAAATTTATTCTACCTTTATAATCTGTAAACATTTAACCATGAAAAAATACGCTTTTATATCCCTAAGTATCATATTATTAATATCTGGAAGCTTACTCGCACAGGTAGCAAATCCGGAAACTTATCTCTCCACATTAAAAAAGGAAATGCAAATCCAGTGGCCGCAAAACAAAACGCTCAATATTATTTTCCACGGACACAGTGTCCCGAGCGGATATTTTGTCACCCCCGTAGTAAATACACTGGAAGCCTATCCCCATCTCACCCTTGTAAAAATAAAAGAACTGTATCCCTATACGGTCACAAATTGCATTGTCACGGCCATAGGAGGAGAAAACTCTGAGCAGGGAGCCAAACGATTTAAAAAAGATGTATTATCGCTCAACCCGGACGTAATATTCATCGATTATGCCCTGAACGATCGGGGAATAGGACTTGACAAAGCCCGTAAAGCATGGGAATCCATGATAAAAAAGGCTCTTCGGAAAAATATTCCTGTTATTCTGCTCACCCCCACCCCCGACAAAAGTGAAGATATACTCGACCCCGAAAATATTCTGGCAAAGCATTCGGAACAAATCCGCGAACTGGCAAAAAAATATAAAGTCGGATTAGTCGACAGTTACGAAGAATTCCGAAAACACGTAAAAAACGGTGAACCGCTGGACGAATATATGAGCCAGGTAAACCACCCGAACCGGAAAGGGCATGAACTTGTCACCACCCTGATTATGAATTATCTTATACCTTAAGAACAACTCGCACCTATAAAATCTGTAATTCATGAAAAACAAAATTCTGCTGTTGACTATTCTGGTCTCCGCATTGTTCTCCTGCAAACAGGAAAACCAGCTGAAAAAGACCGATCTTCTTTTCATAAACCGCAGAGATCTTATTACGAATGATCCTGCACTGAAAGTGAAACCGACCTTTATTCCTCTCTCTCCGGGTGCGGTAAAGCCCGAAGGATGGATCAAAGATTGGGCGGTAGATGCAACAAACGGTATAACAGGCCATTTGGACGAATGGAGCATTGCATTCAACATGGCATGGAAAGGCGTCGGATTTGATGCGGAAGGCGTAGATCCGAAAACAGGCATGGGTTGGCCGCTCGAACAGGCATCCTACTGGATGGACGGAGCGATAAGGCTCGCCTACATTATGAACGACACAGCCCTGATAAACAAAATATCGGAACGACTCGACATGGTTGTTGACGGTGTTCTGAACGGAGGAGACTCTTTCATTTACTGGCAAGATGTAGATTTCAGCAAAACAAATTTCGATAACTGGGCACACTCCCATATGGGACGGGCATTGGTGGCTTATTACGAAGCAACCGGAAACCCACGTATTCTGGACGCATTGGTAAAAGTTTACGGAAACTTCGAGCTCGTACCACTCACATTCCATACCAACGATGTTTCGGGGTCCAATAATGTTGATGCAATGCTCGACACATACGAACTGAGCGGAGATAAACGGATACTCGATGCCGTATTAAAAATGGCAGATGCTCCGCTCACGAAAGAAACGGTAGGCAAATGGAATAATGAAGATATTGAAAACGGACACGGCGTAATATTTTATGAAAACCTGCGTGTTCCGGCAATGATCTACCCATGGAACAACGACCCCGCTTTCTTGAAAGCCACCCAAAGCTGCTTCAACTGGCTCGATAAAAAACATATGCAACCCTATGGTGTCGCCTCTTCCGAAGAACACAATGCAGGAAAAGGGTCCACGAGAAACTCCGAGACCTGTAATGTGGCAACCTCCGCATGGTCTTATCAGCAATTGTACGAAATAACGGGAAACGGAGAATTGGGAGACCGGATCGAAAAGGTCTTTTTCAATGCTGCCGCCACACCGGTATCGCGCGACTTCAAAACCATGTGCTATTTTCAGAGCCCCGACAGGATAGAAGGATTAATGCCCCACGATATGCCCGGACACCCTGCAGACAGAGGCGAATCCAGCTACGTGTTCCGGCCTACAGGACATAAAGTGCTTTGTTGCGTGGGAAACCTGAACCGTGTCATTCCGAACTACGTCATGCACATGTGGATGGGAACCCTCGACAAAGGTTTGGCCGCTACGCTCTATGGCCCTTCGGTTGTAAATGCAGTCGTAGGACAAAACACGCCAGTTGAAATTATCAGCAATACGAATTATCCTTTCAGTGAGACGATTGAAATGACCGTTAAACCGGCTGAAAGTATATCCTTCCCTCTTTACCTGCGTATTCCGTCATGGTGCAGCAAACCAGAAATCAGAGTAAACGATGAATCCATTAACATTGATCCATCATCAGGTTTCGTAAAAATTGACCGGAAATGGAAACAAAACGACAAAATAGAATTGAAATTCCCGATGCATATAGAAGTACTGACAGCACAAGAAACCCCTTATCCACAGACAAAATATTTCCAGGAAGGCAGCAGTGCCGGAAGAGCACTTGCTAAAATAACAGATGTAAACAGCCCTTACCGGAGTATTTTATACGGACCTCTGTTATTCGCGCTACCGGTAAAAGATATCGACCCGAACCGTCAGGCAGAAAATCAACAATGGAACTACGCCATGATAACAGAAGATGCAACAACAGTCGATATAGAACGCAGTCAAATGCCGGAACGATGGAGCTGGCAGATAGAAGAAGCACCGGTAAAACTGAAGGTAAAAGCAAAAAAATTCGACTGGAAACCGACAGAATTGCTGCCATTGCCGAAAGAAGAGGTAGAAGGTGCAGAAGAAACAGAGATCACCCTTGTTCCTTATGGCTGTACGAAATTCAGGATCAGCATGTTCCCGATTGCTAAGAAATAAAAAACATATAAAAGGGGCGATAAATTTTATCGCCCCTTTTATATACCTGAAAACACGAAACTCCTTCCAAATACAACCATTTCCTAAAAAACAGGACCTTCATTTTTTCTTTTCACTCTTCATCCGTTACGGAAATACCGACCATAATGGTTGTGCAATCGGCATCGTTCCACACCGAGTGAGGTACTCCTCCTTTTACCAGAAACGCTTCATCCGGATTCAAAATCTTTACCGTATCTCCCATTATAATTTTAGCCCGTCCGGAAATCACAATAAACAAATGATTGTGGATATGCGTATGCAATGCAACCGGACCACCGCCGCCCGGCTCTATATAAGCAATAGAACCGTCGATAATCCTGCCGGCACTATTAAACAATCGCTTTGCCATAAAACGGATATGTTCCGGAGGAGTCACAAAGTCTATCCGATTTTCAATTTCCATATAACTGGTTAAATAAATTCTTTAATTACTGAAACAGCTCGGTCTGCTTCCGATACATAACATTCCATTACAAATCAAATAGGCCGCTTTATCATATAATTGATATTCGCCTTACGTGCCTGACTATGCTGGAATTGCCTTTTTATCCGGTACAACCGTCCATCCTTAAACAGCTTTGCTCCGGTCTGATGAAACCAGAACGGAATATTCCGCTCCATACATTGCCGCCGGATGTCTAGCACCCATTCGTAATTGCAGACCCGTGCCTCCTTGCCCGATTCACCCCCTACGGCAACCTCGTCGAAAGTATCGTCTAAATAATTTTCAAGATGTAGAGCCTCCAGAAGAGGTGCACAAATAATCACCTTGTGTCGTAACGGTATATTCCGGAAAATCGGCAGGCGGTAATCGGCCCTGTCCTGATTTTCCACCGTACAACCGATCGTTACATGATCGTAACCGCTTCCCCAGTCATCGGGTAATCCTATATAAAACCGGTCGATCCGTTTCGTTATGAAAAAGAACTCTAAATCATTACGTTCCCGTATCATTTTCCACGCCTCGATGCGCCATTCATCGGCTCCGTCCACAAAAAAATCGGACGTAAAACAAGTATAAACCATCTCTCCCGAAGGAATCTTATAGCTGCCGTCCCTCTTCCTTTTCACCGGCAAATTAAAACTCGCCGATCTGTTTACGACAGAACTGTCCTTCCCGTATTTTTCATCGATACGGTACACATAGCAATACCGGCAACCTTCACTTAACTTCTGGCAGCCATGCCACGGATTCCACGAAAAAGACACCTTTAATACTCCTGTTTTAAAATTACTATTGTACAACAAAACCGGTCCTTATTCCGGCCACATCATAATAATAAATATCAGGGCCGAAAGCAGTTGCATCGACCTGAAAAGAGCGTTTCCCTCTTTTCACCGGATAGCTATCCAGCACTTTTCCGTTCTGATCCAGAATAGACAAAGTACATTCACCCATAGGCATCTGCAAAGGCAGCAACAACGTAACCTTACCCGATTCGTCCCGGTGTAATGTTTCGATCTCCCCGTTCTTTACTGAAATAGATGGGGAAACCGTCGATAATGGAAGAGCATAAAATTTATGGATAGGAAGACCTTTGGAAAACTCCGTTACCTGCAATTTAATATCTTTCTTTTGTAACTCTGGAGAATTCACAAGACCTGTCACAGGCCACAGGTTCACAGACAAAGCATCCTCCAGCTCATCCAATACTAAACCCGCCTCATTATACAAAATCACTTTATTTTTTCCCGTTTCGGAAATCAGTGACACTCCGAGCTCAAACAGACGGTCGCTATTGAGATAAGTATCGTATAAAAAATAGCAATACCGGAGAGACAAGCCATCGGGAAGATCGACATTAAAAGAGCTTCGCTGATTTAAATCCGCATCCAGAATCTGAATCGTCGCTTTATTGCCATCCTGATGATAAGAAAGCCACTTCACCCCCTGGGCCGTTGAATATCCCTCCATAATCCAGTCTGCCGATGCAGCATTTTGTGCTCCGAGCGTACAAACCGTAAAGAGCGCCGAAAAAAAGAATAAGAATCTCATAAAATAAACTGTTGTAATAGATACGGATCCAACCGTATAATATTGCAAAGAAAATACCTATTCCCTGAAATCAGGAAAAAATCGTCAACATTTATAAAATCGGGAAAATTATATTTCTGGATTACCGGCTCCCGGCAAAATAAAATATATTTGCGCAAGATCTGAAAACGATTGCTATATTTGTAATCGGCTAATACCAAACATCCCGGCTATGAAAAAGTTGCATATCGTTTTCATGTTATTTATACTTCCGACCTTTACCTATATGTCTGCACAATCCGATAAAAAAATAACCAGTATACTGGAAATATTCGATGTCGCGACCGGAGAACGCTCCGTTGTCAAAGAATTTCCTTATCGCATAGAGGCGCCGAACTGGACAGTCGACGGAAAATACCTCATATACAATTGTGCTGGAAAACTGTACAAAATAGCAATAGACAACCCCTCGCAACAGGAAGAAATAAATACCGGATTTGCAACGAACTGCAACAACGATCACGTTCTCTCCTGCGACGGACGAAATATTGCAATCAGCCACGGAACAAAAGAAGACGGACGTTCCCGTATATATACATTGCCTATGGAAGGCGGAACTCCTCGTCTTATCACTCCGTTAGGTCCCAGTTACCTGCACGGATGGTCTCCCGATAAAAAATGGCTTGCATATTGTGCCGAACGCAATGGCAACTACGATATTTATGTAATACCGGCAACAGGAGGAGAAGAGATACGTCTGACCGAAACTGAAGGATTGGACGACGGCCCAGAATACGCCCCCTGTGGCAATTACATATGGTTCAATTCCGTTCGTTCCGGACTCATGCAAATATGGAGAATGAAAAACGACGGTACGGAACAGACACAAATGACATTCGATAATAGCCGGAACTCCTGGTTTCCACATGTCTCTCCCGACGGGGAATCAATCGTTTTCATTGCCTACAAAAAAAATGACGTTGCCCCCGGCGACCATCCTGCCGACAAAAATGTCGAGCTGCGCATCATGTCTGCAAAAGGAGGAGAAACCAAAATCCTGACCACTCTCTTCGGAGGTCAGGGTTCTCTGAATGTGAACTCATGGTCTCCCTGCAGTAAAAAATTCGCATTCGTAAGTTACCGGTGGGAAAAATAAAATCCGGTAGTAATAATCGATAAAATAGCCTTTCCTATAAGTTATTTCCATATTTTAGCCCAAACATGTGACATAAAGTATAAGTTGATATAAATCAACAAGAAGATAATATGTTTGATATTCAAATAATTATATAAAATAACTCCAAGAATACATATATCCCAAAAATGAAATATTTTTTCAAAATTATAACACGAATTTCTTTCTTTTCATCAGAAAACAATCTACATTTGATAAATTAAATCGAATTATGAACCAAGCAGATAACTACTTTGTTAAATTTGAGAAAGGATTCTGTATGAACAGGTTTTTTATTTTTTATCTAATGCTGCTTTCGACAGCATCTTTAACGGGCCAGATTATGAAAAACGAATTAACGCCGGAAGAAAAGCATGTAATCATAGACAAAGGGACCGAACGTCCTTTTACAGGCGAATATTATAATTTTCACCAGAAAGGAACTTATGTATGTAAACAATGCGGGGCTCCCCTTTACAACTCTTCCGACAAATTCGACTCCTTCTGTGGATGGCCCAGCTTTGACAACGCAATCGACGGAGCCGTAAAACAACTTCCCGATGCCGACGGGAGACGTACCGAAATCGTTTGTGCCAAATGCGGGGGACATCTCGGACACATATTTAAAGGTGAAGGCTTCACCCCTAAAAATACACGTCACTGCGTAAACTCTATCTCCATGAAGTTCATTCCCGACAACAGCGTCCAGATTCAAAATGAAAAAACGGAAACGGCTATTTTTGCAGGAGGTTGTTTCTGGGGTGTAGAATATCAATTAAAAAAACAACCGGGCGTACTAAGCGTCGAATCAGGATACATCGGAGGGAAAACAAAGAACCCGACATACGAAGAGGTCTGCTCTCATAAAACAGGACATGCTGAGGCTGTAAAAGTCATCTTCGACCCGCTTAAAACGAATTACGAAAAACTGGCGAAACTCTTTTTTGAGATTCACGATCCTACTCAATTGAACAGGCAAGGCCCCGATATCGGAGACCAGTACCGTTCGGAGATTTTCTACACTACCCCTCAACAGAAAGAGATTGCAGAAAAGCTCATTAAAACATTGAAAGAGAAAGGATATAAAGTAGTTACTAAAGTAACGCCTGCCGGCACTTTCTGGCCGGCTGAAAAATACCACCAGAACTATTATGAGCGCAAAGGTACACTACCCTATTGCCATTCATATACAAAACGCTTTTAATCCTTAATACAGAATAAATCATTATATTTGTATAAACAACAAAACCTTTAACCCTCGGACAAATTCGTTTGCGACAAGGCAAGTAAGCTACTTTCACACATATGGAATTTCTCGAAAACTATCACCTTCTGGGACTGACAATCGGCATTGCAACATTTCTGATTATCGGGCTCTTTCATCCCATCGTTGTAAAAGCCGAATATTATTGGGGGACAAAATGCTGGTGGATTTTTTTATTACTGGGAATCATAGGTGTTGCAGCTTCCATCATCACCGAGAATGTCCTGATATCGGCCATTTGCGGTGTATTCGCATTCTCATCCTTCTGGACGATCAAAGAAATTTTCGAACAGGAAGAACGTGTAAAAAAAGGATGGTTTCCTCCCAATCCGAATAAAAAAAAGAAGATATAACTCAAGCAGAAACTATATTATTAAAAGCCTCATTTCATTGAATCATCGGAACAAAATTATAGTAATAAAGCTTTTCGTATCTTCTCAATCTTCATAACATAATAACATCCGGTTCAATAAGAAACAAAATATACAAGATTTTTCTTCATATAAAAAGGATTGCCTTCACAATACAGCAATCCTTTCTCTGTCTATTATTTACTTCCTCAATGCCTCCATCAATGCTTCCACAGCTTTTTCTGCCGGCGATATCTCGCCTAACAAAGTGACGAACTTACTTCCGATTATGGCACCGGCCGCATTTTCCTGGGCAGCTTCAAGCGTAGCCCTGTTGGAAATACCGAAACCGATCATACGTGGATTTCGAAGATCCATCGCATTGATACGTCTGAAATAAGCCTGCTTATTCTCGCCGAACGACTGCTGAGCTCCAGTCGTGGAAGCCGAAGAAACCATATAAATAAAACCATCCGTATGTTCATCGATCAACCGTACCCGTTCTTCTGAGGTTTCGGGCGTAATCAACATAATGATCCGGATATTATAGCGGTCTGCTGTCGCTTTATAATTTTCCATATAATCTTTGAAAGGAAGATCCGGCAGAATAACGCCGTCGATTCCAGTCTCCGCACATGCCCGGCAAAAAGATTCGAATCCGAATTGCATAACCGGATTCAGATACCCCATCAGGATAAGAGGAATAGAAACCGATTTACGCACATCCTTTAATTGATCGAACAGCACTTTAAGTGTCATTCCGTTTCTTAAGGCAACCGTACTGCTTGCCTGAATAACAGGCCCATCCGCCATCGGATCGGAAAACGGGATTCCTATTTCAACCATATCGATACCCCGCTCCTGCAAAGCCCGCAATACCGGCAGCGTATCGTTTAAATGAGGATAACCTGCTGTAAAATAGACCGAAAGTATATTTCTCTTTTTTTGCTGAAACAACTGATTAATTCTATTCATCTTTATCATTTTTTTGAATCGCTTTATTACTGACAAACCTTTTTATTTTTTCTACATCTTTTATACCCGGCATAAGTTCAAAGCGGCTGTTCAAATCTATCCCTGCCATCATACTGTGCATGAATGACGCCACTTTCTCCGCATCCTCTTCGCCGATTCCCCCGCTTAGTAAAAAAGGGATATCTCCGTTATAAGTTTCTAAAACACTCCAGTCGAAAGATTTCCCCGAACCTCCGAACAAGAGTGTCTTGGTATCGAAAAGATAATAATCACAACACTTCCCATACAACTCTACAATCCCCGTATCTTCTCTACTTGCAATAGAAAAGGCTTTGATAACCTCCAAACCTTCGGATTGTAATTGTCGGCACATTCCGGGCGTCTCTTTTCCGTGCAGTTGAACTGTATCCAATCCGTAAGCCCCGGAAATCTGCAGGATTTCACCGAAAGGACTGTCCACAAAAACACCCACCCGCTTTATCCGGGACGGAACCACACGCAGAGCAGCAGGAAGCAATCCGCCGGCATAGCGGGGAGATGCTTCATAAAAAATAAAACCCATCCAATCCAGAGGCAATTGAGCCAAAGCTGCAATATTTTCCGGTTCCCTAAGCCCGCACACCTTTACTTTCATAGCTATAATTGCCGGATAAAATTATTCAGTGCAGCACCGGGTTCCTTTTCCTTCATAAAATTCTCACCCATCAGAAAACCGCTAAAACCGGCACTTCTCAACTCTTTCACCACAATCGGATCGGAAAGACCGCTTTCCGATATTTTCATAAATCTCCGTGGAATCCGTGAACCCAAGTCGAACGATGTTTGCACATCGGTCACAAACGTTTTCAGATTCCGGTTATTAATACCCACCACATCCACATCGTCACAGATGCATTCGAGTTCCTGCTCGGTATGGATTTCCAAAAGGACTTCCAACCCTAACTCTTTCGCTAATGCAGCAAATGCTTTCACAGTAGCAGGACTCAGTGCCGCCGCTATCAATAAGACAAAATCGGCACCCATAACCTTCGATTGGTAAATCTGGTAAGAATCTATAATAAAATCTTTACGCAGCAACGGAAGAGAAACCAAAGGCCGCACTTTGCTCAGATCACTCAGCATTCCACCGAAAAACTCCGGATCGGTAAGAACCGAAACAGCCGTCGCTCCCGATTGTTCGTAAGCGGTAACCACATCCTCCGGAGATGCACCGGGATAAATCCATCCTTTTGAAGGCGATTTCCGTTTGAACTCGGCAATAATTCCGGAATGAGAATTTGACAATGCCTGCCTGAACGATACGGTTGTTCTCTTCATTTGTTCCAATGCAAGCAGCTCCTTCAAACCCACAGCCTCTTTCTGGCGATCGACTTCCAATCTTTTCTGAAGAACTATTTTTTCAAGAATTGACATACGATTACGGATTTAAGAATTTAATTCAACAAAATGTTTTAACGTATTCTCAGCCCTCCTGCTCTCGATGGAATCACGTGCAATGGCAATACATTCCCCGATAGATAAAGATGGTTCGATTGTTTGGATTGCAAATGCAGCATTCACGACGACGCAGTTTTTCTGTGCTTCCGTAGCCCGGTTTTGCATGACCCTGTCAAAAATATCCGCGGCTTCCTTAACGGTCGTTCCGCCGTCCAGATCAGTCTCCTGACAACGCGAAAAACCGAGCTCTTCCGGCGAATAAAGAATCTCCCCCCGCCGGTTGATCACTTTAAACTCATGCGTAAGGGAAATTTCATCGTATCCGTCCAGACTATGTACTACCGAAAAATCAGAATCCGTCTGCTGGTACATATAATAATAAAGACGCGCCAGTTTCAGATTATAAACCCCCAATAATTGACGCCGGGGAACAATCGGATTTACTAAAGGCCCCAGCATATTGAAAAATGTACGTACACCTAAATCCTTCCGTACCGGAGCGACATTCTTCAGGGCAGGATTAAACAACGGCGCATGCAAATAGGCAATATTACATTTCTCCAGCGATTTCCGGAGCGCCCCTTCCTCATTGGTAAATTTAACTCCGTGTTCCTCCATCACATTGGAAGCCCCGCTGACCGAAGTTGCACCGTAATTTCCATGTTTTACCACTTTATATCCGGCACCGGCAACGACAAAAGAAGCTGCCGTCGAGATATTAAAAGTATTTTTATTGTCGCCGCCCGTACCCACAATATCGATTGGATTATAATCCGACAAATCGATCGGGAGGCGCATCTCGAGCAAAGCCTCTCTGAACCCGGCCAACTCATCGACTGAAATACTCCGCATCAGATAAACCGTAATAAAAGCGGCAATCTGACTATCGTTATAACACCCCTTAGCCATATTCAGCAAGATTCTTTTAGACTCTTCCCGGCTGAGATATTTATGTTCGAACAACCTGTATAATTCCTGTTTCATAATATTCCGTTACTTAAAATCAAACAACTATAGTTCTCTTTCAGATTTATCCATTCTCCTGATATTACACGGTTAATCCTCCTTCAACCAGTTCCGGACAATCTCTGATCCCCGGGGAGTAAGTACCGATTCGGGATGAAATTGAATACCATGCACACGGTAAACAGTATGTTTCAATGCCATAATAGCCCCCTCTTCATCGACAGCGGTAATACGCAGCTCGGAAGGAAACTGGATCGGGCTCACGACCCATGAATGATAACGTCCCACTTCAAGCGAAGCAGGCAAGCCATTAAAAAGGATATCCGGGGTAACAATCTTCATAGGAGTACTGACGCCATGATAAACCTCCTCCAGATTGACTAAAGTAGCACCGAACGCTTCCCCGATCGCCTGATGTCCCAGGCAAACGCCGAGCATGCTTTTAGTAGAAGCATAGCGGCGGATAATAGGAAGCAACAATCCTGCCTCCGACGGAATGCCCGGTCCCGGAGAAAGAACGATCTTATCATACTTATCCACCTCTTCCAGTGAAATCTTATCATTCCGGTACACATCGATATTCGAATAACCTAACTGCTTTATCAAATGATAAAGGTTGTATGTAAACGAGTCGTAATTATCGACAATCAATAATTTCTTTTCCATGACAATTTAATTTTTAAGCGTACCGGCCATATCTATAGCCTTCTTCAAAGCTCCCAGTTTATTGTTTACCTCCTGCAGTTCCATCTCGACATTCGATTTAGATACGATACCGCCGCCCGCCTGGTAATATAAAGTATTCCCCTTGCTGACAAAAGTACGGATGGCAATAGCCTGATTCAGGTCACCGTTCAATCCTATATAACCGATACATCCGCCGTATGCCCCACGGTCATAGTGTTCGATCTCGCTTATCAACTGCATAGCACGCACTTTAGGCGCTCCCGAAAGAGTCCCTGCAGGAAAAGTGTCGGCAAAGACTTTGATAGGATTAGTGCCGGCGGCCAATGCACCGCTTACCCGCGATACAAGATGAATCACATGCGAATAATACTGTACCTCCTTATAAAAATCGAGTTTCACATCCGTAGCATTACGGCTCAGGTCATTACGTGCAAGATCGACCAGCATAACATGCTCGGCATTCTCTTTCGGATCTTTAACCAGCTGATCGGCAAGCTCCTTATCCTTTGCATCGTCTCCCGTACGGCGGACAGTACCGGCAATAGGATCGATATAACCGCGCCCTCCCTCTATACGGCAATGCGTTTCGGGAGAAGAACCGAAAATACGGAAAGAACCGAAATCGAAATAAAACAGGTAAGGAGATGGATTTATCGAACGCAAAGCCCGGTAAACCTTAAAATCATCACCCGCAAAGTCCTGCATAAAGCAACGGGACAAAACAATCTGGAAAACATCGCCACGCATACAATGCTTTATACCCTTTGCAACCATTTCCCGGTGCATATCGTCCGTTACCGGAGTGCGCTCTTTCCCGCAAAGCTTAAAATCATACGATGCGAAATCACGATTCTCCAGCAACGACTGAATTTCCTCGATCCGGCTGCTATCTCCTTCAAATAAATTTTCGACTATAGTCAATTCATTCTTAAAATGATTCACTACAATGATATAGCGGTAAAAAATATAATACATTTCAGGAATCTCCGATGACTTGGTGGGATTCTTAATGCTCTGCACCGGTTCGAAATAACGGACTGCATTATACGCGGTATAACCGAAAAAACCGTTTACCGGAGAATCACTTTCTCCGTCCGAAACGACAAACAGCCGGAGAAAATCGTTGAAACAGGAAGCTAAATGCAGATCTTCGTCAAGAAGATACTTCTTTTCTTTGCCGTCAGGATAACGCTCGTAAACAACACCCTTATCGACTTTAAAAGAAGCGACCGGATCTACACCTATAAAAGAAAAACTATTTTCTCCACCGTGAAAATCCGAACTCTCCAGAAGAGCCGATTCCGGATAAACATCCCTCACTTTTAAATAAATACCCACCGGGGTCTGCAAATCGGCCAGTAACTTTTTTTGCCGTGTATGAATTGTATAAGCCATAAGATTCTATTTTTTCAAATTGTTTGCATAAGAAATATAGGTCTCCATATCTTTATCGCCTCTTCCCGAAACAGTCAATACCACAACATCCTCGGGTTTAAACTTACGGAGTCCCAGCAAACCTAAGGCATGAGACGATTCCAATGCCGGTATAATACCTTCCATACGCGTCAGCTCGTAAGCAGCCTCGAGAGCTTGATCATCGGTAACAGGAACTACCTCCGTCCGTTTTATAGCAGCAAGATAAGCATGTAACGGACCGATACCCGGATAATCGAGGCCTGCCGAGATAGAATAAGGCTCCTCTATCTGTCCGTCGGCACTCTGCATCACCAGAGTCCGGCTGCCGTGAATAATCCCCACCTTACCCAATTGCAATGTAGCAGCCGACATACCGCTATCGACTCCTTTTCCTGCAGCTTCGGCCAGGAGAATTTTGACACGTTCGTTTTCCAGAAAATGATATATGGTTCCGGCAGCATTACTGCCTCCCCCTACACAGGCAATCAGATAATCAGGATAGTCGCGTCCCTCTTTTTCAAGTAATTGCTTCTTTATCTCTTCGCTGATAACCGACTGCAGCCGGGCTACCATATCGGGATAAGGATGTGGCCCCACCACCGACCCGATAATATAAAAAGTATCGGCAGGATTACAGCACCAGTCTCTTATCGCTTCGTTCGTAGCATCCTTCAATGTCATATTTCCCGATGTCACCGGATGCACTGTTGCCCCGAGCATCTCCATCTTCTGAACATTGACAAACTGCCGTTCGACATCCGTCTTTCCCATATACACGACACACTCCATCCCCATCAATGCACATACGGTAGCCGCCGCAACACCATGTTGCCCAGCTCCCGTCTCCGCAATAATACGGCTTTTCCCCATCCTTTTAGCTATCAGTATCTGCCCGATCGTATTATTGATCTTATGGGCCCCCGTATGATTCAGATCCTCACGTTTCAAATAAATCTTGCAACCATATTTTTCCGAAAGCCGTTTGGCCGGATAAAGCGGACTCGGACGCCCTACATAATCCCTCAGCAACTGTTCAAACTCACGCTTGAAAGAATCGTCGTTTAGAATTTTAAGATAATTATTCTTTAAGTTTTCCACACAACCGTGAAGTATCTCTGGAACATATGCTCCGCCGAACTCTCCGTAAAATCCATCGCTTGTTACATTGTACTTATTCATCATTTTCTCTATTTTAATTTTTGATTTTCTGTTAATAAAAAAAGCCTGTCGTGAGTACGACAGGCCTTTCGGATTTATATCTTTTATTTTCTAAAATACACATAGGCAAGCTTTCTCACGACTCTAAGAGTTGTAAGCGCCACCACCAATTTGTATTTTGAAAAAATGTATTCATATTTCTCGTTCTTCTGAACAGTGCAAAATTACAACTTTTTTTTATTCTGCAAGAAAACAAGCGTCTTTTTTTGAGAAAAAGATAAATTCACCTTCTATTTCTTTAGATTTATTACAGAGTCTATCCCATCAGGATACACATAATTCTCTAAATATCACATTCATAAAAAGAACAGCCTTCATTTTCCGCCTCAATCTCTATTGTAGCGTGGCCGATTCCGTTTTCATTACAAATACGGCGGATCTCCATTTTCAGGTCATGCTGCTTCTGCTCAGGAAAACAACATTCCGTTACGACATGAAGCGTAATGACATGATTCATCCCGTCGAGACTCCATACATGCACGTCATGAATAGACTTCACACCCGGCAACGCTTCAACCTCTATCTGCAATTTTTGCACATCCACATCCTGCGGCGCCTCCTGCAACAAAATACGGAAAGTCTCGGAAAGGTTACGATATACATTATACAACACCCACAACGTTATTCCGATTGAAAGCAACGGGTCGAGAATTGGTAGCGAAACGAACAACATCACCGCACTCACAATCAGCACAGCAATCCACCCTAAGACATCTTCGAGCAGATGAAGGCGCACAGCCCGTTGACTGAGTGATTTTCCTCCGTTGAGCCGCCATATAGCCGCTCCGTTTACCAGAATACCGAAAACAGCAAGAATCAACATCCCTTCGGCATGTACCTCCTGAGGCGAAAGGATACGTTCTGCACACTCCTTCAGAATAAACACGGAACCAACCAGCAAAACCACAGAAATAAACAAAGCCCCTAATAATGAAAAACGCTTGTAACCATATGTATAATGTTCGTCTCTACCTCGTTGGGATATTTTCTCCAGGCGATAAGCTATTGCAAGGGAAATACTATCACCGAAATCATGTAAGGCATCCGACAAAATAGCGACGCTGTTCGTCAACAAACCTCCAACCAATTCGATAATAGAAAATCCCAGATTCAGAAAAAAAGCGACTCCGATATTTTTAGAAGCATTGCCATGCTCATGATGATGGTGATTATGAAGATGTCCCATACCGTTTATTTTATAATATTCCAATATCCGCAAACATTGCCTTATAAACCGAAGCCTTCTCTTCCAAAGGCTTTGGATAAGCCCGCGAGGAGGACGGCATACGATAAAGTTTCATAACCTTTTCCCCAAAACAAAATTCTGAAAAAGAGCCTACCTTCGGTTGCTCCGCACCGACAACCGACAACAACGTGTCCGTAGCTTTTTGACCTGTAGTAATAACAGCCCTGCAATCCGGCAACTGGCGCAGCATATGCTCCAGGTCCACAGATTCGACGACTTCCAGGAACTTATCGGAAGCATTATCTTTATGCCGTATCACCTCTTTTGCCGTATCACCCAACGCAACTCCTTTCTCCGCAAGAAACATACGGATACGTTCCGCACAAAAAGCCTTTTTATTATCTGTAAGAAAATGATCTTTGTTTCCGAAAAAAATCAACCCGAAAATACGCCACATATCGTTTTGCAGGTTCGGATAAAAAAAGTCCATTGACCACCGTTCCCTTTTCGGAGGAAAACTGCCCAGCATCAACACTTTTGCATTCTCCGGCAGGAACGGTTCCAAAGGATGTTTCTCACTTTTTATATCGTTCATGAACAAAATTATATATCGGATTTATTCCGTTTGAAACAAACGGGAAAAACTTTTTGTCAGGTAAAAATACGAAACATAAAAGGAAATTGAAAACAGACGGGAAAATAAAAGACAGAGAATATTGGATTCCGGGACAATATTCCCGTTTTAAGAAATACAAGGCCAAACGAAGCTTTTAATATATGCCTTATACAGAATAAGATTAAGCATTATCTAACAAAAAAATCTTAAATACATACCTGTATATCTACAAAAGCAGATAAAATAACCTCGATCATAGTTTTGCCATTAAATCCGGCTTCAATATCGAACTATTGGCCAGATAATCCTTATTATCGGCATAGATATAGAGCAATGAGCCCTCTTTGATAAGATCGATTATCTCACGGCTTACGGAGAGAGGGAGTGCCGGGCACCCGAGGCTCCGTCCGAGCCTGCCACATGAAGTAATAAAAGACGGATTGGCATAAGCCGCTCCGTGTATAACGATCGCCCGTTCTTTTGCTTTATCGTTGATGCCCTTTTCCAATCCGTTCAGCACAAGGGAATAGCCGTTTTTACCCTGATACGTATTCTCCGTAAGATAAAATCCCAGAGAACTTTTATACGAACCGGCCTGATTTGAAAAAGAAGTAGCAAAATTACCACCGCTGTTCCGGCCATGAGACACATATGAAGAATACAAAATTTTTTTCTGACTCAGATTCAATACAAAAAAACGCTTACAGGTAGAAGGTTTACTAAAGTCGATCAATGTAATAATATCCCGTTTCTTCGATCCTATTTTATTATACCCCGTAATCGCCTGGTCAAAAGCAACCCTATCGATTATACTATCCAGGTTCATCTCTTCATAAAGCAAATCACTGTCAACCGTTGGTGAGGGTGACAAAGATACAGCACGGCTGCCAAGGGAAAAATAACTCAGGACAAAAAGAAAAAAAACAAGAAAAATTCTGTTCTGCATATCAACAATCCTATGGTGTATTAATCGAAAACAAATACGAGGGCACCCTCAGCAGGAGCCCAGTTATAAATAAACAAAGCATGTGATGTCGCATTTCGCACACACATATGTGAACGAGGAGTAGATCCAAGCGTCTGGCTGAACTCGATCAGCCTCTTGCCGGTCGGATCATTTACGGGAACCCCATGCAAATATCCGCCATTACTGAATCGGCTTGCATAAGGAGCAAAACCGGCAATCTGGCTCGAACCGTCTTTCGTATAAAACATTTTGGGCTTCTTCATCTGAAGCACAAAAATCCCGGTTGGCGTAGGTCGCATATGAGGAGGCCGGTGTACTCCCGTTGTCGCAGGATTCATACTTCTCACAAACCACACATTTCCCGATTTTTCCAGAGTTGCAATATTCTGGTTGGTACGGTCCACAAATATAGCCTTTTCAAAAGAAGTCGAATCGATCGGTTTGATATATCTACCAGGCACCAGCCACTCACCCGGGCAAGTCGCTACTTTCACCCTGGTAAAATCTGAACTGTCACTCAAAAGGATAACCAGAGTACCGTCTCTTCCGTAACGTTCCGGTATAGTCGAATCATTCGGGTTATACAATGGTACCGATTGGGTTCTCTCCACGCCATACATATCGCTTATTCCCTTATACTCGTCTATCTTAACCTCTTTTGCCGCAGGAGCTTTCCCGTTCGCATTCCTGTAATTTACCAGAATACCCCATTTGCCCTTCTTCTCTTTCTGGATAGTGGCAAGAGTATCCAGCAAATTTGAAATCTTTTCCCACTGAAACTGCCGTGACACTTTACCATACATATAATGATCATCCAACGTATGTTGATCATAAAGCAACTCTTTCTCTATCTTTACAGCTCCTGTTTCACCAAACGAAAAGACACAGACAAGCAACAGCAGGAATATTCTCACTCTCTTTCCTTTATTTTCTTTCATTTTTCGACAAATACAAAGATAATGCAAAAACACCAGATTTATAGCTGGTTAGATAATTTTAAAAATATATACGGACTCAAAATGTTCTTTTAACAAATAACTCCTACTCACAAAAACAACACAATCAGGCATAAAAAAGTCCGGATGCTTACATTTCTGCTATACACACAAACAAAAGGTCCGGACTGCATTATATTACACGATTGTCTTTTTCGGATTTAAAAATTGGAATTATCATAAAAAAACAATAAACCCTGATAATGGGCTATTGGAATAAACTCTGATAGTATCGTGTGCCGCCAAACCGGCCTCATCAAGCCGGATTAATTTCAAATAGAAATTTTACCGGTTTCGTCGATTGTCAGAAGAATATCCGTATCACCTTTTTCGAGTTCAAATAAATAAACGGCATCACCCGAAGCATCTTCCTTATAATCGATTTCATCAATTTCATAACTACTGTACGAAGAAGCTTTAAAAGCATCTTTTACCGGTTGCGGAACACTAACCAGGGAAATCTCCCATTGAATCGAAAGCCAGGTAAAATTCCGGGTAAACAAAAGCTCCTTGCATACCCCCTCATCTACAATGTCCACCTGATAAGAATCCTTCTCCAGATCACATTCGACAATAGATGCATTCGGATACTTTCCGGCAATAAAAGAACCAATTTTTTGGGGAACGAGTGCCGGCATATAATGCTCCGTACCCGCTCCCTCTTTATCCTCCTTCACAAGAACTCCTTCGGAAGAGTAGTAAAGATCAACTTCCTGCTCGCCTCTTTCGACAACAATTACATATACAGTCTCCATTCCGAGCCGCTCCAGTTTACAAATATCGTCCCGCTGCCAATCGGCATAAATTCCCGATTGAAAACTTGATTTCACGGCTTCGGGCAACGCACCATACGAAATATCGCTCTTCGACATAACCCATTCCCCGTTACTGGCAAACCATGCCTCTATATCGACGCCGTTATCCTTAAAATCAGCTACGTCATAACCGCCCTCCATTTCCCACTCTATATTTCTTGCCGCAGGATATTTGGACGACAGAGAGGCAACAACAGCATCATTCGGGATATAACTATTAATATCATCCTTATCGCAACTGGCAAATACAATTGCGATTAATAATGAAATAACTGCTATCGGAAACTTAACATTCATGGCTCGGATCTTAATTTTTTATGAATCAATCAATACCCAGAAAATCACCTTTAAGATTATATTTCAATTCCATTCCATCCGAAAGCTTTAATTCATAATCCTTACTATCTTTACTGATAGAACGAATACTCTTTCCGGGAAATTCTTTCTTTACGTGCTCGGCAATTTTAGCCGGAACTAAGTCGGAAGGAACAACACCCTGCTTGCAATCGATATCTTTCCATTCGCCTTTTGCATCGAAGTCAATCTCCGTACCGTTTTCCAGTACTACATCAAAATCATCTTTCTTCAAAAGGTCTTTATCGATTTTTATCTGGGAAATTTTCTCTCCCGGAAAATACTTACCGATAAATCGTTGTGCCATAGCTGGAAGTTTCTTGATATCTTTCGTAATGATATCATTTCCTGCGAATGCGGTTGTCAATAACATACTGCATACCATCATCATCAATAGCTTTTTCATAAGACTTGATTTTTAAAAATTATATACAATAAATTATCTCCTATTTAAACGGAGATTTTATTTTTTTATTCTATTCCGGAGAATAAAAGCTGTTTCGTATATAAAACAAAAACAAAGTCATATAGTTTCGGTTTATCCGCTGTATAATTCGTATGTTACCGGAACACTTTGGGCCGTATCGCTACATCCCGGCTATATTTGCATCATTATACTCAACCTTCTTATGAAAATACTTATTTCAAAAAGAACATTTAATCGGTTTTATTCTTATATTGCAGTCGTTGAAAAAATATTGCCTTAAATTACCTCTGGAAAACATACAAATAGTTGGTAGAAATTTAACTAAAACATGAAGGTAATATGAGAAAAAGTGTATTATTCATCTTGTTATTCAGTGCAATAATAAGCATAAACGCTCAAAACTTAGAGACTATAAAATTAAATGCGCCCGACAAGCAGCGGGGCGAATCGGTAATGCAGGCCTTTTCCAAACGTCAATCCACCAGAACTTTCTCCGACAAAAAACTAACACTTCAGGATCTCTCTGATCTCTTATGGGCTGCAAATGGCATAAACCGCCCTGAATCGGGAAAACGCACGGCGCCGTCCGCAATGAATAAGCAGGACGTTGAAGTATATGTATGTACGGAAGAAGGCTCTTATCAATACAATCCGAAATCCCATTCTCTCGACCCGGTCTCAAAAGGTGACGTCAGGCCTCTTAAAGCCCCTGTATGCCTGGTGCTGGTAACAGATACGGACGACACTTGGGCTGCTTTGGATGCAGGCATCGTCTCACAAAACATTTCGGTTTTTTGTGCGGGAACCGGATTGGCGACCGTTCCGCGAGGCTCGATGGATAAGGATGAACTAAAAAAAGCATTGAAACTGAAAGACTCACAACATTTGATGCTTAACCATCCGGTAGGCTACCCCCAATAACATCAAAAAAATCTCATCCAAACTTACGCTGTTGATACCGGAACTACTACGTTCGGAAGATTGTTATATATAATATTTCACAATAAACTTTATATATCTATGTTATTCGATATTGACCTGATAAAAAATGTTTACTCAGCTCTGGCTTCCAGAATCGACTTTGCCGGCAAGTTTCTGGGACGCCCTATGACACTTGCAGAAAAGATACTTTATGCCCACCTTTACAATCCGGACGATATAAAAAATTATACCCGCGGGACGGACTACGTCAACTTCGCACCCGATAGGGTCGCAATGCAGGATGCAACAGCACAGATGGCACTCCTCCAGTTTATGATTGCAGGAAGGGATCAGGTTGCCGTACCCTCTTCCGTCCATTGCGATCACCTGATCCGGGCAGAAATAAATGCCCGTACCGACACCCAAAATGCACTTGTCGGAAATAAGGAAGTTTACGAATTCCTGCAAACGGTATCCAATAAGTACGGCATAGGTTTCTGGAAACCGGGTGCAGGTATTATACATCAGGTTGTTCTTGAAAATTACGCTTTTCCCGGCGGAATGATGATAGGTACCGACTCACATACTCCGAACGCGGGAGGACTCGGAATGATTGCAATCGGAGTGGGAGGAGCCGACGCTGTAGATGTTATGGCCGGCATCCCATGGGAACTGAAAATGCCCAGAATCATCGGAGTAAAACTGACAGGAAAACTAAATGGCTGGACAGCACCGAAAGATGTTATATTAAAACTTGCAGGCATCCTGACTGTAAAAGGTGCAACGAATGCTATCATAGAGTATTTCGGAGAAGGGACAGCCAGTATCCCGGCAACAGGGAAAGCCACAATATGTAATATGGGAGCCGAAGTCGGAGCAACCACTTCACTCTTTCCCTATGACGATAACATGGCTGAATACCTCAAGGCAACCGGTCGTGAACAGGTCGCCGAAGCTGCAGGCCATCTTGCCCGGTATCTTACACCCGATCCGGAGGTTCTTGTTTCTCCCGAATCTTATTACGACCGGGTTATTGAAATCGATCTCTCCCGGCTTGAACCTCATATAAACGGACCATTCACTCCCGATGCAGCCTACCCTATTTCAGAATTCGGAAAAATAGTGAAGAAAAACGGCTATCCTGAAAAAATGGAAGTCGGTTTGGTGGGCTCATGTACAAACTCCTCTTACCAGGATCTGAGCAGGGCAGCATCCGTTGCCCGTCAGGCAAAAACAAAAAAATTAAAGCCCAAGGCCAAATTCATTGTCAATCCAGGATCTGAACAAATTCTTTATACAGCGAAACGCGATGGCATTATCGACGACTTCGAAAACATCGGAGGCATAATAATGACAAACGCCTGCGGACCATGTATAGGCCAATGGAAACGTACGGCAGAATATGACGAACGCCCGAATTCGGTCGTAACCTCCTTTAACCGGAATTTTGCGAAACGGCTCGACGGAAACCCGAACACCCACGCATTTGTTGCCTCTCCGGAAATAGTGACAGCCCTTACTCTGGCAGGCGATCTTTGTTTCAATCCCCTTACCGACATACTGACAAACGAGAACGGAGAACAGGTAAAGCTGGATGAGCCTCACGGAGATACTCTTCCGAAAAAAGGATTTGCGGTAGATGACAATGGCTATGTGGCGCCGCAAAAAAAAGGAAAAGACAGAAAAGTCACCATTGCACCGGACTCACAGCGGTTACAAGCCCTGCAGCCATTTGCACCTCTCGACATTTCGGATTTTGAAAATATGCCGTTGCTCATAAAAGCATCTGGGAAATGTACGACCGACCATATCTCTATGGCTGGCCCCTGGCTTCGTTTCAGAGGACACCTCGAAAATATCTCCGACAATCTGCTGATGGGAGCCGTAAACAGCTTCAATGGAAAAACAAACAGCGTACTCAATACGCTCGATAACAAATACGAAGCTGTTTCAGCCGTCGCCAAAAGCTATAAGGCCCGGGGAATATCGTCGGTTGTCGTAGCGGAAGAAAATTACGGAGAAGGCTCTTCACGCGAACACGCTGCGCTGGAACCGCGCTTTCTGAATGTAAAAGTCATCCTCACGAAATCATTTGCCCGCATACACGAGACCAATCTGAAAAAACAGGGAATGCTCGCTCTTACGTTCGTAAATAAAGACGATTATGAAAAAATCCGTGAAACGGATCGTTTTACAATTAAAGGTCTTGAAACCTTTGCCCCAGGGAAAAACCTCACGGTAGAAATCATTCACAACGACGGAAGCCGGGAGAATATTGAAACGGCACATACATACAATACCCTGCAAATCGAATGGTTCAAAGCAGGAAGCGCACTTAACTATATGTCAAAATAAAACAAACTATGTCCGAAATTATAATAAAAGAAGGTAAACGGATCGTCCCCGACGAAGTCACGATACCTTATATAGAAGGAGACGGAGTCGGAGCGGAAATAACACCCGTCGCTCAGAAAATTATCGATGCCGCCGTAAAAAAAAGCTACAACGGCAATCGCCGGATAAAATGGAAAGAAGTCCTGGCCGGAGAAAAAGCCTTTAATAAAACCGGCTCCTGGCTACCCGACGAAACTTTGGAAGCCTTCAAAAAGTACCGGGTAGGAATCAAAGGGCCTCTGACTACACCCGTCGGGGGTGGAATCCGCTCATTAAACGTTGCACTGCGTCAGGATTTGGATCTATACGTCTGCCTTCGGCCCGTGCGCTGGTTCAAAGGAGTAGTCTCGCCTGTAAAAGAACCGCAAAAAGTAAACATGTTCATCTTTCGCGAAAACACAGAAGACATCTACGCCGGAATCGAATGGCAGCAGGGAACGCCCGAGGCCTCAAAACTACTCCGTTTTCTGGAAAACGAAATGGGAGTAAAAAAAATCCGTTTTCCGGAAACCTCTTCCTTTGGTATAAAACCGGTATCAGTCGAAGGTACGGAACGCCTTATCCGGGCAGCGGTACAATATGCGCTTGATAACAACCACCCCTCCGTAACCATCGTTCATAAAGGAAACATTATGAAATATACGGAAGGAAGCTTTAAATTATGGGGATACGACCTGGCCGAACGTGAATTCGGAAAACACGTATTTACAATGCTCCGGTACGAAAAAATAAAAAAAGAAAAAGGTACGGAAGCTGCAGATAATGCTTTGAACGAAGCGAAAAAAAATGGGAAAATCATTATTAAAGACGTTATAGCCGATGCCTTTTTACAAAATACGCTGTTAATACCGGAAGAATATTCTGTAATAGCTACGCTGAATCTCAACGGAGATTATATCTCCGACCAGCTGGCAGCTATGGTAGGAGGAATAGGAATCGCACCGGGAGCAAATATCAATTACACGACCGGACACGCTATTTTTGAAGCAACACATGGTACGGCACCGGCCATTGCCGGTAAAAACATCGTTAACCCCTCTTCCCTTCTGCTTTCCGGAGTAATGATGTTATCCTATCTCGGATGGAAAGAAGCCGGCGAACGGATCACTGCATCACTGGAGAAAACATTGGCCTCGCACAAAGCGACGATCGACCTTGCCCGTTTTATGGACAAAGCAGAAACGCTTTCCACCACTCAATTCGGCGAGGCAATTATCAACAATTTATAATGACACTTTTATGAACACCTCAGACAAATCAAAATCAGAAAAAATGAAAGAAGAATTCATGATATATAAACTATCGGAAACCGTAAAAAATACCTGCCAAATCGACAACGAACTATTTACGAAACACAATGTTAAGCGCGGCTTACGGAACGAAGACCATTCGGGTGTGTTGGTAGGACTTACAAAGATTGGCGATGTGGTCGGATACGAACGGCAGGAAGATGGGCTTAAGGCAATTCCGGGAAAATTACTCTATCGGGGCATTGATATTGAAGATCTCGTAAAAGGCATCCATGCCGAAAAACGTTTCGGTTTCGAAGAGACGGCATTTCTTCTTTTATCCGGATACCTTCCCGATAAAGAAGAGTTGGAGACCTTCACCCGGTTGCTGAACCATTCCTTACCGTTGGAACAGAAAACAACAATGAATATTCTGGACCTTGAAGGAAATAACATTATGAATATTCTTGCCCGGAGCGTTCTCGAAATGTATACCTTCGATCCCAATCCGGACGACACCTCCCGTGATAATCTCATGCGCCAGTCCATCGACCTTATAGCCAAATTTCCGACAATCATAGCCTACGCATACAACATTCTGCGGCACAGCACCCAGGGACGCTCCCTGCATATACGCCATCCGAAAGAAGAACTTTCCATTGCCGAGAACTTTCTCTTCATGCTCAAAAGGGAATTTACCGAACTGGAAGCCCGGATACTCGACCTTGCCCTTATTCTCCACGCAGAACACGGAGGAGGAAATAATTCAACCTTCACCGTTCGTGTTACAAGTTCGACAGGCACCGACACCTATTCGTCTATTGCTGCAGCGATAGGATCATTGAAAGGTCCCCTCCACGGAGGAGCGAACCTGCAGGTAATCGATATGTTTAACCACCTTAAAGAAGCAATCGGCAACTGGACAGACAAAAATGAGATTGACAAATACCTCAAAAAAATGCTTCGCAAAGAAGCCTATAACAAAACCGGATTAATATACGGTATCGGTCATGCCGTTTACACGATCTCCGACCCTCGCGCCCTTCTGCTGAAAGAGATGGCCCGCGATCTCGCCAAAGAGAAAAACCGGGAAGAAGAATTTGCGTTTCTGGAACTTCTCGAGGAGAGGGCAATCGAAACATTTATGCACTTTAAAGGCAACAATGTAAACAAAAGAGTTTGTGCAAACGTAGACTTCTACTCAGGATTTGTTTATGAAATGATCGGCCTTCCCCGCGAAGTCTACACTCCCCTCTTTGCAATGTCACGCATAACCGGATGGAGTGCTCACCGCATAGAAGAACTCAACTTTGCAGGAAAAAGAATCATTCGTCCGGCCTATAAAAACGTAGCGGATGTAAATCCTTTCACGCCTTTGAATGAGCGGTAAATTTCGTTATAATAACTCCCGTCAATGAACCTTCTCTTTACAAGATCGTTTTATTGGATAGACTATTAATCAGTAAAAGAAGGGAGTTATTATGAAAACAATCATAGATAAAGCAGCAAGCCGCGGCCACGCAAATTACGGATGGCTCGACACTTACTATACATTCAGCTTCGCCGACTATTTTAATCCCGAGAAAATCCATTTCGGAGCTTTGAGGGTTTTAAATGACGATACGATTGCCCCGCAAAAAGGGTTTGGAATGCACCAGCATAAAAACATGGAAGTCATTACCATTCCTTTAAAAGGATTCGTCCGGCATGGAGATAGTATGGAAAACAGCGATTTCATCACCCGTGGAGATATTCAGGTAATGAGTACCGGTACCGGAATTTATCACAGCGAACACAACGATAGCCGGACCGAACCGCTTGAAATGCTTCAGATATGGGTATTGCCTAAAAAAGAAAATACAGAGCCGGCTTATCAGAACTATGACATACGGAACATTTTAAAGAAAAATCAGTTTTCCCTGATCGTCTCCCCTGATCACGATGCCCCCGCTTCGATTCTGCAGGATGCATGGTTCTCCTTAGGAGAATTCGATGCTGGAAAAACAATAGAATACAGTATGCACAAAAAAAATAACATGGGCGCATACCTTTTCATTATAGAAGGGAAAATAAAAATAGGAGAAACGGTTTTGTCCCGGCGTGACGGAATCGGAATTTACGATACAAAGGATTTTGTAATCGAAACGCTGGAAAAATCCGAACTCTTATTAATGGAAGTACCTATGTTATAACAATTGATAAAAAGAATTTTTCCGATAGAAAAAGGCATATAAATTTATATGCCTTTTTTATTGATATTTCGTATTCGGCTGTCCCGGTAAAACATTGTTATAGCATAAAAGATTAGAACCTGCTTAAAATTTTATCCGATTACAGCGGAACACACTGTTAAAACATTTTTCTATAAAATTTAAACACGATCTTAATTGGTCAGGATAAAACCGACTCCAAATTCATTTACTACACGCAACTGACTATCAGGTGCCAGGTATTTTCTTATCTTCACAATATCCCGGTCCAGATAACGATTCTTTGTCAGATCATAAAATCCCCAGATTCCCTTGCACAAATACTCCTTCTCGGCACAATTATTTATACGCAAGCAAAGCAGCTTCAACAATCGGGCTTCATTGGTGGTCAGTTTACGCATTTCTCCGTTTATAACAAGCTGACGAAGATTACTGTTAAATGTAGTTTGCGGAGATAACCGGAAAAAGCTGGTATCCTCATTCCAGACATTGGGTTTTCGTTTCAAAACGGCATTGATACGGGCTTCGACTTCCGTCATCATACACTCTTTCCGTATAAAATCGTTGACACCTAAATCGAAAGCTGTAACCGCATCGGAGGAACTGCTTAATGACGTAAGGATAAAAATAGGAATATCCGCATCCCGGCTCTGATAAGACGAGCCACATCATAACCGCTCTTACCGGGCATCATCACATCCATCAGAACAACATCCTGGTCGGTCGTGCAATAAAAATCCCATGCCTCGTCTCCATCGCATGCCCACGTTACCTCGAAACCTCTCCGTTCCAGGAAATCCTTATTCAGTTCGGCCATATCCGCATCATCTTCGGCATACAATATCCTGATCTTATCCATATCTCAAAATCGTAAAATTTAATTTTTTATAATCGGTATTTCAAGTATAAACTCGCTGCCTTTATCTATTTTACTTATAACCGATATCTTTCCGTTATGTGCTTCTGCAACCATCTGCACATAACTCAGGCCAAGCCCGAATCCTTTCACTCCGCTATCCGACAAATGGCGTTTGGAGCGGAAATATTTATCGAAAATTCGTCTTTGCTCTTTTTTCGAGATACCGCACCCGTTATCTTTAACCGCTATAAAAATACGATTTTTTACATCATAAACACGCACCGAAACTGTAGCATCCTTCCCTGAATACTTAAATGCATTCTCTATCAATGCACTTACGGCGCCTGGTAAATCCGTAGGATCACCTGAAATTTCATGAATCTCCGATTCGTAATTCAATGAAATCGACTTCGCAGAAGGCAAATCACATTGAAAATCAGAAACCAGATCGGACAACGACTCTTTCAGGTTAAAGAACTTACGCTGTTTACCGACCATAGCGCTGCGAGAGGTAGCAACCAATATCTTCTCTATATTTTTTCGCAACCCATCTAATTTCTTAGATGCCTTCGGAAACAGGTTCTGTAAAAATCCGTTATCGGAATCTCCGCTACGACTCTCAATAGAACCGAATAACGAACTCAGATAATTAAGAGGAGATTTTAATTCATGCACAATCGTCCGCATTAAAAACTCCCGTTCTTCACTGCTTCTCTTTTGTATAACAATCGTTCGTATCGCCAGAAAAAAACAGACAAAAGCCATTAAAAGCATAAAAGCATCCGCAATCAACACTCCGGATATTTTTGAATAAAACAACTCAAACGGATAATTATATCGGGCTGTCAATACATGATTGGATACATAACCCAACGGAATCGTATCGGCACATAGCGGACGCTTCTTCTCTGGATACCAATCCAGAGAAGAAGCTAACGTCTTACCAGTATTCAAATCGACACGCTGAAAAAGTATAGAAGTGTGTAAACCCAAACGCTTCATTCTTTTATCAAAAAGAGAATAAAGCAATGAATCTCTGAAAACATCTTCAACCTGCATATCATATGAACCACGCGTATAGATTTCGTTCACTGTTGTTTCATCACTCATTTCAAACTCACTCTTTCGATTATCTTTTACGACATGAATCTTCTTTTGTAAAACATTCATAGCAAACGTATTCTGATAATGATGAATATCTAAGAACAGTTCAAAACAAGCAGGTTCTAAAGATAAATGAATTGCCTCATTCACATAAGATTGAAATTTCCCTTTCTCTGATTCATAAGTATTTATTAACCACGACGACTGGATAAGAACAAATAAGATAATGGCCGTTGTCATCGCAACTAATCCGGTTGTCACAGTATTCTTTCGCATATTTTAGTAAATAAGGGTATAAAGTAAGGTTATCGTCTTCATAAAACGTACATATATAGTGTCTGAACAATCAAAAATAACAGAAATATAGCACAAATAGAGCATAACTCCGATACAAAATAAACCAGAAAGGCCATCTATATTTGTAAGGAATAATTATTATAGCTTATAAAACTATGAAAAAAAGTAAAATACTCAAAATAGGATTCGCATTAGTCGTAGCCTATATAAGTGTACAATGTTACATGTTAAATCATACGCAAAAAAGCGGAGAACAAGTGCTTGATAATATCGAAGCACTTGCGCAAAGCGAATCGGAAAAAGTATGTGTTACTGGACCTGGAATGTGCACAGGTGATAACGGTTCTTGGATTGCCGGATTAACAATGTGGTAAGAACACCTCAAAAATCGCTACAATTCTGATAGAAATCAGAAACAATTCGAATACTACTTATCCTTTACATTTGTACACGATGATTTTACAGCTATTGAAGAAATGGATTCAAGAAAATACGGTAATCCTAATAGAGTAAACACCTGCTAAAAAAACGACACAATAAAAAGCCAGAAGACATTGTTCAGCATCAATTACACTCAGAAATGGTTTCTGTTTCTAAAGTGTAAAATTTATGGTTTTGTTTCTTCCGCTACTCCGGAATATACATACATAAAAAAGGCAAACCCTCTGTTCAGAGGCACTTACAATATTGAAGATATTAATAAGGCTATAATCTTGCTGGACACTCGTGATAAGATGTTGGTCGGTATGATTTTATCAGGTTTTACAAAAGAAGAGATCGCTAAAAAGACAAATGTTACATCCAAAACATTGAAAAAGAATATCTCTTTTGTCAAAAAACAAATACAAAATAATCTGAATCAGCTTACGCTTCAGGAAGTTGAAACACAGAAAAAAAAAGAAATTGCTGTAAGTATCGCAAATGCAAATCAGAATAATAAATAAAATAACGATACATAAGATTTATATCCCCCATTAAACTCAAAAGAAACTGATAAAAACCCAAATTAACCTGACCATTATATAGATGAGCTGCCGGAATATGAAGTACGACTTTTTTAAAATGATTGGATTGATTTTTTTATTATCAGCCTGCACTTCAACTCCAAAAGACAGTAGAAAATTGTTATCGCACTTTAAAGATAAAGAGGCAATTAAAGCAACAATAATAAGTGATTTTGAGAGGTGGGGGATATTAAATCCTATGGGAATAGTAAAACTGGATAACAGCATTACGGTAGGTTACCGTAACAGCAACACGAATATAAGTATAGTAGATATTGAAAATAACCGGCGCAGGGATATTATACCGCGCGGAGCAGGACCTGGAGAGGCTGCTTATGTAAACGGCCCTACGGCTGTTGATAATAACATAATTGCTGCGATAGATATCAATACGGGAAACCTTTTCAAATGCAACATAAAACAAGCATTAAAAGATTCGGCTTACCAGCCTCAAATACACAAATTACCGGAAAATGCACGGAGTCTGATTATGGCTGTAAGCGATACGTTTATGATCGCAACAGGTTTATATAAAGAAGGGAAATATATGTATTATTCTTTTCCTGATGATACATATAACTTTTTTCTCGATTATGCCCCATTTCCGGGATACGATGACATGAGTCTGGAAACGCAGAATATACTTTTTCGGAACAATATGTTGGAAATCCGGCCCGATAAAAAGGCATTCGCATGTGTAAACATAAATTGTGGCATGTTGGACATATGCAATATCGATGGGAAAAAGATAGAGGAAGTCAAAAATATTTGTTACTACTATCCGAAGGTTCATATTGACGAAGGGAAAACAGCCTCTGTTGCATATGCAAGGGATAACGACATGGGATTTGAAGATGTCGAAGTAACGAACGATTATATATACGTTTTGTTTTCAGGAAGGAAATACAGTGAAGAAGGAGCGGATGCTTTCACTTGTCACAATCTGTTGGTTTTCGATTGGACAGGCAATCCTGTTAAAGCATACGAATTGGACATACCGCTGACATATATAAGTTATGATGAAAAAGAGCGGGCTATATACGGAATAGGATACAATCCTGAAGCCGTACTGGTAAAATACAACCTTTGACTAAATACAAAAACGCTTCTTTCGAAGCTCACCTCTTTTCATTGTGTTGATCTCCTCTTCTCGGTTTTATATTAAGGGCCAGAGATATAATCGGAAGAGAAAGACAACACAATGAATGAGGTTTTTTATTAACTTTTATACGAAGAAAAACAATAGACAAGACATATATCCCGAAGACATGGAAAACTAAAATCAAAACCTATACACATCTTAAATAATCTGTTTTGTCTTTTATGCGATCCAATTAAAAGAATCTCTTTATTCCTAAAAACTTCTATTCTGAAACAATAACAAAATTAAAATACCGGACTTAATAATATTTATACCAAACAACGCAAAACACATTGAAGGAAATGCTACCATTGAACACTGTAATTTTATCCGTAGGGCAGCTCCGTAATATTTTTGCATTATAAATATCATTGGGTTCCATGAAAACGGGCATTTCAGAAATGAAATGCCCGTTTTACATAATCATTATATTAAAAAAGTAGGTCGAAAATTATAGAATGCTATTTCTCCTTTTGTAAAAGATCCCTTATTTGAGTAAGCAATTGTACCTCTTCCGAAGGAGCCGGTGGGGTAACCGTAGCCTGTTCTTCTTTTTTTTGGCGGAACTGGGCCATTAACTTAATCATCAAAAAAATGGCAAACGATATAATTAAGAAATCCACCGATACTTGGATAAAATTCCCATAGTTGAGCGTTACCGCCGGTTTAACAATTTCTCCCGCTGCATTTTTCACTGCCTGATGAAGTGTAACATGCAGGTCAGTAAAATTAATTCCGCCTATAAGTAAGCCGACAAGAGGCATTACGATATCGGAAACCAGCGATGATACGATTTTGCCGAAAGCACCGCCGACAATTATACCGACAGCCATATCGACCACATTGCCTCTCATTATGAAACGCTTAAAGTCGTCTAAGAACTTCGTTTCTTTTTTCAGTTCGTTTTTTATTTGCAACATACCGATTACTTTTTATTACGATATAAAAACAACGAACCTCTTTATTCTGTTTAAGAAACTTTGCAAAAAAGCAGTCAACCTTTAAAATTTATGACAACAGGACTAAAAAACAGGCACTTAATCGAAAAAAAACATAATAGAAAAACATATATATTGGATGATTCTTTAACAATCAATGAAGATTCACCTTAAAGTATATTCAGCAAATATTCGTATTTAATACACAACCTACATCTAAAAGCAACGCATCAAAACTGTAATTCAGGTACATATATCCGTGATTTATATACAAAAGACTTGCTTTGTCCGACATAACTTTGTAATATAAAAACAAGTAAATATCTCAACATAAAACAAACCCAACTATGAATAAAAAAGTACTGATATTATCATCGAGTCCACGTAAAGGAGGCAATTCAGACACATTATGTGATGAATTCATGAAAGGTGCATTGAAAGCAGGCAATACGGTCGAAAAAATATTCCTGAAAGACAAGCTTATCAACTATTGCACAGGATGCAGTGTCTGCAGCATGTATGGAAAGCCATGTCCGCAAAAAGACGATGCAGACGGTATTGTTGAAAAAATGATCGATGCGGATACCATCGTTCTTAGTACACCCGTATATTTCTACACGATGAGCGCCCAGATGAAAACGATGATTGACCGGACATGTGCCCGTTATACGGAAATTACCGGCAAAGAATTCTATTTTATCGTCACGGCAGCCGATGGCAACAAACAAGCACTGGAACGCACGATTGACGGGTTTCGCGGATTCCTGGATTGTCTGGACAATGCCGTTGAAAAAGGGACTATATACGCCACGGGAGTATGGAAGACCGGAGAGATAGAAAATACTCCTTTCATGAAAGAAGCATATAAGGCAGGTGAAAATATTTAATATAAAAACCCGAATCGTCAGATTCCATCAAAAATGTGTAAAAACTTAGAGTGTTAAAGATCACTATCCCCAGACCATTGAGAGAAATAAAATAACAGACATTCTTAAATCACTGAATATGAAAATCAGATTATTAGTACTCTTATTCACGGCATTTTGTCTGATATCCCTATCGGCACAAAACAATTTAAAAGAAGACAAAAAGATGGACAGAATCGAACTATGCAAAAAAAACTTTAGCGAATTATTTACCGGAGAAGCTTTAACCGGAAAAGGAACAGACCCTGAACTGATGGACATTCTCCAGAAATTTATTTTCGGAGAGATTTTTGAAACCGGAAATCTCGATCATAAAATGCGTGAAATGATTACCCTCATTACACTGGCTACGCAACAAACGCTACCTCAGTTACAGGCTCATGCCAACGCCGCATTAAATATAGGAATCACCCCCATAGAATTACGTGAAATAATCTACCAATGCGCTCCGTTTATCGGATTTCCGAAAACATTGAATGCGATCGCCGCAGTCAATGAAGTTTTTAAAGAGCGGGAAATTCCCCTTCCATTGGAAAAACAAGGCACTGTAACAGAAGAAAACCGCTATATCAGGGGAAATGAAATCCAATACCCGATATATGGAGATGAAATCAAAGAAACCATGAAAACACTACCCGGAACGATGAAAAACGATGTACCTCGTTTTCTGACCGAAATGTGTTTCGGTGACTTTTATACCCGCAACGGGCTGGATATCAAAACACGTGAATTATTGATCCTTTGTGTATTGGCAACACTGGGAGCTAATGAACAAATTCAGGCACACAGTATCGGAAACAGTAAAGTAGGAAACAGCAAAGAAACCCAGATAGCAGCCATAGTTCAATGCCTCCCATACATCGGATTTCCGAATGCATTGAACGCCATTCGCATCGTTAATAGCACAAATGAGGCGATGGAATAATATACAGAATACCTGCTATTGTTCATATCACCTGAAAATAATAAATAAAAAGCGCCATTATAAAATTATAGTTAATAATTTTATAATGGCATCTGCCCTTTTAGTTAAATGAAAAATAACCCATTGCAGGTAATAAATAAAGACGCCACAAAACATTTGTAAAATGAATGAGATGAAATACCGGAATTTAGGAAGGACAGGAATTACAGTTAGTGCCATAGCCCTCGGATGTGAAGGATTCATGGGAAAAAGTGAAAAACAAGTCCGTTCGGAAATAGAATATGCCATTTGCAATGGAATTAATTTCATTGACATATACTCTTCCAATCCGGAATTACGGAATAATATCGGCAAAGCATTGAGCAACAGCCGTGAGCGGTTTGTCATTCAGGGCCATCTATGTACGACATGGGAAAACGGACAATATCTCCGTACCCGGGATATAGAAAAAACAACAACGTCGTTCGAAGACCAGCTCACTCGTTTAAAAACAGATTACCTCGACATCGGAATGATCCACTATATCGACAGCGAAAGTGACTTTCGTCAGGTATTTGACGGAGAAATCGTGCAACTGGCTATCCGCCTGAAAAAAGAAGGAAAAATTCGCCATATAGGCCTAAGCAGTCATAACCCCGCTGTTGCAACTTTAGCAGTGGAAAGCGGGCTAATAGACGTGCTGATGTTTTCTGTCAATCCCTGCTACGACATGCAACCGGCAAATGAAGATGTCGAAGCTCTGTGGGCCGACGAAAATTATGCACACGCACTTCAAAATATCGATCCCGTACGTGAAAAACTGTATGAACTATGCGAACAAAAAGGTGTAGCCATCGATGTCATGAAAGTTTATGGTGGAGGAGATCTGTTGAGCGAAACCAATTCCCCCTTCGGAAAAGCATTCACCCCCGTACAATGCATTGAATATGCCCTTACGCGTCCGGGAGTTGCGGCTGTAATGGTCGGCTGTAAAAACAAAGAAGAAATAAAAACTGCTGTAAACTGGTGCCATGCCTCAAAGGAAGAAAAAGACTACACTTCTGTTATGAATGGAATGGAAAAATTCACATGGCAGGGACACTGCATGTATTGCGGACACTGTGCACCCTGTTCGGTAGGAATAGATATTGCCAGTGTCAATAAATACTACAACCTAACAATAGCACAAAACAACATCCCGGAAACTGTCAGAGAACATTATAAGACGCTTACCCACCACGCCTCGGAATGCATACAATGCGGAAAATGCGAAAAAAACTGTCCTTTTGGCGTAGACATTATCGGGCATATGCAAAAAGCTGCAGACCGCTTCGGATATTAAAATATCACATCACTATAACATCATGTACAATTTGAAACAACGACCGTTTAAAAAAATCGGTTGTTTATTTTCATCTTCATCTAAATACTGCCGGCAAACAAAAAATCTGTAAAATATATGCTTGCAGACTTTTACTATATCATCTTACATCCTTTCAATACAAAGAAAAATAAAATTTTACAGACAATCCGGCAAAGCCCTGCAATAAATAAACCGCCAATCCCATCATCTCTGTTTCGTTTTATAAATCGAAGTCATTAACCATACATCGACAAAGAAGCTTTCAGACCGACGAAAAACATTCCCGGAAAAAACGGTCCGTAAACATAAGACACATCTTTAAAAAGACCATAATCTAAACTCCAATCAATAAAAAACTACAGAAAAAAACTATATTTGCCTATATATGAATATCCAGCGAATTCTATACTTAGCAACATTTTTACTATTTGTAATACACGAAACAGAAGAAATTTTGCTTTTTCATAAATGGCTTAACCGAAACGGCGGCTATCTGAAGAAAAAATTCCCCCGTATAGGAAAAAGACTGACAGACCAATTCAGCCATATATCGACACACGGTTTTATTTATATCGCTATAGAAGAAACAATCCTACTGACATCTTTACTTCTATATACATGGTACGCCGTTCGGCCTGAAATATGGATTGGCATAGTCGTTATGCTTTCGATACACTGGTCACTCACAATTATACAATCCGTTATTCTCGGCCGTATGATTCCCGGAACTGTAACTTCCATTGCAGGAACCTGTTTCGGGACAACTATGCTATGGCTTTTCCGCAGATGGTACTCGCTCCCATCTTGCCTTCTCTGGGGCATAGTCCTCTTTGCATTTGCAATGATCAATCTTTTACTAATGCACCGGATAGTCGCCAAATACTCAGCAAAATGAACATAGAAGAACTCCGGGAACACTGCCTTACGGTAAAAGGAGCAACCGAAAGTCTGCCCTTTCTGCACCACAACATCATCGTATTTAAAGTAATGAGCAAAATATTCGCTATGGCTCCTTTAGAGCCGAAAGACGGAATATTCTGGGTAGACTTAAAATGCAATCCGGAATATTCGGAAAAACTGAGAGAGAACTATGCCGGAATAAATGCCGGACATGTCAAAACGACAATGCTATGGAACCGGATCATACTCGAAAGCGATGTTCCCGACCGACTGATCGGAGAGCTTATCGCCCACTCGGTCGAAGAGGTATTGAAAAACTTACCAAAAACAAAAAAACAAGAATATAAAAAGCTCTTACAGACAGAACCTCCCGCTACAGAAAAACCGCTTTCGGAAATGACAAACGAAGAATTATGGCAGCTTTTCCCTATTATATTGAGTAAGTATAACCCATTGTGGCCGGAACAATTCAAAAAAGAGAAAACAGCCATAGAAAAAGCTATTGGCAAAAAAAATATTACCCGGATTAATCACATAGGCAGTACGGCCATCCCGGGGCTTATAGCCAAACCTACTATAGATATTCTGTTGGAAATAAAAACCGGAACAAATCTGGACAAATTAATCGATTCTATCGATAAGACAGGATATATACATACTCCTCAGCCCCAAAAGCCCGCACCACACATAATGTTTATGAAAGGATATACTCCACAAGGTTTCAAAAAACAGGTGTTTCATTTGCACCTGCGCTATCCCGGAGACTGGGACGAACTCTATTTCCGTGATTACTTGATATCCCATCCGGAAACAGCGGAAGAATATGGCAAATTAAAATGCAAATTAGCTCCGGTATTCCGTAATAATCGGGATGGTTATACAGAAGCTAAGGGAAAATTTATTAAGAAAATAAATAAACTGGCAAAAGAAAAATTTTCCGGAAAATATACACCGCAAAAATAAATACCATTTAAATTTTGGCACATCCCACCATTGGTTCCGGAGCTCAGTTTTTATCCACAATTTTCAAAAATACAACTCGTTATGGGAGCCAGCCCAATAAATTTAAATCCGGATTCATCCTCTTCCATTCGGTAAATTCAGGATAATTTCGTATACCTTGGGCAATAACGGCATAATAAATCTCTATACTCATCGTCTTCACCTCATCCCGCATATCGTATTTGATCCGGAGAATCGCCTCTCTTATCTCCGGAGTCAATCTACCTATAACTCCGTCCGTACTTCTCTCTATAACCCCATCATAGGTCGAACCCTTCCTAATATGGATAATATCCATCTTCCAGAGAACTCCTGTCGGCTGTTGATAGCGGACATGCCATTCGACACACTCCTCCTCCGTATCCAGAAGATTCCGGTACTGAATCTCTTTAACAGAAGGATTCTTACCGAATTCCATCATAGCTGAAAAACTTTTTTCCAGCATCGGTTCATCGGTATAGACATGAAAATCCACATCAAGATTTTTCATCATTAATCCCGATCTGGCCGAACCGACCATATTGACTGTAGCCCCGATACTCTCCCACACTTCTACAATTCCACTATCGGATAATAATTGCACAACAGCCAGTTGATTCTGTTCCGCTATCTGGAACAATTGCTCCCGATCCATTTAATTTAATATCTTTTTATTTTTACCATCTCAACCATTTCCAATCCCGCCTGACCTTCATCGTTATATCTCTTACATATCCCGTACCCGACAGACTCATACAATCGGATATTTTGTACACTCGAAGCTGCCGTGAAGAGTTGGAATTTCACAGCTCCGGAATTGGATTTCTCTACCTCTGTCAACAACCTTCTACCCAAACCCCGTCTCCTGAATTGCGGATCGACGATAAGTTTTCCTACCCAGACCGTATCACCTGACGTCCGGTACTTCACCGACCCTATAATCCTGTTTTCACACATCGCTTTTAAGAAAGAATAGGTAGAAAAATCAGAGACTATAGACTCATAAGTTTGTTTCAGAGGTTCAATCTCATAATTACCATGCTGCTCTGCTTCTGTCTGAAATGCTCTCTTTTGAAGCTGCAAAATCTCAGCAAGATCCTCCAAACAAGCAACCTTTATAACAACATGATTCATATTCGATTTTTCTGTTTCATCTGCAAGATACGCAATTAATCGCAATTCCACGCTTTGAATAGCAACGCCGCCGTCGATCTTACATACTTTTCATAACTCTTGAATTGGATTATAAAATTAATAATTCAAGTTCATTTGATTATTATGCAAAATGCTGTGTATCAAAATATACAAACCTAATTCGTGGGACTAAACGGGGAAATAAAAAGTCCCACGATTTGGCCCGTTAATGACCGTATAATTCGTGGGACTTTGCATTTTTCTTAAAAAAGAAAAAGCCTTGAAAGTGTTTGATTTTCAAGGCTTTACTATGATTTTCATCACTTACTGGCGGTATGGACGGGACTCGAACCCGCGACCCCCTGCGTGACAGGCAGGTATTCTAACCAGCTGAACTACCACACCGTTCGCTCAATTGCGTTGCAAAGGTAGAAATATTTCCTTAAATACAAAGAATCTCCATACTTTTTTTGAAAAAAATCACACAATGCATTTACGCAAGATTTTCGTATCTTTGTAGAGTATTATATACAGATGTCTCTTTACACTATGAATCATCCTAAAACACCAACGGCAATACTTCTGCTACACTGTCCTGACAAACAGGGAATTATAGCAATGGTAACAGATTTTATCAATAAAAATCTGGGAAACATTATATATCTCGATCAGCATGTAGACCGCACGGAAGGTGTCTTCTTTATGCGTGTGGAATGGGAAATCGACAAATTCCTGATTCCCAAAAATAAAATAGAAGAATATTTTCGTACTCTTTATGCCAATCAGTACGACATGAGTTTCCGTCTCTATTTTAACGACTATAAGCCTCGCATGGCTATATTCGTATCAAAAATGTCCCATTGCTTATACGATTTGCTTGCTCGTTACACCGCCGGCGAATGGGAAGTGGAAATACCGCTCATTATCAGTAACCATCCGGACATGGAAGTCGTAGCAAAACGTTTCGGCATTGAGTACCACTGCTTCCAGATAAACAAAGACAACAAAGAAGAACAGGAAACAAAAGAAATCGCTTTGTTGCAGGAAAAGCACATCGATTTTATTGTCCTTGCCCGTTATATGCAGGTAATCACAGGAAACTTTATCAACCACTACCCCAACCGCATCATCAACATACACCACTCTTTCCTTCCCGCATTTGTAGGAGCAAAACCCTATCATGCAGCATTTGAAAGAGGCGTGAAACTAATCGGAGCAACCGGACATTACGTAACAACCGAACTCGATGCAGGCCCCATTATAGAGCAGGACATTACCCGTATCTCACACAAAGACACGGTCGATAACCTGATAAAAAAAGGTCGGGATCTGGAAAAAATCGTCCTTTCCCGTTCCGTTGAAAAACATATTCAACGGAAAATACTGGCATATAAAAACAAAACGATCATTTTTAACTAACTGCATATATGCAAATTGCCATTATCGATTACAACGCCGGAAATATCTTCTCCGTCGATTATGCCCTGAAACGCCTGGGAATCGAAGCAGTTATAACATCCGACAAAGAGACAATAGCAAAAGCCGACAAAGTAATCTTTCCGGGACAAGGCGAAGCCCATTCCACTATGCGTTACCTACGCAAAACAGGTATAGACAAGCTTATCCTTGATCTGAAACAACCGGTTTTAGGCATCTGTATCGGTATGCAGCTGATGTGCCGCCATTCTGAAGAAGGAAATACAGATTGTCTGGGAATATTCGACGCAGAAGTCAAACGCTTTATTCCCCGGCGGCATGAAGACAAAGTGACCCATATGGGATGGAATAGCCTGCAAAATACAAAAGGAGCACTTTTTAGCGGCTCTTTCGATGAAAAGTTCGTATATTTCGTCCATAGCTATTATGTTTCCCTGAACGAACATGCCTGTGCAACAACCGAATACATCCAGCCTTTCAGTGTCGCACTGGAAAAAGGAAATTATTATGCAACACAATTCCATCCTGAAAAAAGCGGTTCGGTAGGAGAACAAATACTATCCAACTTTATTAATTTGTGAAAACCTGTATGATAGAAATAATTCCCGCAATTGATATTATCGATGGTAAATGCGTTCGCCTCAGTCAGGGCGACTATGAACGCAAAACCATTTATAACGAAGACCCGTTGGAAGTAGCCCGGATGTTCGAAGATCACGGTATCCGGCGTTTGCATGTCGTTGATCTGGACGGCGCAAAAGCACATCACATTATAAACTACAAAACCCTGGAACGATTAGCGACCAAAACGCAGCTTATAATCGATTTCGGAGGTGGGCTCAAATCGGACGATGACCTCCGAATTGCGTTCGAATGCGGAGCAAAAATGATTACAGGAGGAAGTATTGCCGTCAAGCAACCGGAAATCTTTCTCTCCTGGATCGAAAAATATGGTAGTGAACATATTATTTTAGGAGCCGATGTCAAAAATAAAAAAATCAGTGTTGGCGGATGGCTCGAAGATACGGGAGAAGAACTGCTTCCTTTTGTCCGTAACTATAAAGGAAAAGGTATCGATAAAGTAATCTGTACCGATATCAGCCGCGACGGAATGCTTACCGGCCCCTCCATCGGTCTCTATACAGAAATTCTGGAAGACATGGAAGACCTGTACCTCATTGCCAGCGGAGGAGTTAGTTCCATGCAAGACATTGAACGGTTGCAGGAAGCTGGCATCCCTGCCGTAATCTTCGGCAAAGCCATTTATGAAGGTAAAATCTCACTGAACGATCTGACTAAATTTATTGTAAACGCATAAAAAGATAAACCATGCTAGCAAAACGAATCATACCCTGTTTAGACGTAAAAGACGGCAAAACCGTAAAAGGTATAAATTTTGTAAACTTCCGTGATGCCGGTGACCCAGTGGAACTGGGGGCACAATATAGCGAACAAGGCGCCGATGAACTGGTATTCCTCGATATCACAGCTTCTCACGAAGGACGTAAAACATTTGCCGATCTGGTTCGTCGCGTAGCTGCCAATATCAATATACCTTTTACTGTAGGCGGAGGGATCAATGAGCTGAAAGACGTTGACCGTCTGTTGAACGCCGGAGCAGACAAAGTATCCATCAACTCTGCTGCAATACGGAATCCCCGATTAATCGAAGAAATCGCCACTCATTTCGGAAGCCAGGTATGCGTCGTAGCAATCGATGCGAATTACGAAGACAATGTCTGGCGCTGTTACCTCAATGGAGGACGCATTCCCACTGAACATCTGTTATTCGATTGGGCGAAACAAGCCGAGGAACTCGGTGCAGGAGAAATTCTGTTCACCAGTATGAGCCATGACGGAGTAAAAACAGGCTATCCCAACGAAGCCCTCTGCACCCTCTCCGAAACGCTCCATATTCCGGTTATTGCGTCCGGAGGCGCCGGAAAAAAAGAACACTTCAAAGATACGTTCACAAAGGGAAAAGCAGATGCTGCCCTTGCCGCCAGCGTATTCCATTTTGGAGAAATAAAAATTAAAGAATTAAAAGAATATCTTCACAACGAAGGTATCAATGTACGTATATAACCCTGTTAATTATGAATTTGGATTTTGAAAAAGCAGGAGGCCTCATCCCTGCAATCATACAAGACGATAAAACCAATAAAGTATTGATGCTGGGCTTTATGAACGAAGAAGCCTACAAAAAAACACTGGAAATCGGGAAAGTAACATTTTTCAGCAGAACAAGGAAACGTCTTTGGACAAAAGGAGAAGAAAGCGGTAACTTTCTGAATGTCGTATCCATTCTGGACGACTGCGATAAAGACACCCTCCTGATCAAAGTAAATCCCGTAGGCCCGGTATGCCATACAGGAAGTGACACCTGCTTCAACGAACAAAACGTCGACGATCTCTCTTTTCTTAAAACCCTGCAAGACTTTATAGACAAGCGTTATCAGGAAATGCCGGAAGGATCGTATACCACGTCGTTATTTAACAAAGGAATCAACCGTATTGCCCAGAAAGTTGGTGAAGAAGCAGTTGAATCGGTAATCGAAGCGACAAACGGAACGATTGGCGGCCTTCGTTATGAAGCCTCCGATCTGCTCTACCACCTCATCGTACTGCTCACATACAAAGGCATGCGCATCGAAGATCTGGCAAAAGAACTAAAGAGCCGTCACAAAGGATAAATACAAACTGCAGTTATGGAAAACGAAATCTTAATTCAGTTCGAACATGTTGATATTTGTCGGGAAGAAAACGTCATACTCAAAGATGTAACGTTTACTCTTCGCAAAGGAGAATTCGCATACATTATAGGGAAAGTAGGTTCGGGAAAAAGTACTTTGCTTAAATCGATCTACTGCGAAACCCCTATAATTACCGGAGAAGCCTCTGTTTTCAATTATCAGCTGCGTACAATCAAACGCAAAGAAATTCCTTTTCTAAGAAGAAAATTAGGAATCGTTTTCCAAGACTTCCAACTGCTTACCGACAGAAATGTAGAAAAGAACCTCGAGTTCGTTCTCCGGGCTACCGGATGGAAAGAAAAAAATGCAATACGGCAACGTATAAGCGAAGTGCTTACCCGTGTAGGAATGGAGAACAAAGGGTATAAAATGCCACATACGCTTTCTGGAGGGGAACAGCAGCGAATCGTTATTGCCCGGGCACTCTTGAATGCACCGGAAATCATTTTGGCCGACGAGCCGACAGGAAATCTCGATCCCGACACAGGCAAACAGATAGTCGAACTTCTTTTTGAAATCTGTCATCAGGGCACTGCCGTATTGATGACGACCCATAATTACCAGATTGTCCATAATTTCCCCGCACGTATTTTACGGTGTAATGATGCTTTTCTCTGTGAAACGGAAAACTGACACCATTTCCCCGCTAAAATGATAAGAAAAGCCGGTTAACGACAGACAAAAAGAAACAAAAAAGACAGATTTTAAACAGTTTATTTCTATCTTTGCAAAGATATTGATAAAGACTATTCAACCTATAACGAAAAGAAGAAAATGAAAGTACTGAAGTTTGGTGGTACCTCCGTAGGCTCTGCTTCCCGCATGAAAGAAGTAGCCAAATTGATCTGTGACGGCGAACAAAAGATCGTTGTGTTGTCAGCCATGTCAGGAACGACCAATACCTTAGTTGAAATATCCGATTATCTTTATAAAAAGAATCCGGACGCCGCGAACGAAATCATCAATGTTCTGGAACAAAAATATTTCCTGCACATCGAAGAGCTTTACAACACGGAAGAATATAAACAAAAGGCATTAGACGCAGTACGCTCTATTTTTGATTATATCCGGTCATTTACAAAAGACCTCTTCACCCTGTTTGAAGAAAAGGTCGTACTGGCACAGGGAGAGCTAATATCTACCACGATGGTAAACCTCTATCTGAACGAACAGGGAGTCAACTCGATATTGATTCCTGCTCTTGAATATATGCGGACAGATAAAAACGGTGAACCCGACGTACTCTACATTAAACAGCATCTGAAAAAAATACTCGATCAGGCCCCCAACGCCGATATTTATATCACCCAGGGATACATTTGTCGGAACGCCTATGGTGAAATCGACAATCTTCAACGCGGAGGCAGCGACTACACAGCATCACTCATCGGAGCAGCCATATTGGCCGATGAAATACAGATATGGACCGATATCGACGGAATGCACAATAACGACCCGAGATACGTGGACAAAACAACCCCCGTGCGTCACCTGCATTTTGAAGAAGCTGCCGAGTTAGCCTATTTCGGAGCTAAGATTCTTCACCCTACCTGCATCCTGCCGGCCAAATTAAATAATATCCCGGTGCGCCTCTTGAATACAATGGAACCGGATGCCCCAGGAACACTGATTTCAAATACAACCGAAAAAAATAAAATAAAAGCCGTTGCGGCAAAAGACAACATTATTTCGATTAAAATCAAATCAGGACGCATGTTGTTAGCACACGGCTTCTTACGCAAAGTATTTGAAATTTTCGAAAGCTACCAGACACCGATCGATATGATTACCACTTCCGAAGTTGGAGTATCGGTAACCATCGATAATAAAAAACACCTTTCCGAAATAGTTGACGATCTGAAAAAATACGGAACCGTAACAGTCGACGAAGGAATGGTAATTATCTGTGTAGTGGGAGACCTTACCTGGAACAACATCGGATACGAATCACAAGTACTGGCAGCATTCAAGGAAATCCCCGTACGAATGATCTCATACGGAGGTAGCAATTATAATATCTCCTTCCTGATTAAAGCGGACGACAAAAAGCGTGCACTACAATCTCTAAGCGACAATTTGTTCAATAATCAATAAATAATTGCACAAACATATGAAAGGAAACTTTCCTATACAAAAACTAAGGGAGCTTCAGACTCCCTTTTATTTTTACGATACGGATATCCTTCGTAATACGCTCGAACTGGTAAAAAAGGAATCCGTAAGATACGGATATCATATACATTATGCAGTTAAAGCAAATGCCAATCCCCGCATACTCTCCATTATTCGCGAATACGGATTGGGCGCCGATTGCGTAAGCGGCGGAGAAATCAAGGCTGCACTGCAAGCCGGATTCCCGGCACAAAAAATCGTCTTTGCAGGCGTAGGAAAAGCTGACTGGGAAATAAATCTGGGGCTCGATAACGATATTTTCTGTTTTAATGCCGAATCCATCCCCGAACTGGAGGTTATAAACGATTTGGCCACAGCCAAAGGAAAAACAGCCTCCGTTGCATTACGTATTAATCCGGAAGTAGACGCTCATACCCACCACTACATAACGACCGGCCTGAAAGAAAACAAATTCGGAATCAATCTGTCGCAACTGAACGACGTAATAGATACACTTAAAAGATTGAGTAACGTAAAGTTAATCGGATTGCATTTTCATATAGGATCGCAACTGACCGACCTCACTCCTTATCACGGACTGTGTGCACGCATAAACGATCTTCAAGATCAACTAGCTAAACAACGGATCATTGTAGAGCATATCAACGTAGGCGGCGGACTGGGCATAGACTATCATCACCCGAACAGACAAGCCTACCCCGATTTCAAAGAATACTTTGGTATCTTCCATCGTTTATTAAAGCTTCGTCCCGAACAAAGCCTCCATTTCGAACCCGGCCGCTCGATCGTCGGACAATGTGGAAGCCTCATCACGAAAGTACTATATGTAAAAGAAGGCTCAACAAAGAAATTCGTTATTGTCGATGCAGGAATGACGGATTTATTACGGCCTGCACTATATCAGGCCTACCATAAGATAGAAAATATTACCTCCGACAGAGAAATCGAATCGTACGACGTCGTTGGTCCGATCTGCGAATCCTCCGATTGCTTTGGAAAAGCCGTTGACCTCAACGAAGTAAAACGAGGTGACCTGCTGGCTTTACGTTCGGCCGGAGCTTATGGCGAAATCATGGCTTCACAATATAACTGCAGGCCCCTCTCTCTTGCCTACTTCTCGGATAATCTTTAAAAATGCATCTCAAAGCCTAAAGATGTGCAATGGGTTATTGACCATATAGAAATACTGACCTTGGGATTATTTTTAATCTCATGGCTCATACGTATGCTATATGTCTTGGGGTGTTACAGGCTACCCTTGCGCCGTATATCACAAAAAGCGGATACACAGCCATCCTCTGATTTTCCACCCGTTTCCGTTATAGTTATAGCGTTGAACAGGGAAACAAGTTTTATCCGCAACGTAAAAAAAATTCTGGCGCAGCAATACCCCCGTTTCGAAGTCATCGTTGTTATCGACAATGCTGACAAAGATGTCGAAGACGAATTGAAACTATTGATGCACAGCGATAACCGCATACGCTACACATTCGTTCCCAACGGAGCAAAAAATATTAGCAAAAGGAAACTGGCACTCACCATTGCTGCAAAATCGGCCCGGTACGACTGGATACTGCAAACGGAAAACTATTGCTACCCCTCCTCTCCAGCATGGATAAGCAGGATGATAAACGCACGTACACCCGAAACAGGAATCGTTTTAGGAGGAAACGTAACGGAAGCATTACCGATAGGTTTGAAACGGTATATGGCATACAATGATTTGGTTCACTCGCTGCAAATGCTTTACTGTGGCATACGTCATATCCCGTATGTAGGCGATGCCTCTAACCTGCTCATTAAAAAAGATCTGCTATTCAGCCACATCCATTTCGGAAAATCGCTTAAGGAAGAATGGGGAGAAGACCATATCTTAGTGAACTCCGCTGCCTCAAAAACGAACGTAAACGCAGAACTTACGCCCGATTCGGTAACCATATCCAACCAACTGGATAAAAGAGATTGGCTGAAAAGAAACCATTCTATAAAAAAGTTTCGGTCGGAGATTAAGGGAAAAGGCAGAACGATCTGGAAAATAAATACCCTGACATCTGCACTCTACTATATTTTCTTGATTATAGCTCTCCTTCCTAATTATAATTTTATTCCTATACTGTTAGCAATAACAGCACTTCACATTATTTATCGTATCTCCTTTTGGAGCATTTTATATCTGTACTCAAAAAAGACCGCTTCTCAACGATTCTGGTTCTTACCCTTTTATGCACACTTTCTTTCTCCGTTCATCCGCTACAAAGACGATCGCTTTATTGGCAAGAAAAGACATTAAAACTCCTATTTTCAACTGAAATCCATTTTTCAGAAAAATCTTTCTTAGGATAGTCAAACAAACATTATAGATTTATTTCCAAATATCTGAGAAAAACTTTGTCGGTTTAAATCCTTTCTTTACCTTTACGGCACGATTTTATAAAAAGATAACACCCATGTCGGTATCTCGTTTCGGCGTATCATTGGAAAGTGATTTACTTGAAGCTTTAGACGAATACGTTGCTATAAATAATTTCCCGAACCGTTCTCAAGCCATCAGACAATTGATCGAACGGAACATCGTGGAAAAAAAATGGCAATGCAACAACGTAGTTGCAGGCGCAATCATTCTGGTATACAATCACAATAAGCGAGATTTGACTAACAAACTGGCCGATATACAACTCAGCTACTATAAAGAAATATTGTCGGTACAACACTTCTACTTTTCACAAACCACCTGCTTTGAAATTATCGCCGTAAAAGGACAATCATACAGGTTAACGGAATTATCGGACAAACTGATTGCAACTAAAGGAGTTCAGCACGGAAAATTGATTATGACAAAAAGTGATGACGAATAACATCTAAAACATATTTTTTTTACACACAAGTAACACGAATCTAAAAATTAATAACACCTCAATCTATGCACAAAAGAAATTTACTCTCTATCGCCGTTTTATGCGCCTGTACACTTACCTCATACGCACAGGAAAAAAAAGACACGCTTTCCCGCAACATCGACGAAGTCGTGGTAACGGCAACTTTATCTGAAGTTAATCTCAAAAATGTACCGATGACTGTGTCAATTGTCAATTCAGCAACGATTGAACAAAGCGAAGAAAACAATCTTCTCCCGATCGTAGCTAAGCAAGTTCCCGGATTATATATAACCCAAAGGGGCATGGCCGGATTTGGAGTTTCAACAGGTGCAGCCGGCGGTATCAGTATCCGGGGAATCGGATCCTCTCCGACTACCGGAATGCTAGTTTTAGTCGATGGAAATCCTCAATATATGGGATTGATGGGACATCCCCTGCCCGATGCCTATGAAAGCAACTCGACCGAACGCGTAGAGGTAGTTCGTGGCCCTGCATCGATCCTTTACGGCTCTAATGCTATGGGAGGCGTTATGAACATCATTACCAAACGGCAGAAAGAAGACGGCTCCGTAACAAGAGCACGCATGGCATACGGAAGTTACAACACATTTCAGACCCAGTTCAGCAACGGCTATAAAAAAGGCAAATTCAACAGTTTCGCATCTTTTAGCAGCGAGCAAACCGACGGTCATCGCACCAACTCGGAATTCAAACAATACGCCGGCTACCTGCGCTTAGGCTATGACATTTCCGATATATGGAAAATCTCCGGAGAATCGAACGTTACCGGCTTCTGGGCATCGAACCCGGGAACCGTATCTGCGCCGATGATCGACAACGATGCAAGAATTCTCAGGGGAGTCGCCTCCATAGCTATACAGAACAATTACGAAAAAACATCCGGTGCAATCAAAGCCTTTTACAACTTTGGACAGCACAATATTAACGATGGCTATCTCGATTCCACGGGAGTTGATATGACAGGGAAGAAAAAAGCCGACTATATGCCGTTAAATACCCGTTTCCGCTCAAAAGACTATATGGCAGGTATTTCAGCTTACCAATCTTACAGATTTTTCAATGGAAATACGACAACTGCCGGCGTCGATTACAAAAATTATGGAGGTCGCGCATGGACTCGTAATCTCGAACCAGGTAAGGCTGATATAAAAACCGTAGATAAGACAATAAATGAAATTGCCGGTTATATCAATATACAACAATCCTTTTCCGAAATCCTGACCTTAAATGCAGGTGTGCGTTACGATTATAACGACTATACCGGAGGAGAGTGGGTTCCTCAGGGAGGTATCAGCGTAGCTGCCTCACCTACAACCATTTTAAAAGCTGTCATAGGAAAAGGATTCCGGAATCCTACCATTCGTGAAATGTATATGTTTCCGCCGCAAAACCCCGATTTAAAACCGGAAAAACTAATAAACTACGAAATCTCTGTATCTCAGAGTTTTCTCGAAAAAGCGCTGACTTTCGATGTTAGCCTATTCTATATAGACGGAAATAATCTTATACAGTTAGTTCCAACACCAACCGGAACCATCCCACCCTTCAGATACCAGAACTCCGGCGAAATAAAAAACTGCGGTGTAGAATTTGCCGGAAATTATCGCGTCAACAGATACCTCTCACTAATGTTAAATTACAGCTTCCTGCATATGGAAAACCCTGTTCTCGCAGCTCCGCAACATAATTTAATCGGTTCCGGACAATACAGCAGAGCAGGATGGACTGTATACACTTCGCTCCAGTACGTAAACGGTCTGTATACTGCATTGGCAAGCCAGACTTTTCCGGCACAAACGGAAAACTATGTAATGTGGGACGTAACGGCAGGATACCGCTTTAACAAATGGCTGGAGGGCTTCGTTAAAGGAGAAAACCTTCTAAACCAAACGTACGAAATAAATGCAGGCTATCCTATGCCGGGTGCAACCGTCATGGCAGGCATTAACATAAAAATTTAACAGAACAGAAAAACCGAAAAAAATCGTTTTTTCTTTAGAATAAAACCATATAAGTAAGTAACTTTGCCTATATGGTTTTATTTTATTATTACGTTTACTCATTTATAGAATACCAAAAACACCATGAAAAAACAAATATTGCTTCTATTCTTATCCGTCATTTTTATTACGACAACCAATGCCAGTCAGGAATACGATAATCTGCAACGAGAAGTAGCAACCGGCTGGAACACATGGAATACCTATAACGTACTCTCCCACGTATATCTTCCGGAAGGGTTATCCGTCAACATTATTTTTCAGAACGGATGGGACAGGCTCACTGAAGCGAACTTTTTCAGTAAAGCGACACCGAAAGAAAATACCGCAATTCCCGGGAAACGGTCATTGGACGGCTCCTATACCAGTCTGACACTGCAATGGAAAGGAGACTCAATCCGTGTAGAAACAGCTTCCGACGGAGAACAATGGGTAGCATATATAACCCCCTGCGATGGTAAAGAAATCAGCAGCGATTTGGTTATTCAGGTAGGAACATTATGGAATCGTCCGGCACAATTGAATTTTAAAGATGGAAAAATAATTGACAATACGACTGCCACTTCTCGAACCATAGGATTAACGGAAGCTCCTTTATCTGCCTTCCGACCCGCACCGGTAATGCAGATGGAATCGGCTATAGGAAAAGCAGCAGGTATTTACGCCGGAAGAGAAATGACACTTTCGGAAATAAAAGAATTCGTAGCCTCTAAACGAAATGCACTGGAAAAAGAACTGGCTACATACAAAAGACAAAGTGACAATGCTGAAGCCGTAATGGCCGCTATTGCATGGAATACAATATACGATCCGAATATAAATAAGGTAATGTCACCCGTAAGCCGGGTATGGAATACAGGATGGAACGGATGGATCCTTTTCGACTGGGATACTTACTTTGCAGCCTATATGTTTTCTCTGTTCGACAAAAATATGGCTTATGTAAACGCCATTGAAATGACGAATAATATAACGGAAGGAGGATTCATCCCGAATCTGGCATCCGCGACCGGAAAAAGCGATGACCGTTCACAACCCCCTGTAGGTAGCTTTGTATGTCGTGAAATCTACAAAAAATATGGTGAAAAATGGTTCCTGAACGAAGTATTCGATAAACTGCTTACATGGAACAGATGGTGGCCCAAAGCCCGCGCCAACGGTGATTGGCTGAGTTGGGGCTCCGATAATGTGTACTGCTCTTTTGAAGCCAATGACCGGCACTCATTCAAAGCTGCATTGTTCGAATCGGGACTGGACAATAGCCCTATGTACGACAATGTACCGTTCAATAAGGAAAAAAATATGCTGGAAATAGCAGATGCAGGTCTTACCGGTATGTATGCATGGGACTGCTTCTGCCTGGCAGAGATAGCCCGTGAAATAGGACGTGATAAAGAAGCGAAAGAATTAACCGAAAGAGGAAATCGCTATAAAAAAGCGCTGCGTAAATTATGGGATAAAAAATCCGCATTCTTCCTCAATCGCTATACTGATGGGCGCGACAGCTTCTCTACCCGTATCTCTCCGACAAACTTTTATCCGATGTTAGCAGATGCCTGTAGCAAAAAAGAAGCAAGGCAAATAGTAGAGAAACACTATTTCAACCCTAACGAATTTCATGGAGAGTTTGTTATCCCCTCAATCTCCCGCAACGATCCGGCATTCCACGATCAAGCCTATTGGCGCGGACGTATATGGGGGCCGCAAAACTTATTGACATATTTGTCCCTGAAAAATTACGGACTTAAAGAAGCTACGGAAGATATGGCCCAACGGTCGGGAAAACTTTTACAAAAGTCATGGAAAGCTTACGGTTCCATTCATGAAAATTACAATGGCATCACCGGTATCGGCCATGACATTTTCAGCAGTGACTCATTCTATCATTGGGGAGCATTACTAGGATTCATTGGATTAATAGAGGATGGCTATATGCCCGATCCTGCACTTCCTTTACAATATTGACCAATCAATTCCGGCAGTAAGAAAGATTGCAGAAAAGAGAAACAAATACAATAACGGCGCTTCCTGCACGTTTTGGATTGTAGTCTCATTATGCATTTACGAAAAATAAATATCATATTGCTGTTGCTCTTTACTGGGGTATTCTTTGTGCATGCACAAAAGGAAAAGGTGAAGAACCAACCCTATATTGACAACCGGCTTATACATCTGGGATTTTTTGTAGGAATGCATATACAGGATATGGTACTGAGAAATTCAGGCTACGTCGCAGAAAACGGAGAATCATGGTTTGCGGAAATACCGTCTTATGCCCCGGGATTCTCCGTCGGTCTCATCTCAGACCTTTATCTGAATCGCTACATGAGTTTGCGTTTCTCTCCCCTTCTGGCTTTCGGGGAAAAAAAGTTCTCATACAAAGAGGCGAACTCGGAACAAACGTTTTCGACACAGGTACGTTCTACGTACCTCACCCTGCCCATCGATTTACGCCTCAATTCCATGCGTCTGAATAATTACAGGCCCTACATACTTGCAGGCGTATATGGAGCATTTGACCTCGGAAGAAAAAAAGACCAGCCGATTCTATTAAAAGGAACCGATTTCGGAATACAGATAGGTCTGGGATGTGACTTTTATATGCCCCTGTTCAAGTTTTGTCCGGAGATACGATTCTCCTTCGGCTTACTCGATCTAATAGAGAAAGACCGTTCAGGCATACAAGACAAGCAAAATCTTAAGTATACAGAAGCCCTCAGCTCCGGAAAATCGAGAATGATCTCTTTGATCTTTAATTTCGAATAAGGACCTCCAAATAAACTAAAACAGCAGGAATTGCAAGTAAAAGGCTATCGAAACGGTCTAATATCCCTCCATGTCCGGGAAGAATATTTCCTGAATCTTTTATCGAAATATTACGCTTCATCAAAGACTCCGACAAATCGCCCCATGTTCCGAAAAGAACCACAACAGCAGCAAAACCCAGCCATTCGATAGGTGAAAGATTCGTAAAGAAAAAAGAATAGACATAAGCTGACGATAAAGCGAGAAGACCGCCACCGATTGCCCCCTCCCACGATTTTTTTGGAGAGATACGCTCGAAAAGACGATGTTTTCCGAAAAGAACACCGAACAAATAGGCACCCGAATCATAAAACCAGATAAAAACAAAAAGAGCGAGGATATACTCCCTGTTATAAAAAGCTTCATCCGTTACCGGATCGATTCCGATACAGATAAAATTCAACAAAGAAAAAAAGAAAGCAAGGTAAAACTGACCGAAAACAGAATAAGCCCAACATTGTAATGCATCTCCTTCCTTAATATAAAGCTGATGAACAAACAGATAAATCAGATAAAGGAAATAAGGTGTAAATATTAACAACCCCGACGATGTAAACTGAAATAAAAAAGTTGCGATAAAAAGATAAATCCCGGCTACAATGCCCGAAAAAGATTCAATCTTTGCCCTGCCCGACTTTTCTATTAACCGGTAATACTCCCAAAGTGCCAGCCCGGTAATAATTGCAAAAAGCACCGCAAAGGAAAAAGGGCTCCACCAAATAGCCCCGACCAGAACTACCACAAATATTAATCCAGTCAGACACCGGCGAATAAAATCTTTCAAAACAATCTTCTTTTAGTTCGGTTAGTATGCTTCTGTATCCTTATGAAAATATAGGATTGTGTTCTTCCGTCTCTGAACCTTTCCGTTTCTCCTCCTCATTCAGAATCTCTTGTGAACGCGATACCCAGGGGCGTTTTCCGAAAATTGCTTCCAGGTCGTCCGAATAGATCACTTCACGTTCGAGCAATAAAGCAGCGAGTTTCGCATGACCTTCGGCATGTTCCTTCAAGATAGACTTAGCTCTCTCGAATTGTTCGCTGATAAAACGTTGCACCTCTGCATCTATAATCTTGGCAGTATCTTCGCTGTAAGGCTTACTAAAGCCCCAATCCTGTCCCGTAGAATCATAATAATTGAGGTTCGGAAGCTTATCGCTCATTCCAAAATAGCAAACCATGGCATATGCCTGTTTCGTTACACGTTCGAGATCGTTTGACGCTCCGGTCGAAATATGGCCGATAAATACCTCTTCGGCAGCCCTTCCTCCCAGTGTTGCACACATTTCATCCAATATCTGCTGGGTAGTCGTTATATAACGCTCTTCCGGCAGATACCATGCAGCGCCAAGAGCCTTTCCTCTGGGCACAATCGTCACCTTAACCAGCGGATTAGCATGTTCGAGAAACCAGCTGATCGTCGCATGTCCCGACTCATGAATGGCAATAGAACGCTTTTCATCTTGCGTATATACTCTCGAACGTTTTTCCAAACCACCCACAATACGATCCACAGCACTCATAAAATCTTCTTTCTGAATGCTCTCCTTTCCGTTTCTTGCTGCGATTAATGCAGCTTCATTACAAACGTTGGCAATATCTGCACCCGAGAATCCCGGAGTTTGGCGTGCCAAAAAGTCAGGATCAACAGAACTATCCAGTTTCAACGGACGTAAATGCACCAGGAAAATCTCTTTCCTGTCCCGTAAATCAGGCAAATCCACATTAATCTGTCGGTCGAAACGTCCTGCACGCAATAATGCCTTATCAAGAATATCGGCACGGTTAGTCGCAGCCAGAATAATCACACCACTGTTTGTCCCGAAACCATCCATCTCGGTCAATAACTGATTCAACGTATTCTCTCGTTCGTCATTACTGTTCATATTCGGGTTCTTCCCACGAGCACGTCCGATAGCATCGATTTCATCTATAAAAATAATACAGGGAGCCTTCTCTTTTGCCTGACGGAAAAGATCTCGCACACGTGAAGCACCTACTCCGACAAACATCTCAACAAAATCGGATCCGGAAAGAGAGAAAAATGGAACATTCGCTTCTCCCGCAACAGCTTTCGCTAAAAGCGTTTTACCGGTTCCCGGAGGGCCTACCAACAATGCTCCTTTAGGAATCTTACCTCCCAGATTCGTATATTTTCCCGGATCTTTCAGAAAAGAAACGATTTCTTCGACCTCCTGTTTTGCCTCCGACAAGCCCGCAACATCGTTAAAATTGACATTCACACGGTTTGTCTGGTCGAAAATCTGGGCTCGTGCCTTTCCAACGCTAAAGACACCGCCTCCGCCGCCACCCTGTCCGGACATACGGCGCATCAGGAATATCCATACGAAAATCAATAACGCAAAAGGAGCCACGGAAATAAAAAATTCCCATAACATATCACCTCCGTCATCGTAAGAAACTTCGGCATTCAGATTATACTCCTGCTGCCATTTTCCGAATTCGGTTGAAAAATAATCGGCAGAAGGTATCTGTACAATTACTTTTGCTCCTTTCAACGAAGATTTGGCATCTGGAAAAACAGCCTTCGCGGCAGAATCCTTCAAAAAAGCTTCTACCACATTCCGCTTATTATAAACGATAACTTTTTCAATATCGTTATTCTTCGCCAACGTCTGCAATTCCGTCCAGTTCATCTTTTTCGAAAGAGAACCTTCACCTGTAAAATAAAGAGCCAGCAATACTAAAAATATAACCCCGTAAATCCAATAAACATTAAATTTCAAAAACGGAGGCATGTTTTTGGGCCCTTTTCCCTTTGGCATATTTTGTTCGCTCATAAACTTCAGTTCTGTTTGTTAATCCAAATCCGGAATACGATTCAGCTTAGCGTCCGCCCATAAATGCTCAAGATTATAATAGGCTCTTCTTTCCGGTAAAAATATATGAACAATAACCGTGCCGTAATCCATCGCAATCCATTCTGCATTTCTTTCGCCATCTACAATATAAGGCTTTTCTTTTGTCTCTTTACGCACATATTCCCACACAGAATCCGATATAGCAGAAACCTGAGTAGGCGTATTTCCTTCGCAAATAACAAAAAACTGGCAAATCCCGCTGGGGAGAGCTCTTAAATCGACCGTTACTATATTTTTTCCTTTTTTTTCCTGTATGCCTTCAACAACCTTGGCAACTAATAATTCTGCTTCGTCGTTACCCATTATATCCAATTAATTAATCTCTGCAAATATACTTTCTTTTTTTGAACTTAAGAAACTTCAATCCAACTACTAAACGGAATTATAAAATAAAAGGTTCGGAAATTGAATAAAGATATCGGAATCATTTTCACATTAAATTTAATGCTTTCTATCCCGCATATAATAACTCTCTGTTTTTCAATATAAAGGCACTTCTATTTTCCCGATTATCCAAACAGTCTCGTTTTCTCCCGGATTCAGGATAAATCTAATCCCGGAATCTTCCGGTACAGATTATTTACTCGATGTTCTCAAATAACAATTTGCAACAATTAGACATAAAAAAACGCCCACAATTAACTTAATTCCGTGCAAATAAGATAAAAAGCACGACACTCAATTCATACTCAAAGATTCTTGACTATCTTTGTATCGAAATTTACTTGATATGAAACATCTGAGTTATTTACTTCTAATATCTCTTTTTGTCTTTTCATCCTGCATAAAAGACGTACCGCTTAATCCGGAAGCAGACATACTCTCATTTACCTGGCCGGACGACTCGATTCTTATCTCATCCAAAATCGCAAACGATTACATCAATGTTTTTGTTGCGGATGGAGCCAAAATCGATTCCATTGCTCCTACCATTACGGTGACTCCCGGAGCCACTATATTCCCTCCTTCAGGAGAAGCAAGAAATTTCGAAACAACTCAATATTATACAGTCCATTCACAGGACGGAGTACATAGTAAAAAATATAGTGTGAATTTCCTTTTTTCACTGCCAACGACATTTGACTTTGAACACTGGATAACGAAATCCTTCTTAAGCAGAAAATACGACATTCCCGTCGATGCGAATAATAACAATATATGGGCATCGGGAAATTCCGGTATCGTTGTGTACATGAATCCTCCATATCCTACACAGAAAACTACAGCTCCGAATGAAGTATATTCCGGAACCAGCGCCGCGAAAATGATAACAATGAAAGGTCCCGGCTCTATCCTTGGAACTTTGTATATACCGATTGTTGCCGGATCACTCTTCATCGGAGAATTTAAACTGGATATGGAAAAGCCCGTACGTTCTCCTAAATTCGGATTGCCTTACGCTCTGCTACCGAAAAGTTTCAAAGGAGTATATAAATACAAAGAAGGAAGTGGCAATTATATTAATTCTAAAGGACAGGAAGTTCCCGGTATAAACGATAGCTGTTCTATATATAGCATATTATACGAAGTCACCGAACAGGAACCGGTTTTAAACGGAGAATCGGTTTTAACCTCTCCGAATATCGTAGCTTTTGCAAAGGTTCCGGCAACGAACGGGACACCCGGAGACGATTTTATTCCGTTTGATATTCCGTTTGATTACCCCAAAGGACTTGAAGCAATTAATTTTGAGAATAAAAAATACAATTTTGCTATCGTTCTTTCCTCGAGTGCCCGCGGAGATTATTACGAAGGGAAAATAGGCAGTACTCTGATTGTCGACGATCTCAAAATTATTACCGAATAATAAAAAAGACAATGAAACATCTGTTTTTAATAATAAGTATAATATCCATTGCTTTTTCCAATCCGTTAAAAGCAGAAAAAACAGCATACGAAAGATCTACTTACAGGGTTAAATTCGGAGAAAATATCGGAGGCACCCTACCTATGCCTTTCCCTGCCGAAATACGGAAAATTACCTCTTTTAATCCTCTTTTCTCTCCTTATGTTGCAATAGAAGCAACCCGCTGGTTTTCGCAGAAATGGGGTGTAACAGCCGGACTGGCTTTAGATATAAGAGGCATGGCTGCCGGTGCAGACGTTCTCTATTTTAATACGGAACTTACCGTCGGTGAAGGAGAACAATCAGGAGTTTTCAACGGAACTTATTCCGGATTTGTTGAAATGCGCCCCAAAAACATCTATGTAACTCTTCCGGTTATGGCTGCATACCGCTTCAACAGTGCATGGGATATCAATTTCGGATTATATGTCTCATATCTGGGAAGCGGTTCGTTTAAAGGCGTTGCTAAAGACGGCTATATGCGTACACCGAATTCAACAGGAGAAAGAATAGATATCACCTCCGCAACATTTGATTTTGCAGACGAACTTCGGAAATTCGATTGCGGACTTATGGTCGGAGGAAACTGGAATTTCTGGGGAAACTTCGGAGCATATGCACACTTCATCTACGGTTTCATTCCCATTTTTCCGGGCGATTTTGAAGGCGTGAGCGGATACCGCATGACAAACCTGTATGGATCTTTAGGATTATCCTATAAGCTCTGATCAGTGATTCAGGCGTGACACCTGCTTTATTCCTTTCACTGCTGCAATTTTCTTGATTAGTTGTTCCAGCACAGAAGTATTGGTTACGACTACCGTCACATTTCCCTGAAAAAGACCGTCTTTCGAATCGACGCTGATAGAACGCAGACGGACATTATTCTCTTTGGATATAACCGACGTAACGTTGCTCACAATACCGATATCGTCATTTCCGATAAGCCGTAATGTAATCTCATAGCCCGATTCCGATTTACCCGACCATTTGGCCTTTACGATACGATAGCCGAACCGGGAATAAATCTCAGGAGCATTCGGACAATCTACCCGATGGATCTTTATCCCTTGCGTAGAAACATACCCGAAAACTTCATCCCCGAAAATAGGATTACAACATTTCGCCAGTTTATATTCGATACCCTTCAGGTCACGGTCGATCAGCAAGACATCTTTCGACGAAGTGATATCTTCCACATTCAAATCCGTAATATACTCCCCGGCACTACGTATATCCGACGAATCGAGAGACGCATTCTCCTTCTTCTCCATTTCCAGATAAAGATCGATAACATGGTTTACATCCAATCGTTCGTTAGCCATATCCGCATAAAAATCAGTTACGGTCTTATATCCCTTCTTCTTTATCAGGCGCATCAGAATAGATTCGTCAACCTCAATCTTACGGTTCTTGAATCGACGCTGCAACAGCTCTTTTGCATATTCCGCCTCTTTTGCAGCAGCCTCTTTCAACGACTGTTTGATCTTTACCCTCGCCTTCTGTGTTTTCACGAAAGCAAGCCAATCCCGGCTAGGCACCTGATTCGGGGAAGTTATAATTTCCACTTGATCGCCACTCTTCAATACATGCTTGATAGGCACATTCTTACCGTCCAATTTGGCCGAAATACATTTTACTCCGAGATTTGAATGAATGGCAAAGGCAAAATCGAGAACGGTCGAACCTTTAGGCAAACGATAGAGATCTCCTGAGGGTGTAAATACAAAAATCTCATCTTCATAAAGATCCATTTTAAAATCATTAAGCAGATCCATCGCACTCCCCCCGCCTGTCTCTAATGCCTCACGCACATTATTCAACGCATTGGTTATGGAATTATCTCCTTTAACCCCTTTATAACGCCAGTGAGCCGCCAGCCCCTTTTCGGCAATCTCATCCATCCGTTTCGTCCGGATCTGCACCTCTACCCAACGAGATTCGGGCCCCAGAACAGTTGTATGCAAAGATTCATAACCGTTCGATTTGGGAATTGAAAGCCAGTCTTTCAACCGCTTCGGATTCGGCTGGTACATATCCGTAATGATTGAATAAACCTGCCAGCACTCCGACTTCTCCTTTTCCAGAGGAGTATCCAAAATAATCCGTATGGCAAAAAGATCATAGATACCCTCGAATTCTATTTGCTGCTTATTCAGCTTATTCCAGATAGAGTAAATCGATTTGGTTCGTCCCTTTATCGAATAATTAAAGCCCGCAGCCTTCAACCGTTCATTGATCGGAGCAATAAACTGGGCAATGTAACGGTCGCGTGCTGCTTTTGTCGCATGCAGTTTATTCACGATAAAATCGAACATTTCCCGGTTTGTATATTTCAGATAAAGGTCTTCCATCTCCGATTTGATCGGATAAAGCCCCATCTTATGGGCCAAGGGTATATGCAAATAAGCCGCTTCCACCGCAATTCGCATACGCTCGTCTTCTCCGATAAAGAATTTGGCCATCCGGAGCATACAAAGACGATCGGCAATCATAATCAGAACCACCCGGATATCCTCTGCAAGAGCAAGCATCAATTTGTCGAAATGTGCAGTATCCACACTTTGTTTTTTAGAATAAATCAAAGTCGTGGTCATTAATCCCTTTAATAAAGACAACACCTCGGAGCCAAACATCGATTCCACATTCTCCAAGGTTATAATTCCTTTATGCACCGGACGATACAGCAAAAGAGCGATAACCGGGATTCTTCGCAAACCGATCATCTCTGCCATAATAACCGCCGTGTCAATATTCCGTATCAGGCCATTGATTCCATTACTATCCCTGTTGAAACAGCCTCTCTCGACCCCGTCTATCAGGATTCTTTTGACTTTCCTGTAATCTCCGGGCAAAAGCGAACTGTAAAGTAAACGAAACAATTTTGAAGACTGTGCAACAAAACGCCCGTGCTCCTCTTCTGTAAAATATCTTTCAGCCATAGCAGTTCATTTTGTCTGTAAATGTACACTTTTTCATAGAAATAAATAACTTTGTAGAAACTAACACGCGCACTATGGCAACCACAGAAGATCAAAAACAGATAGAGGCAAAAGGCATGACCCTTGCACAAATAGAGAAACAATTAAAATGCTTTGAACAAGGATTTAATTATCTGGAAATTGTCTCCTCAGCCTCAGTAGGGCATGGTATTCTGGCTATGACGGACGAATTCATAGCCCATTATGAAGCGGTATGGAACGATTATCTGAAAAAAAATCCGAAAATCGTAAAATTTGTTCCAGCCTCAGGTGCAGCAAGCAGAATGTTCAAAGATCTTTTCGAATTTCTAAACGCATCCTACAATGAACCGACTACGGCAAGCGAGAAAAAATTCTTCGATCAAATCACATGTTTTGCATTCTATGAACCTCTTAATACCCAATGCACCTCTCTTTTCGGGAAAGACATTCCCACTCTCATAAAAGACAAAAAATATAAAGATATCGTATCTGCTTTACTCACAGATAAAGGACTGAACTATGGAGCATATCCGAAAGGATTGTTACTTTTCCACAAAAACGAAAATGAAGCCCGCATCGCAATGGCAGAACATTTTGTCGAAGGTGCATTATACGCAAAAAATCAATCGGGTGCCGTATCCCTTCATTTCACGGTATCTCCCGAACATCGCATCCAATTCGAAAAAGAAGCAGAAAAGCTGAAAAAGCTTTTTGAGAAACGCTACAATGTAAAATTCGACGTAACATTCAGCGAACAAAAACCAAACACAGACACAATTGCAGTAGATAAGAACAATCAACCCATACGGGAAAACGGACATCTGATATTCCGCCCCGGCGGACATGGAGCTCTCATCGAAAATTTGAACGACATAGACGCTGATATCATATTTATTAAAAACATTGACAACGTTGTTCCCGACACACAAAAAAAGATAACGATACAATACAAAAAAGTACTGGCCGGCATTCTCGTAGAGACCCAACAAAAAATATGGGAATATCTGGAACATATCGATTCCGGGAAATATACACACCCGGAAGTGCTGGAAATGATTAAATTTATGCACGACACTTTATGCATTCGCAATCCGGAAGTAAAAGAGATGGAAGACGGTGATCTGATCCTTCATATCAAGGAAAAACTGAACCGGCCTATCCGCGTATGCGGTATGGTTCGCAATCAGGGCGAAGCAGGAGGAGGTCCATTCCTGACCGTAAATCCCGACGGAAGCATTTCACCTCAAATATTGGAAAGCTCACAGATAAACCTGAATAACCCGTTGAAAAGGCTCCTTTTTGAAAAAGGAACACATTTCAATCCGGTCGATTTGGTCTGTGCAACAAAAGATTATCAAGGTAATAAATTCGATTTGCTCAAATATGTCGATCCCAATACCGGATTTATCTCTCTTAAATCGAAAAACGGGGTTGAACAAAAAGCGCTGGAACTTCCGGGATTATGGAATGGAGCTATGTCAGACTGGAATTCCATTTTCGTCGAAGTTCCTATTGAAACGTTTAATCCTGTAAAAAGCGTCAACGATCTTTTGAGAAAAGAACATCAACCCATCTGACCGGATAAAACACACCAATAAAAGAGGGGAATGCAGACATTCCCCTCTTCTAATATATCTTCTTATTTATTTTACTGCTTGACAACTTTAAGTCCCATTTCTTCGGCCTTTTTCAGCAACAACCGGTTTGCCTGTTCATAATCGTTCTCAATCTCTCCATCCAAAATAGCATCTTTTATCGCAGTCTTCAAAACCCCCACCTCACGGCAAGGCATAAGGCCGAAACGAGCCATAATCTCTTCCCCGGTGATAGGCGGTTGAAAATTCCGTATCCTGTCTTTTTCCTCTATCTCCTTCAACTTCTTTCTCACCAATCGGAAATTTTGTAAAAAACGACGCTGTTTATCGGGATTTTTAGATGTTATATCAGCTTCACAAAGCAACATAAGCTCCTCGATATCATCACCCGCATCAAAAAGCAGCCGCCGCACCGCCGAGTCCGTAACATCCTCCTCCGATAAAACAATCGGCCGCATATGCAATGAAACCATTTTCTGAACAAATTTCATCTTTTCATTCAAAGGTAATTTCATAGCCCTGAATATTCCGGGAATCATCTTTTCACCGATAAAATTATGATTATGAAAAGTCCAGCCTAATTTAAAATCGAACCGCTTTGTAGCCGGTTTTGCTATATCATGCAACAAAGCACTCCATCTTAACCAAAGATTATCACTGCGTTCCGCTACATTATCGAGAACCTTCAGTGTATGCAGAAAATTATCTTTATGTCCGATTCCATCGCGTGTTTCTACACCCTTCAATGCCACCAACTCAGGAAATATAAGAGCCAGCAAACCGGACAACTCGAGCAATTCAAAGCCAATCGAAGGACGAGGTGAAGCCACGATCTTATTTAATTCATCGACAATACGCTCTTTCGATACAATTTTGATACGCTCTGCATTCCGCTCTATCGATTCGAAAGTAACCGGATCGATGAAAAAGCCTAATTGAGAAGCGAAACGAATTGCCCGCATCATACGTAACGGATCATCACTGAACGTTACATCCGGATCCAACGGCGTGCGGATAATAAGATTCTCCATATCCGACAATCCGTTGAAAGGATCGACTAATTCTCCATAGCGGCCCTTATTCAGACAAAGAGCCAACGCATTAATCGTAAAATCGCGGCGGTTCTGGTCATCGGATAATGTTCCGTCCTCAACAATCGGTTTCCGTGAATCCGATCGGTACGACTCTTTACGGGCTCCGACAAATTCAATTTCATCGTCGAAATATTTTATCTGCGCCGTTCCGAAATTCTTAAATACGGCAAGATGAGCTTTCTTTCCCAATCGTTTAGCAATAGCCTGAGCCAGACTGATACCGCTGCCCACAACGACTATATCGACATCTTTTGACGATCTATGCAGAAAAATGTCGCGTACATATCCTCCGATAACATAACACTCCAAGCCCATTTCATCAGCCACATCTCCGACAAGATGAAATAATTTACCTTTTAACTTGTTAAGTATTTCCCGTCGCTCAAACTCCATTCTTCTCTTTTTTGGCTTGCAAAGGTACAATAAAAGCAGATATTGTTCAAATATTTGTATATTTGCTTACTTAAACAAATAAAACACATAAATTTCAACGAATTGATTATGAAGCGCCTATACTTACTCATTTGTCTTTTTGCAGTAATATGCGGTTGCAACAATGATAAAAAAGATGCGGAAGCACTCCTGAACGAAGCCCGGCAATATTACGAAGCAAATGAATGGGAAATCGCCAAACAGAAACTCGACTCTCTAAAATCACGATATCCCAAACAAGTCGAATACCTGAAAGACGGCCTTGTTTTGATGCGCAGCATAGAGTTGAAAGAACAAGAACGGAACTTCGCTTACTGCGATAGTCTTCTTTCCGTAAAAGAAGAAGAAGCCAAAGAATTGTCAAAAAACTTCATACTCGAAAAAGATCCCCAATACCAGGATATCGGAACATGGGTACATAAAAGGCAAAAACTGGAACGGAACGTAGAACGCTCCTATCTGAGAAGTTCGGTAAACGAAAATGGCAAATACGCATTGATAAGCGTTTATTTCGGAAAAGGACCGATTCGCCACAACTCACTAAAAGTGAGTGCTAAAGACGGCAGTTTTGCCGAAACGGCCGCTATCCCTTACGATGGGGGTAATAATTTTTCTTTTAACGATAACGGCAATACATCCGAAGTCGTTACTTACAATACGGAAAAAGACGGAGGAGTATCGGCCTTTATCTACCAGCACCCGAAAGAGAAAATCAAGGTAGAATATAAAGGAGGAAAGAATTATATCATTTATCTGGCCGACAACGACCGGAAGGCTTTGAGAGAAACATTTGAATACGCAGCCGTATTGAGCGACATCGATCATCTGAAAAAAGAGCTAGAAAAGTCCCAAAGCCGTATCGCTTATTTAAAGCTCAAACTGGAAAAATGAAACACCAAAACAATAATAAAAACCTGAAATAAATTTATCATGAAAAGCATTTCTGAGTTCCTGTTCGGAGGATGCAAAAACCTTCCGAAATGGCAACAAATAGCATTAACCATGCTCCGCGTAGTAATTGGATGGCACTTTCTGTACGAAGGCATTGCCAAATGGATGATGCCCGACTGGTCATCATTCGAATACATCAGTTCTTCTAATTGGATTTTCAGGGGATTCTTCCAATGGATCGCAGAAAATCCAGCTCTTCTGCAATTCACCGACGGTTTTATCATGATCAGTACAATGGCCATAGGATTCTTACTCATACTCGGCTTTATGGAACGTCTTGCGTGCGTATGGGGACTTTTTCTCCTCCTTATGTTCTGGATTGCAAAACCGCCTCTTACCGGTCTGGATTTTGCGACCATGGCAGAAGGAAATTATCTGATTATAGATAAAAACACCATAGAGTTTTTTGCCCTTATAGCTTTATGTGCTCTCCCAAGCGGATGTTATTACGGATTGAATGTATTCTTTGCTCCGAAAAAGAAAAACAGTGCCCTGGTCTCAAAACCTGAAACCTCTAAAAATGAGTCGGATTTTTATCCTTGCGGAACCCCAAAACCAAAACCGGCAACCACAACAGAAGATAAACCCAAAGAAATTGTATCCTATCTACAGCAACCCGAATCCTTCCCTTGCGGAGGCAGACGGGAAATGCCGGATGATCTGAAAGAGCCCGGCACTCCGGGAATGAGCCGTCGTAAAGCCCTCAAAGGCTTGGCAACCCTTCCGGTACTGGGAGCTATGGGAATAGCCGTAAATGAACAACGCAAATGGGAAAGTTACGAAGAAAAAGTACTGGTCGACGCCAATACAGGAGCTTCAGGAAGAGCATTGAATATGGGTAGCCTGAAAGATTTGAAAGCTCCTGTAGGAATGGCACAAATCAAAGGACATAACTTCAGTCGGCTGATTCTCGGCGGCAACTTATTGTCGGGCTGGGCTCACTCGCGCGATCTTATTTATGTTTCACAACTGGTAAAAGCCTATCATCATAAAGACAAAATATTCAGTACTTTGTTAATGGCAGAAAAGTGTGGGGTCAATACCCTTCTGACTAATCCTATACTCTGCTCTATCATCGATGAATACTGGAGACGCAACATCGGCCATATACAATTTATCTCCGATTGCGCCGGTCTGAATTACGATGCACAAGGCAAACCCTATCCTATGGATGTACAGGAATATCTGGACAAAGTGAAACGTGCCATCGACACCGGGGCAGTAGCATGTTATATACAAGGTGAAACAGCCGACTATTACATGAATGCAAACAAACCCGACGTATTACATAAAGTTATGGATCTGGTTCGCAGCAACGGTCTCATTGTCGGTATAGGCGCCCATCGCATCGAAACGGTAAAAGCATGTGTAAACCATGGTCTGGAAACAGACTTCTGGATGAAAACGCTTCACCACCACAACTATTGGTCGGCACAACACGGAGGCGAATGGCACGACAATATCTATTGCTTTAATCCGGACGAAACAATCGCATACATGAAAACACGTCCCGAACCGCTTATCGCATTTAAAGTAATGGCTGCCGGAGCAATACGCCCCGAAGACGGTTTCCGTTATGCTTTGGAAAACGGAGCAGATTTCATCTGTGCCGGTATGTATGACTTCCAGATGGTTGAGGATGTCAATATATTCAATGAAATATATAACTCCGGAATCAAACGCGAAAGGCCATGGAGAGCCTGATCCGGTATAAATTCTGAATTTACCATGTATACAAAGTACATAGCACACAGGAGGCCAAATATATTTGGCCTCCTGTTTATCTTTCTCTGTATCACAAGCAGCTACAGCTGTTGTGACGAACCGACCGAATATTATACGGCAGCCGACTATAAATCAACTCCTAAAATAGATGCTCACTTTCATTATAAAAGTGACAACACCTGTTTTTTAGATTTCGCACAAAATGATAATTTTAAGTTGTTGTCACCAGATCCAGACCCAGGCTCGATAAATATCCTCAATAATAATTCCGCCATCACAAACAAAATTTATCACAAAAGGCCCAAACAATTCTCCTATTTTACAACCTTCTGTGCGGCAGACTTCGAAAAACCGGATTTTACAAAAAAAACAATTTCCCATATTGAAAAAGAGATTTCGTCCGGAGCCGCAGGAGTTAAGATATGGAAAAACATCGGAATGTCCATACAAGACAAAAACGGGAACTACATTTTGCCCGACCATCCGGCATTCGACACGATTTACAACTATCTGGAAAGGAATAACATTCCTTTAATGGCTCACATAGGAGAGCCCCGCGATTGCTGGTTGCCCGTCGAAAAGATGGAAGCTCCCAACAACGCCAATTATTACAAACACCACCCGCAATACCATATGTTCCTTCATCCGGAAATGCCTTCATATGAAAAACAAATATCCGCACGGAACAACATCCTGAAAAAACACCCTGGCCTCCATTTTATCGGAGCCCATCTGGCCAGCGAAGAATGGAACATAGAAAAACTGGAAAAGACAATGAATGAATTTCCCCGGATGAAAATCGATTTATCGGGACGCATTCTAAATCTTCAGGTTCAATCCATAAAAAACTACGACAAAGTACGCAACTTTATTATCAATTATGCAGACCGTATTTTATATGGCACCGATTACGGAGTAAATATGAAAGACAGTACGAAAAATGACCAGTACAAATGGATAAAAGAACAGTGGGAAAAAGATTGGTTATATTATGCAACCGATTCGGTTTTTGAAAGCAGTGATCTCAATTGTGCAGTCAAAGGATTACATTTGCCCAAAAAGGTTATTGACAAAATATATTATAACAATGCTATCCTATATTTTAACCAATAAATCCATACTGTCCAAAACAGCAAAACCTCCTACTTCATAAATCGGAGAATCGTCTGACTATAAAAATAAAAAGCTGGTATAAAAAAATACCAGCTTTTTATTTTTATCCTGTTGAAAGTTAATTCTCTTTTGCAGGAGACGTTAAATGAACGTCCAGTTGCGGAAAAGGAAAACCTATTCCTTTTTCATTAAATGTTTTATAAATCTTTTCATTCATATCAAAAAAGACATTCCAGTATTCGCTCGGCAACACCCATGCACGGATGACAATATTAACGGAACTATCGGCTAACTCTTTTAACGCCACCATATAAGCAGGATCTCTCAATACCCGCTGGTCAGCATTAAGCAAATCGATGATAACACTTTTCGCCGCATCATAGTCCTGCCCGTATTCTACGCCGATCACCCATTCCACACGACGTCTGTCTTGCGAACTGAAGTTCGTTATCGCACCGGTTGAAAGTCCTCCGTTCGGAATAATTACGGTCTTATTGTCGCCCGTCGTAAGAATTGTACTGAATATCTGAATCTCCTTAACTGTTCCTTCCATATTCTGAGCTACAATATAATCGCCGACTTTATAAGGCTTAAAAAGCAATATAACCACCCCTCCGGCAAAATTCTGGAGATTACCGCTTAATGCCATACCGATAGCGACACCGGCAGATGCGAATAAGGCCACGAATGAACTCGTTTCTACGCCCAATGTCCCCACCACCACGATGAGAAGCATTATCAATAAAGAAATGTTTATAAAACTACGCGTAAATGTCATTATGGAAGGATCGGACTTCCGCTTCGACATGATATTGCCCACAAAATTATTCAGTTTATTGATCAACCATTTTCCGACTATGAAGATTACTATTGCAAGAACAACACGCAATGTAAATTTGACAGTTAAATCTATCAATGTCGATATAATGTCTTCAAACTGCATGTTTGCAAACTTGTCTATCGTAGCATTTAATAACATAATAATAGTTTTTAGTTTTAAATTAATACTTAATGAAGACTACAAAAATATCCATAGTTTTGAAATTATGCTAATTTTGCAAGAAAGAAATAGTTATGAAATTTACTATACTCTTCTTCGCCGGAATCATTATTTCCCTTCATTCATTCGCCCAAAGTTACGATGAATGGATTGATAAATCTTTCGCAGCTCTTGACAGCGGAAAGCTCGAGATCGCCGAAACAGCACTGATTTCTGCCCTCAAAACCGAACCGGCAAACCCCCGTAACGTTCTGTTACTTTCAAACCTCGGCACCATACAACGGGAACTGGGAAAGCCAAACGAAGCCATCGAATCCTACACTATCGCATTAGCTCAAAAACCAAAATCGACCACCCTGTTGCAAAACCGGGCGGCCCTCTTCGGTGAATTGGGAAAATCTCATGATGCCATCATAGACTATACATCGATTCTGTTGATTGAACCGAATAATGAGGACGCACTCTATTACAGAGGACTCCTATACCTGCAAACCGGGAATTATGACCTGGCCGAAGCCGATTTTCAAAAATTAATGGATCTCGACTCCGAATCGTTCAAAGGGAGAAAAGGGTTCGCAACCCTGGAAAAACTGAGAGGAAACAACGTAGAAGCCGAAAAAATCTATAATTACCTTATCGGGAAATCACCTAAAGATCGTGACCTCTATATTGCACGCGCAGAATTATATTTTCTGACAAACCGGAATGCACGAGCCCTTAACGATATCAACAAAGTCATTTATGAACTGGGAGACGATCCCTATTGTTATTATCTCAGAGCCAGAATTAAACTCAAACTCTATGAAAGAGATTCGGCCATCAAAGATATTATCAAGGCAAAAGAGGAAAAATATCCGATTGGTGAACTGGAAGAACTATTGCCGAAAAATCAAAGAGAAGATAAAAACAAAAAATAGAAGATTCAGTAATGAAATAAAAGCATCGTAAAAATTTGATTCTGTACGATGCTTACTATAAAAAAGACCGGATAAACCGATTTTTTCTCATCAATCCTGATTGTAATAAAGTTGCAATATCTGAATCTTATCTTTGGCTCAAATTTTAAAAGAGAAGAAATGAAAAGTAAAAGAATCGGTTTATACATCTTGTCAACAATCTTTCCTACAATGATACTACTATCTGAAAATCCTACAAAAGTCATCGCCCACAGGGGGTATTGGGATTGCCCGGGTTCGGCACAAAACTCAATCTTCGCGCTAAAGAAGGCAGCCGAGATTTCAGCGTACGGTTCCGAATTTGACGTATCGATAACACTCGATGGAATTCCAGTTGTAAACCACGACGACCGCATTAACGGTCTATTGATCGAAAAAACACCTTACAGAAAACTGCAAAATATAAAAATAGCCAATGGCGAAACTCTTCCGACCCTAAAACAATACCTCGAAGAAGGGAAAAAAGAAAAAGATTTACAGCTCATACTTGAAATAAAGCCACACTCAACACAGGAAAAAGAACAGGAAGCCGTAAAAATAATTACATCTCTGGTCGATTCTTTGAACATGGCCAACCACGTCGAATATATATCTTTCAGCGAATTTATAATAAAGGAACTAGTCCGCATTACGAAAAATGCAAACATCTCCTATCTGGAAGGAGACCTCGCTCCCAAAGCAGCGAAAGAAATCGGATGTACCGGATTAGACTACAGGTATTCCGTTTTACAAAAACATCCCGAATGGATCGGACAAGCCAAAGAATTAGGCCTTACAATCAATACATGGACAGTAGATGATCCAAAAACAATGCAATGGATGATCGATAAAAAGGTCGATTTCATTACAACCGACAACCCCCTTATGCTACAAAAGCGAATTAAAGAAAACACAGATAAATATAAGTAAAACTCAAAAGTTTACTTATTACACTATTGTTCTTTCATCAATCAACATCAGAAAAAAAAGCAATTTCATCGTCGTTTCAATATTGACATTGAATCAACGTAAATGTGCAAATCTTTTCGGAAATCTATTTTCATTTATTTATCAAATAGTTATAATATAATCCTATATATTTTTTTAACCTCTCATTATTTGACCATCACTTACCTATCTATAATTTCTTTAAAATTTTCAACTAATATACACGGAACGTAAATATTTGAATATAATAAAAAGTTATGCCAACTGTCGTCGATTAGTGCTACTGAAAACTCCTAGCAGAATTAAATCGGAGTAAAAAAATTTGCAGCCCTCCTTAAACACTCAGCCAAGAAGTCGTTTTTAAATTAGCTGCAAAAGTGATTTTATCTTTTTTGTGACACAATGCATTTTGCAAAAAAAACATAAAAAAAATTAGCTATTGTGTTTTCTATTATAATAATATTTTAGATATATTTGCATCTAAATATAATTCCGAATATGGTTATTGCTCGTTGGATTTTAAAGCTAATTATTTTTTTTATCTCGTTGTCTATTAGTACCGTAAATGCTCAGCGCCTCTCGTTGAAAACAAATGCTTTATACTGGTTGACATTATCTCCCAATTTATCATTAGAAGCCGTGGTTTCGTCGCATTCTACCGTGGGTTTGTCAGGAGCTTTCAATGCTTGGACAATAGGATCGCTGCCCTCTATTAAATTTGCGATGGTGCAGGGGGATTACCGCTATTGGTTTCGGGCTCCTATGTCGGGTCATTTTATTGGAGGAACGCTCCTTTATTCTTATATCAATCCTACTTTTAACTGTGTGAGAAGAGAGGGGTATGCCGCGGGGATCGGACCTACTTACGGTTATGCCTGGATTTTGGGAAAACATTGGAATTTAGAAGCTTATATCGGCTTTGGTTATCTTTATACTAAATATAGCAGGTATGATCATGGTTTATACGAGGGTGTTCAGTATAAGCATCTTTTTGCTCCTCTTTCAATCGGGGCAACCGTCAGTTATATTTTAAAATGATCACTTAGTTATGCTAAATTATATACATTGCCGTTTTCATTTCATTTTTTTTGTTGCCGTATTTTTCCTTAGTGACGTCTCTTCATACGCCCAAATGAAAAGCTATTCGTTATCCGGTGTTATAAAGGATGATTTGGGAGAACCTTTATCCGATGTTATGATTGAGGTGGAAAGCCAAAAAGACAATCGCGCGGCAACCGGTAGCGACGGAAGTTTCACAATCAAGGTTTTTCCTAACGACAAGATTACTTTCAGTTGTTTGGGTTTTGAATCCTATACTGTGAACAATATAAAGGGGAAGCGTCGCCTTGACATTGCATTAAATCCTTCTTTTATTCAACTGGCCGAAGTTCAGGTTACGGGGGCGTTGAAAAATCGGATTCTGGCAGAGCCCACGGACATAGAGATTATCGGAAATTATTTTCATATCCGGCCACGTTTTTCTATTCCAGACGGAATGTTTCTTTCTTTCTCGCGCCTTATTATACAGCCCTCCATTTATAATATTACAAAAACAAAACGTATATTCCTAAAACCCATTATATGGGATGATAAAGGTTTCGATATTCTGCATGAGCGTATGTACGATTTTAATCCGTCTTCAGATCCTTTATGTGATTATAAGGAAATTCGAAAAGAGTTGAGAAAAGGTGAACGTATTCCTTATCATGATTCTGCTTATATCGAGAATATAAAGGACGATTATCGTGCAGATGTGTTTTTTTACATCGAACGCAAAGGTCGGAAGATATCGAAGAATTATATTGATACCCTTACCATTGCTAACGGGACAGTGAATCCATTGCGTTTTTTCGATTATGAATTTTCAGCTTTTCCTTTGAAGGACAATTATGAAAAACCTTCTCCGGAGAAACAGTTTATGGATGAAGATGGAAGTATGAACTTAATATTCGAAGTATCAAAATCAAATATTGATTTTAATTTAGGGAATAACAGGACAGAGATTGATGCTACCCTTCATAAACTGCATTCTATCATAAATAATCGGGATGCCGTTTTGCAATCGTTTTTTATAGATGTATCGTCTTCTCCGGAGGGAAAATACATCTCAAATCTCGCTTTGGCGAGAGATCGTCTGAATTCAGCAAAAAAACTAATTTTATCGAATCTTCCGACTGATCTTGCCCGAACGCTGTATACGCAATCGGAGGCAAGAGTGGCTTCTTGGTTTGAGGTTGCAGAGTTGATGAAGCGAGACTCTCTTCCTGTTGCTGAAGAGGTGGAGGCTATTGCGAAGAAGTTTTCAAACGATCCGGAACGTGCGACAAAGGAGATTTATGGATTAGGGCTTCGCAAATTGGTTGTAGAAAGTTATTTACCTCAGGTACGGAAGATGCAGTATCGTTTTACCTATTCGATAAACCGTGTACTTACCAATGACGAAATATACAGTTACTATATTTCCGGGAAACGCTTGTCACGATACGAATACTGGCGTTTGTTGGAGGAAAATGTTTTGAAGGATTCGACCGAGCTTATTGCACGAAAAGCGATGCTTCAATATAAGGATTTTCTTTATCCTGCAGCTATTCTATCCGAATTATTGCTTAAAGAAAACCGTCCTGATCCGGAGGTTTTAAAGCCTTTTGCAGTGCGAGGTGCCCCATTACCGATTCTTCAGAATCAAATTTTAAGCTTATTGGCTAAAAATCGTTTTTCCGAGGCCGATTCTATTTATATGTTGTTGTCTCCATCGGATGTTTTGCCTGAACTTTCAGGCGTTGTAAACGCTATGAACGGCAGGTTTGAGGAGGCATACTCTTATTTTGCCTTACGTGGAGGATTGAATGAGGTTTTGCTTTTACTGGCTATGAAGCGAGACAAAGAGGCATATGATAAGTCAAAATTATTAGAACCAATGGTTGCTAAGAATGAATATGTAAAAGCTATTTGTGCTAATCGTTTGTCTGATGACAGTCCGTTAAAATTGGGAGAAGCGATTATGGCAATAGAAAATGCTCTTGAGTTGGATCCCTCACTGCGGGAAATTGCGGAAGTAGATGCGGATGTTATGGAGTTGTTGGTCAAAAAGGAGGAAAAACCCGCTGACAGTCCAAATAATTGATGGGAGAGTGATTATGAGAATTTATATTTTTTTATTTCTGTTTTTGTTATTTCCGTTTGTTCTTCCGGCCCAGGAGGCCCAGGAAGCCAATCAGTTCAATGCAATCGATTATATATTACAGAAACGACCTTCGAAAAAGACGCTTGAGCATAACGAAAGATTCGGCGATAATATGTTTGTTACAGGGGGGATAAGACCCTCAATGCTTTTTTCAGGTCCGGAGAAATTTTCGTCTATTCATGATTTGTCAATGTCCGCATATCTTGGTGCCGGTAAGTGGTTTACCCCATATTCGGGTGTGCGTTTGACGTTTGATCTCGGTTTTAGTAATCTTGATAATGTGAGGGGTAATTTTTTCGGTATTTCGGGCGATTATATGCTGAATTTGTCAGAGCTTGCCAGTTATAAAGATTACCGGATCTTCGATGTGATTGCAGTAGCAGGGATCGCTTATCAGTATTCTTTTGAGTCGATTCGAAAGAATCATTTGCTAGGCGGTTCGCTCGGTTTGCAAGGTAAATGGCGTTTGTCACGGTTTACAGATATTTATGTAGAACCACGCCTTTCTGTTTTCCAAGATGCTTATGATGGATATTCAAATCTAATGGATGTCGATTTTACTGGATCTTTGCTGGTGGGGATAAATTATAATTTAAATCCGGGGTATTCGAGAATGTTTTACCGTCCATTTGTCCATAATTGTTTTACAGACCGGCTTTTTTATTCTGTCGGCTTTGGAGGACAGATGTTGATGATTGCTCCTTCTTATGATATGGGGTTTTCCCATATGTCCGGTTGGCGGGGCTTCCTTTCTGCAGGAAAATGGTTTCATCCGTACCATGGAGCACGCTTATCGTTCTCTGCAGGACATGTCCCGATGGCTAAAGAAAAGAATCTAGCAATCCTTAGTTTGCAGACAGATTATTTATTCAATCTTTCGTCTTATGTGCAAGGTGACAGTTGGAATCGAATTTTTTCCTTATTTCTAATAGGAGGACCTGAAGTTGCTTTCGTTTCTCGTTCGGCAGAGCATGTCAGTGTCCCGGGATTTGGTGTCGGTGTGCAAGGTGCATTTTCGATTTGTCCAAATGTGGATTTGTATGTCGAGCCCCGGTTCAGTGCCTATTCTTCTGATCTTACGGGTTTAACCGGAAAGACGCCTAATATACTGCTATCGTTGCAAGCCGGTTTGACTTATAAGCCTCAACGGGAAGGAGGCGTTAGAAGCTCGCTTTCTTTCCGTTACGGACGCAGCGGGGATGATCGGAATTTGTTTAAAGATTTCACATTTGCTGACCGTTCCGTGCGGGGTATGTATGTTTTTGCATCGGGAGCACCGACAAGTGTAATTACTGGGCATTTCAGCGGGCAGTCTGCTAAGGAAAGTATCGGATGGATCGTTTCTGCCGGGTGGGGAAAATGGTTTTCTTCCGTTTCGGGTATAAGATTATCGGGGGGAATCGGAGTATCTCCTATGTGGAATCGGGATTACCGTATTGGAATGTTGAATCTGGATTATACTTTGAACCTGACGTCACTTTCTGCCGGTTATGATCCTGAGCGAATTTTTGACTTGATCGGAATTATCGGGGCTTCTTATGCATTTTCGCATGATAAAAAGAACCACCATGGTTTTGGCGGCTCGGTCGGTTTCCAGGGAAGGTTTAACGTTTGCCAGCCATTGGATTTGTTTGTCGAGCCCCGTTTGTCTTTGCTGAGCGATGATTTTGACGGAAGAAAATCTTCAGTGCATATGGATATGATGGCATCGTTGCATGTAGGTGCAAATTATAAATTTATGATGCCTTCACTGCGTCTGGAAATGGGCCGGAATATTCCTTCCGATTATAAAAAGACAGGACCTTACCGTAAGGGTAATTTATTTTTCAGTGGCGGTGGAGGAGTTACACGTTTTATTCATCCTCCTTTAACGGGCTTTTATCCCGGTGGTGTAGGTAAATTTAGTGTCGGTCACTGGTTCACCCCTGTTTCGGGTGTAAGAGGATCTTTATTTGCTGGAACATCTCCCGTAGATCATTATTCCGGTAGTATTACTTCATCTGTTTATGCCGGTGTTGGTATTGATTACCTGTTAAATGCCTCAACCATTATTGCCGGATATGACTCCGAGCGTCTGTTCGAAGTGATCGGTGTTTTAGGTGCCGGTTATATTTATGCGAATACAATTTCGAAAAGTTCTAATCGATCGGGAGGAACTCATAATGTTTCTGTCAGTGTCGGTTTACAGGGCAAGTTTAACTTGCCGAAAGATTACGAAGTATTTATCGAACCTGGCTTTTCTTTTCTGTCGGACCGTTTTAATCAGTTGAGCAGCAACCGGAAGTTTGATGGGATGTTTTCACTGACGGCAGGTATTACGTACAATGCCTTTGCTTCCAAACACCATTTCGATAAGAAAAATACCGACCATAACTTTATTTCGTTTGCAACCGGTCCTACGGCTGTTATCAGCCGCACAATAGGTAGATCTGCCAATGTCATGGTTAAAGAGCGCCTTGAAGCAGCCTTTAATCTTAGCTACGGCAGATGGTTTACTCCGGTATCCGGATTACGTATTTCTATGGAATATGGACAGGCAGCAGTTGCACCTTATTATTCGGGAGGAACGAAGAATGAACGTTATTTGAGTATAGGAGCAGATTATATGCTTTCTGTAACCCAATGGACAGGAAAGAACCCTAAAAAAAGATTTTTTGATCTAAACCTGATTGCAGGATTAGGGTATGTGCACTCAAAGTCACCACAAACAGATAAATCCGGGAATAGTTATGCTATAAACGGATCCATACAAGGGGTATTTAATGTAAGCCGGAATTTCAATCTCTTTATAGAACCTAAATTGTCTATTTATAACGATAAGTTCGACCAGGTAAAAAAGTCTGTACATATTTGCCCGGTAGGTAAACTGTTTGTCGGAGCTTCGTACCGGTTCTGATACGATATCAAAATATATATAAGTGCGGTTACTTTGATTAATAAAGTGCCGTATCTTTATTTTTGTTACTAGCGTAACTTAGATTCATTTATTTTTAAGAATTTAACGAATGTTCAATTAGTGAGTTCTTTATAGTCTTATGTATGTAGGATTTCTGATTATAGCTTTTTCTTCTAAAAAGAATATATCGTTTTATAGAATCCGCCTATCAGAAGTATTCCTTCCGGATTAAGGATTTTGAACACCCTCAAAAATACTCACCCGAAAAAACACTTCACAAGGAACAAAAATGGGCGGTATTAGCATTTTAAATTTTTCGTAACCTTTATTTGTGTATAGACAAAAAAACCTTTTCAGCGCGAATTAATGGATTATAAAGTGTCCTTATATGATTCCAATCAACAACAAATAAAAAACGATTTCATAACAACCGACAAACCTCTTATCTTACGAGAGCGAATTAAACAAAACACAGATAAATAAGTAAAACTCAAAAGAGTTTTACTTATTATACAATCGTTCTTTCATCTGGGCAACCAACTCATCCGTTATATAATCGTCATAATCCATCATCTTATCGATAATACCGTTCGGAGTAAGTTCGATAACACGGTTACAAACCGTCTGAATGAATTCATGGTCGTGTGATGCCATCAGAATATTACCCTTAAAATTCTTCAACGTATTATTGAAAGCCTGTATAGATTCGAGGTCCAGATGGTTCGTCGGAGAATCCAGCACCATAACATTTGCATTCTGCAACATCATCCGTGAAATCATGCACCGCATTTTTTCTCCTCCCGACAACACGCTTACCTTTTTCAAAAGATCTTCCCCCGAGAAAAGCATCTTTCCGAGAAAACCTTTCAGATATACCTCGTTCGTATCTTCTGCAAACTGGGATAACCATTCCAAAAGATTAAAATCGGAATTGAAGAAAGAAGAATTATCGAGAGGCAGATAAGCCGTAGTAATCGTTTGTCCCCATTCATAACTACCTGCATCAGGAGTATCTTCACCATTGATAATATTAAAAAATGCAGTCATTGCACGAGGATCGCGTGATAAAAATACCACCTTGTCATCCTTCTCGATATTTAAGTTTACATCCCGGAACAACACCTCCCCGTCTACCGATTTCGTCAGGCCTTTTACCTCCAATATACGATTTCCCGGTTCACGTGAAGGGGTAAAGATAATACCCGGATAACGGCGCGAAGAAGGTTTGATCTCTTCAACATTAAGTTTCTCCAGCATCTTCTTGCGGCTAGTTGTCTGCTTGCTCTTGGCAACATTGGCACTGAAACGGCGGATAAACTCTTCCAGTTCCTTTTTCTTTTCCTCAGCCTTAGCCTTTTGGTTCTGCTGCTGGCGAAGCGCTAACTGGCTCGACTCATACCAAAAACTGTAATTACCGGAGAAAAGCTGAATCTTGCCGAAATCGATATCGACCGTATGCGTACAAACCGAGTCCAGAAAGTGACGGTCATGCGAAACCACCAAAACAGTCTGCTCGCAATTGGAAAGATAATTCTCTAACCACATGACCGTATCGAGGTCAAGGTCATTCGTCGGCTCGTCCAACAATAAATTATCCGGCTTCCCGAAAAGAGCCTGTGCCAGCATGACCCTTACTTTTTCCTTATTGCTGAGATCTTTCATATATGAATAATGAAGACTCTCCTTTATACCCAATCCGCTCAAAAGCATAGCCGCATCGCTCTCTGCATTCCAGCCTTCCATTTCGGCAAATTTATCCTCCAGTTCAGAAACTCTGATGCCATCTTCATCGCTGAAATCCGGTTTCGCATACAAGGCATTTTTTTCATTCATCACAGCCCAGAGCGGAGCATGCCCCATCAATACAGTATCCAAAACCGTATGTTCGTCAAATGCAAAGTGGTCCTGGCTCAATACGGAAAGGCGTTCCCCCGGCTGCATAGACACCGTTCCCCGCGTCGGATCAAGCTCCCCGCTCAATACTTTCAGAAAAGTAGATTTTCCGGCTCCGTTCGCTCCGATTATTCCATAACAACTACCCGGGGTAAACTTCAGGTTTACTTCGTCAAACAATATTCTTTTACCGAATTGTACCGATAAATTCGTTACTGCAATCATATCTGTTTTATTTTTATTATTCTGTATTTATAAATCACGCACCTTAAACAGGTTATACGAAACACCTTCATCGTCAACCGAAGGCTCTATCTGTTTCAGGCGGCGGACAATTCTGATCGTAACAGGCAAAAGAAGCACCTCATAACCCGTTTTCAGCAAAGCTTGTGTCAGCATCATCCAAAAAAGCTCTTGCAAAGGTACCACATTAAAAAATGCAATTGCAAAAAACACGATCGAATCGAATGATTCTCCCACCAACGTAGAAACAATCGCCCTTAATGAAAAATATCGTTCCTTATGCCGGATCCTCATTTTACTCATCACAAGAGCATTCAGATACGAGCCTACCGTAAAGGCAATCAGACTGGCTATCGCTATACGAGGGGTAAATCCCAACACTTTTGCATAGGCCTCCTGTCCGTCCCAAAAAGAGGGATAAGGCAGCCAAACGGAAAAAAGAAATAATCCGACTGAAAAAAAGTTCATCAGGAACCCCAGCCAGATAATGAGACGAGCTTTCCTGAACCCCCATATTTCCGCAACCACATCGTTCAGCAAATAGGTAATAGGAAATACCAGTACCCCCGCTGTAAGCGTGACACCAAAAAGCCGCACGAGTTTCACTTCCAAAATATTGGAAAGTAACAGACAGGTACAAAACACCACCGTTATAATCAGGAAAAGAACCGAAACAGACTTATTCATGTGCTACAGCAGAAACTTTTCACAAAGTGATACCTAAAACGCTGCAAAGGTACGCTTTTCTTTCGAATTTTAATAAAACCCGTTTGTCATATTACATTAACCGTTCTGAATTACCTCCTTAACTTCTCTGCAATCTCAACAATATACTTTTGCTGGTGTATTTACAAATCTATCTGACAAACAGTATGAATCGAAAAAATTACAAAATGAAATTATTTGTCGCGAACCTCTTTATGTTTGCGGCATACTGCACCATTCAGGCCCAAGGCAGCTACGTAACGGGCGATTTCCATCAACACACCCAATACACCGACGGCAGCTACACTTTCGGGTATATGATGGAAAAGAACAACAAATTCGGCCTCGACTGGTGGGCGAACAGTGAACACGGAGGAGCTTTTAACCGCTGGGCTAAAATATCCGGAAAAGACTTGGGAACAAACGTCACCTGGAACAATGCAAATGTAGAACTAAAAGGAAAAGAGAACAACGGAAAAATGTGGCGCTGGCAATCTCTTTCCGAATGGTCGTTCAACGATATCCGGCTCTACCGGAGGATACTTCCGGAAAAACTAATTATCCAAGGGTACGAAATGAATGTCCCCGGACACGAACATGCAAGCGTTGCAATCATAGGAGAGCAATTTAACGTCACACAACCGAATGTTACGGCACTCGCACAATTCGAATATCTGTTCGATGCAAACGATACGGACGACAGTCAGCCTCTGGGCATTACAAATACCAAAAACACCGAAAATAACCACGGAAAAGCGGTGGAAGCTCTTACATGGTTACAACAACATTATCCGACCCAAAGCTGGGTTATCCCTGCTCATCCCGAACGTTACCGTTATACAGGCTCTACCGGATGGAATATCGAGCATTTACGCGATTTGAATAACGTAGCACCCGACGTCTTTTTCGGATTCGAAAGTATTCCGGGGCACCAATCTGCCGGAAATCGCGGTGAATACGGAGACGAGACAAAACGGCCGCCTCATGGCTCTTATGGCTTGTGTACCTACGGAGGAGCCGGTTGGATGAGTGCAAAAGTAGGAGGATTATGGGATGCTCTTTTAAGCGAAGGTCGTAACTTCTGGTTATTTGCAAATTCAGACTGTCATAAAACAGGCGGAGATTTTTTTCCAGGAGAATACCAGAAAAATTATACATACGTATCTGAAAAAAATAATCCGCAGGCAATTGTCGACGGCCTCCGTTCAGGAAACACCTATGTTGTTATGGGCGACCTTATCGATTCACTTACTTTCAGAATATCCGACGCCACAATGGGTTCTACTTTGACTACGGAAGACGACGAAATAGAGATCTATATAAAAATCCATGATCCCCAGGGAGAAAACCATAATACTTACGGAGGAGGTAAAACCCCGTCACTGGATCATATCGATCTGATTGCCGGCGTCGTAACAGGTAAAGTTCCGGCACCGGCCACTATTCCGGCAGACGGTGTTGCCGGATATTCCGATGAATACAAAAAAGACTCCATATCAACCACCAGAGTAATAGCCCGCTTTGGGAACTCGGCATCCGCCGCAGACCCCGAAGGTGTGGCTACTACTGCTTGGAACGATTTAGGCAACGGATGGAAAGAAATACGTTATACCGTTACTGCCACACAAAATATATACTTCCGCCTGCGCGGAACAAACCTCGCATTGAATACACCCAATCAAACAGATGATTGCGGAAATCCTTTACCGGACTCTTTAGAGGGAACGAATAATGCAGAAAAAGCTTTTGCCGACCTATGGTTCTATTCGAATCCTATTTTCGTAAAAGTAAATCCACCTGTACGAATCAACGAAATTGCAACAAACGGAAATACACAATTCAACGGACTCGATTGGGTCGAACTATACAATACTTCCGATAAACCGGTGACCTTAACAGGTTATACCCTCGATGATACAAACAGCAGCGGCAAAGGAGAATCCGCACAACTGGATTCAATTACAATCCCGGCAAAAGGATATAAAGTTCTGATTGAAACCTCCCATTTTTCTTTCGGTTTAGGTAAATCCGGCGACCAGGTAACACTAAAAAGAAACGGATATTTAGTTGACCAGATCATCTACAGTCCTAATATAGCCGATAAAACGCTGGGCAGGATCGAAGACGGAGAAGGTGAAACAAATGTCACCTACGACGGAACGAATATCGGGGGATGGCAGATATATGAAGCAGCAGACGCTACGATTGGAACCAGTAATAACACATTTACATTCATCTATACATCCGACCAGCATTACGGTATCACCCGCAAGTCTTTCCGGGGGGCAGGAAATGTGGATGCCACAGTAGTCAATGCCGCTTTAGTTTCACAAATCAACAAATTAAACGACATCAATCTGCCGGACGATGATGGAGTTAACAGCAGCAAACAAATCGGTATTAACTTCATTATCCAAACCGGCGACATATCGAACCGGAAAGACAGTGAAAATACTCCCCTTGCCGCTGTCACCATGCAACAGTTCGATAATGACTACACGAACAGCATCACTCTCCAAAACATATACGGAGAGAAACCCGCCCTGTACATTAATCCTGGAAACCATGACGTATCCAACGCCATAGGACATAAAAAAATAAAAGCCGAAGACAAAGACGCAACGACAATGGCAACTATATACAACAGAATGTTAGAACCCACTGTCCCCAGAACAAAAGATACGTACAATTACGCAACAGACAAAATCAATTACATTCGTAATATCGGAAGAATCCAGTTTCTCTTCGTTAACATGTGGCCTGATGAGAACGAAAGAGAATGGATATCCGCAAATATGAGTTCAGACCAACCGGCTTTCATCTTTACCCACGATCAGCCCGACGTCGAAGCCAAACACCTCACCGACTCGTCCTGGGTATCCGGAGAACCCATCTTCAGTAATAGCTTCGAAAATCTGGTAGACCAGAAAGCATCCCAAAACTCACCGTCAGGATCGACTGCTACTGAACAACAGCAATTTGCAAACTTCATTAAAGCCAATCCGAATATCAAGGCTTATTTCCACGGAAATGATAACCACAATGAATTTTACACTTATCAGGGACCGTCTAAAGATATCAACCTGCCGACCTTCCGCGTAGATTCTCCAATGAAAGGAAATATCTCGGGAAGCGATGAAAGCAAACTCTCTTTTCAGATTGTCACAGTCAACAAAAACAATAAGCAAATGACCGTAAGAGAGTGCCTGTGGAATACGACAAAAAGTGCCGGTTCTCCTATTGTTTTCGGACAAAGCAAAACCATTAATTACTAAAAAACAGAACATAATAAAAATAAATATGAAAAAGAATATAAACAAAAAACTGATTGCAGCAATCTTTTTAAATGCCGCAGTAATCTCGGTAACGGCACAAGGCTCCTATGTAACCGGAGATTTCCATCAACACACGACCTACACAGACGGAAGCTACACGATCGGACATATGATGGAGATGAATAACAAATTCGGACTCGACTGGTGGGCAAACAGCGAACACGGAGGTAGCGATGCCGACTGGGGTATAGCAACCGGTATCGATCTCGGCGCCAGCATAAAATGGAGCGATACAGGTATCACCCTGAAAGGAAAAGAAAACAACGGCAAAATGTGGCGCTGGCAATCATTATCGGAATGGTCTTTTCGCGATATCCGGCTTTACCGCAAAGTCTTTCCGTCAAAACTCATCATCCAGGCATATGAAATGAATGTTCCCGGACATGAACATGCAAGCATAGCCATTATCGGAAATCAATTCGACGAATCCGTCCCCGACGTAAATGCATTGGCTCAATTCGAATATTTGTTCGATAGCAGTGATGCAGACGACAGCCAACCCCTGAATATCGCCGAATCCAAAAACTTCAATAATAATCACGGAAAAGCCGTTGAAGCATTGAAATGGCTGCAGCAAAATTATCCGGGACAAAGTTGGGTTATTCCCGCACATCCCGAACGTTACCGTTACACAGGTTCAACAGGATGGAACATCGAACATTTCCGTGATTTGAATAACATTGCACCCGATGTATTCTTCGGATTTGAAAGCATTCCGGGACATCAGTCTGCCGGGAACCGCGGCGAATACGGCGATGAGTCGAAACGTCCCCCCTATGGCTCTTATGGATTATGTACCTACGGAGGAGTCGGTTGGATGAGTGCGAAAGTAGGGGGACTATGGGATGCCCTTTTAAGTGAAGGCCGTAATTTCTGGCTCTTTGCAAACTCAGATTGCCACAACAACGAAGCAAACGGAGGAGACTTTTTTCCGGGAGAATATCAGAAGAATTATACATACGTGTCCGAAAAAAACAATGCGCAAGCTCTCGTTGACGGCTTACGCTCCGGAAACAGTTATGTCGTAATGGGTGATTTGATCGACTCTTTATCGTTCACCATCGGATCTGCAAGCATGGGAGGAACCTATACAACTGCAGAGAATGAAATAACGATCAATATCCGTTTGCGTGATCCGGAAAGTGAAAATCACAACCGGTACGGTGGCAGCAAAACACCCGAACTGGATCATTTCGACATCATAGCAGGCACGGTAGGAACACTTCTTCAATCTCCCGAAACCATACCGGCAGACGGTATAACCGGTTATTCGGACGAATATAAAAAAGACTCCGTATCGACTACCAAAGTTATAGCCCGTTTCGGAAAAACAAACGCCTCTGCCGATCCCGATGGAATCGTGACCGAAGCATGGAGTGAAGAGGGAAATGGCTTCATTAATGTCTCTTATACATTGAATATCCCTACCGGACAAAAAATGTACTTCCGTTTACGCGGTACAAACCATGCACTGAATACTCCGAACGAAACCGATGCCTGAGGCAATCCGTTACCCTATTCACTCTCTGGCACCAATAATGCCGAGAAAGCATTTGCCGACCTCTGGTTTTATACGAATCCCATCTTTGTGGAAAATTCACAGACAAGCATAGAAAACACTACTGATGAAAATAAAGACTTTGTTATCTATCCGAATCCTGTTAAAAGCAACTTCTATATTAAAGGAACAGCTGTTCAGGAGGTGAATATTTTTAGTTTAACCGGAAGTCTGATCAAAAAAGCTCCTGTTACAAGTAACAGCGTAAATGTCAGTGATCTTTTACCCGGAACTTACCTTATCCGGATAAAAACCGATAACGGATTTGTCAATAAGCAGATCGTAAAAGAATAATCACTCTGAAAAACAATTAGCAAGAATTGCTTCCATACATTCAATAAAAATGCGGTAATAAAGTCTATTACCGCATTTTTATTTCTTATCGGATAAATAACAGATTATTTCTTCTTATTGATATAATCGAGAATCCATTTCCCTACTTCCGTAGTTTTATAAGCTTTGCCGTTACCTGCAATATCTTCCGTAACAATACCGGCAGCCATAGAAGCATCTACCGCCTCACGGATCAATTTGCCCTCCTCCGTCAGATTAAACGCAAGTTCAAACATAAGCGCTGCTGAAAGAATCGTAGCCAAAGGATTGGCTATATTTTTTCCGGCAGCCTGAGGATAAGATCCATGTATAGGCTCAAAAACAGAAGTATGGATACCCATAGAAGCAGAAGGCAGCATTCCCAAAGAACCGGTAATAACGGAAGCTTCGTCCGTCAGAATGTCCCCGAACATATTCTCCGTCACAATGACATCGAACTGATTAGGAGCCTGAATCAATTTCATTGCCGCGTTATCTACAAACATATATTCCGTTTCCACCTCCGGGTAATCTTTCTCTATCTCCTGTGCAATCTGTCTCCACAAACGGGAAGTGCACAAAACATTTGCTTTATCCACAACCGTAAGTTTCTTCCGCCGTTGTTCAGCAGTTTTATAAGCCAGACGGACAATCCGTTCGATCTCTTCACGTGTATAAACACACGTATCGTAAGCCGTATTACCATCTTCGCTACGGCCTTGCGGACGTCCGAAATAAATACCGCCTGTCAGTTCACGGATACAAACAAAATCCGATCCTTTTACCAAATCGGCACGCAAAGGCGATTTATGTATCAGCGCCGGAAAAGTAGTCACAGGACGCATATTCGCATACAAACCCAATTTTTTACGCATTGCCAGCAATCCCTGTTCGGGGCGTACCTTTGCCGACGGATTATTATCATATTTAGGAGAACCGATCGCACCGAAAAGTACGGCATCCGAATTCATACACAATTCATGCGTAGAGTCAGGATAAGGAGATCCTACCGTATCGATAGCGATAGCTCCCACCAAGGCATGTTCATACGATAAATCGTGACCAAATTTAGTACACACGGCCTCCGTCACTCTCAACGCTTCTTCAACAATCTCGGGACCAATACCGTCTCCGGGTAACACTGCAAGGTTAATTTTCATCTTTTTCCGTATTATAAATTACATTCGTTCTATCTTATTCAACATTTTAAGAGTTGCTACAATAGCTGCCTCTGTCTGGTCTGCTTCCAGTCCTCTGGTTTTAAAATCGACCTCTTTATACCTCCAGGAAATAATGGTCTGTACAAAAGCATCCGTCCGACCTCCCGGAGGAATACTGACCGAATAATTGGTAAGGATCGGAAAAGGCCTTCCCAACTCTTTATATATTTTCCTCATGGCACGCACAAATGCATCGTACTGGCCGTCTCCGGATGCAGTTTCCTGATACTGCTGTCCATCGATTTCTACCTTTACAGTAGCCGCAGGATGTAATCCCTGCGCTATCGAAAGGGAATAATTCAATAATTTTATACGCTGTTCACTCTGATCGTAACCTAACACATCCGAAAGGATGTAAGGTAGGTCTTCAGGAGTTACCATCTCTTTCTTATCTCCAAGCTGTATAATCCGTTCAGTTACCTTCTTCATCGAATCATCGTCCAGCTCTATTCCGAGATTTTCAAGGTTCTTCCTGATATTCGCCTTTCCCGATGTCTTGCCTAAAGCATACTCCCGCACACGTCCGAAACGTTCGGGCAGAAGATCATTATAATAAAGATTATTTTTACTATCTCCGTCCGCATGCACCCCGGCACATTGGGTAAATACATTTTCACCGACAACCGGCATATTCGACGGTATACGCATCCCCGAATACGTTTCGACCATGCGGCTCACATGGTTAATCTCTTTTTCCCTTATAGAGGTTTTTACCTTCAATTGATCATGAAGAATGGCAACGACACTCGAGAGCGGAGCATTCCCTGCCCTTTCTCCCAGACCGTTTACAGTCGTATGCACGCCGTTAACCTTAGCTTTTACGGCAGAAAATACATTTGCGACAGCCAGATCATAATCGTTATGCGGATGAAAATCAAAGTGCAGTTGCGGATAACGCTCCCGCATCTCCCGGCAAAAAGTATAGGTCTGGTCCGGATTCAAAACCCCCAGCGTATCAGGGAGCATAAACCGCCTTATCTTCTCATCCTGCAAAGCATCTACCATCGTAAAAACATACTCTTTCGAATCCTTCATACCATTTGACCAGTCTTCCAGATAGATATTCGCATCAATACCCATCGAATCGGCCTTTTGCAACAAAGCTTTAATATCGGCAATATGCTGCTCAGGTGTTTTTTTCAACTGATACTTTACATGTCTGTACGAACCTTTACATAGTAAATTGATTACTTTGCATCCGGCTTTCCGTATCCAGTTAAGGGAAACCTCCCCGTCGACAAATCCGAGAACCTCCAGTTTATAAAGGTGTCCGTTACGTTCCGCCCACTCAACAATGCGCCTTACCGCCTCAAATTCACCGTCGGAAACGCGGGCAGAGGCTATTTCCAGCCTATCTACCCCTACATCCTCAAGCAAAAGACGGGCTATACTTAGCTTTTCCTGAACGGAGAAAGATACTCCGGAGGTTTGTTCCCCATCCCTCAGCGTTGTATCCATTATCTCTATCGTCATAATTGTAAAGTGTTATAATAACTTTGAACGTATAATAAACAAAACGTTTAATCAAGCTATTGGTTTCCCAACCTTAAAATTAACAATTTTCCGTCTATATAACCGCTTTAAAGCTATTTCTTTAATAATTATTTTTAGTGGCCTCGTATGCCTCTATTTTATCCCTGTTTTTTAGCAAGTAATCGATATCATCCAAGCCTTCCAGCAGGCAGCTCTTCTTATACGGATTTATATCGAAATGTTCGCTCTTTCCTGTTGTATTATTTGTTATTGTCTGAGCCTCCAGATTGACCGTCAAAGTCATCTTCGTGTCTTTACCGACCGCTTCGAAAATTTCAGCCAGAAATTCCGGACTTACCACAACCGGAAGAAGACCGTTATTCAAAGAGTTATTTTTAAAAATATCGGCAAAGAAACTCGATACTACGACCTTAAATCCATAACCGGAAACAGCCCAGGCAGCATGTTCACGGCTGGAACCGCTACCGAAGTTTTTCCCTGCTACCAGAATTTCACCCGAATAAGTAGGATCGTTCAGGACAAAAGAAGCTATCGGCTTATTCTCCTTATCGTAACGCCAGTCACGAAAAAGGTTATCACCAAAGCCCTCACGCGTTGTCGCTTTAAGAAAACGTGCGGGAATAATCTGGTCTGTATCAACATTCTCCATCGGGAGAGGAACTATTGTCGAGGTAAGTGTTTTAAACTTTTCCATTGTGTTCTGTTTGTAAAAAGATTGCTAATTAAATAAAGTCTCTCGGATCGGTTATCTTTCCCGTAACAGCAGCAGCCGCGGCAACCAGTGGGCCGGCAAGAATGGTCCGCGCACCGGGCCCTTGACGTCCCTCGAAATTCCGGTTCGAAGTAGAAACAGCATATTTCCCCGCAGGCACTTTATCGTCGTTCATCGCAAGGCAAGCCGAACAACCAGGCTGACGTAATTCAAATCCCGCTTCATTCAATATCTTATCCAGCCCTTCCGCCTTAATCTGTTTTTCCACTCTCCATGAACCGGGAACCAGCCAGACAACCACATTATCCGCTTTTTTCTTTCCTTTCACAAAATTACTGAATGCCCTGAAATCTTCAATACGGCCATTCGTACAACTACCCAGAAAAACATAATCGATCTTTTTCCCGAGCAGCGATTCTCCCGGTTCAAAGCCCATATAATCCAACGCTTTCTTAAAAGAAATACGTCCGGCTTCGTCTATGGTGTCAAGCGTAGGAATACGGTCACGAACGCCCATTCCCATTCCCGGGTTAGTACCATAAGTTACCATCGGTTCAATATCCGCTGCATCGAACACCACCTCTTTATCAAACACAGCATCGTTATCGCTTTTAAGCGTTTTCCAATAAGCAAGCGCTTTATCCCAATGCTCCCCTTTAGGAGCATTTTCCTTTCCTTTTACATACTCGAAAGTAACTTCATCCGGCGCAATCATACCGCCACGTGCACCCATCTCGATACTCAAATTACAAATGGTAAGACGTTCCTCCATTGTCGTATTCCGGATCGCTTCCCCGGCATATTCGACAAAATATCCCGTAGCACCGCCCGTTGTCATTTTCGATATGATATAAAGCGCAATATCTTTCGCCGTAACCCCCGGTTTACGCCTACCGTTTACAGTAATGCGCATAGTCTTCGGCTTCGACTGGAAAATACATTGCGTAGCAAGAGTCATTTCCACTTCGCTGGTACCTATGCCGAATGCGATAGAACCCATTGCCCCGTGGGTAGAAGTATGGCTGTCGCCACATACGATCGTCATACCCGGAAGAGTAAGACCTGTTTCCGGTCCGATCACATGTATAATCCCGTTACGGGGATCACCCATTCCGTAATAAGTAAGACCGAAATCAGCCGCATTCTTTTTCAGCGTATCCACCTGATTCCGCGAAACCGGATCTTCAATAGTTTTATCCTGATTCAAAGTAGGAATATTGTGGTCAGGCGACAAAACGGTCTGCTGTGGACGGAAAACTTTCAGTCCACGCTTACGCAGCCCTTCAAAGGCCTGAGGACTTGTCACTTCATGGCAATAATGACGATCGATATACAATTGCGTAGTTCCGTCATTCAACGTCGTAACTACATGCTTATCCCAGATTTTTTCAAACAATGTTTTCATTGTACTTCTATTGAATTTATGCTTTTACAAATTTATTAATTGCGTCGATATAAGCCTCTACTGAAGCTGCTATAATATCGGTATTCGCAGAAAAACCGTAATAGGTCGTACCATCGTGTTCTACCTGCATATGTACCTTTCCCATATCGTCGCTGCCCTTATTGATTGCCTGAATCAGGAACTCCTGAATCGTTACCTTGCGGCGGATAATATTCTTAACAGCACTTATCGCCGCATCTACCGGACCGTTACCTGAAGCGGAAGCCTCGAAACGCTCTCCCGCTATATCCAATGCAACGCATGCAACCGGTTTTACGCCGACACCTGAAACGACCTGCAGATAATCCAGTTTGATACGCTGCATTTTCGTCAGGTCTTTCCCTACCAGCATCAAAACATCGTCGTCGTTAATATCTTTCTTTCTGTCGGCCAATGCCAAAAATTTCTGATAAACAATATCCAATGCTTCCTGTGAAAGTTCAACGCCCAATATATGAAGGCGGTGCTTCAATGCAGCACGTCCGCTACGCGCCGTTAATACGATTGCATTATCATCGATTCCGACATCTTTCGGATCTATAATTTCATAGCTCTCACGGTTTTTCAACACACCGTCCTGATGAATACCGGAGGAGTGCGCAAAAGCATTCCGTCCCACAATAGCTTTATTAGGCTGTACCGGCATATTCATCAAACTGGAAATCATACGGCTCGTGGAATAAATTTTCTGTGAATTGATATTCGTATCGATTCCGATCTCCTTATGGCTGCGTAAAATCATAGCCACTTCTTCAAGAGCTGTATTTCCGGCGCGCTCACCGATACCGTTTACCGTCACCTCTACCTGGCGTGCTCCATTTAAAACTCCCGCCATTGTATTTGCTGTGGCCATTCCCAGGTCATTATGGCAATGCGTCGAAATAACAGCGTTCTGAATGCCCTTTACATTTTCCATCAAATAACGGATCTTAGCTCCATAATCCGACGGCAAACAATAACCTGTTGTATCCGGAATATTCACTACCGTAGCACCGGCTTTGATCACCGCCTCTACCACACGGGCAAGATACTCATTATCCGTACGTCCGGCATCTTCCGCATAAAACTCCACGTCTTCGACAAAACGCTTCGCATATTTCACGGCCGCCACCGCACGTTCTATAATCTCTTCCCGGTTAGAATTAAATTTGTATTTTATATGGGAATCGGAAGTTCCTATACCCGTATGAATACGTTTATGCTTTGCATATTGCAATGCTTCCGAAGCCACTTCGATATCCTTCTCCACCGCACGCGTAAGAGCACAGATCGTCGGCCACGTAACAGCCTTCGATATTTCAACTACCGAATTAAAGTCCCCCGGACTTGAAACCGGAAAACCTGCCTCGATCACATCTACCCCCAAAGCTTCCAATGCCTTAGCCACCTGAATCTTCTCAACGGTGTTTAACTGACAACCCGGCACTTGTTCGCCATCTCTCAATGTAGTATCGAAAATAAATAATCTGTCCGCCATACTATAATAGTTTAAATTTGTTTGCTCTGTTTTTTTATCAAAAAAGCCCTTCTCACACAGTAGGGAGAAGGGCTTTTTGTATTTTTTATCTTAACATTATCACAAAAGAAACTCACTCCCTTGGCTTTTATCCAATAGAATAATAATACCTAGAATATGTAGAGAATGAGCGTTCATTATCTGTTTGTTTTCTTAATTGATGATGCAAAGGTACGAATAGAAATTAAACCAACAAACATTTCAGAGTTTTTTTATTATAAAAAACTACAATTTATAAGATATAAGGGTGGATTTATTGATATTTATAAATAAACTAATCACATATATAACAATAAAACGCTATATATCAGAAAATTAAATTACCGAACGGGTATAAATCCCGTTTCCTTTACAACCTTCTGACCTTGATCCGACATCATGAAACCGATAAAATCCTTCACGGCAGAATCGGCGTCTTTACTATAATAATAAAGCAAAGGACGCACTATGGGGTAACACTTTGCCAATGCATTCTCAAAAGTAGGCATAACAAACGAACCTCCGCCGTCATAAGAAACAGCAACCGGTTTAACCGCTTTATTCAGATAAGCCAGGCCGACATAACCGATCGCGCCTTTCGTCTGCTTAACCGACTGAATAATTGCTCCGGTAGCGGGCATACTAAGAATACTACTTTTGTAATTTTTATTTTTCAGTACACTTTCCTTAAAAAATTCATAAGTCCCCGAAGAGGTTTCCCGTGCATAGGCAATAATCTTTTTATCTTCTCCTCCCACCTCTTTCCAGTTGGTTATCTTTCCGGTAAAAATACCTTCCAACTGCTCGCGTGTAAGTTTCGTTACCGGATTGGAAGGATGTACAACCACTGCCAAAGCGTCATAGGCCACAATTTTCTCTTCCGGCGTTAATCCTGCTTTTTTAAATTTAATCTTTTCATCAAATTTCAAGGCACGCGAACTCATTGCCACATCGGTCGTTCCTTCCATCAAAGCTTTGATGCCCACTCCCGATCCCCCGCCGGTTACAGCTACTTCCGCCTCCGGATGCAGAACCATATAAATCTCGGCTTCCCTCTGTGTTACGGGAAGGCAGGTATCACTTCCCTTCAACCGCTGAGCCTGTACGGCATGAGCCAGAAACCCTAAAAGAAATGCAACAATTACAACTCTATTCTTCCGCATTATTTTCATTCTGTCTGCCTGACATTTGTCTGTTTTTCTCTTCTTTGTCCGCATGCTTTACGACTTTAGCATCCAAAAAGAATATGATTTCCTCCGCTATATTCGTACAATGATCCCCGAACCGTTCCAGCTTCCGGATCACAATTTCAAGATACATGGCTTCCAGTATCTTTTCAACATGTTCTTTCATATATGCCGAGATAATACCAATCGAATCCCGGTTTATGGAATCGACCAGATTATCCATTACAAACACACGCGAGGCAAGTTCAGAGTTTTCCTTATTGAACGCATCTTTAGCAGTAGATAACATTTTAAGCACCTCTTTCAGCAATGTATCGATTCTCGTATCTTTCAATAATTTATCATCAAAGGGCGTATTGTCCGGCAAATGAATAACCGTACGGGCTATTCCCTCCGCGAAATCCCCCATACGCTCCAGGCTGGTATTGATTTTCAGAATAGCCAGAACAAATCTCAGATCAATCGCAACCGGAGCATAAAGTGCGATAATATCTTCACAATCGCTATCGATTTTCAACTCATAGGCATTTACCTTGCGCTCCCGGCAAATTACCGTATTCGCCAACTCTTTATTATTTGTGAGCAATGCCTCTCCCGCATTGTAAAGCTGCTGAGTCACCAGTGTCCACATTGCATCCAGTTCATCACGAAGGGCGCTCAATTCCTTTTCTATTACTTTCATAGAAGTTTTGTTTTAAATTATCCGAAACGTCCTGTTATATAATTTTGCGTAGCCTCTTTATCGGGGCTGGTAAATATCTTTCTCGTATCTCCGTACTCCACCAGTTCACCCATATAGAAAAATCCTGTTTTATCACTGACCCGCGCTGCCTGTTGCATATTATGGGTAACAATAACAATCGTATAACGATCTTTCAATTCATGAATCAAATCCTCGATTTTAACCGTCGAAATAGGATCGAGCGCAGAAGCCGGTTCATCCATCAGAAGGACAGAAGGAGAAATTGCCAAAGCGCGGGCAATACACAAACGTTGTTGCTGACCTCCCGAAAGCTCGAAAGCAGATTTTTTCAGTTTATTTTTCACTTCGTCCCACAACGCAGCCTGTTGTAGAGACTTCACAACCGTATCTTCTATTAAACCCTTATCCTTTATACCGTTTACACGAAGTCCGTAAGCGACATTTTCAAAAATAGATTTCGGAAACGGATTCGGCTTCTGAAAAACCATCCCCACATTCTTCCGCAAGATATCCACTTTTTCCGATTTATCATAAATATTCCGCCCGTCGATCTCGATAGTACCTTCCATACGCGTATCGGGTATCAAATCGTTCATTCGGTTGAAAAGACGTAAGAACGTCGATTTGCCGCAACCCGAAGGACCGATAAATGCGACCGAGGTATGCTCCTCTATCGCCATTGTAATAGACTTCAGGGCATGAAAATCTCCATAATAAAAGTTTACATCTCTCGCATCTATTTTTATCATGTCTGTGAAAAATTAATTTGTTTTTACTTTATTGGCAAAATAGTTTCTTAATGCATTCGCCAAAAGGTTCGCAATCAAAACTATTGCAATCAGCACCAATGCCGTTCCGTAAGCCATTCCCCTCGATGCTTCAATATCGGTACCGCTGGTAGATATCACATACAAATGATAAGGGAGCGCCATACATTGATCGAAAACGGAAGAAGGAAGTTTCGGAAGGAAGTAAGCCACTGCCGTAAAAAGAATCGGGGCAGTCTCTCCCGACACACGTCCGATCGATAAAATCAATCCGGTTATAATATTCGGAAAAGCCATAGGCAATATAACATGCCAGATCGTCTGCAGTTTCGAAGCACCCAATGCCAGACTTCCATGGCGAAAGGAGTCGTCAATAGCCTTCAAAGCCTC
>JAQXIO010000028.1 GCA_029007825.1 Bacteroidales bacterium | reverse complement strand
CTGCTGGTCCCGCTGCTGCTGGTCCTGCAGCTGAAGAAAAAACTTCTTTTGATGTTGTTCTTAAAGCAGCCGGTGCTAATAAATTAGCAGTTGTTAAGTTGGTAAAAGAACTTACGGGTCTTGGATTGAAGGAAGCTAAAGATTTAGTTGACGGAGCTCCTAGCAATATTAAAGAAGGCGTTTCTAAAGAAGATGCAGAATCATTAAAGAAATCTCTTGAAGAAGCTGGAGCTGAAGTTGAACTTAAATAGTATTGCCTGTTTGTCAGGTACTGTGGTTAAGAATCTTCCTGAAGAAGATTCTTAACCTTTTTGCGTATATAATTCATATTAAGTTCACTTAACACTTCGATAAATGTCTTCCATAGCTGATAATCAACGAGTAAACTTTGCTTCGATAAAGAATCCACTGGCCTATCCGGACTTTCTTGAAGTTCAATTAAAGTCTTTTAAAGACTTTTTACAGCTTGACACTCCTCCTGAAAAAAGACAAAATGAGGGTCTTTACAAAGTTTTTGCTGAAAATTTCCCGATCGCAGATATTCGCACAAACTTTGTATTAGAGTTTCTTGATTATTTTATTGATCCCCCTCATTACTCAATTGATGAGTGCATTGAAAGAGGCTTAACGTACAGTGTACCGCTTAAGGCAAAATTAAAGCTTTATTGTACCGATCCCGAACACGAGGATTTTGAAATGGTGATACAGGACGTATATTTAGGTACGATTCCTTATATGACCGAACGCGGTACTTTCGTAATCAATGGCGCTGAACGTGTGGTTGTTTCCCAATTACACCGTTCCCCTGGCGTATTCTTTGGCCAGAGCGTTCACACAAACGGTACAAAACTTTATTCGGCACGTATTATTCCGTTTAAAGGATCTTGGATTGAGTTTGCAACAGACATAAATAATGTCATGTATGCTTACATTGACCGGAAAAAGAAATTGCCGGTAACAACCCTTCTGAGAGCAATCGGTTATCAAAGCGATAAAGATATATTGGAAATATTTGATCTTGCTGAAGAAGTAAAGGTCAATAAAACCAATCTGAAAAAATACATTGGACGGAAATTAGCTGCACGTGTTCTGAAAACGTGGATCGAAGACTTGACTGATGAAGATACGGGAGAAGTTGTTTCATTGGAACGCAATGAAGTGATTATCGAGCGTGAAGTTGAACTCGAAGCTAAGCATATTGATGAAATTATAGAATCTGGTGCAACATCGATCCTTTTGCATAAGGAATCGGAAAACGCATCTGACTATAGCATCATCTACGATACATTACAAAAAGACCAGACAAATTCTGAAAAAGAAGCGGTTCTCTATATATACAGGCAGTTGCGTAATGCCGACCCGGCAGATGAAGCAAGTGCCAAGGAAGTTATAACAAATTTGTTCTTCTCCGATAAAAGATATGATCTGGGAGAAGTAGGTCGATACCGTATCAATAAGAAATTGAATATGGATATCGACATGGATACCCGCGTGCTGACAAATAAAGATATAATTGAAATTATCAAATATCTTATTGAATTGGTTAACTCGAAAGCAAATGTCGATGATATTGACCACTTGAGTAACCGTCGTGTACGTACAGTCGGAGAACAATTATACAATCAGTTCGGTGTAGGTTTGGCAAGAATGTCGAGAATAATTCGCGAACGTATGAATGTACGCGATAATGAAGTCTTTACACCGATCGATCTGATAAATGCCAAAACCATTTCTTCTGTGGTAAATTCGTTCTTCGGAACAAATGCCCTGTCACAGTTTATGGACCAGACCAATCCTCTGGCTGAAATCACGCATAAGAGAAGAATGTCCGCATTAGGACCTGGAGGATTATCGCGTGAACGTGCCGGATTCGAAGTTCGTGACGTTCACTATACACACTATGGACGTCTCTGTCCTATAGAAACGCCAGAAGGTCCGAATATCGGTTTGATATCGTCTTTATGTGTTTATGCAAAGATTAACGATTTAGGTTTTATTGAAACACCTTATCGTAAAGTAGAAGGAGGAATAGTTGATCTTTCTGATAAAGGAGTAAAATATTTTACAGCGGAAGAAGAAGAAGGAAAAATAATCGCCCAGGGTAATGCCCCGGTAAATGACGATGGATCCTTTATCCGTCCGAAAGTAAAATCCCGTCAAGATGGAGACTTCCCAGTGGTAGCTCCTGAAGAACTTGCATTGATGGACGTTTCTCCGACACAGATCGCATCGATCGCTGCTTCATTGATTCCCTTCCTTGAACACGATGATGCAAACCGTGCATTGATGGGATCGAACATGATGCGTCAGGCTGTACCTCTGTTAAGAACCGAAGCCCCGATCGTAGGAACCGGAGTCGAAGGTCAGTTGATACGTGATTCACGTACGCAGGTAACGGCCGAAAAAGATGGTGAAATTGTTTTTGTTGATGCTACATGCATTAAAATAAAATACGACAGAACTGAGGATGAGGAATTTGTAAGTTTTGACGATGCTGTTAAAACCTATAATCTTCCTAAGTTTAGAAAAACGAACCAGAGCACTACGGTCGATTTACGGCCTATCTGTCGTAAGGGACAACGTGTAACGAAAGGGCAGATACTTACAGAAGGCTATTCTACCGAAAACGGAGAATTGGCATTGGGTAAAAACCTGAAAGTGGCATTCATGCCTTGGAAAGGTTATAACTATGAAGACGCCATCGTTATTAATGAACGTGTCGTGAAGGAAGATATCTTCACCTCTGTTCATGTTGACGAATACATTCTGGAAGTTCGTGAAACGAAACGGGGAATGGAAGAATTGACATCCGATATACCTAACGTTAGCGAAGAAGCTACCAAAGACTTGGATTCCAGAGGTATTATCAGAGTTGGAGCAAGAGTTGAACCCGGAGATATTCTGATCGGTAAAATTACTCCGAAAGGAGAGTCCGATCCTTCACCTGAAGAGAAACTGCTTCGTGCTATCTTTGGAGATAAGGCCGGCGATGTAAAAGACGCTTCGTTGAAAGCTACTCCCTCTTTGAGAGGTGTGGTAATCGGAGCCAATCTCTTCTCCAGAGCGATAAAGAAACGTAAGTCACGTCTTACCGATAAAGCTCTTTTGCCTAAGTTAGATGAAGAGTACGAAGCAAAACAAACCGCTTTGAAAAATGTTCTGGTTGAAAAGCTGATAAAGCTGACAAACGGAAAAACATCTCAGGGGGTAAAAGACTTTATGAACAGTGAAATCATACCGAAAGGTGTGAAATTTACACAATCCAACTTACGGATGTTGGACTACACTTCTGTTCAGGTAAGCAACTGGACTACAGACGCTGCTAAGAATGAAATGATTCGCGACGTGATCGTGAATTATCTTAAGAAATATAAAGAACTGGATGCCGAACTCCGTCGTAAGAAATTCGATTTGACGATCGGTGATGAACTGCCTTCTGGTATTGTGCAGATGGCAAAAGTATACATCGCTAAGAAAAGAAAATTACAGGTAGGAGATAAAATGGCAGGACGTCACGGAAATAAAGGTATTGTTTCCAAGATTGTTCGTCAGGAAGATATGCCGTTCCTTGAAGATGGAACACCGGTCGATATTGTGTTGAATCCGTTAGGTGTGCCTTCTCGTATGAACTTGGGACAGATATTTGAAACGGTGCTCGGCTGGGCCGGTCAAAAATTGGGAGTTAAATTCTCTACACCTATTTTCGATGGAGCAACTTTGGACGATCTGAACGAATGGACGGACAAAGCCGGAGTTCCCCGTTACGGAAAAAGCTATTTGTTTGACGGTGGTACCGGAGAACGTTTCGACCAGCCTGCTACGGTAGGAGTGATTTATATGTTGAAATTAGGTCACATGGTCGATGATAAGATGCATGCTCGTTCTATCGGACCATATTCGTTGATTACGCAACAGCCGTTGGGTGGTAAAGCGCAATTCGGTGGTCAGCGTTTTGGTGAAATGGAAGTTTGGGCATTGGAAGCCTTTGGTGCAGCACATATTCTTCAGGAAATTCTTACCGTTAAGTCTGATGACGTGGTAGGACGTTCTAAAGCTTATGAAGCGATTGTTAAAGGAGATCCTATGCCGACACCGGGTATACCCGAATCCTTAAACGTTTTACTCTATGAGTTAAGAGGACTGGGGTTAAGCGTGACCCTCGATTAATTAGATATAAACTCTTTATAGAAAAAGGATAAATATGGCTTTTAGAAAAGAAAATAAGATAAAGAGTAACTTTTCGAAGATATCAATCGGATTGGCATCTCCCGAAGAGATTCTGGAGCATTCGAGCGGAGAAGTGCTCAAACCGGAAACGATCAACTATCGTACATATAAACCCGAGCGTGACGGTCTCTTTTGTGAACGCATTTTCGGTCCGGTACGTGATTATGAATGTCATTGCGGTAAATATAAAAGAATCCGTTATAAAGGCATCGTTTGCGATCGTTGCGGTGTTGAAGTTACCGAAAAAAAAGTGCGCCGTGAACGTATGGGACACATTGCCCTTACCGTACCCGTGGCACATATTTGGTATTTCCGTTCGTTACCGAACAAAATAGGATATTTGTTAGGACTTCCTACTAAAAAACTGGATACCATCATCTATTACGAACGTTATGTTGTAATTCAGCCAGGAGTAGTTGCCGATGTTGAGCCGAACGACCTGCTGTCAGAAGATGAATATCTGAAAATACTGGATGAACTGCCTAAGGACAATCAGTATTTGGACGATAGTGATCCCAACAAATTTATTGCGAAAATGGGGGCGGAAGCTCTTTACGATATGTTGTCCCGTCTCGACTTGGACAGCTTGTCATACGATTTGCGTCACCGTGCCAGCACAGATGGTTCGCAACAACGTAAAAATGAAGCGCTGAAACGTCTGCAAGTTGTAGAGTCGTTCCGTGCATCTAAGAATAAGAACCGTCCGGAATGGATGATTTTAAAAGTAGTTCCGGTTATTCCTCCCGAATTGCGGCCTTTGGTTCCGCTCGATGGTGGACGTTTCGCAACATCCGACTTGAACGACCTTTACCGTCGTGTGATTATTCGTAACAACCGTTTGAAACGGTTGATCGAAATCAAGGCTCCCGATGTGATTCTCCGGAATGAAAAACGTATGCTTCAGGAAGCAGTTGATTCATTGTTGGATAACTCACGTAAATCGAGCGCTGTTAAATCCGAAGGCAATCGTCCGTTGAAGTCACTTTCAGACAGTTTGAAAGGAAAACAAGGACGTTTCCGTCAGAACTTGTTAGGAAAACGTGTTGACTACTCTGCCCGTTCGGTTATCGTTGTAGGTCCCGAATTGAAAATGCACGAATGTGGTCTTCCTAAAAATATGGCGGCTGAGCTTTATAAACCGTTTATCATACGTAAATTAATTGAACGCGGTATTGTAAAGACAGTGAAATCGGCTAAAAAGATTGTAGACCGTAAAGATCCTATTGTTTGGGATATTCTGGAATACGTGATGAAGGGACATCCGGTGCTGTTGAACCGTGCTCCGACATTGCACCGTTTGGGAATCCAGGCATTCCAGCCGAAAATGATAGAAGGAAAAGCAATACAGTTACATCCGCTTGCATGTACTGCATTCAACGCCGACTTCGATGGTGACCAGATGGCTGTCCATTTGCCTTTGAGCAACGAAGCCGTATTGGAAGCCCAGATGCTCATGCTCGCATCGCATAATATCTTGAACCCTGCAAACGGTGCGCCTATTACTGTTCCTTCTCAGGACATGGTACTGGGATTGTATTATATTACAAAATTAAGACCCGGTGCAAAAGGAGAAGGATTGACTTTCTATGGACCGGAAGAAGCCACTATTGCCTATAATGAAAAGAAAGTTTCTATTCATGCACCCATTAAAGTGTATGTAGATGATATTGACGAAAAAGGTAATACCGTAAGAGTTTTGAAAGAAACTTCCGTGGGACGCCTTATGGTCAATGAATTTGTACCTAAGGAAGTAGGATATATCAACGAAATTCTTGCTAAGAAATCTTTGCGTGACATTATCGGTAAAGTGATTAAAGTTTGTGGAGTAGCTCGTACTGCACAATTCCTTGACGATATTAAGAATCTCGGTTACTATATGGCCTTCAAAGGTGGCTTGTCATTTAATCTCGAAGATGTGATTATCCCGCCTGAAAAAGAAGAATTGGTAAATAAAGGATATGAAGAAGTTGAGCAGATACTTGCCAACTACAACATGGGATTTATTACCTACAATGAACGTTACAATCAGATTATCGATACTTGGACACATGTAAACTCCAAGCTCTCCGATATTTTGATGAAACAATTGTCATCCGATAATCAAGGATTCAACTCTGTATATATGATGTTGGACTCCGGAGCCCGTGGTTCTCGCGAACAGATACGTCAGCTCTCAGGTATGCGTGGTTTGATGGCTAAGCCTCAGAAGAGTGGGGCAGAAGGCGGACAGATCATTGAAAATCCGATTCTTGCGAACTTTAAAGAAGGCTTATCCGTGTTGGAATACTTTATTTCTACCCACGGTGCCCGTAAAGGTCTTGCCGATACCGCTTTGAAAACAGCCGATGCCGGATATTTGACACGTCGTCTGGTCGATGTGTCACATGATGTGATTATTACGGAAGAAGATTGCGGAACGTTGAGAGGACTGGTTTGTACCGAATTGAAGAACAACGAAGATGTTGTAGCTTCATTGTATGAGCGAATTTTGGGTCGTGTATCGGTTCATGATATTCAGCATCCGATAACAGGCGAAATAATCGTTCGTTCGGGAGAGGAAATCCGTGAAGATGCAGCGAAGAAAATAGAAGACTCACCTATAGAACGTGTGGAAATACGTTCAGTGCTTACCTGCGAATCGAAGAAAGGCGTTTGTGCAAAATGTTACGGACGTAACCTCTCTACTGGACGTTTGGTTCAGCGAGGAGAAGCCGTTGGTGTAATTGCTGCTCAGTCAATCGGTGAACCAGGTACTCAGTTGACGCTTCGTACTTTCCACGTCGGAGGTATCGCTTCGAATATCGCTGCTGAAAACAGTATCATATCCAAGTACGATGGTATTTTGGAAATTGATGAACTCCGTTCGGTAGAAGCTACAGATGAACAAGGAAATAAATATCAGGTAGTAGTTAGCCGTTTGGCTGAAATGCGTATTATCGATCCGAATACAAAAATCGTATTGGTAACGCATAATATACCTTATGGTTCTAAGCTCTTCTTCAACAGTGGCGTAACCGTGAAGAAAGGTGACCGCATTATAGAATGGGACCCCTTCAACGCAGTTATTGTTTCTGAAGTTTCCGGTAAGATTGAGTTTGAAAACTTGATTGAAAATGTAACTTACAAGGTCGAATCCGACGAAACTACCGGATTAAAGGAAAAGATTATTATAGAATCGAAAGACCGTACGAAAGTACCTTCTGCACATATCATTGATAAGAGCGGAGAGATACTTAAAACCTATAACCTGCCTTTGGGAGCCCACGTTATTAAAGACGATAAGTCTGCCGTTAAGTCAGGTGAAGTGTTGGTTAAGATTCCTCGGGCAGTTGGTAAAGCCGGCGATATCACCGGTGGTCTTCCTCGTGTAACGGAACTTTTCGAAGCTCGTAATCCGTCTAATCCTGCTATTGTTTCTGAAATTGACGGAGAAGTATCGTTCGGAAAAATCAAGCGTGGTAATCGTGAAATATCTGTTACCTCGAAACTTGGAGAAGTCAAGAAATACTTGGTGCCGCTCTCGAAACAGATACTCGTACAGGAAAACGACTTTATCCGTGCCGGTATGCCGCTTTCTGACGGTGCGGTGACACCTTCCGACATCTTGTTGATTCAGGGACCAACGGCAGTACAGGAATACATTGTAAATGAAGTACAAGACGTATACCGTCTCCAGGGTGTAAAAATCAACGACAAGCACTTCGAAGTTATTGTACGTCAGATGATGCGTAAAGTTGAAGTCCTTGATCCGGGCGATACACGTTTCCTTGAGCAACAGATCGTTGACAAACATGATATCATGGAAGAAAACGACCGTATCTGGGGTAAGAAAGTGGTTATGGAGGCAGGAGACTCACAAGTACTGAAACCGGGACAGATCGTTACGGCACGTAAGTTACGTGATGAAAACAGTATGTTGAAACGTAAAGACCTTCGTTTGGTTGAAGTTCGTGATGCTATACCGGCAACATCGAACCAGATACTTCAGGGTATTACACGTGCAGCCCTTCAGACAACTAGCTTTATGTCTGCCGCATCGTTCCAGGAAACGACCAAGGTTCTGAATGAAGCTGCAATAAACGGAAAAGTAGACCGTCTGGAAGGTATGAAAGAAAATGTAATCTGTGGACACCTGATACCTGCCGGTACGGGACAGAGAGCATTTGATACGCTCGTTGTCGGTACGAAAGAAGAGATGGAGAGAGCTGCTGCTGCGAGAAAATCGGAAGTATTTGAAGAACAGCAATAAGACGCTCTGATTAAAACTATGATAAGTAAAAAGCGCAACATGTAAATGTTGCGCTTTTATGCTTTTGGCCGTTTTAGATCGGAAAAAGAACTTAAGACGCTAATTTTAATCCGATAATACCGGAAATAATAAGGAAAACAGAAACTAATCGCCAGATACTTGCTGAGTCATGAAAAAATAGAATTCCAACAATAAAAGTTCCCGTAGCCCCTATACCGGTCCATACGGCATATGCAGTTCCGATAGGAATGCTTTTTTGAGCCATAAACAATAAATAACCGCTTATCCCCATGGCAATGGCGGCGAAGCCGATCCATAGGAACTTAAGCGATGAAGACTGGGCCAACTTCAATCCCAGAGGCCACCCTATTTCAAAGAGTCCGGCAAAAAGTAAATAAATCCATCCCATAGTAATTATAATGTTTTGTTGTTATATACAAATATACGAAAAGTGGGAAGGCAAAGCCAACACTCGCTTTGTATTTTGTCCGAAACGTATTCTCTATATTCTTAAAATACACTAATCGGACAAATAAATAATACTCTGAAGGGAAATACATTTTTACAATCTGCTTATAAGACAATAAAAGAATGCTTGATGCCAGCAAAAAATAACGGAGTATCTCTTTTAAAAGATACCCCGTTAATAATAAATGTATTCTATGAATTAATAAACGGCTAATTTTTTAATACTCTTATAAGTAGAAGTTTTTACCTCTATGAAGTAAGTGCCCGGTGCCTCATGGATTGTAAATGACGAAGAACTGTTTATTGCTTCCTGTCTAAGCATACTGCCGGATAAATTGTATAAAGTAATGGTAGCGGAAGCACTGCCTTCCGGAATCGAAACAGTAATATTCTGACCTGATGTTACAGGATTGGGATAAATATGGATTGTTTCGTCTTGAAGATCGCCATCGTCGATAGAGGTAAGTGTAGAAATTATAAGTGGCTCGCTGAAGTCGGAAACTTTCCTGTTCTTTGCAACCGCTTTTACATGGAAAGTGTACGTTTCGCCAGCTTCCAGATTTTTAATATCGATAGTATTTACGTCGCTATCACCATATTTCTCTTTTACTTTACCTAACTTTTCATTGCTTAAATAAACCTCATACTTTTCGATTTCCGTGTTAGTTACTTCGTCCCAGCTTAAAGAGAATGAATTTGCAGAGACATTCGTTGCTGAAAGATTTTGAGGGGCTTCAGGAACTACTTCGATTTTTTCAAAACGGATATTATCGGTATAAGTATTATATTTTGCATTTTCTTCTGCACCGAGAAAGACGATAAACTGGTTGATAGTCATATCAGATGGTGCAGGTTTACCTCCGAAATCAAGAGTTGAGAGATCCAGTCGTACGGTTGTCCATTTGCGGGCAGGTACTTCAAGTAAGAAATTGGTAACTTGGCCTTTCGAAACCTCTATCGTTGAGTCTTGACTTCCGTCCGATGTTTTTATTGGGTTGCCGTTTGTATCTAATACGGGCACACCTGTTTGAGAGAAAGAAACGCTGGCTTTGCTCATAGCTTCCTCTGTATAAACATCGAAAGTGATATGTGTCCACATATCCAGACGATAACTGCTTTTTAACGGGAATCCGAATCCGCCCCAGCTCTGCGCTTCATTATTTCCCGAATCCTTTAACCAGAACAGTGAACGGCTCGATTCATTCGGGGCCGACTGGTCGGGATTGGGTTCGATAGAAACGTTTGCACTGTTGAATGCAAAGATACCCTGTTGATTGTTTCCCCATCCCAACTCGATATTCTCGAAATCGAAAATTTGAAGAGTCTCGTTCTCTGTTGTTCCGCTATTCTGTTTTTCTATTAACTTCAGATCATCGAAATAGAAAACAGCATCGGCCTCTTCGATTTCCGGATTCGGAAAAATGTTGATATTGGAAAACAATCCGTTTTTCCCTGAAATGTCGAGGCTAAATAACATCCATTCGTTGTCTATTGAGATGGGTGTACGTACATCTATAAGTTGACTGTTATCGACACCCGACTCAGGTATCTGGATATACAATTCACTGACATTACCTTTAACTTTAAACTCGAAGCGGGTGAATCTTGAGATATCCAAAGGTGTGGCATCTTTTGTTTCTACTCCGAAAAGTTTCCATGTGCCGGCACCCTTTGTTACTTTCATTACTTTTTCCGACTCGTTAGGTGCTTTTTTATCCGGATTATCGATAGGCTGTTCTATCGTGCTGGTACTGTAAAACTTGAAACTTCCCTCCGGTGCCGTTTTGATGCCCTCTTCATCATAGAGTATTTTGGTATCGAAATCGGCTATGGATAAAGCGCTCTCGGCTATTTTAAACTGTATATTGTCATAATAGCTTTTGGCACCCTCTTCGCTTGTGCTTTTATTGGCAAAGAATAATATCGTATTGAAAGTACCCTCCTTCGGAAGGTTGATACGTATCTTTTGCCATCCTTCGGATGCTGAAACAGCGATGTCTTCTTCTAACCACGGATGATCTGTATCGGCAGGATTATTGATGACAACACGCAAATCGCTGAGATTTCCGTACACCATAAATTCGAGAGCAGTATAATTTTCGAAATTATCGAGAACCTGACCCTTTGTTTCGAATCCCCACACCTGCCATTCTCCGGCGTTCTTGGTGAATTCGAAAGACTTTTCGGATGTATTGATTCCTGTCTTGACAGGATTATCTGCAATTATTCCACTTCCTCCTGGAGTAAATACCTTGTAACTTCCGTCCGGGGCATCTGCAATGTTTTCATCCGTGTAAAAAATCTTTGTATCGAAATCGGCAACTAAAAATGTAGCACCGCCATCTTCAGTTTCGTCCGGAAGAGCCTCGAAATCTTCGGCAGCAGGTAGACGGTTCGAATCGAATGGATTAGACGTTACATCTTTACATAAAAATCCGGTGGTAAGAGCCCAAAATACAGTATTCTGGTGAATCGTATTCTCACAAGCCAATGGAGCATAACGTTGATTGAACCAGCGCTCATGGCCCGGCCATGCCGTAGGAGTATTTTCCATAGGGTTAGGATTATTCTGTATAGCCGGATAAGCTGACAAATAAGACCATTCGTTGCTCCACCAACCTTGGTTGCCGCCTTGGTTCGGATCGAGAACCTTCTCTTGTCTCCATGGACCGTAAGGCGAGAATCCGGGAACTTCACGATCCTCTTTTGCTGTATTGTACCATGAATCCATATGGAATACTCCTTTTACATAACGTCGGTCGGGATTGGTAATATCCGTTTTTTCGCCGGTGAACCAGATTAAATTCAAAGGATTATTACCCATAAAATAATCGACGGTAGTAATAGCATCGTTTAATGATGCTTGGTCGTTGTTGATTTTATAATCCATTAATGCATCTAATACGTAAGGAGTAGAAGCTTGTCCTACCAGCATAGGCATCGAAAAACTGCCGCCCCATCTGCATCCGCGTTTCTCTGCAGCAATTGAAACCATATTATCCGCTGTTATCGAAGTTGCAGATTTAAAGCGTGTAATAGCATCTTCCTGTGTACGTGCAAGGTCTAATAACAGATAAGAATAAACACTTAAACGAGTATCCTCGCTTAAAGTACTGTTTTTTCCTATATTCTCCGAATCCTTGATAAAGCGTGCATGATAATCATTCTTTCCTGTCAGTTTATATAGGTTCGCAGCAGCGTACATACGGGCATCTTTTAAACTAACAACAGCATAAGGAGCCTTCTCGTCACCTTCACGTGTATTGTTTTTAGCCCATTCGTAAGCTTCCTTAGCCTCCTGTTCCCAGTTGATATTTGTAGGACAGCTCTTTCCCGATAACTTGAGCAGATAAGCGTACTCAGCTGCTAATCCCGCATACATATAAGTATTCATGGGATCTTCGCCGAAAACATACCATGTACGCATATCACCCCAACTCCCGTTAGTCTTGGTGTCGCTGTTCATATCATTGCCCCAGTAATCGCCGCAGACACGTCCGCTGACTCCCCCTGTGCCATATCCTGCATCCATAATGGCATGGCGCGTACGATGTAAATATTCGATAAGCCATCGAGCCTCATCCAGAATATCTGGAATCTCATTATTCTTACCCGGTATATTCAACTCGTTATCGCTGAATTTTTCCGGAGTCATCTCATAAGAAAGCATTAACAAGGCAGGAATACGAAGATGCGAAGGATAGCCGTCCCAGTCGCCTGCATCCTGATACCACCCCCATGTGTTGAGGACTCCTTTGTCTCCGCTTTCTACTAACGCTTTTATACTTGCTCCATCGCCTCCGTCGCTCTGGGTATCGCATGAACGTACGGATGAATAGCGGATCTTTCCTGCAAATCCCGGAGTAGTATTCGGATTGTGATCGGCAGGACGTGTAAACTCTGTATATTCGGAAGTGAGTTCAATACCACTGCGGTTGTGATATAATCCCCGGGCTGTCGTTTTGAAAGAAGAGCGGTAAATATCTTCTCCTATTTCAAAGGGGAAAGAGCAACCGATACCCTCGACGGCCAACCGGTATTTTCCGCTTGTATTAAATGTTGAGAAATCACATTCATAAACTTCAGCACCTAAAAAATTTTTGTTTGGAGTATCGTTCGTTTGGCTCGTTTCCGGATTATCCGCAGCAGCCCGGAATTTAAGTTGTCCTGTATACTTTACTTCGCCGCTATTAACATCGATTAGCCAGAAATTTTTATTGGCATAGCTGGTTAACGGTAGTCCCCCTTTGTCCCCCATCCAGTGATAGACATAGCCGAATTTCTTTTGGGCAGAAGGTAAATAACCGACTTGGTTTACATGCACAGCTTCACTTCTGTTGTTTTTTTCGTCGTAAGTGAAAGTAAAACTGTTTTTGTTTTTTGCAAGAGTGCCCGTATTGAGAGTATAATTTTTTCCCGTTTGCATTTTAAAGGGAAGATACAAGTAAATCCAATGCTCTGAAGCCCAGCTGTTTTTCTGCCAGTTCTGAACCCATATGGAACCCATGGTAAATTCCGTTCCTTTTGATTTTCGTCCTATGGAGCTTGGAGCCTTATTTGAAGCATAATTGCTGTCATCCGTACTCGATAAATAGTACGATGAAACATTAACGGCATCAGCACAGTTGAGAGTGTCGGCCGAGAGAACGTCGCTGTCTCGGCTTTCTCCGAGTTTGTGGTGAGTTACTGTGCCGTCGTCAAAATGAACCATCAGGATCTGGTCGGTCAATGGCAGTACCTCGGTAATGTCGGATGCATTTACTGTGCCGGGTAGATGCATGAACAGAATACTACCGAGTAATAAGCATACTTTGTGTAATCGATTTTTCATAATCTGTTTATTTAGAAGAATGAATAATATATTTATTTGCTTAAAGGAGTTGTGAGATATCCGTATACCGCTGCGGCTGGTCCGATATTCTGGTGTACTGTATATTCTGCCGTAGGGGGTGCATAGCGGTGTTCGAACCATAGTTCATGTACCGGCCATGCCTTGTAGTGCGGGTAGCAGTAAGTAAGAGAATAATCGTTATCCCACCAGCCCCACGCATTGCAATCTCCGTTAGGAGCTTTCATCCAGTCGCATTCGCTTTGTGGACCGTAAGGAATAATTCCCGGAACAATCTCTTTCTTTCCGTCTTTCCTGTACCACGAATCCATATTGAAAGCCTGCTTTACGGAATTTTTGTGCATTCCCGTAATCCACACCATATCTAAAGGATTTCCACCCAGCATATAATCGCACGAAGTATAAACAGCATCCAGGAATTTTTGAATTCCACTCACTTCATAGGCGACAATTGCCGGCATAACGAGTGGTGTAGTAGCATGTCCTTGTAAAGCGACTTTGTCCTGGGCAGTCCCTAATCTGTAACTCCTTCCGTTTTCTATTGCATCCGTAACTTCGTGTTCTGCAAATTTTAAGGTAACCTCTTTCAGTTCCTTCTGGAGAAGCTTGTTTAATCCGTTTTGAGAGTCCGGAACTGTTACATATCCCCAGATTCCCCATTTATAGGGTTCGAAAAGAGATACATTATTTTTTACCGGTGCGATGCCATTTTCAAACTCCTTCTGATATTCGCTGTCACCCGTAAGTTTATACAACCATGCTGCAGCATTGGTGCGTTGAGCCTTTATACTTGCTAGCGAAGAATCGCCTTCGCGAAGGTTCTCATTAGCCCATTTCCATGCATGCAAAGCCTCCTGGTGCCATATCTCAGCCTCTTTTTCTGCTTTCACTTTCTTTCCTAAAACACCTTCGGCTTTTGCCAAACGAAGGTTATAAGCATATTGAGCGGCCAATCGCGCATAAATAAAAGTTAGTAAAGGTTCCTCGCCATATACGATCCAGAATGGCCGGATATCTTCGTATGACGGATGCCCTTTGCCGCTTTCGTTGGCCGGATAACGGTCTCCTTCGATTCTTCCGCCTGCATTTCCGCCCGTAGGGCCTTTTGTGCGCCGGTAATGATTCAGTAGCCATTGGGCTTCGTCGAGCAGATCGGGAATTCCGTTTCCGCTCTCAGGGATATTCAGTTCACCGTCTGAAAAATTTTTAGGTTTAAACTCGAACGTCGTCATTAAGAAAGCTGGAATTACCGTATGAGACGTATATCCGTCCCAATCCCCCGCATCCTGATACCAGCCCCACATATCGCTGCAATCCACGTGATCGTCGAAAAGAGCCTCCACTTCGTCCAGTGGTCCATTCTCTTCTTTTGAGTCCATATAACGATAATGGGAATAGCGTAACCGGAACCCCGGGGTAAGTTTAGGATTATGACAAGCCCCTCTCCACCATTGGGTATAAGGCTCTTTTAATTCTATTCCGCTACGATGATGGTATAATCCCCGTGTAACATAATAAAATGGAGTTCTGTAGATATCCGCATCGATTTTGAAATTTCCGCTGCGTCCGAAATTTTCTACCACAACGAAATATTCTCCCGCAGTTTGTAATTCCGAAAAATCGGCTTCCCATACATCGGCGGCTATAAAATTTCCACTGGGTGAATCTTCCCTCTTTCCGTCCGGATTTCCGCTTTGGAAATCTTTTTGTTTTGAGATGTAGCCGGAATAAACCACTTTGTTATCGGTTGCATTTACAACGTAAAAACGCGGATTACCGAAATTATCTATTTCCATAGGGCCCATATCTCCCATCCAATGTGAAATATAGGCGAATTTGCGTTTTGACTCTGGAGTAAACCCATTTAAGTTAACATGAACTGCGGCTGACGGAGTTTGAAATTCATCGAAAGTAAAGGTATAAGAATTTTCATTTTTTGCTAAATTGCCGGTAGAAAACGTATAGCTCTTGCCTTGTTCTAAAGGGAAAGGCAATTCTAAATAAATAAAATGCCGTAATACGTGAGGACTGTTGCAACGTCCCGCTATAGACATTTCCTCGTCGCATTTCATAGATCCACCGTTCGATTTGCTTTTACGTCCCACGCGCAAAGGGTGAAGTTCGGAGCGATAACGTGTATCGTCGCTGCTCTGGATGGTATAATTCTCGCAGAAAGAAGCGGCTTTGATATCTAAAGGATCGGATTCGATAACATCGTCTTCTGCAGTTTGATGGTAACCATGGTAATTGATATGTCCGTCTGAAAACTCGATCATCACGATACCTTTATGGAGAGGAATTATTCGTGTAATATCGGAACCTTTGGAAGCTATGATAAACGAGAATAATAGACAAACAGATAAGATAAATTTATTCATAGAAAGCATGTGTCTTTAATGATGATTAGATTTGAAGCAAATATAAATAGGTTTCTCTTTTATGGCAAATGTAAGATTATGGAAAATAGGTGTATGGAATGAATTTTATTCGCTTATTTATCGGCTGCTATTTATAAATTTTACAGGATATTATCTGCTGATTATTAGTTGTTTAATATATTTTACTCTTGTAAATACGAATATTTTAGTATAACAAAATATTCGTATTTTTATCGGGAGAAACTTTTAACATTTGACACTCGTTTTTCCGCTTTGTTTTGATGCAATTATTTTTGATTATTATACAAAAAAAGCGGTTGGTGAACCAACCGCTTTTTTGAAGTTCTGTATTTTGCTTGTTATTCAGCCAACATGATTTCGAGCATTTGACAGGCAGCTTTCGATACCGATGTACCGGGACCGAAAATAGCAGCTACGCCCGCTTTGTAAAGGAAATCATAATCCTGCGCCGGAATAACACCGCCTGCTATTACTAAGATATCAGGACGTCCGAGTTTCTTTAATTCCTCGATAACCTGCGGAATCAGCGTTTTGTGACCTGCAGCTAATGAAGATACTCCCATTACATGGACATCGTTTTCTACTGCTTCACGTGCAGCTTCGGCAGGAGTCTGGAATAAAGGACCCATATCTACGTCGAAACCGCAGTCAGCATAACCCGTAGCAACTACTTTCGCACCGCGGTCGTGTCCGTCCTGTCCCATTTTGGCAATCATAATACGAGGTTGACGTCCCTCTTTTTTAGCAAACTCTTCTGTAAGTTCACATGCACGGATGAAATCCGGATCTTGTTTGTTTTCTGAAGAATACACGCCTGAAATAGTTCTGATTATAGCTTTATAACGGCCTACGACCTCTTCGCAGGCATCTGAAATCTCTCCTAAAGTAGCACGTACACTGGCAGCTTTCACTGCTAAATCGAGTAGATTGCCCTCTTTCGTCTTTACGCAATTGGTGATAGCCTCTAAAGCAGCTTTTACAGCGGCTTCGTCTCTGTTAGCCTTTAACTCCTTCAAACGGGCGATTTGTTGCTCGCGTACTACAGTGTTATCGACTTCCAGAATATCGATAGGATCTTCTTTTTCCAAACGATATTTATTTACACCCACAATTGTTTGTGCGGCAGAGTCGATACGAGCCTGGGTACGTGCGGCAGCCTCTTCTATACGGAGTTTAGGCAACCCGGTTTCGATAGCCTTTGCCATTCCTCCCATGCTTTCGATCTCCTGTATATGTTCCCATGCTTTATGTACCAGTTCGTTAGTCAGCGATTCTACATAATAAGAACCAGCCCACGGGTCAATCTCCTTACAGATTTTAGTCTCTTCCTGAATATAAATCTGTGTATTACGTGCGATACGTGCGGAAAAATCGGTAGGAAGTGCGATAGCCTCATCCAAAGCGTTGGTATGCAATGATTGCGTATGGCCTAACGTTGCAGCCATAGCTTCGATACAGGTACGCCCTACGTTATTGAACGGATCTTGTTCTGTAAGAGACCATCCTGAAGTCTGGCTGTGGGTACGCAGTGCAAGAGATTTAGGATTCTTGGCGCCGAAACTCTTTACAATCTTAGCCCATAACATACGTGCAGCACGCATCTTGGCGATCTCCATAAAATGGTTCATCCCGATAGCCCAGAAGAACGAAAGGCGGGGTGCGAAAGCATCCACATCGATACCCGCATTGATACCCGCACGGAGATATTCCATTCCGTCTGCAAGAGTATAAGCCATCTCAATATCGGCGGTAGCGCCGGCTTCCTGCATATGATAACCCGAAATAGAAATAGAGTTGAACTTCGGCATCTTTTGGGAAGTATACTCGAAAATATCGGCAATAATACGCATGGAGAATTCTGGCGGATAAATATAAGTATTACGAACCATGAACTCTTTAAGAATATCGTTCTGTATGGTACCCGCCATCTCTTCTAATTTTGCGCCCTGTTCCAATCCTGCGTTGATATAGAAAGCAAGAACAGGAAGAACGGCACCATTCATTGTCATAGACACCGACATCTTGTTCAAAGGAATACCTTCGAATAAAACTTTCATATCTTCTAATGAGCAGATAGATACTCCCGCTTTACCTACGTCGCCGACAACACGTTCATGTGTTGCATCGTAACCTCTGTGTGTAGCTAAATCGAAGGCAACAGAAAGACCTTTCTGTCCCGATGCAAGGTTACGGCGATAAAATGCATTCGATTCTTCGGCCGTTGAAAAACCTGCATATTGACGGATTGTCCATGGACGTGTAGCATACATTCCCGAGTAAGGACCTCTCAGATAAGGAGGAATACCCGCTACATAATGTAAATGTTCCATTCCGGCCAGATCGTCTTTCGTATAAACTGATTTTACCGGAATTTGTTCTGGAGTTAACCAGTCGGCTTTAATGCCTTGCTCTTTTGCCCATTCACTCGCATTGGTTGCTTTGAATCCGGCATTAATGTCAATGTTTTTGAAATTAGGTCTCATATTTATAAATGTGACTTGTTATACATTTGAAGTTGGTAATAAAATAAATATGGTAACATCCCAGATAGCGTGTGACAGGATAAGCGTAATCAGATTGGCCTCTTTCTTATAAAGCCATCCCCATGCGAATCCTACTACGAGCGCCGACATAATCAACATAAAGTTGAATGACCAGATGTGTACCAGAGTATAAGCTGTTGTTGCCAGTATCAGTCCGGTATTTTTGCCGAACCGTGCCGATAAGGAGCGCTGTATGTAACCGCGCCAGAAAATCTCTTCGGCAGGAGCGATCAGTAAAAATAGTAAAATGGATAATAATGAAAGATTCTCTCCGCTCTTCATTCCATATACATTGTCTATTTGAGGACGGGCGAAATCGAATAAATAGGACGATATTAAGTCTCCGAAATAAAATACAACCCAGAGGATTGCAGCGGAACCGATTCCTATGCCGAAGGCGCGGCCGTTAAAACGGAACTGCTGTTTCCAGTCATTCCCGAAAAACAATGCCAATGCAATGAGCGTTGCAGCCGATACCGACATAACCTGCCAGAAATTTACAGAGGCGGAAGTCCATGGTGAAAACATCACGAACCATAAGACGGCGGCTACAAATAGCGAAAAAGAAACTTTTTTCATACCCAGTTTGCAATAAATAAGGTAAGAGAAAGACATGAGCAAAGGATAAGTTGCAGTTGCGCAGTCTTTTCGTCCAATGTCTTTATAGCCTCTCTACCCTTTATTTTTACTGTTTCCATCATTTTCATATTCCTCCATGCCAGCGGAAAGGTTACGATTACTGCTAATGACAGCAATGGTAACAGCTTAATAGCTACGAACAGTACGATTAACAGGTAAGCGGAAACCGTGAACACATCGTAAAGTACGACGGAACGTCGAACGCCTAAGTTCATAGCAAGGGTTCTTATGCCGGCTCTGCTGTCAGTCTCGATATCGCGCGTATTGTTGGCATGTAAAATATTGACGATTATCAACCCGATAGGGATTGAAAGCAACAATAACGGAATACTGATAGTCATTGTGAGAACATAACCTACACCCAACATTATTACAGGGGCATAAGTTACGAAAATTAAAAGATCACCGAGTGCCCTTGCCTTGAATTGAAAATACAAAAGCGCACTCAATATGCCGAAACCACCTAAAATAAGTAATACCCATCCTGTTTTGGAATAAAGGTAGAATCCGATTAAAGCACCAGTCAGCAAACAGATAAGACCATAATTCAATATCTGTTTCGGAGAGAACACTCCGTCATCGAGCAAAAGACTGTTGCTCATACGGTCTTCGCGGTCTACCCCTTTTATGTAGTCGAAATAATCGCTGATCAGATTTCCCCCCGCATGCATGAAAATCGTTCCCAGAACGGCTAATACCCCTAACCACCAGTTTATATCTGCATTATAATTATGTCTGAAACAAAAAATATAAAAGATAGCGGTAACAGCGGGAAGCCCCGATGCCGGAAAAGACCACGGACGTGTAGCGAAAATCCACTCTTTTAAGGTAGGTTTACGGCTCATATCAGCAAATTCCTAATTTTTTGTTGAAATCTTTCAAAGTCTCGAGTACATTCGAACGGACATGAATAAACTGATCGATACCCTGGGCTTTCAGCTCTTCCATGCAGGCAGGAGCTCCAGCTACTACAAGAATGGCTTTATCTTTTAATGCCGCCTTTGCTTCGGGAGCGAATGTTGCGTATTCATCGTCGCTGGAACATAATACGACGATTTCAGCCTTAGCATCCATAGCCGCTTTGATACCGGCTTCTACGGTGTCGAAGCCGAGATTGTCGATCACTTTATACCCCGCACAAGCAAAGAAATTGCAGGAGAACTGTGAGCGAGCCAAACGCATAGCAAGATTTCCGATAGTAAGCATAAACGCCTTCGGAGTTTTACCCGAACGCTCGGTAGCCAAACGTAACTCTTCGAATTCAACGGCACCGCGTTCGAAACACAACGGTTCGATACTCTTGGCACTGTTGCAGCCACAGTTACATGAAGGTGTCTCTTTTATTTTTTGAACTGCTGTCTCTGTGAAGTTTGGATACTGGTTGGTCCCCAATAAACTTTCACGACGTGTTGCGATAGCAGCTTTGCGAGCTTTGGACGAGGCCTTGATAGCTTCTTGTACACTGTTCTTTTTGATCGCAGCATAGAATCCTCCCTCATCTTCAACGCTAAGGAAAAGCTTCCATGCCTCTTTTGCGATAGATTGAGTCAGGTTTTCGATATAATAAGAACCCGCTGACGGATCAACAACCTTGTCGAAGTGGCACTCCTCTTTTAACAGTAACTGTTGGTTTCGCGCAATACGTTCCGAAAAATCGTCTGCTACTTTGAAAGGCTTATCGAAAGGTACTACCAACAATGAATTAACACCGGCTAAAGCAGCCGACATAGCTTCTGTTTGTGAACGGAGCAAATTTACATGAGCATCGTAAACAGTCATATTCCATTCAGACGTTTGAGCGTGCACATATATCTTGGCAGCGCATTCGCAGTCACCCTCTTTTTGGTAAGCTTTTACAATGTTAGCCCATAACATCCGGGCAGCTCTGAATTTGGCTATCTCCATGAAATAGTTGGTGCTGATACCGAAGTTGAATTTTATTTTTTTAGCTACTTCTGTTGCATCTAAGCCTGCATCGGTCAATTTTGCCAAGATTTCGTTTCCCCAAGCAAGGGCATAACCCAATTCCTGATAAATATAAGAACCTGCATTATTTAAGTTTATAGCATTAACCGTTAAAACTCGGTATTTGGGAAGAGCCTTTGATGCTTCGAATATTTTGATAGCCGAATTTACCCAGTCATCGGCTTCGACACCTTTGATGAGAGGCTTCTTGAACGGGTCATAAGCAACGGAGCCTATGCACTTGCTCAAATCGTATCCTTTTGCTGTATAAAAACTGGTAAGAAGTTCGAGCAACTGTTCGGTTGCACAATTACAGGTCTTAAAATTAAGTTCGACCTTTTCAGGACAGATTCCATCCAGCAAAGTCGCAAGATTCTCTGCGTTTAAAGCGTCTTTTTTTATGTGAAAACCGAGGGACGTAACGCCCTTCTCCAGAAGCTCAAAAGCCTTTTTATTCGCTTCTTTGAAATCGGCGACATGGATATCTTGGCGTACATACCATGAATTGTCGGTCTTTGTTCCGCGGATAAAAGGAAATTCACCCGGAAGAGAGTCTGTCGATTTCATTCCTTCGATATCCTCTGCCGTGTAAAATGGGTTTACGTTGAAACCTTCATTGGTTTTCCAAATAAGTTTCTTGTCGAAGTCGGCACCCTTTAAATCAACGATGATTTTTTCTTTCCATGCTTCGGGTGAAACAGGAGGGAACTCCGAAAAAAGTTTTTCTTTCAATTCTGCCATATTGTTTATTGTTAGAAGTTAAGTTAAAGAATATAAGCAACTTGATATCCTGTAAAAGATTATTCCTGACAAATTCACAAAGGTAAGCATTTTGCTTTGAAAGAGGATGCAATAAAGTAAAAAAGTGGCTATTTATAACGCTTCTGAAATACTTTTGACGTTTATAAAATAGACTGGTAAAAGATGAGATTGAAATGCAATGTTTACCCTTCGTTAAAAGAGTTTTTTGTTAGTTTGACGCTCCCTGTAATGAGAAAATAATAAAGAATAAATCGAGCGGGCTTTAAAGGAGAAAGAATACCTTTGTTAAATGAGGAACTTAGGTATATCTTTAAATTAAAAAATGAATTCGGATAATATACCATAGTCGTTCGGCGGAAACAGATAAGTTTCTCTTTAGCTTTGCATAATCCGGTATCTAAACAGTTTGATATATGAAAATAAAAGAAGCAACTTTAGAAGACATCGACCTTCTTATACGTATTAGGTTGGATTTTATCGTTATGATTGGGTTTGAATTGTCAGATGAGCAAGAGCAGACACTTAGAGCACAGTTGGATAAATATTACCGGAAACATATTCCTTTGGGGGATTTTATCGCTTTTTATGCTGAAGATGAACGACAGGTCGTGGCGGCAGCTTTTATGGTTATAGGAGAAAGACCAGCCGGAATATTATTCCCTTCGGGAATTGCAGCAACACTGTTGAACGTAATTACTTATCCTGAATATAGAAAAAAAGGATATGCGACATCAGTCATTCAATCGTTGATTCGTAAAGCAAAAAAACTCAATGTTGAAATGGTTGATCTCCAGGCTACCCAAATGGGGAAGAAAGTTTATCAGGATTTAGGTTTTGAATCTGTCAAAGATACGGCTATGCGCTTAAAGCTATAAAAGAAAGAGCTTGGTAGTATGCTTTTATTTCACATTAAGGGAGTGATAAGAGAATCGGATCTGTCATGCTCTCCTGTATTTTGAGATAAAGCCGTAAACATTTATAGTAGCTTTTTATCCTACTTTGATAAAGCAACGGTATTGATTTGGTCAAGCTGTCGTTTTTTAATAAACTACAAGCCGGACACAGTTATAGATTAAAATAAACTGTAAGCCGAATGCAGAAATAAGTTTACTTGATTATACTGAGGCGCAGTGTTTATTGCAAACCATTTATAGTTTAAAATAGTAGGTAGACAATTAATAAATATTGAAGGATAAAATGAACAGCAATTATAAAGTCGGAAACTTAATTTATGATGCGAATATTTATGACGGTATGAATACCCACATAGACGATTTGCAATTTTATAAGCGGTGGCTGCCTAAAAATAAGAATACCTCTATACTTGAGCTTTGTTGTGGTACAGGCAGGCTTACTATTCCGATAGCAAAAGATGGATATAATATTAGTGGGGTAGATTATACTTCTTCTATGCTTGAACAAGCGAAAGTAAAAGCTTCCGCAGCAGGATTGGAAATTGAGTTTATAGAAGCTGATATTAGAACTTTGGATTTACAGAAAAAATATGACCTTATTTTCATCCCTTTTAATTCCATCCATCATCTATATCGAAATGAAGATTTGTTTAAGGCTTTTAATGTTGTTAAAAATCATCTCAAGGCAGGAGGTCTTTTTCTGTTAGATTGCTTTAATCCAGATATTCGATATATTGTAGAACACGAAAAAAAACAAATAGAAATTGCTGAATATACCACCAAAGATGGAAGAAAAGTTTTGATAAAGCAGATAATGCGATATGAAACAAAAACTCAGATTAATCGCATAGAGTGGCATTACTTTATTAACGGCGAGTTTGATTCGATTCAAAATCTGGATATGAGGCTATTTTTTCCTCAGGAGCTAAATTCATATATGGAGTGGAATGGCTTTAAAATTATCCATAAATTTGGGAGTTTTGAAGAAGAAGCATTTTGTGATGATTCGGAAAAGCAGATATTTGTTTGCCAATAAGCGATTAATTAATGATATGGGATAAGTATCCGCAATAAAATTGTTAATTCTGCCTCCTGGGTTGTTTTCCAGCAATGTGGCAACAATACGCGGTAAAGCTAATGCGCTTCAGTTAAAGAAATGTCATAAATGTAGAACAGAAATGCCGAAATAATCTTATGTTCTATAAAGATTATTTCGGCATACGATAAAATACCCTACGTTGCTGTCGCATCCCATTATAGATTGGGTGAAAAGTGTTATTTCAATGCTTGTTGCCAGAATAATTGTTTTGGAGCAAAAACGAAGCAAACGTAAGGTTTTATACAGCTCTGTCTAATTCGTCAGTCAATCGGATTACACGCAAACACCATCCCGAAATTTCCTGCAGAATGTGCACCCGTGAAAGTAAGGTCATAACCATTGGCCGTCTTTGTATAAATACCTTCGGCATTTGGATTTACTGTAAATCCCATAGTAGCTAGTTTTGTATAATACTTTGTAGCCATAGATGCGTCGCATTTGTAATCGAAAAAGCCGACGCTTTCCATTCCGAAAGTTTTATTGTATTGGGGAAATTCGATATCACCGTCATATTTTGGGAAATTTTCCATAAATGGATATTTTTCTACTAACTTTTCCCATGTCATTTTGGAGTCAGTGCCATCCTTATCGGGGCCACCATCGTCCTTTGAGCAACCGATAAATAAAAACGAGAACATTGCGATACAACACATCGCCGCAATAATCTTTTTCATAATTTAACTATAAAATAGGGTTCTGATTATTAATTTAAATCCGTAGAATAGATCGAACCCGTTACTCTATTCTGTGGATTAGCTTAACTGGGCGCAAAAATAAATATTTTTTATATGAAGAAATACCCCTATTTTTAATTCGAATTGATATATACTTTTATTTATTTAATTATTTTATTAATTACCTAAGGTGATATGCAAAACATAGGGATCTGCTTACAAAATATTTTCCATTTTAAGTTTATTCCGAAGATAAAGTATAAAAGTATTCTCTGATTGAAAAAAGAAGTACTTTATATGATAAATAAAATTACACGTTTGCTGTATTGTATATTCGATAGGTTCAGTATCTCTGTAAAATATTGATTTTCTGTATAGATTGAGGGAGAGTCCATAGAAATTGAAATAAAAAAGCTGCAATTTAAATTCTTAAACTGCAGCTTTTTTGTGACAATCTTATATATTAGTCGATAATATCGAAACCGGTATAGGGAACCAAAGCTTTTGGAATACGTATGCCTTCCGGTGTTTGGTTGTTTTCCAGCAATGCGGCAACGATACGCGGTAAAGCTAACGCGCTTCCGTTAAGAGTATGGCAAAGCTGAATCTTTTTGTTCTCGTCTCTGTAGCGGCATTTCAGACGGTTTGCCTGATAACTTTCGAAATTAGAGACCGAGCTCACTTCCAACCAGCGTTTCTGTGCTGCCGAAAATACTTCGAAATCATAGGTAAGGGCAGAAGTAAAACTCATATCTCCTCCGCAAAGGCGAAGAATATGCCAGGGAAGTTCGAGTTTTTCTACCAAAGTCTGGACATATGCAATCATTTCTTCTAATGATTCGTATGAATGTTCGGGAGTGTCGATCCGTACGATCTCTACTTTATCGAATTGATGTAAGCGGTTTAAGCCCCGTACATCTTTACCGTAAGAACCGGCTTCACGACGAAAACAAGCCGAGTAGGCAGTGTTACGGATAGGCAGGTCGCTTTCGTTGAGGATAACATCCCTGTAAATATTTGTAACCGGAACTTCAGCTGTAGGAATCAGGTATAAATCATCGGCATTGCAATGATACATTTGCCCCTCTTTGTCCGGAAGCTGTCCTGTACCATAGCCGGAATCACTGTTTACTACGTAAGGAGGCTGTATCTCTAAGTAACCTGCTTCACGGGCATTATCTAAGAAAAAATTAATCAGGGCACGTTGCAGGCGGGCACCTTTGCCCTTATATACAGGAAATCCTGCGCCCGTTATCTTAACGCCTAGTTCGAAATCGATCAGATCGTATTTCTTTGCAAGTTCCCAGTGAGGAAGGGCATCCTCTCCTAATTCCGGCATTTTACCTCCGTCTTTTACAACAATGTTGTCGTCAGCACCTGTCCCTTCCGGAACGATATCGTTGGGAAGGTTGGGAATTGTTACGAGTAAATCCTGTAATTGCTTTTCCGATGTTTTGAGTTGGTTTTCTAACTCTTTGTTTACCTCCTTGAATTCGGCAACTTTCTGACGGGCGCTTTCAGCTTCTACTTTTTTCCCTTCTTTCATTAAAGCGCCGATTGAGCGGGAAAGATTGTTTAGCTCGGCAAGATTGGTATCTAATGATACTTGGGTAGACCGGCGCACCTTATCGAGTTCGATAACCTTACCGATAATCTCCCGGCCATCGAAATGTTTCTTTGCAAGACGGTTAATCACACTTTCGGGATTCTCCGTTATAATTTTAAGTGTTAACATAACTTTGTTGTATATGTAGATTCAGTATGCAAAAATAGCGAAAAAATTTATCAGATAATAGAGTAGGATAGAGAAGCTTGAAATGAATTGAAAATATATAAAACGAAAGGGCTGCTAATTTTAGCAGCCCTTTCGTTTTATATGATAAGGTATTTAAGCCTGTGGAGCTATAGATACGTATGAACGGTTGTCTTTTTTCTTTCTGAAAACAACAACACCGTCAACCAATGCATAAAGAGTATGATCTTTACCCATTCCGACATTTTCACCCGGATGATGAACTGTGCCTCTCTGGCGGATCAGAATGTTGCCGGCTTTTGCAACTTCACCTCCGAATATTTTAACGCCTAATCGTTTGCTTTCTGATTCGCGTCCGTTCTTTGAACTACCGACGCCTTTTTTGTGTGCCATTTCTTTGTAATTTTAAAACGTTACGCAACAACAATATCTTTAACCAAAATCTCTGTGAAGTTCTGACGGTGACCGTTCAGTTTACGATAACCTTTTCTTCTCTTTTTGTGGAATATCAGAACCTTTTCACCTCTCACGATAGGAGAAACAACCTCTGCGATAACTTTAGCTCCTTCGATAACAGGTGCTCCGATGGTTACTTTTCCTTCGTTGTCGATCAACATTACTTTGTCGAATTCTAATTCTGCACCGCCTTCTGCACCGGTGTAATGAATGAACAGCTTCATGCCTTTTTCTACTTTGAACTGCTGTCCTTGCATCTCTACAATTACGTACATTATGTAATTTTTTTAAGAGTTATGTCCGGAAGGTGGGGTGCTATTTCTGCAGAGCCGCTTTTTTACCTTCTAAGGAATCGGGGAGCAAAGGTAATATAATAATTTTATTTCTGCAACACTTGCTTTTTTAATTTCTGCTTACTTTACGCATCTCCTGTACATGCTCGATCGGTGTAAACGGTGTGATTTCGCACCCTGCCATAAAAATGAATTTTTCACCTATTTTTTTGGAACGTAGTTCCGAATAAGCTTCACGGATACGCTCTTTAGAGCCATCCTGTACGACACTAACCGGGTCGATATTGCCGCAGAGCCAGGTCTCTTCACCTGTAACTTTACGGGCTTCTTCCATATCTACCATCCAGTCTAAATCGATAATATCGGCTCCTGTTTTCGCCAAATGGGGCATAAGATGTGTGATATTTCCGCAAATGTGGAGTTTTACCGCACACCCCAAGCTATGAATATATTCGATTAAATCCTGATGGAAAGGCAATACATACTCTGCGTACATATCGTCTGAAAGCTGAGAACAAATGGCATCACCTATGCCCATAATATTACATCCCGCATCGATTTGTGCCTTGGCAAACGATTTGCCCATTTCAACGCATTTAGCCATCAGTAACGTAACCATCTCGGGTTCCATCATGAGCTGCATCAGTATTTCGGTAACGCCGCCCAGATCGCATGCCTCGGCAAGCGGACCCTCTATCCATCCGATAACCGGAAAATCTTTGCCTAAAAGTTCACGGTAATATTCTACACCCTTTATTCTGTCGAGAGTCCTTTCGCAATTATACGGATTGGGGATTTGAAGTGATTCCACATCCTGCATGTTTTCAACTAAACGTTCGGCCCTCGGTGAATTGTTCCCGTCGAATATAATCTTTGCCCCGAATGCCGATGTTTCCCGGTAGGGATCGGAAATAACACTCACGGCATCGTGTTTGAAAAGTTCGAGACACTTCATGTTCGAATCTACTAATATACGGTAATCGGTCATAAATTCCGTATATGTTTTTCCGTATATGTGGGCAGCAAGCTGCATAAGAATAGGATGGAATGCCGTTCCCCCGTTAGCAGATTGAAAAAGCTTTTGTGTAATCATGGCTTGGATTAAATAAAGTATTCGGTTTAATCGAGAGAACTCAGAAAACGCTCCGCTTCGATAGCCGCTTTGCACCCGCTGCCTGCTGCAGTGGTAGCTTGTCTGTAAACAGGGTCGGCGACATCACCGGCGGCAAATACACCCGGAATATTGGTAAGAGGAGTGCTTCCCTGCGTAATGATATAGCCCGTTTCATCCGTGTCCAAATAATCTTTAAAAATACCTGAATTAGGTTCATGCCCGATTGCAAGAAAAAGTCCGTCCACTGCCAAATCATATTTTTCCTCGTTGGGTAATCCTGAATTTTTTACCAGGTGAACTCCTTCAACACCCTCTTTCCCATAAATACCTGTAACATTATGATTGAATAAAATACCGATATTAGGCATTTTAAAAACGGTATCCTGCATAATTTTTGAAGCACGTAAAAAATCTTTACGTACAATCATATAGACCTTTTCAGCCAGTCCCGATAGATAAACCGCCTCTTCGCAGGCTGTGTCTCCTCCGCCTACGATAGCTACTGTTTTGCGGCGGTAAAAGAATCCGTCGCACGTAGCACAGGCCGAAACACCCATGCCTGCATATTTTGTCTCGTCCGGGATACCTAAGTATTTAGCCTTGGCTCCTGTTGCGATGATAAGCGATTCGGCTTCCACTACTTTTTCCCCGTCTATGGTGATTCGGAAAGGTCTTTTGGAAAGGTCGGCGGCAGTCGCAATCCCGAAACGTATGTCGGTTCCGAAACGTTGGGCCTGCTTTTTCATATCCTCCATAAGCTGTATACCGCTCACACCGTTCGGATATCCTGGAAAATTATCGATTTCGGTAGTTGTGGTAAGCTGGCCGCCCGGTTGGATGCCTTCGTATAAAACCGGTGATAAATTAGCGCGTGATGCGTAAATAGCGGCAGTATATCCTGCAGGGCCGGAACCCAATATTAAACAACGTATCTTTTCCATAATTGAAAATTTAAAGATTATCTTAAATCGATTATTTCCGCATCCGGATGTTTCTTCTTATCAAAAACAAAAAGTGATTCGGGAAAGTTTACATCCCTTTTGATGCTATCGATATAAATCGACGACTCTACACTTCCTTTCTGTCGTATCAGGATGCTGTTCGGAGCATAATTCTCTTTATTGATAAGTAAAGTTATGTATTCGATGTCTCCTTTCTTTTCAGGTGTCAGTTCGATCACATACGAACTTCGTCCTTTTATATCGTTCCGTGTGCCCTTGTACTCATAAGAATATCCCTTCTTGTAAGAATTGATAACCTGAATCGGGTTCGTTTGCCTTAACTCCTGTTCGGTTGGCGTTGTCATATTCACCTCATTGTTCTGACGCATTAATACCCATTGTGTTTTTCCGTTAAACCACGCTTCGATATCCGGAGTGGTGAGGTAAAACTGATTCCCTTTCAGGTCGATCCTCGCATTAAAGCTTTCACTCGTTTTTTGCCTGATCTGTTTGATATTCATTGTAAATGAAATCGTATAGCCCTTGTTTCGTGAAAAAGTTGCCGACATTTTGTCGAGTAGCTGTTTGGCATCTTCCTGGGCTGTAAGGTTGAAAGAAACACCCAGAAGCAGTAATAAGAATATTTTTAGTTTTTGGTTCATGGCGTTTTCAGTGAATTTAATAGTTGTTCTAATTGATATTCGTCTTGAACCAGTATTTGGCGGGCTTTGCTTCCTTCGAAAGGCCCCACGATTCCGGCAGCCTCCAATTGGTCCATCAGGCGTCCCGCACGGTTATATCCGATTGAAAATTTACGTTGTATAAGTGACGTAGAACCCTGCTGGTGAATAACGAGTAAACGTGCAGCCTCGTCGAAAAGAGGGTCGCGGTCCGAAAGATCGACAGCCCCCGGCATTTTATCTCCGCTCTCTTCTCCTACATATTCCGGAAGCAGAAATGCAGTCGAATAACCTCTTTGAGCTCCGATGTATTCTGCAATCCGTTCGACCTCGGGAGTATCCACGAACGCACATTGAACGCGGATCATATCGTTACCCTGTGAGAATAAAAGGTCACCACGGCCGATAAGCTGGTTGGCACCGTTCGCATCGAGGATAGTTCTGGAGTCAATCATCGAGGAAACGCGGAAGGCGATACGCGCAGGGAAGTTTGCCTTGATAGTACCTGTAATAATATTTGCCGAAGGACGTTGTGTGGCGATAATCATATGCATACCTACTGCACGGGCTTTTTGAGCGATACGGGCGATAGGAAGCTCGATCTCTTTTCCCGCAGTCATGATCAGATCTCCGAACTCATCTATAACCACGACGATATAAGGCATATATTTATGCCCCTTTTCAGGGTTCAGGCGCCGTGTGATAAACTTCTCGTTATACTCTTTTATATTTCGGGTATTGGCCTTCATCAACAAGTCGTACCGGTCGTCCATCTCTTTGGTAAGAGAGTTAAGCGTCTGCACCACTTTCGAAAAATCGGTAATGATTGCCTTCTCCGCATCCGGAAGCATAGCGAGGTAATGCCTCTCGATAGCAGAATAAATATTGAATTCGACCATTTTCGGGTCTACCAGCACGAATTTTAGTTCTGCCGGATGTTTTTTATAGAGCAGAGATGTAATAATTGCATTTAAACCGACTGATTTACCCTGGCCTGTCGCTCCTGCTACCAGCAAGTGAGGCATTTTGCAAAGATCGACCATGAAAATTTCATTTGTGATCGTTTTTCCGAAAGCGATAGGCAAATCATAACTCGACTCCTGGAAACGCTTCGAAGCAATGATCGATTGCATGGAGACAATTTGAGGATCTTTATTCGGAACTTCGATACCGATGGTACCCTTGCCCGGCATAGGTGCTATGATACGGATTCCTAAAGCCGAAAGACTTAAAGCGATATCGTCTTCGAGATTCCGGATTTTGGTAATACGTACACCAGCCTCCGGAACAATTTCGTAAAGGGTGATGGTAGGTCCTACCGTAGCCTTGATAGAGGCGATTTTAATGCCGAAAGTCTCTAAAGTCTGGATAATACGGTTTTTATTCGAATTCTGCTCCTCCATATCGATGACCTTATCGCTTTGGTCGTATTTTTTCAGAAGCTCTAATGTCGGAAAGCGGTAACTGGATAAGTCCAGTCTCGGATCGTAATTATCTGTAGGCAAATGATCCACAGTCTCCTCCTCTTCGGCTACGGAAACATCGAGTTCCTGATCCTTTACCTGATAAGGCTCCTCTTCCGTGGGCGTCGATACAATTTCTATGTCGTCTTGGGGAGCAGTCGTTATATCGTGTTCGTTATTAGAATAACTGTTTGTTACGGACGGAACCAAATCGATTTCCGGAGATTTTTTCTCTTCTTGAACGGCATTCGCTTGGTTTATAGTTCCGGTTGATGAAGGAGAATATTCATTCTCGGAATGTTTGGGCCTGTTTCTGCGTTTCAGGAACGAAAGAGAAAATAATGCCCTGAAAAAAGGAATAGTCTTGGCACTTGTCGCTACTAAGATAATGATAAGGGAAGATAGCAGCAGTAGGATGGTGCCCGGATAGCCGATATTATTGATTAAAAATTGACTGATATAATAACCGTGCTTTCCGCCCGGAGAAATAAACGATTCGTTGAAAAAAGGCTGGAGGAAAAAACCGAAGAAAACGGAACCCCATAAAATAGCGCATAATGTCAGCAGTAAACGTTTCCATATGCGGATATTGTTAACTCGCATCAACTTGAAGCCGATAGAAAAAAGTAAGTAAAGCAGAAAAAAAGACGCAAGTCCGAACGTAGAGTTGATTAAAGCGTTTGCAAGATAAGCTCCCCTTATGCCGGCCCAGTTGTGCACGGAACCTTGATTAGTTAATAAATCGATTAGCGGAAGATTTTCGATTTCGCTCTGATCTTTTCCTCCTGTAAAAAGAAAAGAGATAAGAGCAAGGCCCATGTAAACCGATAAAAAGCTGAATAATAGTCCGAAAATGAAACGAGTCTGTTCGCTTTTAAAGAAAAGAATGAATTTAGAAGGAGAAATGCTGCCTTCGGGATTTTTGGAATTGGTTGATTTTTTTGTTTTTTTTCTTGCCATCGACTGATTTTCAAATCCGCTGTTAAAATTAATACTGCAAATGTACTTGAAATATCTCTCTTTTCATAGAGAGGGTAGAACAATATTTTTTAAATTTGCAACTTGATTTTATTGTATAGATATAGTAATTGCAAACGGCTTTTCTTGGAATGAAAAAAAAGTCGTCTGGTTGTAACATTCTTGTATTATGAGAGTTAAATTGTTGGTCCTTTCTCTCTTGGCAGTTCCTGTTTTCCTTTTCTCTCAGTCCGGAAAAGGGATAAGCCTGAAGAAAATCGTAGAAGGTGTCTATTCTGAAAAAACGCTTCCTGAACTTCGTCCTCTGTCCGGAGGTGAGAGCTATACACGTTTGAGTGATGACAAATCGATGATTGTGGCAATCTCTTATAAAACAGGGTTGCCGGTCGATACATTGTTCAACGCAAATAAAGCCAGAGAGTGTGATTTTAAGACGATCGATGGCTATGAAATCAGTCCTACCGGACATCATATCCTTTTATGGCGTGAATCGGAGCCGCTTTACCGTAATTCCTTTACTGCCGTCTATTATGATTTCGATGTTCGCAGAAATTATGTAAACCCGTTATCAGATACCGGCGGACGTCAAATGAAACCTCAGTTCTCACCTGACGGTCGTATGTGTGCCTATGTGAAAGACAATAACATCTGGCTGCGTAAATTTGATTTTAGTACCGAATCTCCTGTAACGAAAGACGGTGCTCCGGATTCGATTTTAAACGGATGCCCCGACTGGCTCTATGATGAAGAATTTGGCGGAGCTCCGTTGATGGCCTGGTCTCCCGATTCTAAAATATTATCTTTTGTAAAATTAGATATTACCGGTGTCGGAACGTTCGATTTGCTCGATTATGGTGATGGTGGCTACCCTACATTGATGCAGCTGAAATATCCGATGGCCGGAACAGCGAATCCGAAAGCAACGGTACACTCTTATAGCGTAGAGACAAAAGACATTAAAGACTTGTCGGTTCCCGGAACTGCCGAGGGGTATATTCCGGCTGTTACTTTTACGACACACTCCGACCAGTTGGCGGTAATGACATTCAATAGGGTTCAGAATATTTTTCAGATGTATTACCTCAATCCGAAGTCGGGTGTATCACGGTTGATACTCAGGGAAGAATCATCGACCTATATCGAACCGTCTGTTTTGAAATCGATAAAATTCTATCCCGACTGCTTTACATTTATGAGCGACAGAGATGGTTACGCCCATCTTTATCTCTATTCGCCTACAGGTTCGCTGTTGCGTCAGTTGACCGAAGGAAACTGGGATGTAACTGGATTCTTGGGTTATAATCCTGCATCGAAAACCGTATATTACGAATCGACCGAAGAAGGGCCGTTATACCGTTCGGTTTACCGTATAGATGCAAAAAACAATAAAACGAAATTATCGTCGCAGAAAGGAACGAATACTGCCGATTTCAGTACAGACTTTAAATATTTTATACAATATTATTCGAATATAAGTACCCCGCAAACGGTTTCTGTATGTGATGCGAACGGAAAGACCATTCGTGTTATTGAAAAAAATGAGCGGTTGAAAAATGAACTGGCTGCATTGAATGCGCCTAAAAAAGAATTTCTTCAGATAGAAAACTCGGTGGGTGATAAACTCAATGCATGGATGCTGAGACCTCCAGGATTCTCTTCTTCCGAAAAATATCCGGTTGTCGTAATGCAATATTCCGGACCCGGTTCTCAATTGGTGCGAGATCGTTATGATTTCGGATGGGAATACTATCTGGCCTCCAAAGGCTATATCGTTTTAGCGGTTGATCCCAGAGGTACGGGAGGCAGGGGGGCTGCATTCGGTAAATGCCAGTATCTGAAACTCGGAATTAACGAATCGGACGACCTGCTGGACGTTGCAAGCTATTTGCAAGGCTTACCCTATGTCGACGGAAAACGTTTGGCCATATGGGGATGGAGTTATGGCGGATTTACGTCGGTAATGACAATGAGTAGAGGTAAAAAACTTTATAAAGTTGGGGTTGCCATTGCTCCGGTTAGTGACTGGCATTTATATGATACGGCTTATACTGAACGTTATATGTTGACCCCGGGTGAAAACGGGGCTGGTTATGAAAGATCTTCGTTAATTAATTTGGCGGGAAAACTTGAGGGCTCTTTATATTTGATTCATCCGACGCTGGATAAGAATGTACACATGCAAAACTCGTTACTTTATGCAAAAGCGCTCGAAAAATCAAATAAATTCTGTAATATGATGTTATATACAGGGAAGGATCATTCGATTAAAGGACAGCAAGCCCGTTGGAATCTTTTTCAGGGTATTGTTCGTTATTTAGACACAAACCTGTAAAAAGTAATTATGAAATTCTATTCTTATAACCACTTTTTGAATAATCAGGGTCTGGGTTATCTTCCCGTTCTGTTGTTGACTCTTTTATTCTTTTGGTTACCGTATAAAGAGGCATTGTTGATATCTTGGTTATCGGTGCTCTGCATGGTCGGGATTTTTCAGTTCTTTTCCGGCCGTATGATTTATCAGTTTTTTCTTACCGTATCGGTTATTATATTACTGGCATATTCATCCTTATTGTTACTTCTCCCTCAACAGAATATCCTTTTTGAATATTCTCCGTTGTTGCTGGAGATGCTCTCTGTGCTGATATTGGTATTAGTTAGTCTTTTTAGAAATGTCATAGAAAGGAAAGTTGTGAGCAGAACGGCAGGAGTTATGTTGGTACCGGTCAAGAATACACTTTACGAGTTTTTTTTGGTGGCGCAAATACTCCAGAATTTTCTGACCCTTCATCTTTTTTGTCTCTTTTTTGCTTCCCTGTTGCCTTCGGAAAGTATTGAGGCGATCGTTTCTGGACCACTCTATAAGGTTACCTTAGTCGGTATTCCTTTTCTGGCAATCCTGTATGAGCATTTTCGCCTGACCGTGCTGAGCTGGCAGCTCAAAAAAGAAAAATGGTTGCCGATCGTAGATTCGAAAGGTAATGTTGTGGGGATAGTAGCAGAAACGGAAAAGGATGAAATAGCTTCGGAGTACCGTCTGCCTATGGTCAGAACCATATTGATGTACGATAATCAGATTTTACTGGTTCCGACCGAAGGAAAAGCCGGGGTAGATACTCCGTTAAGCGTTTATGTTACTTACGGAAGCAGTATTGCAAAAACGCAGATGAACAGCTTACATGAAATCGGGCTGAAATTCGCCAAGAAATCCCGCTTCCTGATGACTTATCTGTACGACCAGGATAGGGAAAGAACGGTAAATTCGTTATATATACACTATATTACAAATGAAAAGATATTTAAGAAGATATCGATTCCCGGGGCAAAATTGTGGTCGCAGAAACAGATAGAAGAAAATCTTGGAAAAAACTATTTTACGAAATGTTTCGAGAAAGAATATGAGTTGTTTAGTAATACCATATTTTTACCTGAGATAAGCTCTATTCTTCAGCAAGACTGAGAAATGATTTGAATAGAAGCAGAAGGCGGAAATATTTTTCAGTACTTCCGCCTTCTGCGTTAAAGATAATCTATTTGTAAAGCAGGAAAATGGTAGGTGTTTTGGATAAATCGAATTTTTGATGACTCCACTGTTTTACCGGAAAAGTTTTAATCCATTCGTCCTCACAGGTAATATTGGCGGCAATGCAAAGTTTGGTAGAAGGTTGGCAGTTTTTAATAAGCTCTTCTATTAATTTATGGTTTCTGTAAGGCGTTTCGATGAACAATTGAGTTTGATTTTCCGTATATATGCGTTGCTCGAGGCGTTTTATGGCTTTTAATCTCTGGCTTGCTTCGATTGGGAGATAACCATGGAAGGCAAAGCTCTGTCCGTTGAATCCCGATGCCATCAATGACAGTAGGATAGAAGACGGCCCTACGAGCGGAACCGTTCGTATATTCTTTTTTTGAGCGATAGCGACGATGTCGCTACCCGGGTCGGCGATCGCCGGACAACCTGCTTCCGATAATAGACCGACAGAAAATCCGCTCTCTATCGGATTCAAGTAAGATGAGATCTCTTCGGGTGACGTGTGTTTGTTCAGTGGATAAAATATCAGGCTGTTGATATCGATCGAAGGCTCTGTTTTTTTTAGAAAACGACGTGCAGTCCGTTCGTTTTCTACGATGAAATGTTGAAGAGAAACGATAATTTCCCGGTTAAACGATGGTAGCACACGGGCTATAGGAGTGTCACCTAAAGTGACAGGAATTAAATAAAGCGAACCTTGCATTTACATTTAAATAAGTTGGTGAAAAATTCGGCTTACCGGAATGTGCAATGACCTGAAAATGCCCGTATCACAAATAAACCGTCTTGTAAATTATAAACAGATACTGAAACTTATCCGCAAAAATAGGTATTTTTGTGCAAAAGAGAAATCTATGGAGTTACCTTCTGATTTTTGTCGGCAAATGGAGAAACTACTGGGGGCGGAGTACCTCTCTTTTTTGTCTTCCTTGAAGACGGAAAGTCCTGTTTCTGTACGTATAAACAGATCGAAATGGAAAGAAAGCCTCTCTTTGAATCCTGTTGCTTGGTGTCCTGACGGTTGTTATCTGGAACAACGGCCCTCCTTTACTTTTGATCCTCTTCTTCATGCAGGCGCGTACTATGTACAGGAGGCCTCGTCTATGTTTCTGTATCAGGTAGTTTTACAACTACTTTCAGAACCTGTAAAAGCCCTTGATCTATGTGCTGCACCGGGAGGGAAATCTACGCTTTTACTCTCTTCCCTGCCGCAAGGCTCCTTGCTTGTTGCGAATGAAGTGATAAGAAACAGAGCGCAGGTATTGAATGAAAATATTAAGAAATGGGGAAATCCCGATGCCGTAGTAACGAATAATAATCCGGCGGATTTTGTAAGGTTGCCCCATTATTTTGATTTTATTTTAGCCGATGTGCCCTGTTCGGGCGAAGGCATGTTCAGGAAAGATCCCGATACGGTGGCGGAATGGTCGCTGGAAAATGTAAGTTCGTGCGCAGTGCGGCAGCGGCAGATAATAGAAGACGTATGGCCGGCGCTAAAACCCGGAGGAATACTTGTTTACAGTACATGTACCTACAATACGGAAGAAAACGAAGAAAATATTCAATGGATATGTAGTGAATTGGGCGCAGAAAGTGTGCCGTTGAACCTTGGTAATGGATGGAACATCGCTGCAGAACTGATGGGCTCGGCGTCTTGTTACAGGTTCTTTCCCCATAAAATAAAAGGAGAAGGCTTTTTTATGGCAGTGTTGAGGAAACAGGGAAAAACAATGCAGAATGAAGCTTTTAATCTGAAAGTGAAAGGAAAAAAGCAATCGATCGTAAGGCCGGAAAATGTTTGTAGATGGATACGGAACAGTGACGATTATCAGTTTAATGTTTCGGATTCGGTTATAAAAGCCTATTCTTCGGTTCTTAAAGAAGATATCCTAAAGATTGAAAAGCTGTTGAAATCTCTCTCATCGGGACTTACGGTGGCAACTTTTAAAGGAAAGGAATGGGCTCCCGCTCACGATCTCGCTCTCTCCGCTGCGCTTGATTCGTCGGCTTTCCCGGTTGCAGAATTGGCGATAGAGGAAGCCATACGCTATTTAAGAAAAGAAACGGTAACATTGTCAGGTACTCTCCCGGTCGGATATGTGCTGCTGACTTTCCTGACAATTCCCTTAGGATGGGTTAAAAACATAGGGAATCGTAATAACAACCTTTACCCCCAGGAGTATAGAATAAAAACGACTTATACACCTCCCGCTTTAAAAACGATATTTTGATGAAACGCATAGGGTTACTTTCGGATACCCACGGATGGTGGGATAATAAATATATAGAATATTTCTCCGGTTGTGATGAAATATGGCATGCCGTAGATATCGGTTCGCAGAATGTATTGGACGGATTGGAGCTGATAGCACCTGTAAGAGCCGTTTATGGAAACATAGATGACCATACCATTCGTTTGCGATGTCCTAAAATATTGCGTTTTACGGTTGAGGGTGCGGAAATATGGATAACCCATATAGGAGGATATCCGGGAAGATATGCTCCTGAAATGAGGCAGGAGTTAGCCTTGAAACATCCGAACCTTTTGGTCTGTGGGCATTCCCACCTTCTGAAAATAGAGTTTGATAAACGGAGGAATATGCTCTATATGAATCCCGGAGCAGCAGGAAAATACGGCCCCCATCGGGTACGGACATTAGTCCGTTTTTCGATAGAGGCCGGTAACTTTAAAGATCTTGAGGTAATTGAATTAGCAAGCCTTTAAACTCATATCTAAGCTTTTTACCGAGTGAGTCAATGCACCTACCGAGATGAAATCCACGCCGCATTCGGCATAATCCCGTAAAGTTTCGAACGTAATACCTCCCGATGATTCGGTTTCGTATTTGCCGTCTATTAGTTTGACAGCCTTGCAGGTATCTTCCGTATTGAAGTTGTCGAGCATAATGCGGTCGACTCCGCCGACCCGGAGTACCTCATTGATTTCATCGAAATTGCGGACTTCGATCTCTATCTTTAGGTCTTTACCCTTTTCTTTCAGATACTCTTTAGCCCTGGTAATAGCTTTTTCTATACCCCCGGCAAAATCGACATGATTATCTTTCAATAAAATCATGTCGAACAAACCTATCCGATGGTTTACCCCCCCCCCGATGCGTACAGCTTCTTTTTCCAGCATACGCATGCCCGGAGTCGTTTTCCGGGTATCCAGCACACGTGTTTTAGTACCTTTTAGGCGGTCTGCATATTTCCGTGTGGTAGTGGCAATACCGCTCATTCTTTGCATTACGTTTAAAACAAGACGCTCCGTTTGAAGTATGGAACGCACTTTCCCTTCTACGACAAAGGCGATATCGCCTTTTTTTACTTGCGCACCGTCATTTATGTAAACGGAAACTTTTAAATCCGGATCGAAAGCATGAAAAATACGTTGGGCAATCTCTACGCCTGCAATAACGCCGTCTTCTTTAATAATAAGTTTTGATTTACCCGTTGCACTTTCGGGAATGCTGCTTAATGTCGTATGATCGCCGTCTCCGATATCTTCGGCAAAGGAGAGCTGGATCAGTTGGTCTATTAAATTATTCATTAATTTGTTCTATTCTGATAGTTTGTATAATCTCTTTATTGTCTATTTTCTTAAAACTTATATTAACGCGATAAGCTATTTTTTCACTCTGCAAAGTACCTATGATAAATCCCGCGTCACGCTTGTCGCTTTTATGTACAACAGAAAATCTGGATGAAGAAAGCGACTGCAGGAAATTGTCGACTTGCGATATAGCTTGCGGCCCTTTCATCCTTTCCCGTTTTCCTTCTATGGTCAGTTCTATTTCACTATCCATATTGTCTGCGAGAGATTCGATATTTCTTTTGGAGAAAGACTGGTTGATCTCTTGCGATAATTCCTGAGAATAACTGATTGACATTATCAGAAACGCAGCAAAAAAAAGCAATTGTTTCTTCATCTCAGTAAAATTTTAGTGTTATGAGTGCAAAGATATATAATAAAAATGAAAATGAGGGAAGAATAACATAAGAAAGCTGTAAATAAGGGGTTTATGAAGATATGGAATTGTTGAGCATGAAGTCGGTAGAAATTGTTTTGAAGTGGAATGGAATAAGCGTTTTACGACGAAAGCATTATTTCTGTTAGTGTAAAATTCTGTTTAAAAAAGGAGATGGATCGTGAGTGCAGCCCTCTGCTGTAGTAGTAGGGATAAAAATGAGTATAGGAATTTCAATGGGGAATTTCAGTCTCTGTAGCCATTGGAATTTACTCCTGTATATTTAGTGTTATCGACCACCCGTTAATATTCCTGTTATTATCCGGTCTTTATGAAAAGCATAGAGGGTCGCTTCTGCATGAAACAACCCCCTATACCCTTTTTTATTCGAAGTTTTTTACTGTTTTTACTTTTTGATAAACGGAATCGATTGCCGTTCGTAAACTATTGTATAGACCCCGGGAGCAAGAGAACTGATGTTGATAGCCCCGCCCTGGTAGGAGCTGATGGATTGTACCTGCTGGCCTGCCGCATTGAATATATAGGCATTTCCGCCGGTTGCCCCTGAGATATAGATTGTTTCACCTGCAGGGTTGGGATACAAGCTGAAAGTACTTGTCGATGCCTCTTCGATGGAAACGTATTGTTGTGTAAGCTGGGTGAGCTCGGTTAATGCCTGAGTTAATTCGGTTGCATAGTTTTCGTCGCAATAGTTATTATCCCGATAAAGTTCGGAACCTTGGGCAAGTGCTTCTTCGAATGCTGTCCGGGTAGCTTCGGGTACCCACTGTTGATACTCTTGAGCTTCAATATCTATTTCTCCGGCATGTGCGTATGCATCTTTGAATGCGTCGATAACATCAGAGCTAACCTCATCTTTCGTTTCTACGGATGTATATGCTTGTGACAGCGGTAGCAAGACTTCGTTGATCTCTTCTTGGGTTGCGTCTGCTTTTTCGTTAACGGCAGTTGCCGCCTCTATTAATTTGGGTAAGGCTTCTAATTTTGTCGGGCAATACTCCTCATTCTCATTATCCCTGTTCTTTTCATAAAAAGCGGAAACCTCTTTGATTTTTTCATCCAGACCTCCTTTAAACAAGACTGCCGACGTATATCCGGTTACTTGAATATCGTCTAATTCGAGAGGAGATCCGCTTATACACACAACTTTAATATATACCGCCTCTTTTCCGCCTAAGTTTTCTATAAATTGGTCATAATACCAATTCATATCCGCTTGGCAGTCAGGTTTACCCTGTACCGCTGCGATACCGCAATCTTCATAAGTAATAGTAGTAGGGACATAAGTGCGGTAAAATAAATCTTGGCTCAATTCATGTTCGGTTGCCCAGTCGTCGAAACTGTAATAAACCTTGTAACTGCCCCAGAATAAAGATGCTGCTGAGAAATAGGCATATTCGAAAGCACTTGTATTCACCATAAATTCGATTGTGGGAGGAGTATCTGCATTTGCAGTCGGTCTCCAGATACGTCCGTTCGATTTGTTGGGATAGGCCCATCGTGTTTCATTGGTGCTAGGATCCGGATGATTGAACCAATCATCGTTGATATCGTTCGGCGCTTGATTGTAGAAAATACCTCCTACTTTATAAGCATCGAGCTCGGGATTCTTTTCTGCGGTAGCTCCGTCGTTGAAGCTTTCGTAGAAAAGCAATGTTCCGCCTTCCGGTAAAATAGGATCCGAAAAAACGGAAAGGCTAAAAGCTGACAGTCCAAAGAAAAGTAAATTTTTTAATTTCATAATTGTTGATTTAGGATTAGTAATATGGGATGTTAACTTCGTAATTCTATTAAAAAAGAAGGTTTTAGCGGGGTAAATATAACAAATCTTTTTAATTACTTCTATATTTTTTGTGTTTTACGACATGAATGTGAAGAAAAATAAAAATGAAATTGAGTTCGGAATAGATTGATAAAAGGTTGAGCAAGGGGTTTAATAGAAAACGTTAATTGAAGAGAATATAAGCTGCCGTTTAGAAAAAGCTTTGTTCCTTTTTACTTATAACCTTGAAAAATGGAAATAAAAAACAGCCGGTAAAACGAGCAGCGATTTGTAAAGATTATAAAATTGTCGGAACCTTGTCTTTTATATCGTGTTATAGAAAATAGACAATTAAAAATAATCGGATGATGAAGAATATTGTGAAGAATATCTCGACTTGGCAGCTGGCGTTGATGACGGCTGCCGCTGTTATCAGTCTCCGTGGATTGCCGATGATGGCACAGGAAGAACTGACCATGTTTTTTTATATCTTTTTCGCTACTTTCCTCTTTCTGATACCGGCAGCTTTTGTTGCGGCTGAATTGGGGAGTGCCTTTTCCAATAAAGGCGGTGGCGTATATACTTGGGTAAAAGAAGCCTTCAATCGTAAAATGGGATTTACCGCTATCTTTCTCCAGTGGATTCAGAATGTAGTATGGTATCCGACTGTTTTGGGATTTGCCGCTGCTTCCATCGCTTATATGTTCGGCAGGCCGGATTTGGCACAGAATGGTATGTTTGTGGGATTATTCTCTATTGGTATGTATTGGTTGGCAACCTGGTTGACTTTTTGGGGTACCTCGTGGGTATCCAGGATTACCAGCCAGGGCTTTCTGATAGGAACCGTATTGCCCGGAATCGTGATTATCGTTATGGCCGTTGTGTGGATCATCGGGAACAATCCGATAGCGTTTGAACACATTCCGGATAGTGTGACGCAGGTAGCGAAGATACAGGCCGGACACGTCCACCCACGCTTTTTTCCCCATATGACGGGTATGAGTGATATAGCCTTTTTGGCAGGGATACTTCTGTTGTTTGCCGGGGTAGAGGTGCATGCCGTACACGTGCAGGAAATGAAAAATCCGCAGAGACAATTTCCGGCAGCCATGTTGTTGGCTGCTTTGATATCATTTACTCTGTTTACCTTCGGTTCGCTGGCAATGGCAGTCGTTACGCCTTATGACCAGATTAATTTGCAATCGGGCTTATTCGTCACTTTTCAGCAAATATTCGACCATTATCATGTAAGCTGGATGACCAATGTCATGGGTCTGTTGGCTGCTTTTGGAGCTTTGGCGGGAGTGATGTCTTGGATTTCCGGGCCTAGCCGGGGATTACTCTGGACGGCTAAAGATGGAGTCTTGCCGGATTTTTTGAAAAAAACGAATAAAAACGGCGTGCAAACGCATATCCTCTTTATTCAGGGTGGAATAGTGACGATCCTATCTTCTCTTTATATGATTATGGACGATGTCAGTGTTGCCTTTTTCTTGTTGACAGCCTTGACAATTGGTCTGTATCTGGTTATGTATATGATGATGTATGCATCTGGAATAAGGCTTAAATATACACAACCTGGTCTTGATCGCAGTTTTAAAGTACCTGGCGGTAAAATAGGCATGTGGTTGATTGCCGGAATAGGATTCCTTGCCGTAGCCTTCTCTTTTATTGTCACATTTTTCCCGCCTTCCCAGTTGCCCGTCGGTAGTCCGGCATTTTATACGGGCACGGTAATTACCGGAACAGTGGTATTTATAAGTATTCCGTTAATCATTAGCACGGTAATGGAAAAAAGAAGAAATAAAGAACAACCGGATAAATAGGGCTGTTTTTTCTGACTTTAACAGGGGTGACAGTTTTGCTTTTTACGGTAAAGTTGCGGCTGTTCCCTCTTGGAAATAAAAACGGATAGGCTCTATAACCGATGCCTATCCGTTTTTATAATATATAAGCTTTTGACTTTTCTTTGTTATTCTATGCTTAGAATTGCCATCCTAATGAGAACTGGGCTACACTATTATGGTGTTTATAACTGTCTTCCCAGAAAAACTTAGTCGTTTTTAAAAGACCTATATTATAACGGAAATTTGCAGTTAATCCGAAAGTCCAGTCATAACCGATACCGAACCCGAGACTGATATCCCCTTTGCGCATAATATCGTTTATATTTCCACTGCCATATTTGCATTTAGTAAAATTCCGAATTGCGGACCGGCTTCGAGATAAAAATCTTTAATCGTATAAAACTTAGCCATAACCGGAATTTGGAGATAATACAATTTCTGTGAAATTGTGAAGTTACTATTGACGAAATTTCCCCAATCGTCGGTTTCCCATATTTTCTCTTTGTTCCCTTGCATGGAAAATAATATTTCCGGTTGTAATGCGAACAAAGGTGAAAAACGAAGATTCAGAAACCCTCCGGCAACGGCTCCTATATAGGCTTTGTTGTCGGTGCTTTTTGTGAGAGTTGCAATGTTTAGGCCGACCTTAGGTCCTCCGCTGATTTTCACTTTGGCATATCCGCTTAGTGTCGTAATCAAAAGAAAGACAATAAATAACAACTTTTTCATAGTTCTTTACTGTTTAATAAGTTATAAAAGGAACTGAAATCAATTCTACCGGACCGATTAATCCCGAAGGCAAAAGTTCATACTCCTTCGATGGTAACTCTTCTAATGGAATTGACCAGCCGTTAGGCATACGCCGGATATTGGAATGAGTAATGCGCTCTTTTTCGGGAATTTTGAAGTCGCCGATCATCCGGTTAGGCATCAGGTTGGCAACCTCTATGATAAGCTGATTATCCCCGTTTATCAGTTCTCCAGGTAACTCTATGACGAAAGGAAAAGTCCAGTCCGTTTGAAGCTCTTTCCCGTTAAGGTGTACGCGGGCAACGTTTTTTACATCGCCTAAAGATAAGAACACCTTTTGCTTTCGTAAATCGATATCTTCCGGTAATTGAAAATTTGTCGTATAGGTAGCTATGCCTGAAAAATAACGGATATTAAAATCTTCGGACTTTGTCCAGTCTGTTAATTTATCCCATTGTACGGGAGACTCAGGAGCGCCGAGACCTTTCTCGAAACTGACGTCCCATATATTGTTGATAGGAAAAACGGCAGGATTTTCGTTTACAGTGGCGGTAAAATCTTTTTCACCTGCCTTGAATTTGTAATTCCCCGGTTCGTAGAAAAGAATATCGTTATTCCTTACTTTTAAAGGAGCATAAGATGTTAAGACATTCCCGTTGGGGAATATACGCTGATTGTTTTTTGCGATTTCTTGGATACCCTGTCCGTCGTTTTCGTCGAAGAAGAGGACAAAGACAGTCTCTTTCGCCCCGAGATTTAGCCATACCGAAGTGGTTTTGTCGTCGTTAGGCATTGCAACGGCACGTTCTGTCATACCCGTTTCGGGATTCCACAACTCTGCCGATTTGTTGTGTACGCGGAATAAACCCTCCATGCTGATCGGAGAATCACTTTTGTTGGTAACGAAATACAAATCGGTATTTCCGATGCGTCGTTGAATAAAATCAATGCTGTCTATGGAGAAATCGCCTTTAAAATCGAAGGAAGGAACGATACCTTTCTCCATCAATACCTCGCGCGCAGGGCGGTTTGATATGATTTTTCCGTTATCCCATAAGCGGTCGGCGATCTTTTGCACCTCCCGGTCGTTCTTTTCGTAATCTTTTAAACCGGTGCTGTATAAAGGTTTCGGCCCGATAACGGTGGCGCCGTCATGCACGAGCTGTTCGATCTTTTTGAGAACATCCAGGTTCATAGATTCCTGATTCGGCAACTCCAGTACGGCGAACTCCTGTCCGTGGGGAAGTACCAGCATACCGTTCTTTACACTGAGCTTATTCAGTATAATATCGGAATTGACGCCCTCATAATCATAGCCGAACCCAAGCTCTTCCCGGATGTGTTTGGGATACATGAAATTGGGAGCCTGGTCGCCGTAATAAGTCAGAAGATCGGCGTGGAAATTTCCCTGTTGCAGTAAATAACTGCATCGGCCTAAATACTCCATAAATGCACGTGAAAGGTCCCACCAAGGCAGCTCTTCGCTGATTTGGGTTCCGAAACTGTAAATGTAGCCCGGTTTCCCTGCTGACTTGGGTGTATGCGGAAACGTATGGAAAACAATTCGGTTTAGACCTTCGCAAAAAGCGCGGTCAGCGGTCGGTTTTAGGTCGTTAAAACTCTCCTGCCAGATTTTTGTGCTGGTGAAAGCCTCGGCCTCTACGTATTTTTTATTATAGATATGCGATGCGCTGGCAACCCCCTTTATAACCTGCACAGGATCGTGTTCGCCTGCACCATGCCAGAACTCTCCGCGCGGAATCCCCAAAACCCCCGTCGATCGCAAAGACTCGAAAGGACAATTGTGTCCCGGAAAAACAGGAGCACCCGGACCGGCAGCCTCTGCACAGAATTGAATACCGTTCTCTTCCGCTATACGTTCCGCATTGGCATAATGCGCATCTATAATCATATCGGAAAGAACCTGAGCATAATCATACTTAAAGCGGTCGCTGATATTTTTGTTCTCTACTTCGAAACCATATAGAATAGGAAGATAAGGAGAAATATCGTACCCTTTTCTGCGTTTGAACTCTTCTTTCATTTTAGGAGTCCAGAGCTTCCCTTTCACCTCGTAGCTGTCCGTATAGAAATAGCGGAAATTGGTACCATCGAAACTACCGATCTCTTTTAGCAGTTTGTCGATAAAATATTGTAAATGCACCGTTGTAGCCTCCGGATTGAAATGATCGATCATCGGGCCTTTCGATACTTCCGACGAAGCATACATCGGCTGTCCCGTATTGGCACAGATCAATCGGTAAATAACCCACTCTCCTGCGGGAGCGTCCCATTCAAGTTTACCGTTGCCATCCGTTTTCTCGCTCAGATCGATAACCTGTTTGATTGGAATAACGGAATCTTGTGTTGCAGGAATGGCGAATACGCCGGCCTCTTTATAAAAAGTGGGCTTTCCCGAAGCGTCATGTTCGATGAAATAATAATCGCCCTGCGGTGTTTCGGGGAAAGGCAGATCCACGAGGATATTTTTACCTCCTTCCACAGGAAGAGAAGAATGATATAAGGCCATCGTTGCATATTCCGGTTTGGTCCATGCTCCACCCGCATTCCACCCGCTGGCAATCGTAAGCCCGAGTTCGAGGTCTAAGCGCGTAGCCTCTTTTATGGCATGAACAATGGCTTTGGTGTAAGCGTTCGACATGAAAGGCTCGCCCTTCGGAACGGCCTGGGCTTCGTCCACGACCGGATTGATATCCCAGATGTCGAAACCGCCCATTCCTTGGCGTTTGGCTTCTTCCATCTCACGCGTGATCTCTTCTATCTCGAAATTTCCGTTTACCCACGCCCATAAAGCCTTCGGACGGGCTTCCGCAGGTGGTGTTGCGAATCCTTTTTGCAATTCGGCTTTATCAGGAACAGGGTTGGTCGTTTTCGGTGATTGGCATCCCGAAATAAACAGAAGACCGGAAAAACAGATGGATAGAAATCTTATGTTCATAAGTTAAGATTATAATATTGGTTGTTTAAATGTTAGAGTGCTATGGTTTACCAGCTCGGTAACGTCAGATATTGTTTTAATTGGTTGTTAAAAACGGAAGTCGCGATAATTCTGTAATGCGGACAATACGAAGAGTCGAAAACAGCAGAATGGTGCATAGCGAATTGACCGCTGTCCAGAAGCGCAGTAATATCTTTGCCGCTTTTATCGGAAAGAAATAAATCGGGATAGCGGTTTCTTATAATTTTCTCGGTCTCTTTCCACTCTTTTTTCCATTCGTCTATTGATGGTAATTGGGCGCTGTTAGCGCTTTCTATAAAGGCACGGAGCAGTTCGTTACGGGGAATAATGTTATTTTTAACCAATCGTAAATGGACACGGATAAAATTATGTTCCCATCCCGTATATTCCAGATCCGGCATTTGGGAAACCCGGATATTGTCCAGTTCCCTGTCTAAAAAGTCTGAAACGGAACCCTCGTCCGTTATTAAGTGTCCTGGTCCGAACCGGTCTTGGAAAAAACTTTTGTAAATATCCTGCAAGGTACATAAGGGATAAAGCCTCAGAAGCCTCTCTGCCGATGAAACGATACGTTCTTCATATTCGGAGAATTTTCGTTGCGGAATACAGAACTCTTTTAATCTTTTAAAGATAGACAATTCGGATGACTTCATTCGTAACGGCTTTATGTTGGTGTGTCTCGGTGACATATAAAACGGCTGCTCTTTATGTTTTATTATAAAAATAAAGGAGAAAAGATAGAAAACGAAGGACTTAATTTTGCTTTTTATTATATTTTGTTAATCTATTTATTCTATGTGTTAATAAATAATTGTAATAGGTAAAGTACGGACTATCTTTGTTGAAAATCGGAACAGGAAAAACAGCATGAAAAAAATTATAGGAACCATACTCGTAATATTCTACTCTTGCGGAGCGCTCTATTCACAGGATGAATTGCCATGGCGTATAGAGGTGAGGGGAGGTTATACGGTATTGTTGGGAGTAGGAGAGTCGGGAGCAGGTGTAGACCCTTATTGTTACGATATGACGAACGGTGCCCATCTGGGCTTCGATGCGGCTTATTACTTTGATGACTATATGGGGCTCGGTTTCCGTTTTGCATATAATAAGCATGTAAACAGCTTTATCCGTAAAAATCCTGGGGCAGACGATATCTTGGGAACCGGATTGAATTCGTATTATGTAGCGCCCTCGCTCACATTCCGTGTTTATGACAATATGAAAAATATATGGTACACTGGGCTGACCGTCGGCTGCATCATGTTCGATAAATCGCAGATATTCGGGCGGCGTACGGTCGCCTTTGGCGCCGACGTTGGCTATGAACGGCGGATTACCAGAGAAATGGGATTAGGCTGTTCTTTTACCTGCATGGTAAGTCGGATAACAACGACACGGCAGTATATGGGAGATTTGGAACTATCCCTCTTCGTATCGTTTAATGCGGCGCATATTTTGTAATACCCTTGAAACAATCTTTTATGAAAATAGTATTGGTCGTAGTAGGAAAAACAGACGCGGAATACATTCGGGATGCGGTTGCTGTATATGAAAAACGGCTGCTCCATTACATTCCTTACGAAATGGAAGTAATACCCGATATTAAGAATACGAAAAATCTGACGGAAGAACAACAAAAGGAAAAGGAAGGAGAGCAGATAAGCAAAATAATACAAAGCGGCGATTACGTCGTTTTACTGGATGAAAAAGGAAAAGAATTTACCTCTTTGAAATTTGCGGAATACATAGAAAAGAAAATGCATACCGTTCCCCGGCGCTTGGTCTTTGTCATAGGCGGCCCCTATGGTTTCTCTTCTGCCGTTTATGCCCTTGCTTCCGAAAAAATAGCCCTCTCCAAAATGACCTTCTCCCATCAGATGATCCGGATGATATTTATAGAGCAACTCTATCGCGCAATGACGATCCTGAACAACGAACCCTACCATCACGAATAATCGTAATACCGTTACATATAACGAAGATGGAAAGTATAATTTTTCCCGCCTTTTAATAAATACTTGTTTAAATTGTTATAAGATCCGCAGCCGGGAAATTTCACTTTTTCCCGTTTATCTAACCAGAGCTCGATTTCACAATCTTTTGGTACGTCGAGCCGGATAACCCTTTTTCCTTTTGCCTCTTTTGATTCGAATCCGATAATACCGTTTTGGGTATGGATCGGAAATTTTACGTAGGTCAGAATATCCGGTTGAGGCCATATCCGGTAACGGTTGCCCCCTGTATCTAATGGTTTCGCTCCGGCAACGCCTTGGTAAAGCATAACAAGAGGTGCCACCGGACAATGGCTCCATTGTGAATTATTATCGTGAGTAGAATGGAAAAACTCCTGTAACGTATTATTTTCCCAGACAGAGAGCATTTTTCCCCATTTCTCTTTTAATTCCCCTATTACGACATCCATACGTCCGTTCTCGGCCAAAGCCCAGTAATGCCATACGGAATTGCACGGATAACCCGTACCCAGTTCCCGTGGCATATTGGCCAGTATATCCAAAGAACGTTCCGTATCGTCGTTCGGGCATAAATGATACAGGAGAGCGAGAGACAGGGAACGGTCGCAATAACGAAGCTCATTCTCTTCATCCGCCCAGGGAAGATTGCAGACGAATGTACGTTTATCTTTGCTCCAGAAACGGTCTATACAGACTTTTATCTGTCGATCCGCATACCGTTCGGCCTTCGAAGCCGTAGCCTCGTCGTTGAAAAGACGGCATAAAGGAGCCAGAGCATGACGGCACATAGTAGCAGTGTAAAGATTCAGAGCAAGCTCTTTGTGCCGTTGTTTTTTATAAGCCTGATGATCGATATATACTGAGCAAAGCCCGATATCTTCACCCGGTATAAGCCCCTCTTTGGTTAAAGATACGAGGTAATGGAAAAATTTTACTAAACGGGGATAGACCTCATTCAACCCTTCTTTATCCCCTGTATACAGGTAATAAAAGAAAGTATCGAAATTGAATCCGATACCATGATCGATAATAGGCCCCCAGCCTGTTAAACCCATTTGTCTTTCCGCTACTCTGGCAAGTCTGTCCCATGCAGGCCAGCAATCCATAAAATAGCCCTCTATCGAAGAGCCCTGGCTGAAAGTATTGATATAACGGAACGGAAGCTGTTGCTCTCCGAATACCTGGAATATAGGGTGAAGCTGATGTCCCCCGTCGCCGCTGTATTGCTGCCGCTCGCGGGCCATGCCGTCCACGATGATCTCCTGCGCACTGTTGTTGAGGGTATTGATAGAAGCATCGATTATATGTTGGAGGGTATCGTCCGAAACGCTGATAACAGGGACCTGTTTCCAGGGATATACCCTTCTGCGCATACCGATATTTTTGATTTTTACCGCTCTGTCGAAATTGCGGATATGAAGCTGCAGCCAACGGAAACTTTCGAAATCGAAAGGCTCGAAAACATTCTCGCCCTCTTTACAGGTAAAGCGGCTCCATGAATTGAAATGAGAATTAATAATAGTCCGGTTCTCAGGATTATGCCCTTCGTGTACGAGCATCTCTACGATAGTACCTTCCGGAGCATCGATTGTAAAATAAGGCCATCCAACACCCTGTTCTTTAAATTCGAAAGTAAGTACGGCACCCTTGTCCCCGCAAGGTTCCACAGTGTAGGTGTTGGAATCTTGTTTAAGAAGCAGTGGCTTTTCTGAAAGCCGGAAAGAGTGGGGAGTAAGCATATCGAAATACTCTTCGGGAGAACGTAACCAGTCGATTCGGTATTTGTCCCTGAGCCTGTATGCAGGAATGCAGTATTCACGCATAGCCGGAACGCTTCGTTTTCGTATCTGAGAAATAGTAGTATCGCTCGATATATCCCACTGGTACTCGGTATAGGAAGTGCAAATAGAAGGCTTATCGGCCCGGTCGCTTATTTTTTGTGCCGCTAACCATGAATTATTTTCTTGAAAAAGAGTATCGTTCCATCCGTAAGGGTATAGGCGAGCATCGAAATCTTCCTGCAACGCTCTTAAAAACCAGCGCTTATATTGTCCCGGTTTCCAACTGCGTGCCAAGTGGCATTTCCATGTATTATCGGAAATAATAGAAAAATCGTCCAGATCGGCATTGAACAAAAAGCCCGGTTTACCCATCGGATGTGTGCCATCGCCTGTTCCGTAAAAGAGAACCTCACAAGCAATTACATTTTTTCCTTCGCGTAGGTAAGGCTTTA
>JAQXIO010000027.1 GCA_029007825.1 Bacteroidales bacterium | reverse complement strand
AAGGAACAATCTGGTGTCCCTTCGATGCAAAAAACGTCTTAAACGACTCTCTTATTTCTTTTGCTGTCAACATATCTAATCTGAATCTTCTTCCCGTTAATAATCTGAAAAACAGATTGCAAAAGTACATCAAATAATTATTTTTGTGACATTATCCGGCAATTATTTTAACGTAGAATGGCAAAGCGGAAAGCATATTATTTTTTTAATCCGAAAACTCTCAGTTATGAACGCGTCTATCCTTCTGTAAAAGAACGGGTTTTGTCAGTAGTCCGGCAAATCCTGCTCAGCGCGCTGCTGGGAACACTGATTATGGGAGGGATACTTACCCTACTTGACTCGCCACAGGAGGCTATGTTAAAGAAAGAAAATAAACTTCTCTCTTCGCAATATAAATTATTAGACAAACGGCTCGACGAAGCAACAGCTATCCTGCAAGACATACAGGAACGGGACGATAATCTGTACAGAGCCCTGTTCATGACCGATCCGATATCTTCGGCAACCAGAAATTCAGGATTAAATAACAAAAGCAGATATAATGACCTGAAACATCTGCCCAACGCTAAACTGGTTCTTTCGACTTCTGAGAAAATGGACAAATTATCGAGACAGCTCTACATACAATCCAAATCATTCGACGATCTGGTAAAGGTAGCCAAAACACAAGAAGAGCGGTTGCAATGTATCCCATCCATACAACCCGTATCGAACAAAGACCTGAAACGGACAGCATCGGGATACGGTGTACGCATAGATCCAATATACAGACGCCCGCGATTCCATGCAGGAATGGATTTCAGTGCTCGTGTAGGAACAGATATATATGCTACCGGAGACGGTACCGTTACCTATGCAGCCTGGAAACAGGGATACGGAAATACCGTTATCATCAATCATGGCTTCGGATTCCAGACGCTTTATGGGCATATGGATAAATATAAAGTCAAGGTAGGACAAAAAATAAAACGGGGTGAAGTTATCGGAACGGTGGGAAACACCGGAAAATCTACCGGCCCACACCTCCATTATGAAGTAATTGTGCGCGGTAAAAACGATAACCCTGCCAAATATTACTTTATGGATCTTACACCGGAAGAATACGACAGAATGATTCAGATAGCAGAAAATCACGGACAGGTAATGGATTAGGATATGGAAGAGAAACAACTGGAAAAACTATATTACTCCATTCGTGAAGTGGCGCAGATGTTTCACGTCAATACTTCACTTCTCCGCTATTGGGAAAAAGAGTTCGATATCATAGCACCCAAAAAGTCGGAAAACGGAGCACGTTTCTATACGACAAACGATATAGAAGCCGTGCGACTTGTCTATCACTTACTGAAAGAAAAAAAACTTACTCTGTCTGGAGCAAAGCAAAAACTCAAAGACAATCGTGAAGGCACCATAAAAAATGAAGAAATTATTCATCGGCTGAAAGAAATCCGCACGGAATTGCTCACGCTAAAAAAAGCATTTGAAGAAATCTGAGAAATTACCGGTCTATGCGTTTCACCGATTTCACACTTTTTATTTTCGAGATTCCATTCCGAAGTGTAGCTATTTCATCCACATCATGAACCAGAATCTCTACCTGACCTGTAAAAATACCGTCGAGCGTATCGATATGCAACATACGGATATTAACCGACTTCTGTGATATAACCTGTGAAATCTCATTTAAAACCCCTACCCTGTCAATCCCTTTAATCTCTATAGTAGCAGGAAAGGACGTAGTGCTATGTGCAGCCCATTTCGTCGTAATGATACGCTCTCCGAAACTGCTTTTCAGGCGCATAGCGATAGGACACGAGCGCTTATGAACAGTCACTTCGTTGTTATCGACAAACCCCAGCACCTCATCACCCGGTATAGGATTGCAACATTTGGCAATTACATAATTCCGCTTGTTGCCTTCACATTTAAGAATATACGGCTTTTTTTTGTCAAGGATAATCTCCTCCGATTTTTCCGGCAGTGCTTCAGGCTCTTTAGCCTCCGATTTACTATTCGTTACCGCATTAAGTGCCCGTTTTACATAACGGACAATAGAGAAATCCGATTTATCTTTAGAAAACCGTTTCAGACTTTCCGGCAACGTAAAATCCCCACGCCCAAGCAAACAATAAAACTCATCGGCATGAGCAAATCCAAAATGTGCGATAAGCTGATCGAAAAAACCCGGCACATCATTCAGTCCCTCTTTTTCCATAGCCTCCGTCAAAAGCTTCTCACCCTGTTTTATATAATCTTTGCGTTGCTTTTTCAATGCCAGCTCTATTTTTGTTCTGGCACGTGCCGTGGTGACAAAACTAAGCCACTCCTCCTTTGGCTTCTGTGAACGGGAGGTAAGCACTTCCACCTGATCGCCGCTCTGAAGCTTATAACTCAGGGGAACCAGCCTATGATTTACCTTAGCCCCAATGCATTGATTGCCGATATTCGTATGTAGGCTATAAGCAAAATCAACAATGGTAGCCTCCTGAGGCAAGGTCTTGAGATCGCCCTTGGGAGTAAACACGAAGATTTCGGCGGAGAAAAGATTCATCTTAATCGTATCCAGAAAATCCAAAGCGTTAGGACTAGGGTTTTCCAAAATTTCCTGGATTGTTTCAAGCCACTTATCCAGCTCGGTATCCTCTTCAATATTTCCTTCTTTATATTTCCAGTGAGCGGCAAATCCCTTTTCCGCAATATCATCCATGCGGCTGCTACGAATCTGTACCTCGATCCACTGTCCGTCCGGACCCATTACCGTAACATGCAATGCCTGATAACCGTTTGCTTTCGGACGGCTTACCCAATCACGAATACGATCGGGACGAATACGGTATAAATCCGTAACTACCGAATAAATATCCCAACACACCTTCTTTTCATCCATGCCGGGTTTATAATCGAAAATAATACGGACGGCAAAAATATCGTAAATCTCCTCGAACGGAATATTCTTCACCTGCATCTTGTTCCAGATCGAATAAACAGATTTTACCCGCTCTTTCATTTCATAAGGAATCCCCAACTCATTCAACTTAGGCAACAACGGAGCGGAAAAATTCTCATAAAGCGTATTACGCAGATACGCCGTAGCATTCAGCTTATCACAAATCTGTTTATATTCGTCCGGATGCTCATATTTAAAGCTTAAATCCTCCAATTCCGATTTGATGGAAAATAAACCTAAGCGATGGGCCATAGGTGCATAAATATAAAGTGTCTCACCGGCAATCTTCAATTGTTTGGCAGGCAACATGGAATCGAGTGTACGCATATTATGCAAGCGGTCGGCAATCTTTATCAGAATCACCCGGATATCTTCCGACATAGTAAGCAGTAATTTCCGGAAATTCTCAGCCTGAGCCGAAGCCTGCTCTCCGAAAACGCCTCCCGATATTTTTGTCAGGCCATCGACGATCGTCGCTATTTTTTCACCGAACAAGCTCTTGATATCTTCTACTGTATATTCTGTATCCTCTACGACATCATGAAGGAGCGCCGAACAAATGGAAGTAGAACCTAGTCCCATCTCTTTCGAAACAACACGTGCTACAGCAAGAGGATGCATAATATACGGCTCACCCGACCTCCGTTTCGCCCCTTTATGCGCTTGGTTCGCAAAATTGAACGCACGTGTAATAAGTTCGACTTTACGGCGGTGGTTAGACGATAAATAATCATCCAGCAGAGCATTAAATTCCTGCTCCACTATCTGGTTTTCCACCAATTGTTCGTCTGTTTTATCACTCATAAAAGAAGAATATATAGAACTTACCACAAAGATAATATTAAATTCTTACCAATAGAATGTTCACACATACCTTCCTTAAGACAAAAGCAGATAGAGTAAGAAGTATTAAAACGGATAACCGATAGCTAAGTGCAGGCCCATTGCATCTTTAAACTTCGAGATATTATAGTATCCATGCTTATCGGGATTTTCATACGGAGTATGCAATCCTATACCGAGATCAAGGCGCAAGACGAGATAACTGATATCATAACGCAACCCGCAGCCTGTTCCCAGAGCAATCTCGTTAAACAGCCCCTTCCATTTCAGTTCCCCCCCGGGACGCAGCGGGTCGTTTTTCAGAAGCCAGATATTTCCAGCATCCAAGAAAACCGCACCGTTTAGCCTGCCATAAATTTTAAACCGGAATTCTATATTTGCTTCCATTTTAAAATTACCGGTCTGATCAAGATAAGCATTTTTATTGTTTGCCGCCGGATGATAACTTCCGGGACCTAACGAACGTACTGTAAAAGCTCGGATGCTGTTTGCTCCTCCGATATAAAACTGTTCACTATAAGGCATAACGGTTGAATTACTGTACGCATACCCCACTCCTACCAGAAATCTAGAAGCGATCCAGTTGCTGCTACCGACACGGTGATAAAATTTTATTTCACTCACATTCTTTACAAACTGCGAGAACTGGCTTCCGAACAATGTTTTAGGCGTTTTACGCCCGAAAATACCCATCACTCCCGATAAAATATTCCCTGCCGACGTCACACTGTTTTGCCAGAAAAGGCGGTTTACTTGTTTTCCCCCGAAAGTTCTATCGAATGTATAGGTATAAGACATCGAAGGAATAAATTGATCTTTAAAACTTAATGCAATTGCCGGATTTTCGTCCATCGTCTGGTTAAACGATTCCGAAGTATTGAGTAATTTGTTATAAACCAGCTTAAACACCGTCAGGTTATGAAAACTATACGGAGTAGTCTGAAAATCATAACCGGCCGATCCGCTAAAAGAAATCATACGGAAATATTTCGGACGGTTCATCAGGTCCGTACCGACCAGAAAAGTCGTGCGGGCACCGTATTTTTTATTACGCGGAATAAACTTCGGCGCCAAAAGGCGGGGAAACGTCAAAGATATATTTAAGCCGAACTCATAGGAATTGAGAAGAGATGAATTGGACTCCGACTCCCGGCTTCCCGTCTGCCACTCATAAGCACCGTTAAGATGCACCCCGATAATCTCTCCGCCTTTAAACAGATTCTTATTGCTCACACTAAAAATAGCACCCGGGCCGATAAAACTATTGGATTTAGAGGAGACATCCACTTCGAATTCAGATTCCAACTGCATATCGAAAGCTCCGTCGATATAAACATTCAGAGAATCTGCCCCTTTTAGGGAATCGGGAGAAGTCGTATTCAGGTTTACATACCTGAAAATACCTAATTTGTTCAAGTTTGCCTGAGTCTTGTTTTGAGCCTCGACCGTGTACAACTTACCTTGTTCCAGTTCGATACTTCCTGCCAATACTTTAGGACGGATTTTTAACGGACGCTGATAGGCAACATTCAATCTTGCAAAACGCATGGTATCCGGTGCTCCGGGAACTACATTCTGCAAAGAAACATGAATATCTCCTACCGAATAAATCTTTAATGCGACAGGAGGGATACCCTGCTTCAACACCATCCGCAAATCGACCTTCAATCTTTGCTGTGTTGTATCGGCCTGGTATTCGATATACTCGGGCTGGAAGAAATAATAACCTTTATTTCTTAGTACGGATGTAATCCGGTTACGTTCCAACGTCAGGGTATCGATATTATACTGAGCTCCTACTTTCAACAAAGAAGTTGACTTAAGGCTGTCTATTATCGCAGTGACAGGACATACGACAGGAGGATAAGATATATTACTATAGGTATAAGGCTCAGGCACATTTACCCAGTAAGAGACACGTGCTTTTTTCTTGTTCCGCTTATCATAAAGCAGCTCATAATGCGACGTAGCATTGAAATAACCGTAATTGGCAAGAATATCATCTACAACCTTCAGACGCAAATCCGGCTGCACTTTCGATATTAAAATCGGTTCTTTAGCAAATTTTTTATACATCCAATGCTTGAATCCCTTTTCCCGTGTAGTATAAAACTTATTATACACCCACAATCCGAACGGAAATGGAGAACGCACGTAAGGACTGAACAACGGATTATTCGGTGCTACGGAAAGAGGTTCTTTTACTGCAGACATAACATAACCGGGTATCTTCTCTCCCTCGATCATCGGCTCTATGCGCATTTTCTTCACTCCTGTATATAGCACCTCACCATCGGGAATCCGCTTGGTCGTGGAACATCCTGCTCCGGCAAAAAGGACGACAAACAATAATATAATATATAATACTTTTCTGTTCATTCTTCCTGTGTTTTGACCTCTTTTTCCACCTCTACCTCTTTACTTTTCTTCTCTTTGTGCGTATTGGTATTGCCCTTCGTCAGACGGAAAAGATACCGCAACTTCCTTAATTTCTTACGCACTACAAAACCAACTCCTGTCTGAATCACTTCTCCTTCGAGGATACTTTCATATCCGGTGTGACGGAATAACTTTATAAACATATTATCCCTCTTCCCGATTACATACTCCAGCGAAATATCGTCTATCAGATTTTCTTTCAGATTTTCCGTAGGATCGGCATCCGTGCTGAACCGTCCTCCCACAATCACACGGAAACGATTATCGAATAAACTTTTCGAAAGTTTATATGAATAATCCGTCCGCGACGTCTCCGTTCCACCCGACATCTCATTATATGTATTAATACCAAAACTAAGGTCTACATTTTTTAGGTTATTCTGAGCCCACTGATTCAACTCTTTTTGAAGAAACGCATTCAACGGATTGGAAACATTCATCTTGCTATTCGAACCCGGCCCCGTATAAGTATTGTAGATAAGTAAATTCATCGCCTGCGTTGCCCTCTCTTCTTCGGTCAAAGATGAAAGCTCATTCTGAATCGTTATATCTTCAGGAGCTGCCAGATCCATCGTTATGGAAAGATTCTCGAGCGTATTCTTAATATTGATGCTCAAGTTGAATTTTACAGTGCGACTGTTCTGTTCATCGATCGCCACATTTGTTTTAACCGTCTCTACAGCCGTTATATTAAGCGTTGGATCGGCAATATCCCCATTCCATTCGACGAAACTACCCTCCGTTATCTGGAATATTTTTTCCGATATAATTGGTGGGTTATAACGCACCGTTCCTCCCGTCAGGATATATTTCCCGGAAAAACGGCTGTCACCGAGCTGGTTCATCGTATAAGTAAGATTACCCCCACCTTGCAGATTTATCCGATTTTGTCCGTCTTCCGAAAGATTTACGGCCATCTTTACATCGCTGTCGATTCCTACATTGACAAGAACATTCATACCTCCTATTTTTACCTGAGGAATAAACTCGTCATCATCGACATCAGTCGTATCGCTAAAAGAGACAAATGTTACAATATTCTGTTTCTCCTGTTTTACCTCCATCGGAGAATCACGAAGTACGTAATCGATTTCCGTACCATTCAGTAACTGCGCATTTCCACGAATTGTCAGCTCGTCAATAGGTCCTCGTACGGTAGCATGAAGATCCAGATTCGCTTTTCCGAATACCATCGAATTCCGGTTCCTCTTGACATTAATTAACTGGAAATCCGAAGCATCGGCGCTCAGATCGGTCATTATTTTCGAAAAATCCGAGATATCAACAGAGCCGTCGATCAAAAGAGAATTTTTATTTGGTGAGATTATAGGATAATTCGCAAATTGCATCTTACTCTCCTTTATAACAATCTCATCATCCGAAAATGTGAAACTCGTCCCGATCATCGGAACGCTCACACTTGTTTCTGCTAAGCGCAAACCTCCGTTAAACTGGAGTTTCTGAGGGCTACCGGTAACAGATATATTCCCTTTCAGAAAACCTGAAAGCCGTGCCAGTTCAGCAGGTACGAAAGCATTGACAATCATCAAAGGCAATGACGGGATATCAACGGTCACAGCCAGCGAATCGTCTCCTTCCGTACGATAACTCCCTTTCGCTGTCAAAACGGTCGTATCGTTAAGCGATAATTTCGCATCCAGCAATTGCTCCTGTTCCAATTTATAAAGTAAATCGAACCCAATATCCCCGATAAGCTGTTTATCATATTTGAGTTGATCGATCCCAATCTTTCCTTTCGCATCAATCGTCTTATTATTCAGACCGAACAACAAATCCATATTAAAAATTCCTCCGACAGGCGGCGCCAGCGGAAAAACGCTTAGAGTCGTATCGATGTCGATACCTGCAATATCCAGATGAACGATTCCCTTTACACTATCAGGCATCACAGCGGATTCAACCACTACCCTCTGCTCTTTATTAGCCAGATGTATATCGGCATATAATTCCCGGTTAAACTGATAAGTAAAAAAGTTATCTTTATTTACAGACCATTCATCAAATCCCAGAATCGGATTTTCCGGAAACAAGTTTAAAGTAACAGCACTGTCTAACAGCGTTACATTACACCCGAAGTTGAATCCCTGTCTTCCGTTTCTATCCCGCTGCCGACAATTCAATTTCAACTTATTCTCCGCAACGTTACCGTAAAGTGTCATTAAAGCCATATTATCCATATTCCCTGCCGCATTTGCAAGCCGGAAAAAATAATCTAATTGCTTTTCTTGCTGGCGAGCACCGATCAATACGGTATCGAGGATAATCCCCTGAGAAGACAGCTTATTGATAAGCATTCGTATTTTGAACGGCCGGTCCTTGACCGAAGAAGATTCTATCGATAGATTATTGAACTTTACCCCCTGAATTTTCAGGAAATTATTTACAATATTATTCTTCGCCGCCTCTACGTCTAAAGAAAATGGAGGGAGATATAACTGTACTTCTTCCATATTTATATCTCCCTTCTCCATTTGGGCAGAAATCAATTCCGAACTTTTGGTTATTCCATTCATTAACGAATCGAGTCCTACGAATGAAGAGAAGTTAAGAGACATGTCACCCGACCGCAATGCGAGTTCGACCGATTCCCTTCCACCCGAGATATCCAGTGTCGTACGGTTGATATTATTTTTCAACCAGCCACTCAGCAACTTAATCGAATCGGCAGCCAGATTCAATGTAAAAGAACTGTCCTCCTTCATAGATGCCGCAACATCTAGGGAAAGAGAAGCTATGAATTTGTCTTTGGAAAGATTCATTTGGGTCAGATCAAGATTTTTAATCTCTCCTCCCACCTTAACCGTAGAAGCTTTAGAAGATAAATATCCGCTAATATCAAAACCGAATTGCAATGCCTCGTCGGCACTTCCGATCTTCCCTTTTAACAAATGCTCCGATAGCCCTCCACTCAAAGATATACCCTCATACTCATGACCTTTATAATCCAGTCTGTCTATAAATAAAGAAAGGGTTGCGTGTGTTTTTTCATCATAAAAATCAAAACCTTTTCCATTCGCCTGAATACTCATTGTCAGCAAACCTAACGAATCGGACGGAAAAAAAGAATAAAGCGGAAGACTATCACTCTTAAGATCCAGTTCATATTGTTGCAACCGTTGATTATACATGCCGTTCAGATCTAGAGAACCTCTGTCGGCAATAAGATTTAAAGAGGGAAATAATACCCCCTTAACAGCCTTTAGTTCGGACCGTAAAACTAAATTATCAGGAATATGTACTCTTTTCTGTAATAACGAATCGGGCAACAAGGTTAACAAATCGTTCATCTGACCGAAGCGTCCGTTCAAACGGCAAACCCCGTTCAGCAGTTCAGGGTGCAGTATAGACTGTAAACGTCCGTCAACGGAAATATTGAAGCTTTTAGGAACAGACAATTGTATCTTCTTTATATTCACTTTGTCCAGCTCCCCGCTTACATCACCGGTCAAAGTGAGCGAACGTCCTTTCAATACTTTGCGTGTAGCTTTATCCTCGATGGGATACAACAGTAAAAGTTCCGAAAGATCCAGATTCGCTGACAGCTTCATACGTACCGGAGCTGTAGGAGACATTTTCATAATACCGCCCCCCAACTTGACATCGGCATGAAAAACCGACAACGGCGATTTCATAACGAAATCGGACAATTGAATAACCGAAGTATCCATTTCGAAGCAACCGCTGAGAGCTTCGACCTGAAAGCCGCAACGCTCCGTAAATGTCAGGTCGTTTATATTCACTTTCACAGCAGAACCCCGATTAAAAAGCGAGTCTACCGATAAATTAACTTCCGACAAAGCTATATGATTTATATCCAGGCCTTGTCCGGCACTCCCTTCCAGTGCACCGTATGTAATAGCATTGTTCCGCAGCTCAATTTTTCCCACTTCGACAGTCCATGGCATGACACTGTCCGATACTATAATAGTATCGGAAACTCCAGTCTTCGATACAACCTTCGACGTGTCCGATAAATAAACATATTCTCCTTTATCAAGAACAACCTCGTCCACTGCAACAGACTGCCCCCCAATATCGACTAAACAACTATTGACATTACCCCTCTGAAGCTTAGCTGAAATATGGCTCTTAGGAGGATACATATCCATCACAAAATCAATATTGTCAAGTGTCAGTTTTTTCGCATTGATCTTCCATCTTACGGAGACTGTGTCAGAAGCTGTCGTATCGGCTGGCGATTCTCCCATCGACAATGCCACCTTTCCGTCACTCAATTCCACGAAAGAGAGATCAACCATCTCATTCGCGAGATCTACTTTATCGGCTTTTAATGCAAAAGAGCCTACATTCGCTTTTAAATCGAACTGAGATAAAGTATCGGTATAATGAAGGGAAGTTTCGGTAAAAGTAAAGCGGTTCACCACCACTTCCTTTCTAAAAAGAGGCAATAATGCGACATCGGCTTTTAAAGTTCCGCAATGAAACAACGTATCGCCATTGAAAGTAGTAGCCGTTGTATTATCGACAGCTAAATCTAACGGAAAAGAAAGCCGGATCCGGTTAATAGATAATGTAATATTAAAATTCTTCGAAACATACGCCGCGGCCTCCTTCTTGATAAAATTCTGGACGGACGGAATGTAAAGTAAAACCGGCAGTATTAATAATACAAGCAGGAAAAATAAAAAAAATCGGGAGATATATTTTATTATTTTCCTTATCATAAAAAATCGCACTTCTGAATAACAAATCTTAAACTTACATAACTGTTTTTACTCAAACAAATGAAACCAGCATATAGTTAGCAAATAGTACATTTGTTAATATATATAACCAAACAAACACCCTTTAAGTTATAAAATTTTACGTATTAAATCACCCGGACAAATGTACCCATCTGGTTGACAAGACAAAAAATTTACTCCAACTTCAGTTTATTACGATTAAAATGTGGTCTGACTTTAAAGCAATACAGAAAAAATGAAAAAACTACGGATGCAGCACCAAGCAGATAAGCGGCAGACAAAGAATATGCCGACGCCATAAATCCGCCGAAAAGCATTCCTAAACTGACTCCTATATCAAAAGAGACCAAATAAGTCGAATTTGCGGTACCACGCATAGAAGCCGGAGCCAGTGCCACGACAAGGTATTGGAAAGCAGGAACCATAGTACCGTAGGCAATTCCTATTAGGTAAGCAGACAAATCAAAAACAACTACTTCATGAACGGTAGAAAGCAGAACCAGCGAAAAAGCAAGGGCAATCATTGCCCCCCCGATAAGCGGATGCATATATCCCCGATCGACCAGACGACCGGATATCAGGCGAGAAGTCCCTATACCCAAAGCCAGGAAAACGAAAAAAAGCGTAGGCATAGAAATAGCAATTTCCTTTCCGTAAAGTACGACATATGAAACCAGCATACCATAAGGAAATGCACAAAAAATAAATGAAATACCTGCCGGAATACCTTTTATCAAAATAAAACGGTCAAGAGAAACAGGCACATGCACCCGAACCGGACGAGGAACAGGCTTTATACGGGAGGCAATGATAACACCTAAGGCAGAAGACGACAAACAACCATAAATTAAAGCGGCAAAACCCCAGCGTTCATATAAAATCGTCCCGACAATCGGAGCTATCGCCATTGCAATATTAAGCGTAAGTCCGAAATAACCAACCCCTTCTCCACGCCGGGAAGAAGGAATAACATCGATCGCAATCGTATTACCCGTTACAGTTGTCAACCCCCATGTTATGCCGTGCACGAACCGAACCAGAACCAGCAATACAACCGTGGCAGCAAAAAGATACCCGAAAAACACAAGTGAAAAAGCGGAAAATGCCAGTAAATAAAGAGGCTTTCGAGGCAATGTATCTACAAAATATCCTGAAAACGGACGAATAAATAAAACGGCAAGAGAGTAGCTTGACAATACGATACCGACTTGTGACGCCGGAGTCTGAAGTACCTCTGTAAGATAAATAGGAATTGTAGGCATCAGCAGGTTAAAAGAAAATGCCATCAATAAATTAGAGAAAAAAATCAGTATAAAATTTTTATTCCAAAGTCGTTCGATCATCATTGCCCCACATTAAATCAACTCTCCTAATTCCAGCCAACGCATGCTCTTTTCATCCAATTCGTCTATAATAATGCTAATTCTCTGTGACTTTGCGAGAAGTTCATCGGAGGAGAGATTGCCGCTGCTTAATTCCTCTTCCAGTAATGCCTTCTCTGCTTCCAATCGGGGAATTTCCTTATCCAATACTTCATATTCCCGCTGTTCTTTGTATGAAAGACGTCGTTTGTCTTTTACCGGTATCTCTTTTTTCAGAGCATTCTCTTTCTTCGGTTCCGGATTCCGGCTTTTCCTTTCTTCCTCCTCCTGCTCTTTCCATGCTCGGTAAAGAGTATAATTACCCGGAAAATCTTTTAATACACCGTTTCCTTCAAAAACAAGCAGATGATCTACCATCTTATCCATAAAATAACGGTCATGGGAAACAACGATAAGACAACCTTTAAAATTCTGAAGATACTCCTCCAACACATTCAGTGTAACAATATCCAAATCATTAGTAGGTTCGTCAAGAACCAGAAAATTAGGATTTCTCATCAAAACAGTGCATAGATATAACCGGCGTTTCTCTCCTCCGCTCAACTTATAGACAAAACTATGTTGCTTGGACGGAGGAAATAAAAAATGGGTAAGAAGCTGCGAAGCCGTCAAACGGTTATTATCATCAAAATGAATAACCTCGGCTATTTCGCTGACAACATCGATCACCTTCTTATTTTCATCGAAAGCAAGCCCCTCCTGACTATAATATCCGAAACGAACGGTCTCTCCCACATCGAAATGTCCGCCGTCAGGTTTCTCTATTCCGAGTAATAATTTTATAAAAGTAGATTTTCCCGCACCATTATTTCCTACAATGCCCATTTTTTCATAACGGGAAAATGTATAATTGAAATTATCGAGGATAACCAGATCGCCAAACCGCTTACTAACATCTTTTGCTTCAAAAATTTTTGAACCGATATAGGAAGCCTTGATATCTAATGATATCTGATCCTGAGAACGCTGCTGTTTACTCTTCTTTTCCAATTCGTAAAAAGCATCGATACGGTATTTTGCCTTGTGTCCGCGGGCCTGAGGCTGACGGCGCATCCAATCGAGTTCTTTTCGTAAAAGATTAGCCGCCTTATCAGCTTCGGCATTTTGCGAGTTAAGCCGCTCATCCCGTTTTTCCAGATAATAATTATAACTACCGTTATAACGGTAAAGCTGCCTCTGATCGATTTCTAATATCTGATTACATACCCGGTCCAGAAAATAACGGTCATGCGTAACCATTAGTACGCTCATCGTCGAACGGCTAAGATAAGTTTCCAACCACTCCACCATTTCCAGATCAAGATGATTCGTAGGCTCATCCAGAATAAACAAATCCGGTTCGGAAATAAGAGCATTCGCCAGAGCAACCCGCTTCAATTGACCACCCGAAAGTTCTGCTATAGGCTGGTCAAAATCTACAATTTTAAGTTGTGACAGGATTTGTTTAATCCGTAATTCATAATCCCATGCCTTAAAATGATCCATTTCCGAGAGAATATTCTCCAAATGGCCCATATCGTTTGCAGACAATGCAGCTTCATAACGGGCTATTAACCGGGCTGTTTCGTTCGAAGAACTGAAACAAGCCTCCAGAACGGTCAATCCATCCGAAAAAAAAGGCTCCTGAGGTAAATAACTGACTCGGACACCATTCCGGAAAACAATATTACCGGAATCATAGCTTTCCCGTCCCGCAAGAATATTCAGCAATGTTGTTTTACCCGAACCATTGGATGCTATCAAACCGATCTTTTCACCTTCAGAAACACCAAAACTGAGATTCTCGAAAAGAATAAGATCTCCAAAACTTTTTGTTAATTGTTCTACTTGCAAAATGGTCGCCATAAAATCAAATCTTCATATTTATGACAAAGATACAATCAATCGGCTACACTCTCTTACTATCGGACAGACAAACTGCATTCAGGCGATTTACCTTAAATATAATTATAGTAAATATCACAAAAAAAACTACCTTTGTACCGGTGAAAGAGTGATACTATCACCAGAATATAATTAACAAGAATACAGATTTCCTATGAAATTAGCCGTTATTGCACATGATGGGAAAAAGGCTGAAATGGTTGCCTTTTTGAACAAACACATTCAGTTTTTACACAAAAAAAACATTAGTATTGTGGCAACCGGCACTACCGGAAAACATGCGGAAGCCGCAGGACTGAAAGTTGACAAATTGTTATCCGGCCCCTTGGGTGGAGATGCGCAAATTGCGGCAATGGTTGCCCAAGGTGAAATTGCAATGGTTTTCTTTTTCCGCGATCCGTTGGATAAACATCCACACGAACCGGATGTACAAATGCTAATGCGTGTATGTGACGTTCACAACGTTCCGTTAGCAACAAACCCGGCAACGGCAGCACTTGTCATTAAGGGTTTTGGAGGAGAGCCTATTAAATAGGCAAAAAACGGCCGGCATGGAAAACAAAAATTACCTTCTGCAACTTTTTATTGCAGGAATATTCCTTCTTTTATCCGGCACTCTGCTGAATGCCGCAGAGAAACCGTTTGTTGTCGTTATCGATGCCGGACACGGAGGTAAAGACCCCGGAGCAATCGGAAAAGTCATTAAAGAAAAAACGATAAATCTTGCCGTTGCTCTCAAATTAGGTGCGCTCATCAGTGCAAACCATTCCGACACTCGTGTGGTTTATACCCGTAAAAATGATGTTTTTGTAGAACTGGACGAGAGAGCCGCTATTGCCAACAGGGCAAAAGCAGACCTGTTCATATCCATACATACCAATGCTGCCCGGACAAGATCAGCACGCGGAACGGAAACATATACCTTAGGACTAGCCAGAAGCGAAGAAAACTTAGAAGTTGCCAAACGTGAAAACTCGGCAATCCTTCTGGAAGATAATTATCAGGAAAAATACGAAGGCTTCGATCCGAATTCTACCGAATCTTATATTATCTTCGAATTTATTCATAACAAACATCTCGAACAAAGTATCGATTTGGCATCAGGCATCCAGAAAGAGTTCTGCAATACCGCTAAACGTACGGACAGGGGGGTACGGCAGGCCGGATTCCTGGTATTAAGAAAAACAAGCATGCCCAGCGTGTTGGTCGAACTCGGATATATATCTAATACGGAAGAAGAAAAGTATCTTGCATCTGCAAACGGACAGCAAACTCTGGCGAATTCCATATATAAAGCTTTCAGATCGCTGAAACGGAGTTACGATAAAAGAAACGGAGTTTCAGTATCATCGGAATCCAAAACTCCAACTGAAGAAATTTTAATAAATAAGGGAAAAAACACCGTTACGGAAAACAAAAAAACAGGAACGGATAAAACGATTTATAAAATACAGATACTCACCTCTGATAAAAAACTTTCCTCCAATGACCGACGTTTTAAAGGACATAAAAACATCTCTTTTTATAATGAGAAAGGATTGTACAAATATACGATAGGGGAAAGTTCCGATTTTCAGGAAATAAGCAGGCTTAGAAAAAAAATTCTTCCCGATTTCAAAGATGCCTTTGTCATACGTTTTGTAAACGGGGAAAAACAAAATTGATCAATCATAATAATGCATAATATAATACAATAGATATACTATGAAGAATTTCTCTAAAGAAACTATGATAGGTATTGTTACACTAATTAGTTTCGGATTATTATATTTCGGATTAAACTACCTAAAAGGAATAAATCTCTTTAAGCCAACAAACTATTATTATGTACAACTGAAAGACGTAGCAAGCATAGAAGTCTCGTCCCCTATCTATATAGAAGGCTTCCGTATAGGCCTTGTCAGGGAAATCGATTACAATTACGATGATTTTAATGCCGACATATTCGTTAAAGTCGAATTAGACAAAAAAATGCGTCTACCTAAAGATAGTTACGCTGAATTAGTAGAATCTTTCCTCAGCGGTGGCAGCCTGCATTTGCAATTAAACAAATTTACCGATGACTACCTGTCACCGGGTGATACCATACAGGGAGTAAGAAAAACCGATATGATGCAGCAAATCGATCAAAAAATATTGCCCGATGTGGTGGCATTGCTTCCTAAAATAGATTCCATCCTTACCGGACTGAACGTTTTGGTAAATCATCCGGCGCTCAACAGTTCCCTTTCCCATATCGAAAAAACGGCGAGCAATCTGGAAAAATCCACGATACAACTAAATCGGATGATGTCAAAAGACGTTCCGCAGATATTAGCCAATATAAATACGATTACCGAAAACATTGAGGTAACGACCAATCAGCTGAAAGAAATCAATCTTGTCGCAACAATCGACACTATAAACGGAACTCTCAGCAACCTCAAAATGCTTACGTATAAGTTCAATCAGAAAGACAATACAATCGGATTGTTGTTAAACGATAAATCGCTATATGAGAATTTGGATTCCACAGTTTCGAATGCCAACAAATTATTGATCGATCTGAAACAAAATCCGAAACGATACGTACACTTCTCCGTCTTCTAATTTATCAATATTCTAAATAAACAATTTAGAATATTGATAAATTAGACAAGAGTGAAATAATATTGTAACAGCTTTGTATTATTCCGAAAATGAAGGGATATCGATAAAAAAGATATTCTTTCATTTTTTTACATACATACCAAAATAAAGTACAATAACCTATATTACAAAGAATTACAATAAAGCAATATGCTAAAAAGTTGCCATCTATAAGCGTTTCAAGTAATCAACTGAGAATAAAAGGGATAGAGCTTTCACATAAAAAGTCAAGATATCAACAATTTTATTTTTCATATATTATTCGTGATATTTGTAATTGAAAAATCGAGATACACCTATGACAAATGATGAACATATTCTCCTTTGGAACAAATGCCTTGCCATAATAAAAGATAATGTTTCCGAACAGGCATTTCAGACTTGGTTCCAACCGATAATACCATTAAAGTACGGAGAGAATAGTTTGACGATACAAGTTCCCAGCCAATTCTTTTATGAATATCTGGAAGACAAATACATCGATCTTCTGCGAAAAACCATTTACAGGGTTATCGGAGCAGGTACGATACTGAATTACCGTGTATTAATAGAAAAAGAAAATAACACGACCGTCGATTATCCGACCGAAGGTGTACACTCTGCTATTAAAAGAATAACACCTTCAAATGCGAATAAGTCACCCAATCCTTTTGATAATGCAGTGGCTTCGCAGGATTTAGACTCTCAGCTTAATCCGAAATACACATTCGATAATTACCTGGAGGGTAAATCTAATAAACTCGCCAGGACTGCAGGAATGGCTGTAGCCGAGAATCCTGGGAAGACAGCATTCAACCCTTTATTTATACATGGAGCATCCGGAGTAGGAAAAACGCATCTCTGCCATGCCATAGGTATCAGGATCAAAGAAAAATACCCGCAAAAACGCGTATTATATGTTTCTGCCCATCTTTTTCAGGTACAATATGCCGATGCGACAAAAAATAATTCACGTAACGATTTTATCAATTTTTATCAAAGTATTGATACGTTAATTATCGATGATATACAAGAACTGATAGGAAAAGAAAAAACGCAAAATGCCTTCTTCCATATTTTCAACCATTTGCATCAAATAGGCAAGCAGCTAATCCTGACTTCCGACAAAGCGCCTGTGGAATTAGAAGGTCTGGAAGACCGCCTTATCACACGAATGAAATGGGGTTTGACGGCAGACCTTGAAATGCCGGACATTGAACTCAGAAGAAATATTCTGGCTGCAAAAATAAAATCGGATGGTCTGACGATTGCTCCTGAAGTTATTGATTTTATTGCAACCAACGTAAAAGATAATGTTCGTGATCTGGAAGGTATTGTCGTTTCCCTAATGGCACATTCACTGCTTAACAACAAAGAAATAGATCTGGACCTTGCAAAAAAAATCGTAGCTCAATCGGTTCGCATAAAAGAACCTGCTTTATTGAGTGTCGAAAAAATAAAAGAAGTCGTTTGCAGGCACTTCGATTTGGAGGAAGCTCTAATTCAATCGGGAAAAAGAACCAGGGAAGTATGTCAGGCAAGACAAATCGCCATGTTTCTGTCAAAGAAACTCACAGATAAATCATTGGCTCATATAGGAACGATTATCGGGAAACGTGACCATGCTACGGTTCTTCATGCCTGCCGGACCGTACGTGACCAGATTGAAATAGATAAATCTTTCCGTTCGACCGTCGACGAAATAGAAAAAAAACTTACATATGAAATGGTTTAGAAAAAATCTTTTCTAAGCTATTTCATAAAACCCTGCTTCCGAAGTACCTCCAGAAAACGTTCGCTGAAAAATTCATTATCATTCTTTTTATAACGTACATCCGTAAAAACCTGAGCGAGGGTATTTTTTCCGTTTTCCTCTATAAATTGTTTATTTTCTTCCAGATTCTCCTTCATACGATAAAAGGCATCAATATCGGCAGCAGTATAATCATGATAATATCCTTTATGTAAAATAGCTCCGACAGGCAAACGATCGGTTAAAGAAGGTTGCTCGGCCGGATAACCCAGTGTCAGCGTCGTTATAGGAATCACCAACTTCGGTAATTTTAAAAAATCGATTATTTCCTGAGCATTATAGGTCGTCGTACCCAAATAACAGATTCCAAGTCCTCTCTCTTCCGCCACCATCGAAAAAGTCTGGGCAAAAATAAGAGCATCTATAGCCGCTGTAACAAAAGAAATAAAATTATTGTATCCGGGCACTGCCTCCCTGTTTTCACACCATTTGACAAACCGGTTAAAATCGGCACAAATAGTAAGAACTGCGGGCGCTGATGTTACGGAAGACTGATTAAAATGAAAAGGAGCCAATGCCTTTTTATCAGCCTCGTCTGTAGATACAACTACACTGTAAAGCTGCATATTTCCGGTAGTAGAAGTTCGGGAAGCCAGTGCTATCATCTCAGCCAGTAACGACTCATCAATTTTTTCCGGTTTATATTTCCGGATAGTTTTTCTATTTTCCAATGACTCCATAAATATTTTTTTTATACAAACATACATATTTTTCAATTAAAAAGAAACCGTCCGTTTCGATATTCGTGTATGAGTGAATGTCTATTGTGCATTTCCGGAAAAAAATCCAACAATAGAATCGAGAAATCTTTTTTGGAAAACTTTTAACTAAGAACAAATTCACAAGAGACTGATTATATGACAATTAAAACACAAAAGCAGAAACTTTATGAAATTGTGGATAACTATTCTTATTATTTTTTTGTTCACTATAAATCATTTAGTAATATTGCAGTACCGAAAAATTATCGACAATAACAATCTCTAAATTATACAACTTAATTTGCTGTGGAAAAGAAAACTTATACTTTCGATCAGGCCTACGCAGCATCTCTTGATTACTTCAAAGGAGATGAACTTGCCGCAACTGTATGGGTAAACAAATATGCCCTCAAAGACGCTTTTGGAAATATCTACGAAGAATCGCCGGCACAAATGCACGACAGACTGGCTTCCGAAATTGCACGTGTAGAAAAAAAATACCCCAATCCGCTTTCCAAACAGGAATTGCTGGATTTGTTCGATCGGTTTAAATACATTGTCCCCCAGGGAAGTCCTATGACCGGAATAGGAAATAACTTCCAGATAGCTTCTCTATCGAATTGTTTTGTAATCGGTATGGACGGCATTGCCGATTCATACGGTGCAATCATCCGTATTGACGAAGAGCAGGTTCAACTTATGAAACGCCGTGGAGGAGTAGGACACGATATGTCGCATATCCGCCCGAAAGGTTCTCCGGTAAAAAATTCAGCTTTAACTTCAACCGGTCTCGTTCCTTTTATGGAAAGATATTCCAATTCAACACGGGAGGTAGCACAAGACGGACGCCGCGGTGCCTTGATGTTGAGTGTTTCAATTAAGCATCCGGATTCAGAGTCCTTCATAGATGCAAAAATGGAAAAAGGAAAAGTTACTGGTGCAAACGTATCCGTAAAACTGGACGATGAATTCATGCGTGCCGCTATTGATGGAACGACTTACCAGCAACAATATCCGATAGATGCCAAGAATCCGACAACAACGAAAGATATCGATGCTTCGGAGCTCTGGAAAAAAATAGTCCACAATGCATGGAAATCGGCAGAGCCGGGTGTTCTCTTCTGGGATACGATCATCCGCGAATCTGTACCTGATTGTTACGCCGATTTAGGTTTCAAAACGGTTTCGACCAATCCTTGCGGTGAAATACCTCTCTGTCCCTATGACAGCTGCCGCCTCCTGGCTATCAACCTATATTCCTATGTAGTAAACCCATTTACAAAAGATGCCTATTTCGATTTCGACCTGTTTAAGAAACATGTAGCATTGGCTCAACGAATTATGGATGACATCATCGATCTGGAGGCCGAAAAAATCGATATGATTCTGGATAAAATCGAATCCGACCCGGAAACGGAAGAAGTAAAACAGGCAGAAAAAACTCTCTGGAATAAAATCAAAACTAAAACCCTGCAAGGCCGTAGAACGGGTGTAGGTATAACGGCCGAAGGCGACATGATCGCAGCGATGGGCTTACGCTACGGAACGGAAGAAGCAACGGATTTTGCTGAAAAAGTACAAAAAACATTGGCAATAGAAGCTTACCGTTCTTCCGTCGATATGGCCAAAGAAAGAGGAGCATTTCCAATTTACGATTCCAAAAAGGAAAAGAATAATCCGTTTATCAACAGGTTGAAAGAAGCTGACCCGGAACTATATGCCGAAATGGTCAAAAACGGACGCCGCAATATTGCGTGCCTGACGATTGCTCCAACCGGAACAACCAGTCTGATGACACAAACGACATCCGGTATCGAACCGGTATTTCTCCCCGTTTATAAACGCCGTAGAAAAGTAAATCCGAATGATGCGTCCGTTCGTGTCGATTACGTAGATGAAACGGGTGATGCTTTTGAAGAATACATCGTATTCCATCATAAATTCGTAACCTGGATGGAAGCAAACGGCTATCCTACAGCTAAAAAATATACGGACGAAGAAGTTGATGAAATGATTCAAAAATCACCGTACTATAAAGCGACATCCAACGATGTGGACTGGCTGCAGAAAGTGCGTATGCAGGGAAAAATGCAAAAATGGGTTGACCATTCCATCAGTGTTACCATCAACCTGCCGTCCGATGTAAGCGAGGAACTTGTCAACACATTATATGTTGAGGCATGGAAATGCGGCTGTAAAGGTTGTACCGTTTACCGGGATGGTTCCCGCTCGGGCGTTCTGATCTCTGCCAAAGGAGACGAGAAGAAAAAAGAGGATTGCAATTGTATGGAACCACCCGTTATCGTGGGTACCCGTCCGAAAGAACTTGAAGCCGACGTCGTACGTTTCCAGAACAATAAGGAAAAATGGATTGCATTCGTCGGTATATTGAACGGACGTCCATACGAAATCTTTACCGGTCTCGCAGACGATGAAGACGGAATCCTACTTCCCAAGAACATAACAAAGGGAAACATTATTAAAAGTTACAATGAAGACGGCGTAAAACACTATGACTTCCAGTTTAAAAACAAACGGGGATATAAAACCACTATCGAAGGACTGGATAGCAAATTCGACCCGGAATTCTGGAATTACGCTAAATTAATTTCGGGCGTTCTCCGCTACGGAATGCCGATCGATCAGGTTATAAAACTGGTGCAGGGCCTCGAACTGGACAGTGAATCAATCAATACGTGGAAAAACGGTGTAGAACGTGCCCTGAAAAAATATCTGCCGAACGGAACAGAGGCAAAAGGTCAGAAATGCCCCAATTGCGGATTGGAAACTCTGATTTATCAGGAAGGCTGTTTGATATGTACCAACTGCGGAGCATCCAAATGCGGATAAATAATCTATATGGAACTGACGGTTCATATCCAGTATAATACCCAATGGGGGGAAAACGTATATATTGTCGGATCGATTCCGGAACTTGGAAATTGGGACAATCGCTTTGCCCTCAGAATGCAATATTCAGGAAACGGAGAGTGGAAGCTCTCTGTTCCTGTTTTTGTCTACAAACAACCTGTTGAATTCCGATTCCTGATCGTCAGAGATGGAGAGACAGAACGGGAAGAATATGGAATGCATCAGATAATCCTGCCCAACCGGAACGGGAAAATAAATATAAGAAGTGTATGGAAAGATAAACCGGAATACACCATATTCGGTTCTTCCGCTTTCACCAAATGTATATTTGCCCATAAACAGCAGCGAAAACCTCAATTCAGTGTATTAGCCTCTCACCTGTTAAATGCATTTGTTCCGAATCTAAAAGGAGACGAAACTTTAATTCTGACAGGAAATAATCCGGCTCTGGGAAATTGGGATCCCGAGAAAGGGATTAAATTGACGTACACGACAATATACACATGGGAAACTTTATTACCACCCATACTATCCCATATTCCTTTGGAATATAAATTCGTAATTAAAAAGAAATCCACCAAAAGTTTTATCTGGGAAAAGGGCCCTAATCACACTTTACAGATCGAGAATCCTTCCGCTCCCGGAGAATCTTTCCTGATTGAGCATAATCCTGATTTTGCGAGATCGAAATGGAAAGGAGCGGGTGTGTCCATCCCCGTATTCTCGTTACGTTCGAACGAAAGCTGGGGTATAGGTGAATTTTCCGATTTAAAGCTACTAATCGACTGGGCGGCATCTTGCGGTATGTCTTTCGTCCAAATCTTACCGGTCAACGATACTACCACTACACACACATGGAGCGATTCCTACCCATATAATGCAATCTCGATATACGCTTTGCATCCGCTTTATCTCCATCTGCCTTCGATGGAACAATTAAAAGATAAAAGAACAGCAAGACGCTTTGAAAAAGAGAGTTCCCGGTTGAACTCCCTCAGACAAGTAGATTACGACAGAGTAGACGCCTTGAAATGGGAATACTTCCGGTTGATTTACCAGCAGGAAAAAAACAATCTGCCTCAAAATAAAGATTTCGGCCGGTTCATCTCCGACAATCAGGAATGGCTGATGCCATACGCCGCATACTCATATCTACGTGATCTTTATAAAGAAAGCAACTTCAATAAATGGCCGGAAAACTCCATATATAAGAAAGAAGAAATCGATCAATTATGCGATAAAAGCTCTCCGGCATACGATGAAATAATCTTTTACTGTTATCTCCAATACCATTTGCATCTGCAATTAAATGAAATAACACAATATGCAAACAGCAAAGGTATTGTACTAAAAGGAGATATACCGATAGGTATCAACCGTACGGGAGTAGAAGCCTGGATGTCCCCCCGGCTGTTTCATCTCAATATGCAGGCAGGCGCTCCGCCCGATGATTTTGCAGAAGAAGGACAGAACTGGGGATTTCCGACCTATAACTGGGATGAAAGGAAAAAAGACGGTTACACATGGTGGATAAAACGGTTCACTCAAATGGCCAAATATTTCAATGCTTATCGTATAGATCATATACTCGGATTCTTTCGTATCTGGGAAATTCCCTGCCCCTATACGAACGGACTGGTCGGACGTTTTAATCCGGCACTCCCTCTTTCCATAGAAGAGATAGAAGCCAGAGGGTTCCGTTTCAATGCGGATAAATACGCACACTTAACTTCTTCATGTGAAGTTCTATTCTTGGAAGATACCGTTCAAAAAGCTCACTATCATCCGAGAATCGATGCTTATAAAACGCATTTATACCAAATGCTGGACGATAACGACCGTTATGCCTACGACCAGATTTACTGGAACTACTTTTATAAGCGGCACAACGAATTCTGGAGAGAAAAAGGATTAGAAAAATTATCCATTCTTACCAAATGTACAGATATGTTGGCTTGCGGTGAAGACCTGGGTATGATTCCGGCATGCGTACCTGATGTAATGAATCAACTTCAGATACTCTCTCTGGAAATAGAGCGAATGCCTAAAACACCGGGAGTAGAGCTGGAAGATCTTTCAAAATTACCCTATCTGTCGGTATGCAGTACTTCGACACACGATATGACGACAATACGGGGATGGTGGAAAGAGACGCAGGGATACGATTGCCCTCCCGCTATATGCGAGCAAATATTACACAGACATCTCTCTTCTTCTGCAATTCTGACTATTTTCCCTTTGCAGGACTGGCTCTCTATCGATGCCGAACTGAGAAACGGACAGGTTGACGAAGAACGCATCAATATTCCGGCAATCTCTAATTATTACTGGAGATACCGCATGCACCTTTCACTTGAAACGCTTTGCGCAAGTAAGGAATTTACCAGAAACGTTAAAAAGCTGGTTCAGGAAAGAAACAACGAAGGAGAGTAATTAGCGCTCTCCTTCTTCTGTATCGTTATCGGTAACCATATTGCATGTACCGTTAAAAACCGCACCGGGTTCAATCTCCAACGCTCTTGCATGAATGTCACCTTTGTAGTTGACTGACGATCTCAAAGTCAGACGCCCGTCTACATACAGGTCACCGGAGACCATCCCCATCAATTCAGCATTCTTGCATTTAATGTAGCCTGTAACAACAGCCTTGCCTCCTACGATTACTTTTCCTTTACACTCAATATTTCCTTCAACCTGAGCATCCACCCTTAAATCTTCTTCTGCATACACATCACCCCGGATAATCGTGCCCGCAGACAGAGTATTATGACTATTGGTCTGTGAACCGGATTGTTTCATATTCAGCATAATTTATTCTTTATTCTAAAACTACATTTCTACAAATGTAGAGTATTTTTCTATCTCTGCAAAACAGCATCTAAATAATAACAAGTCTTAGCATAAGCATCCGGATAGAATCATTTGAAACAATCATGACGAAACTCTATATTTTTACAAGTAAACACGATAAGGCAAGTTTTATAATAAATTCATTGCTTCTTATAAAAGCAGATAATACCTTTGCAGTAATACAAAAAGACGATGAAAAATAAAATTCAGCTGAACGAGATGCGTTTCTTCGCCCGTCACGGAGTCGATAACCAAGAACGCATAATAGGTAACTGGTTTGTCGTGGACCTGGAAATATCTACGGATTTCACAAAAGCTATGCTCGACGATGATCTCGGTAACACGATCAGCTATGCCGGACTGTTTAACCTTATCAAAGAAGAAATGGCATTTCCCTCTGCTTTACTGGAACATGTAGGAGGACGGATCGTCAAACGACTGGTAAATGACTATTCATCTATAACCGAATTACAATTAAAAATAGCAAAACAAATACCACCTATCGGTGCAGACATAAAAGAATCCGCTATTCTGATAAGCGGTAATGCGGAAGAGTTTAAAGCCCTTTGGGAATAAAAGGGTTAACGACCAGCCATAGTATCGGAAAACAAATCCGTGAATCTTTTTTTTCTTTTTAAATAATAACTGAAAACTATCGATTTCTGATATACCTGAAGAAATTTTTTCAGCGGATATTTAGTTATTCCATTATCGTTATAAGTCTTTTTATCTTTATTAAATACAACATAAGCCCGGAAAACAGCCCATGCATCTGCTACTTTTCCGGAAAAGAGAAAGGCCATTGCTGCTGCGGCATCCAACCAATAACGTACAAAAAAGACTCGTCTGCGGTCGTTTTTTGCAAGATTTTTATAAAGCATCAGACGATTATTTCTGAAATTCAGGAATGTTTTTCGCGGATTAGAAGAATCCAACGTTGCTCCCCCCATATGATAAACGATTGAATCAGGTGTATAGAAGATTTTATACCCTTTGTTTTTCAATCTCCAGCAGAGATCGATCTCCTCCTGATGAGCAAAAAAAGAGGCATCGAAACCTCCGGCTTCCAAAAAACAGGAGCGACGCAAAAACATACAGGCACCGCTCGCCCAGAAAAGTTCGCATTCATTATCGTACTGTCCTTTATCCTTCTCTATCGTAGAGAACAACCTACCCCTGCAAAAAGGATACCCCCATTTATCCATAAATCCTCCGGCAGCCCCTGCATATTCAAAAAAGCCCCTAGCACGAAACGATCTGATTTTAGGCTGTACCGCCGCAATTTCCGGATTACGGAGCAACAAGTCGAGGGGAGCACTCAACCACCCTTCGGTAACCTCGACATCCGTATTCAACAACACGACAAAATCAGAATCTATTATCTCTATCGCTTTATTATAGCCTTCGGCAAAACCATAGTTACGATCAAAAGCAAGAATCTTTACCGAAGGATAATTCTCTTTCAGGAAAGAGACAGAGTCATCCGTTGAAGCATTATCAGCCACTACAATGCGTACATTATCCGCAGCACAGCATTTCATGACAGAAGGCATAAAATGCTCCAGAAGCTCCTTACCGTTCCAGTTTAATAAGATAATAGACGTTGTCAGCATACCGCTTCTGGATTTTGGATCCGGCTGTATTTCCATCTTTTATGAGTCCACAGCCAATATGCAGGCTGGCGTAATATGGTTTTCTCCATTTCCCGCATATATTTTTCCGTTATTTCAAATTCCGATGTCTCTTTCGGATGCTCGCTCAGTAATTTGAACGTACATACATAATAGCCTCGCTTTACCTTACACACATCCAGATAGAGAACCGCTGTATCCACTTTCTTCGCAATCCGCTCCACTCCACTCAAAACAGGAGTATCCTGATGCAAAAAGAGAGTCCGGTAATGAATATTTGCTTCGGACGGAGTCTGATCGGCCATAACACCGATAAAAAAAAGTTGTCCTTCCCTTTTATATTCCATAATAGCCCGGAGCGTATCAACTTTTGCAATACTACGTACCCCGAAACGGGAACGCAACGTCAGAAAAAGCCGGTCGAATGTCTTATTTTTCAATGGCCGGTAAATCTGACCACCTGCATATCCCAACGGTATATGCATTCCCAACGAAGACACCCATTCCCAGTTTCCAAAGTGTCCCAGCAACATCAATACGGAACGTCCCTCATCATAAAGACGCTGTACCAGGTCCAGACCCTCAAAACGTAAATGAACCTTCATCTCCTTATCGGAAAAATGAAAAAGTTTGATCGTCTCAACCATGTAATCACAAAAATGATGATAAAATTCCTTCTCGAGCTCTTTTATTTGTACAGGCGTATATTCGGGAAAAGAAGCTTTGAGATTACGATGTACAACCTTATGCCGGTATCTCACCACATAATATACCAGAGGAAAGAGCATATCTGAAAAAAAATACAAAACCCGTAAAGGCAGCAAAGCAATAACTTTATTTACAGCATATACAAAATAATAAAGCATCTTATTCAACTTTTAGTCCTTTAAAAAAACCGGTTTCCGAATCTACTTTCTCCAAAACTATCCGGCTTATCCGGTTAATCAGCGTTTCATCGTACGGCATTTCGACGCGTACATAGTTACCGCTGAAACCGCACATGAGAGCATTCTTAGGCGTATGTTCAAATAACACATTCACCACTCTTCCGACCTGTGAATCGTAAAATTCAGATAACTTCTTTTTCGAAAGGGAAAGTAAACGAATACTTCTGAGCTGTTTCTCTTCCGGAGAAACCACATGATCGATCTTTAAAGCATCGGTCCCCGGACGCTCCGAATAAGAAAAAACATGTAATTGCGAAACCGGCAAAGAATCGATAAAACGATAACTCTCTTCAAAAAAAGCATCTGTTTCTCCGCGCATACCGACGATCACATCCACACCGACAAAAGCATCCGGCATCAACGTTTTGATTTTACCGATACGCTGCGCAAAAAGCGCGGTGTCATAACGTCGGCGCATCAATTTCAAAACTGCATCGCTTCCCGATTGAAGGGGAATATGAAAATGAGGAGCAAAACGCTTTGATGCTGCTACGAATTCAATAATCTCATCTTTTAAAAGATTCGGTTCAATGGAAGATATGCGGAACCGCTCGATTCCCTCCACTTCATCAAGGCGACGTATCAAATCAAAAAAGCTCTCATTCGTACTTTTTCCGAAATCACCGATATTCACACCGCTCAATACAATTTCTTTACCTCCGGAATCCGCAACCTCATACGCTTGTTTTACCAATGCGTCAATGGATCCATTACGACTGTTTCCCCGGGCAAAAGGAACCGTACAATAGGAACAATAATAGTTGCATCCGTCTTGAATCTTCAAAAAATAACGTGTGCGATCGTCTCCTTTCGATAAGGAGGGAGCAAAATCCCGTATATCCTGACAAGAGGTGGTAATGATTTTCCGTTGTTCCACTTTATTCAGGATATCCTGCATATGAGACTCAATATTCAGCTTTTCCCCGTTGCCCAGCACCAGATCGACTCCATCAATAGCAGACACCTCTTCCGGTTTCAATTGTGCATAACAACCGGTCACCACAACGACGGCACCGGGATGATTTTTTATTAAACGACGGATCGTCTGACGGCATTTTTTATCGGAAAGGTCGGTCACCGAACAGGTATTGATAATACAAATATCCGCCAGCTCCCCTTTTTTCACCGATACCGCCCCTCTTTTTTCCAATGCTCTCCCGATTGTTGAAGTCTCAGCAAAATTCAATTTGCAACCTAACGTCGCATATAATATCTTTTTCCCTTTAAACAAAGTAGAATCAATTATTTTATTACTCTTCTGAACCACAAATGTAACGAAAACTTCGCTAATTCGCAGTATTCGTAAAAACGGCAAAGCACAAAGCACAAAAAGACACTTTTTGTGCATCATTCTCTTGTATATATAAAAGCAAGAGCGTACTTTTGCACATTAAATATTTTTTTGTGCCGTTACAGTTATGGTAAAAGAGAACTTCATAAAAATATATGAGGAAAGTTTCAAAGAAAACTGGAATCTTCCTGCACTCTCCAACTACTCGACTAAAGAAACTATTACTTACGGAGAATATGCATTGGAAATAGCCCGGCTACATCTGCTATTCAAGGAATGCAAAATCCGGAAAGGAGATAAAATAGCTTTAGTCGGAAAAAACAACATACGTTGGTGCATAACGTACATGGCTACAATCACTTACGGAGCCGTTACCGTTCCGATCCTTCAGGATTTCCACTCTAACGACATACAGCATATATTGAATCATTCCGATTCCGTACTGCTTTTCTGTAGCGATAACATCTGGGAAAATATCGATGAAGAAAACATCGAAGGGATAAGAGCTGCATTCTCCATCAATGATAACAGTTGCATTTATCAGAAAAAGGGTGAACAAATAGCATCCATTCACGAAAATCTTGACACCTATTTCCAGAAAGCCTATCCAAAAGGATTTTCTCCTGAAAGTGTCAAATATATTAATCAACACAACGATACGATAGTCCTGCTCAACTATACCTCCGGCACTACCGGTTTCAGCAAGGGTGTAATGCTGACCGGCAATAACCTGGCTGGTAATGTAACCTATGCCAAAACACTCGACGTTTTAAGAAAAGGGGAAAAAGCACTCTCTTTCCTTCCTTTGGCACATGCATACGGTTGTGCATTTAATTTTATATTACCTATCGCGGTAGGAGCACATGTAACTTTGCTGGACAAAGTTCCGTCTCCAAAAATATTGATGAAAGCTTTAGCTGATGTCAAACCGCACATTGTCATAACAGTACCCCTCATTATTGAAAAAATATACCGCAAAATGATCATTCCTGCACTCAGTAGGCCAATCATGCGCGTAGCTCTCAATATTCCATTTCTGGATAACCGGATTTATGCCCAGATCAGAAAAAAACTGATCGACGCAATGGGCGGACGCTTCTGCGAAGTAATCATAGGGGGAGCTGCATTAAATAAAGAAGTAGAAGACTTCCTTTACAAAATAAAATTTCCGTTTACTGTCGGCTATGGAATGACAGAATGCGCACCTCTTATCAGTTACGATCATCATTACGATTTTATCCCCGGATCGTGCGGACAGATTTTAAAAGGAATCATGAAAGTGCGTATTGACTCCGAAGATCCATACAAAACAGTCGGTGAAATCCAGGTAAAGGGAGAAAATGTAATGAAAGGATATTATAAATATCCGGAAGCAACAAAAGCTGTCTTCACAAAAGACGGTTGGCTGAAAACCGGTGACCTGGGTACAATCGACCTGAATAACAGAATATTTATCCGCGGACGCGGTAAAACCATGATTCTGGGAGCCAGTGGCCAGAATATCTATCCGGAAGAAATCGAAGCTAAATTGAATAATCTCCCTTACGTAAACGAAAGTTTAATAATAGAAAAAAATGGTAAACTTGTAGCTTTGATATATCCCGATTTGGACGCTATGGACACCGATGGTATCTCGACAGAAAAGGTCTCAGAGATAATGGAAGATAACAGACTAAAACTCAATAAGATAGTTGCCCCATACGAAACAGTATCATCGTTCCAGCTCTTCCCCAACGAGTTCGAAAAAACGCCTAAAAAAAGTATTAAACGCTACCTTTATCAAAATTAAATTTCCAAACAAAAAAATTATCCCAAATGTTATACAACATATAGATAAAGTGGTTACCTTTGCCGCGTCTTCTGAGATAGAAGGCAAAAGTAACTATATAACAAAAGTTTAATTTTTACGGAAATGAAAAAGTTAGTTTTATTTGCTGCTATTGCAGTTGCTGTATCATTCGCTTCTTGTGGAAACAAAGCAGAAACAAATCAGGAAGTTGCAGAAACACCTGCTACTGAAGAAGTTACAGAAGCTCCGGTAGTCGAAGAAACAACAGTGGTTGAAGAAACTGTTTCAGTTGACTCTACCGCTAACAATGCTCAGTAAAATCACTGATCCACAATTGAGTAAAAGAGTCTGTAAAAACAGGCTCTTTTTTATTGCTTATATTACAAATTACAAAGACTTAAAAACAAGACATAAAAAAAGTCATCTGGTTTCAGATGACTCTTTTTTATTTAATAGGAATAAATTATTCAGATACAACATTCAAAGCTATTTCAGCCGCAACTTCCTTGTGCAATTTAATAACTGCCTTGTAATTTCCAACTTCTTTAATAGCTTCTTTAATGTAAATAATCTTACGGTCTATTTTGTGACCTTCCTTTTCAAGAGCTTCCGCCACCTGAATATTTGTCACTGAACCGAAAATCGTTCCTGTCGAACTTGTTTTCGCACCTATTGTCAAAGTAAGGCCATTAAGTTTCTGAGCTAATTCAACGGCATCTGCTTTAATTTTTTCCAGCTTATGGGCACGTTGTTTCAAGTTCTCAGCCAAAACTTTCTTTGCGCTTTCCGATGCAATGATCGCTTTGCCTTCCGGAATCAGATAATTACGTCCGTAACCATCTTTTACCGTTACTATATCGTCTTTATAGCCTAAATTGATGATATCTTCTTTCAGAATAACTTGCATAGTTTCTTTCCTCCTTTTTTATTATTTCATCAAATCGGTTACATAAGGGAGCAATGCCAAATGACGAGCTCTTTTCACAGCTTGCGCAATACGACGTTGGAACTTCAACGAAGTACCGGTTATACGACGAGGAAGAATTTTACCCTGTTCATTCAAGAATTTCTTCAGGAATTCGGGATCTTTATAGTCGATATACTTAATTCCGCTCTTTTTAAAACGGCAATACTTTTTCTTTCTTACATCTACCGTGGGAGGTGTCAAATATCTGATCTCCGATTGATTCGTTACTGCCATAGCTTAATCCTCCTTTACTTTAGATTTCATACTACGTCTCTTTGCAGCATATTCTGCAGCAAATTTCTCTTGCTTGAATGTTAAGAAACGAATTACACGTTCGTCACGACGGAAATTCACTTCTAATTTTTCAATTACCGAAGGGTCTGCCTTAAATTCGATCATCTGGTAAAACCCTGTCGATTTTTTCTGAATCGGATAAGCCAACTTACGCAGGCCCCAATTCTCTTCATTCACTATCTCGGCTTTTTCTGCAACCAAGAGAGCTTTGAATTTTTCTACCGCTTCCTTCATCTGAACATCAGACAAAACGGGAGTTAAAATGAAAACGGTTTCGTAATTGTTCATAAAACTCTGTTTGATAATAAATTATTAATAAGTAATTTAGCGGTGCAAAGGTAAAAAAAACATTTTTACAAATCAATATTTCCCCTGTTTATTTGTAAAAGACAGGAATCCTTTAACTCCCGGCTCTATGAAAAAAGGCATTTTATTACTGTTTATCAGCTGTATTGTTTCCGTTTCTTATATATCGGCAGCCCAATATCACGAAGATATATTAGGAAAGGATTTCCTGGCACGCACGATGGTAATGGAAGACGATTACGACGGAAAAGTAATAAGCACACTTATTAAATATAGGAATACTCCGTCGGAAAAAGCCGTTTTATATGTACACGGCTTCAACGACTACTTTTTTCAAAAGGAAATGGCCTATGAATATAGCAAGCACGGCTATGACTTTTATGCCGTCGACCTCCGTAAATACGGACGCTCTATCCTACCGCATCAAACACCCTTTTTCGTCATGGACATCCGCGAATATTTTCCGGATCTTGACTCTGCTTTGGCAATTATACGCAGCGAAGGACATTCGGAAATTATCCTTTCCGCCCATTCGACCGGAGGTCTCATTACCTCTCTTTACGTAAACGACAAAAAGAATGAGCCCCCTTGTTCTGCACTCGTTCTCAACAGCCCGTTTTTCGATTGGTATCTCTCCCCTTTTCTGGAAAATATCGGTATACCTGTAGTCGCATGGCTTGGAAAATATTTTCCGAGAGCCATTGCCATGAAAGCGTCCAAATCGCAATACGGAGCGAGTCTTCACAAAAGCGAACATGGAGAATGGGACTACGATTTGCAGAAAAAAAGAGATGGTAATGATATGACTATGGGCTGGATCAGAGCTATCGACAAAGCGCAAGGTGAACTCCAGAAGGGATTATCCATCAATATCCCGGTACTTGTATTATGCTCCTCAGCATCCATGCCCGAGGACAAGAAATGGAACGAAGCATATCAAACGCATGACATCGTACTGGATACGAGAGATATTCAAAAATACGCAAAAAAACTCGGTCCGGATGTCACGATACAAACAGTCGATGGCGGGAAACATGATCTGATTTTATCGATAAAACGAGTTCGAGACAAAGTTTACAATATTATTTTCGCGTGGTTGAAGAAGTGGAATCTGTAACATCATCCCTGTACTTTTCCCAAAGTCCGTCGGCAACAATGTTCCGTGTAGTAGTAATCATTTCAGGAATATCGGAATGCGTAAAAGACTCTATCGGCAACGGATCATGAATAATTAATTCAAGTTTATGAGGATTAATTAAAAAATGACCTATCGGAAGCACCTCATACGGACCGTTCAGAGTTATGGGGACAATAGGCAATTTCAAATCAATAGCCATCTGATAAGCTCCCTTCATAAACCGGTGCATATGCCCGTCAGGTGTCCGTGCCCCTTCGGGAAAGATCATAAGAGAAGCTCCTCTCGTAAGTTTCTTTTCTGCAACAGCAATGGTATTTGCCGCAGCTTTTGGCGATGAATTATCGACAAAAATAAATCCGGCCGATTCACATGCCGTCCCCACAAAAGGTATACTTTTCAAACTTTTTTTCATAATCCACTTTATCGGAAATCCCAAGAATCCATAAATAAGAAATATATCGAATGCACCTTGGTGATTTGCAATAAAAACATAAGATTGGTGTCTATGCAGTTTCTCCCTCCCCTTTACATGTACGGGACAAAGAGCAAGCCAACAGGTCAGCCTAGACCAGATCATTCCCGGATAATAGGCAAAAATACGTTCTCCGCCTAACCAGCAGCCAATCATCGTAACAAGTGCCGTAAGAATAGTAAGAGGCAAAAACAGAGGGAGAAAAATCAACCACTGATAAAGAAACCTTAAAACTCGCTTCACCATACTTATGTCATTTGAATGAGATAACAAAGGTAATAATCTGATCATTTTATTTCGTCTTTAACCAAAACAAATTCGCGTCCGGAAACCATTTTTATAAAAAAATATTTCCTCGTTAGACATTTAATTGCTTTATTTGCGAACAAATACCAAGAAGCAAAAAAAACAATATAAAATAATCACATTATGAGCGAATTTGTAAAGTACATCGGAGTAATTATCATACTCATTGGTGTAGCGATTTTAGTAACACCTTTTCTAATGGGAACAACAAGTAACGCATTGTTGCTTACCGGGCTTGCTGTTATTATATTGGGATTCATCAGCTTCATTGCTATTTGGAAAAGATCAAACTAAAGACAGAATAACCCCAAAATAAAAAAGAGCCTTGAAATTTCAAGGCTCTTTTTTATTTTGACGCACTGATCCTGCAATCCTTCCAAACCTTCGCCTTCTTATAAGCCTTTATACCCTTCTTAGGAACCTGCAAAACAACACCTTTCGCTCCGATATTACTACTTAAAGCAATCGGTTCGACCTGTTCAGTCAGAAGAATCTCCAATTGCGTACAATCCTTAAATGCCAACTCTCCTATTGTAACCAAAGAGGCCGGCAAACGAACGCTTTTCAATCGGTTGTCACCATAAAATGCATAATCTTCTATTGTCGTAACTGAAGGGGGCAAAACCAAATCACCCTTCAAGCCACAGCCCGAAAAAGAGAGTTTACCGATAATCTGCAGATTCTTGCAAGATAAAAAATCGACATTTTCCAATGCTTTACAACCAACAAACGTAAGCCATCCGATCGACTGCAAAGTTTCCGGAAGCTTAACGGCTTCTAACGTCTCTTTATTCATAAACACCTTATCCGATAACCGGTTATCTTCCAGATGAACTTCCGAAAGATCTACTATTCTCAACTGAGGCATACTGTCTCTCATCAAATGCAAATCGACATCGGCAAGTTCTCCCCGTACTTTAAGCTCCTCTATGGAGGACAAATCATATCCCGAAGAATACAATACGGCACTCAATGCACTTACCGAATCATTTTTCGTTTCTACAACGGAAAAAGCACAGCCTGTAAAGGTCTCGGATTTTATCACTCCGGAAAAAGCCGAAGATATCAGGAAAATAAATAAAAAAACTCCTTTTCTCATCACAATACTATTATAAAGACAACTCCTTCAAAACATATAAGATTACAGCCGGCTATAAACTCAGAGTCCTATTCAATAGCATTATATATTGCCTGATGAATACGCCCTCTTATATTCATTTGCGTCAGCTTCTTATTTGTTCTCGTCGGATAAACTCTGTTCGACAGAAATATATAAATCAATTCATTATCCGGATCTATCCAAAAACATGTCCCTGTAAATCCGGTATGCCCGTACACAGAACCCGGAAGCCCATTCGGCACCGGACTTTTCTTGGGAGACAACACATCTGGCTTATCAAACCCCAGACCTCTTCTTGAAACCGGGCTTTTTGCCTGGGTAAAAAGACGACAGGTCTCTTTTGCCACATAAGTTTCACCTCCGTACGTTCCACCGTTCAAATACATCTGGGATATTTTCGCAAGATCATTTGCATTTGAAAACAACCCGGCGTTCCCTGCCACTCCACCCAGAAAGGCAGCAGATTCGTCATTTACATAACCTTGTAATAACTGTTTCCGCAAAAAACGATCTTCTTCGGTCGGGATAATACATTCGACTGAAAACTTTGAAAGAGGAAGGTAAAGAGTCCGGGATGCTCCAAGCGGAGCATAAAGTTGCTGTTCCAGATATTCATTTATTGGTTCTTCCGCCATTTTGGAAACAGCCTCCCCGAGCAAAATAAAATTCAAATCACTGTAACGATATTCTTTCGATTTAAGTGGGACAGCAGCAATCGAAGCAAATACGGAGTCTCTGAAAGCTGGACATATAAACAAGGAATCCGAAACCCTGAAAATATATTCCGGTTTCTGTTTACGAGTACACAAATGTGGCTTGAATTCATAATCCGTACGAGCATAATAATTTTTATCTACCATTGCAGGATAAAGCGGCGTTTTCACAGATGAAAAAAAAGCGCCCTTATAACTTTCCGGATCGATTGCCATACGGTAAAACGGAATAAAAGCAGGCAATCCGGACTGATGGAAAAGCAAATCCCGGAAAGTAATATCGCTTTTATTTGTATGAGATAATACCGGTAAGAATTGACTTATGGGATCATTCAGCTTAAATTTTTTTTGATCATAAAGCATCATTAAAGCCGGAGTTGTCGCTACAGCCTTGGTAACAGATGCAACATCATACAAATCGTTCAAGGTAACCATACGTATAGAATCATAATCAAAAGCACCGAAAGCTTTCTGATATATAACCACACCTTTTCTGGCCACGAGAATCTGGCAACCGGGATAAGCGCGCTCTGCAATTCCTTCGCGTGCAATTTTATCTATCTCATCCAACTTCTGCCATGATAGCCCGACTTCCTGAGGCAAATTATAACCCAAACGAACCTGCTCCGTCATTTCTCCAGCACCTAAAGGGTAACTCGGCAAATCGACCGGAAGCTTTCCTTTTGCCGGTATTCCTCCAAAAACTAACTGAGCGGCACAATCCTGAGCAAAAGATGTATTTTCATAGGCAAGAATTACAGCCTCGGCAGAACGGTCTATTTTATCGAATCGCTTAATTAAATAAGGAGACAGAAAAAAGACCACCGTTACCTTCTTTGTTGCCAACAATTTCTCTAACTCGGCAGGTATCACGGAACGGGACGAATGGACACCTAAAATTATACGATCGTATTTTTTCAATAACCGGCAAATTTCCGAGACCTTCTTTGCATCTGATTTGGGAGCAAGAGAATAAGACGGGATACTGGTATAACGTTGCATTGCATCCTGAAATATAGACGGAGAAGACTCTCCTAAAGACAACGAAGCTGTAGATACTTTAGACAGCTCTTTCAGTGGGATTACCCGATCAGTATTCTTCAATAACGTTATTGCCTCGGCATTTAACTTCCGGGCAAGCCATTCGGCATCGGAGGAATTAATACGCTCTGCCAAACCTTTCAATTCTATGGATTTATAATTCTGCAGACCTAACGCATATTTCAATTTGAGGACTTTCAGACACTTTGCTTCAATTAAATCGACACCGATATAACCGCTATCTACAGCCCTTTTGACAGAAGCAAATTCTTTCAAAGGATCGGCAGGGCTCAATAAAATATCATTACCAGCAAGAAGAGACTGTACACAAACATCCGTACTCCCCGATCCTTTCATCATTAAAGCATCGGTAAAACAAATCCCTTGAAACCCTAATTCGTTCTGAAGCAAATCAGTAACAATCTTACGGGACAGTGACGACGGCATTAATGAGCCCGAATCCAAAGCCGGAATATACAAATGACCTGTCATAATACCTGACAAACGTTCGTTTATATAGGCACGGAAAGGATACAGTTCTACCTGTTCCAAGCGTTTACGGTCATGGGGAATAACCGGAAGAGTATAATGGGAATCATCATTTGTATCGCCATGCCCCGGAAAATGTTTCGCCACGGAAAGAATCCCAGTTTCTTCGAGTCCCTTCGAATAAGCCAATCCTTTACGCATGACATTCTCTGGATCGCTTCCGAAAGAACGCATTCCGATAACCGGATTCTCAGGAGCTACATTTACATCCAGTACAGGTGCAAAATTAATCTGAATCCCCATCTCTTTGCATTGCCGGCCGACCTCTTTTCCGTAAAGCGATATCAATTCATTATTTTCTATGGCCCCCAGCATCATATTCCGGGGAAAACGGACTACTGGTTCCAGACGCATAGCCAAACCCCACTCTCCGTCCAGTGAAATCAAAAGAGGCACTTTAGACATCTCCTGACAACGGTTTGTAACTCTCGCCTGTTCTTCCAATTTTCCTTTCGAGAAAAGAATTCCACCAACTTTCAGCTCTGAAACATATCGTTCTATTTTCTGCATGTTACGGCTATTCAGCTTTGGTTCTGCGACTACCATAAAAAGTTGCCCGATACGCTCATCGAGAGTCATCGTATCAAAAACAGAATCGGCCCACGCCTCCATGGCAACCGGATCAACTTTTGAATATATATTTACTTTCGGAATCTGAGCGGAAAGAAAAAACGAATATAACAACAACAATCCGCACCAAAATATTTTTCGCATATAAGCACTCCTATTAATCATTCAAAAATACATAATTCAGGCGATTCACACAATGTATACCGATTACTCTTCCAAAAAATATAGCCTAAAGAGTTGTGAAATAGATATTTTATTCGTTACTTTGCAACCGCTTTGCGCAATCTCTTCAGGTAGATTCCTGCAACATTGCGTTTTCAAATTCAAACAATTAAAAAAGCTATAAAATGGACTTAATTAAAATTGCAGAACAGGCATTCTCTACAAACAAAGAGCATCCTAAATTCAAAAGTGGAGATACGATAACCGTAGCTTATCGTATTAAAGAAGGCAATAAGGAACGTATCCAGCAATTCAGGGGAATAGTAATCCGCATTTCCGGAAGTGAAGAGAAAAAACGCATTACTGTACGTAAAATGTCCGACAATGTCGGAGTAGAGCGTATCTTTCCTCTCGAATCACCGTTTATTGACAGCATCGAAGTAAATAAAATCGGTAAAGTACGTCGTGCTAAATTATATTACTTACGTGGCCTGACCGGTAAAAAAGCACGTATTAAAGAAAAAAGATTCTAATCAGCCTTTAGAATATATGCAAAGAGCCGCGAATATTAATAATAATTCGCGGCTCTTTGACTTAAAAAATACCTTCAGATTCTATTGTTTGCCATAATAGATTTTTTCATCAAGCGCTCCGGTCTTCCTCGCTATAATAATGGAACACACTGCATCACCGGTAATATTGACAGACGTACGCGCCATATCCAGTAAACGATCTACTCCCATAATAAGAGCGATACCCTCCACCGGAAGCCCGATAGATGTAAGCACCATAGAAAGTGTGATAAGCCCGATAGACGGAATTCCTGCCGTCCCGACCGAAGCTATTGTCGCGGTAACGATAACCGTGAGAAAATGCGCTAAAGTCATTTCAACCCCATAAATCTGGGAAATAAAAACAACAGCGACACCTTGCATAATAGCAGTACCGTCCATATTTAAAGTCGCTCCCAGCGGAATAGTAAACGATGCAATACTTTTACTTACCCCTATGCGATCTTCCAGCGTCTCTATGGCCAACGGAATAGTTGCATTACTGGTAGCTGTTGAAAAACCCAAAGACAAAACATTTATATATTTACGGAAAAAAACAAATGGATTTACACCTCCTATAGCTCTTAAAAGAAGAGCATACGTAACTGCAAAATGAATAAGCAAAGCCAAAAGCACGGCTAAACAGTACTTTCCAAGCCCATACATGAGATCAAAGCCGACACCAGCGAAAGCAACCGTAACAAGCGCAAAAACACCAACCGGAGCCGCTTTCATAATGAGGTCGATCATCTTCATCATAACCTCGTTCAGTTCGATAAACAAAGTCAGCACATGTTTTACTTTCTGTCCGAGTATAGAAAGGGTAATACCTATGAAAAGAGCGAAGAATATAATTGCCAGCATATTTCCCGTTGCCAAAGCCTGAATCGGGTTATCGGGAATTATATTTACAAGCATAGAAGGCAAATCAACGGCAGACGCACTGTCCATCAACTGCACAGGTTGTTGTGAAGAAAGATTTCCGAGTGTTACCCCTATTCCGGGAGACACCCACTCACCGATACACAACGCAACCGAGATAGCGATTGCTGTCGTAAAAAGATAAAAAAACAAAGCGCTCCCACCAATGGCGCCCACACGTTTAATATCTCCCAGCGAAGCAGCCCCGCATACTATAGAAATGAAAACGAGAGGCACGACGAGCATTTTGAGGGCAGCAATAAACATCTGCCCCACAGGACGTAGAAAATATTCCAAAAGCGTCTGGTCCAGAACATTCCCTTTATCAAAAATATTTATTGCCAGTCCACAAAAGATCCCTAGGAATAATGATAGTAAAATAATGGTCGTGAGGCCCCACTTTTTCTTCATAGTCATAATGAATAAAATGGTCAAGCATAACCAATAAGATAATGCCTGACCATTCAAATTAAATCTAAATAGTACTTACACGATCTTCGGAAAGCCATATTGTGCAGAAGCACCTAACTCTTCTTCGATACGAAGCAGCTGATTATATTTAGCCATACGGTCCGAACGGCTCAGAGAACCGGTCTTAATTTGCCCTGCATTTGTCGCTACGGAAATATCGGCGATAGTAGAATCTTCCGTTTCTCCCGAACGATGTGAGGTAATTGTCGTATAACCATTTCTTTGTGCCATCTCTATAGCTTGCATCGTCTCTGTAAGAGTTCCGATCTGATTTACCTTTATAAGTATCGAATTAGCACATTTTTCCTGTATTCCTTTACGAAGGAAATCTACATTCGTAACGAACAAGTCATCACCAACCAATTGGCAACGATCTCCTATCGTTTCAGTCAGAAGACGCCAGCCTTCCCAATCGTTCTCACTCATACCGTCTTCTATCGAATCGATCGGAAACTGATTTACTAAAGATGCAAGATATTCGATCTGTTCTGCCCGATCGCGTACGGGAGCCTGTTTTCCTTCAAATTTTGTGTAATCATACCAGCCATCCTTATAATATTCGGAAGCAGCACAGTCTAAAGCAATCGTAATATCTTCACCGGGTACATAACCAGCCTCTTCAATTGCAGCCATTATAGACTGCAATGCATCTTCAGGTCCCTTTAAAGCCGGAGCAAAACCGCCTTCGTCACCAACGGCAGTACTCAGGTTTCTTTTATGCAATACTTTCTTCAAAGTATGGAAAACTTCGGCACCCATGCGCAAAGCATCTTTGAATGACTCGGCTCCTACCGGACGAATCATAAACTCCTGAAATGCAATAGGGGCATCCGAATGAGAACCTCCGTTTATAATATTCATCATCGGTACAGGCAATACATAAGCATGCGTACCTCCCAGATAACGGTATAAAGGCATTCCGAACGAATCAGCAGCCGCTTTTGCCACTGCCAAGGAAACACCGAGCAAAGCATTTGCCCCAAGATTAGATTTCGTCGGTGTTCCGTCTAATTCGAGTAACTGTCGGTCTACTGCGATCTGATCATACGGATTTGCCGATTTCAGAGCTGGTGCAATAATAGCATTAATATTTTCAACAGCAGTAAGAACTCCTTTGCCCCCATAACGCTGCGGATCGTTGTCCCTTAACTCTAATGCTTCATGTTCTCCCGTAGAAGCACCGGAGGGAACCGATGCCCGTCCGAAAGCACCATCAGACAAAAATACTTCTACTTCAACAGTAGGATTGCCACGGGAATCAAGAATTTCTCTTCCCTTAATTTCTGCTATTGCCATATCATTCCATTTTTTATAATACACATATAAAACAGTTATTACAAATATATTGTTTTGCAGACTAAATATGTTTTGCAGATGTAGTTAACATATATTTCCAAAAGTGTAAAATTCAAAAACAAGAAGTACCTATATACAACAAAAAAGGGAGCTATACCTCTTTAGATATTCTCCCTGCAAGCTCATAATAACAAAATAAATTTAAACCGTATCGGATGATTTTGGCCTGTTATTTTGATTTTTCCGTTTCCCATTATTCCGTTTTTTACCTCCGGAATATTTATGTACATGATTCCGGTCATATTGTTCGGGATGATAAGCCGGAACATCACCCAATTCAGATGGTACGGGTATTTTATACAACGATTTTTCGAGGAATTTTTCTATTTGATAAAACCTGCCTTGCTCGGCTTCCGAAACGAAAGTAATAGCCATTCCCTCATTGTTAGCTCGGGCAGTCCGGCCGATACGATGCACATAATCTTCCGGATCATGGGGTATATCATAATTAATAACCAAACGAATATCTTCTATATCAATACCTCTGGAAACAATATCCGTCGCAACCAGAATATCGATACGACCATTCTTAAAGTCCCTCATTACCTCTTCCCTTTGTATTTGCTCAAGATCAGAATGCATTTCTGCGACATTAAACTTTAAGCGTTTCAAAGCAGCGGTTAAATCTTTAACCTTAATTTTGGAAGATGAGAAAACAATAACTCTCTCCGGACGGCTCTTTGCAAACAAATCTTCAAGAATACGTATCTTTTGATACTCCCAGCAGATAATGGCAGTCTGCATGATTGTCTCTGGTGGTTTGGAAATTGCAATCTTCACCTCTGCCGGATTTTTCAGGATGGATTTTGCAAAATCCCGGATTTTTGCCGGCATCGTAGCTGAAAAAAGAATTGTCTGGACATTTTCTGGAAGGCGCTTATACACCTGCATAATATCTTCATAAAATCCCATATCCAACATTCTGTCGGCTTCATCCAGAATAAAATAAGAAGTTCTCGACAAATCCACATAATCCAGATTCAGATGAGCAAGCAAACGTCCCGGCGTTGCAATCACAACATCTGCACCCATTTGTAATCCCCTTTTCTGCTGTTCCCATGTAACACCGTCCGTTCCTCCAAATATAGGAACTGAAGTAACCGGTAAAAAATAAGCAAAGGCCTCCAGCTGTTGGTCTATCTGTTGAGCCAACTCACGTGTAGGAGCCATAACAATAGCATTAATCGCATCGGACGGATGATTACCTTCACTGAGTTCGTTGATAATAGGAAGAAGATAAGCTGCAGTCTTTCCTGTCCCGGTCTGGGCACAGGCTATAACATCTCTCCCACCGAGAATAAGCGGAATAGTAGATTCCTGAATAGGAGTAGTCTCATAAAAATTCATGGCGTCTAATCCTTCCAGAAGAGGCTCTTTTAAATTCAATTCGTCAAATCTCATAGATTAAAATCCAGTATTGATAATAAAACCTTTATAAGCAAAAAAGAGCCCGAAATTTCGGGCTCCTTTTCGAAACATTCGATCTATTATTCTTTCGTTGCTTCTTCTGTTGGAGCTGATGCTTCTTCAGCCGCCGGTGCCGGAGCTGGTGCTGCGGCAGACTCTGCTGCTTCGACTTTCTTTTTTGAACGTCTTGTTCTGGTAGCTTTCTTAGCAACCTTCTCTTTCAACATGTTTTCATTGAAGTCTACCAATTCAATAAAACACATGGCAGCATTATCACCTAAACGGTTACCCGTTTTAAGGATTCTCGTATATCCACCCGGACGATCCGCTACTTTTTGAGCTACAACACTGAACAGTTCTGTTACAGCATATTTATTCTGAAGATAACTGAACACGATACGACGTGACTGGGTAGTATCCTCTTTACACTTTGTGATCAGGGGCTCAACATATACACGAAGAGCTTTAGCTTTAGCTGTAGTCGTAAAGATTCTTTTATGCATAATCAACGATGTTGCCATATTGGAAAGCATCGCGCTACGATGAGAATGGGTACGACCTAAATGGTTAAATTTCTTATTATGTCTCATTTTCGTTACTCTTTATCAATATCAAGTTTATACTTCGAAACATCCATACCGAAGGTCAGATTCAGATTCTCCAGAAGTTCATCGAGTTCTGTCAGTGATTTCTTACCGAAATTACGGAACTTCAATAAATCATTCTTATTAAATCGAACCAACTCGCCCAGAGTTTCGACATCGGCAGCTTTCAAACAATTCAGAGCACGAACTGAAAGATTCATATCAGAAAGTTTGCTCTTCAATAGTTGACGCATTCTAAGCACCTCTTCATCAAATTCTTCGTTTCCGTCTCCGTCAACCGGTTCGATATCTATCTTATCGTCAGAGAAAAGAATAAAATGATGAATCAAAATCTTAGCGGCCTCTTTGAGGGCTTCTTTCGGATGAATAGATCCGTCAGTAGAAACTTCAAGAACTAACTTTTCGTAGTCTGTTTTTTGTTCTACACGAAAATTCTCTACCGAGTATTTTACGTTACGAATTGGAGTAAAAATAGAATCAATAGCCAACTCATTTATAGCCATATTTGATTCCATATTCTCATCTGCCGGAACATATCCCCGCCCTTTCTTTATGGATAATTCCATATTGATATGAGCGTTTTCATCCAAATGACAAATTTCCAAGTCAGGATTAAGGACTTCAAACGAAGTCAGTTGATTATTCAAATCTCCTGCCTTAAAAACATCTTTCTTAGAAATATTGATAACTATGCGTTCGTTCTCGGCATCCTCCACTATCTTTTTAAACCTTACTTTTTTAAGGTTCAAAATGATGTTGGTAACATCTTCAATTACCCCCGGAATAGTAGAAAATTCATGATCTACGCCATCTATTTTAATAGATGTAATCGCAAAACCTTCAAGAGAAGAAAGTAAAATGCGACGCAGAGCATTACCTACAGTGATACCATAACCAGGCTCGAGAGGACGAAACTCAAACTTTCCGTAAAAGTTATCAGCCTCCAACATTAAGACTTTCTCAGGTTTTTGAAATGCTAAAATTGCCATGTACGTTTATTTATTATTTAGAGTACAATTCTACGATCAATTGTTCCTTTATGTTTTCAGGAATATCAGCTCTCTCAGGAATATGGAGGAATTTACCTGCCATCTGGGGCTGATCCCATTCTAACCAAGGATATTTACTATGATTGAAACCAGCTAATGCATCAGCTATAACTTCAAACGACTTAGAACGTTCTCTTACCCCTACAATTTGTCCGGGTTTAACAGAGAAAGAAGGTATGTTAACCACTTTTCCGTCAACAACAATATGTCTGTGCGACACTAACTGACGGGCAGCTGCACGTGTAGGAGCTATACCTAAACGGAATACGACATTGTCTAATCTGCATTCCAGCAACTGCAAAAGTACCTCACCCGTAATACCCTTAGTTCTTGAGGCCTTTTCAAAGAGATTTCTGAACTGTTTTTCCAATACACCATAGGTATATTTAGCCTTCTGCTTTTCACGAAGCTGAATTCCATATTCAGAAGTCTTCTTCTTACGTCCGTTACCATGCTGTCCTGGAGGATAATTCTTTTTAGAAAGAACTTTATCTGCTCCGAAAATTGCCTCACCAAACTTACGGGCAATTCTTGTTTTTGGTCCTGTATATCTAGCCATTTTTAATAGATTTTTTTATTGTGAGTAGAATCATAGATCATGCAGCCGCGATCACAGAGAGGATGATATGTAATCTATCATAAATCCTTAAGTCTACTCTACACTAATTGATTATACTCTTCTCTTTTTAGGAGGACGACATCCATTGTGAGGAACCGGCGTTACATCAACAATTTCAGTAACTTCTATACCTGCGCCATGAATGGTTCTAATGGCTGATTCACGTCCGTTACCCGGACCTTTTACAAATACCTTAACTTTACGAAGTCCAAGGTCAAATGCAACCTTTGCACAATCCTGAGCTGCCATCTGAGCTGCATAAGGAGTGTTCTTCTTAGAACTTCTGAATCCTAACTTACCTGCAGATGACCAACTGATAACCTGTCCTTCGCTATTTGTCAAGGAGATGATGATGTTGTTAAAAGAGGAATGAATATGAGCTTGTCCGAAAGCATCTACTTTCACATTTCTCTTTTTCGTTGCGACTGTCTTCTTTGCCATATCAACTCTTATTATTTAGTAGCTTTTTTCTTATTAGCAACAGTTTTCTTTTTACCTTTTCTCGTACGAGCATTATTTTTAGTATGCTGGCCTCTCAAAGGTAAACCGAGACGGTGACGGATACCTCTGTAACAACCAATATCCATCAAACGTTTAATATTTAATTGAACTTCCGAGCGAAGGTCTCCTTCAACTTTGAAATTCTCTGCAATTACTTCACGTACTGCAGCAGCCTGAGCGTCTGTCCAATCTTTTACTTTAATATCACGATCAATTCCTGCCTTTGACAGAATTTTGTTCGCACCGCTACGACCTATACCATAAATATAAGTCAACGCTATTTCCCCTCTTTTATTCTGGGGTAAATCTACACCAACGATTCTTATTGCCATAATCTCTATGAATATTTGCTTATTGTCAATTATCCTTGACGTTGTTTATACTTAGGATTCTTTTTATTGATCACATATAAGCGACCCTTTCTTCTAACAATCTTACAATCGGGTGTCCGTTTTTTCAATGAAGCTCTTACTTTCATATTATTATTGTTTTTATCATTTATATCTGAATGATATTCTCCCCTTTGTAAGATCATAAGGCGACATTTCCACTTTCACCTTGTCACCGGGAAGAATCTTTATATAATGCATCCGCATCTTACCTGAAATATGCGCTGTTATTTCGTGTCCGTTCTGTAATTCAACACGAAACATGGCATTCGATAATGCCTCAATTATAGTTCCATCTTGTTCAATAGCAGCTTGCTTAGCCATATAAATTATATTTTAAAACTCTCCTTCTCCTAATACTTCTTCTATATATTCGAATGTTGACAGAATCTCTGGTTTACCGTTATGAATCGCAATCGTATGTTCAAAATGAGCCGAAGGCTTTTTGTCTCTTGTCCGGACAGTCCATCCGTCTTTTTCTATAACAATATTTCGCGATCCCATATTAATCATAGGTTCTATTGCAATGCACATGCCGTTTCTCAACAAAGGGCCATAGCCTCTTTTTCCGTAATTCGGAACTTCAGGAGCTTCATGCATTTCTTTTCCGATACCATGCCCTACCAACTCGCGAACTACGCTGTAACCACGTTCTTCGCAATAATGCTGAATCGTAGCACCGATATCACCTATTCGATTATTTTCAACTGCAACCTCAATTCCTTTATACAGCGATTCTTTTGTGGCTTTAAGAAGACGCTTTACCTCCTCGCTCACCTCTCCTACACAAAACGTATAGGCTGAATCACCATTGTAACCATTCAAAACTGTACCTATATCTATCGAAACGACATCTCCTTCCTTAAGTCTGTAAGAAGATGGTATTCCATGAACAACCTGTTCGTTTACAGATGCACATATTGAATTAGGAAAACCGGAATAGCCCAGAAAAGAGGGGCGCGCTCCATTATCTCTTATAAAGGTATCAGCTACCTTATCCAGTTCTAATGTTGTAACACCCGGAGCGATGACCTTAGCAATTTCGCCCAGTGTTTTTCCCACCAGTCGATTTGCGTGGCGCATCAACTCAATCTCTTCCTCTGTTTTAAGATATATCATTATTTATTCCCTATATCAAGCTACCAGACCTGCACGGCCTTTTATCCTTCCTGACTTAAGAAGTCCATCATAGTGTCTCATCAAAAGATGACTTTCTACCTGTTGAAGAGTGTCTAATACAACACCTACAAGGATCAACAAAGATGTTCCTCCAAAAAATTGAGAAAATTCCATACTTACACCGGCAATTCTGGCAAAAGAAGGCATAATTGCTACAATTGCAAGAAAGATAGCACCGGGAAGTGTAATTTTATCCATAATAGAATCAAGATACTCTTTTGTATGTTTACCAGGCTTAACTCCGGGAATAAATCCGTTATTCCGTTTCAGATCGTCAGCCATCATACCCGGATTAATTGTAATTGCAGTATAGAAATAAGTAAACAGGATGATTAACACAGCAAATACGAAATTATACCAGAAACCTGTATTATCCATAAATGCACTCCAGAAACTGCTTACTTCCGTACTGGAAAAACCTACAATCGTAATAGGTATAAACATAATAGCCTGAGCAAAAATAATCGGCATCACATTCGCAGCATTCACTTTTAACGGAATGTACTGACGGGCCCCGCCATATTGTTTATTTCCTACGATACGCTTTGCATATTGTACAGGCACTCTACGCGTTCCTTGAACCAATAAAATTGCTCCTGCAATAACCAGCAACAAAAATACGAGTTCGAAAAGAAACATCACCAAACCTCCGGTTTTTTCACTTGTTCTGGATATGAACTCCTGAAATAATGAATGTGGTAAACGAGCAATGATACCTACCAAAATGATGAACGAAACACCGTTTCCGATTCCCTTATCTGTAATACGTTCACCTAACCAAAGGATAAACATACTTCCTGCGGCAAGTATAATCGTAGATGAAACCGTAAACCAGAGACCACCCGCTAAATCAGCACCTGCAGCTTTAAGCTGTACATTGAGATTCACCAGATAAGAAGGGCCTTGAAACAATAGAATAGCAACGGTCAGATACCGTGTCCATTGATTGATCTTTCTTCTTCCGCTTTCACCTTCACGTTGCAATTTCTGGAAAGAAGGAACTGCGATCGCCAATAACTGCATCACGATAGATGCTGAGATGTAAGGCATAATTCCCAATGCAAAAATAGAAGCATTGGAAAAAGCACCTCCAGAGAACATATCAAGCAACGCCAAAAGCCCACCGCGAGTTTGGGCTCTTAATGCTGTTAATGAAGCTGGATCAATACCTGGAAGTACAATATAAGTTCCTAATCTATAAATTGCTACAAATAAAAACGTTATCAGAATCTTATTTCTAAGCTCTTCGATCTTCCAGATATTCTTTAAGGTTTCAATTGCTCTCATTACATCAGAGTTTAACTACGGTTCCACCAACAGCTTGAATCAGCTCTTCTGCTTTTTTAGAAAAAGCATGAGCTTCTACTTCCAATTTAACAGAAATCGTTCCGTTTCCTAAAATCTTAACATTCTGATTTTTTGAAATAAAACCGGCGTCTATTAAAGTCTGCAAATCAATTTTAGTCAATTTATTTGCTTCTGCCATTTGCTGCAGCAAATCTACATTAATAGCTTTATATTCTACACGGTTAATATTCTTGAATCCAAATTTAGGCAAACGACGCTGTATAGGCATCTGACCACCTTCAAATCCGATTTTCTTTGAATATCCGGAACGTGATTTTGCTCCTTTATGTCCTCTTGTAGAAGTTCCTCCTAATCCTGAACCCGGTCCTCTACCAATTCTCTTTGCAGTTTTAGTAGAGCCTGCAGCAGGTTTTAAACTCGACAAATCCATATAGTATTCTCCTTTTTATTTATCGATTATTACTTATTCAATAATTGAAACCAAGTGTTTTACTTTCTCTACCATACCTAAAATAGAAGGTGTAGCTTCGTGTTCAACCACTCTATTCATCTTTCTTAGACCAAGTGCATCCAAAGTCAATTTTTGATCTTTCGGACATTTGATCCTACTTCTTACTTGTTTTATCTTAATAGTTGCCATACTAAAACAAATTAACCTTTGAATACTTTTTCTACTGAAATACCTCTGTTCTGTGCCACAGTCAGAGGGTCTCTTAACTCACTTAAAGCTGCTATAGTAGCCTTCACCAAGTTGTGAGGGTTAGAAGAGCCTTTCGATTTAGCTAACACATCGGTGATTCCAACGCTTTCCAGAACGGCACGCATAGCACCACCGGCCTTAACTCCAGTACCGTGAGAGGCTGGTTTAATAAATACTTCAGCTCCACCGAATTTAGAAAGTTGTTCGTGAGGTATTGTTCCCCGATATACAGGAACCTTAACAAGATTTTTCTTTGCAGCTTCAACGCCTTTGGCAATAGCAGCAGTAACTTCACCGGCTTTACCAAGACCCCAACCTACAATACCATCTTCATTACCAACTACAACAATCGCAGCAAAACTGAAGGTTCGTCCTCCCTTCGTAACTTTTGTCACACGATTGATGGCAACAAGTCTGTCTTTCAATTCAAGATCAGTAGTTGTTTTAACTCTATTATTTACTTTGCCCATTGTCATTAAAATTTAAGTCCGCCCTTACGTGCAGCTTCAGCTAATTCTCTAACTCTCCCGTGGTAAAGATATCCGTTACGATCAAACACTACAGTCTGAACACCAGCTTCAATCGACTTTGCCGCGATAGCTTCACCTACTTTAGCAGCAATCTCTTTCTTGGGGGCTTTCGTATCAATTCCCAGAGAAGATGCAGCAGCCAAGGTCTTTCCGTTAATATCGTCAATCACCTGCGCATAGATCTGCTTATTGCTTCTAAATACACTCAAACGAGGACGTTCCGGTGTTCCGGAAATTTTTTTACGTACTCTATATTTGATTTTTATTCTTCTTAGATCTTTCGTTACCATATTCGTACTTTATTAATTGACGATTACTTACCTGCTGATTTACCAGACTTTCTTCTTACTTCCTCCCCAACAAAGCGGATACCTTTTCCTTTGTAAGGCTCGGGCATACGGAAAGATCTGATTTTTGAACATATTTGACCAATAAGTTGCTTGTCAGCCGACTCTAAAAGAATTAAAGGATTTTTATTCCTTTCGCTCTTCGTTTCAACCTTCACTTCGGGAGGCAATTGCATATATATATTATGTGTGTACCCTAACGCCAGGTCCAGAAGCTGACCTGTATTGGAAGCACGGTAACCTACACCGACAAGCTCCAGTTCTTTTTTGTAACCTTCAGACACACCAATAACCATGTTATTGATCAAAGATCTGTACAAACCATGCAATGAACGATGCTCTATATCGTCTGTCGGACGGGTCAACACTATATTATTATTTTCAATTGTTACGGTTATATCTGGATTCACAGTCTGAGAAAGTTCTCCTTTCGGCCCTTTCACGGTAACTACCGAATCCTTAATATTTACGGTAACTCCACTCGGTATATGAATGGGTAATTTTCCTATTCTTGACATTCTTCTTTCCTCCTTACATTAATATACGTAACACAAAACCTCGCCACCGATCTTAAGATCACGGGCTTCTTTATCTGTCATTACCCCTTTAGAGGTAGAAAGAATTGCAACACCTAATCCATTCAACACACGTGGCATATCTTTGTATCCGACATACTTACGTAAACCCGGAGTAGAGATACGGATCAACTTCTTAATAGCATTTACTTTGTCTACCGGATTGTATTTTAATGCAATCTTAATAGAACCACGAGGTCCTTCTTCAATAAACTTGTAATTTAAAATATATCCTTTTTCAAAAAGGATTTTAGTAATCTCTTTTTTGAGATTTGAGGCGGGGATCTCAACAACTCTATGTTGCGCTTTTATCGCATTCCGCACTCTTGTCAGATAATCTGCAATTGGATCTGTCATATAAAATAAATTAAATTGATTCGGATTCTCCGAACAATATTTAACAATAAATTTACCAGCTAGCCTTCTTTACTCCCGGAATTAAACCGGCAGAAGCCATCTCTCTGAACTGAATACGTGATATACCGAAAACACGGACGTATCCCTTCGGTCTACCAGTCATTTTACAACGATTGTGCAAACGAACAGGAGATGCATTTTTTGGTAATAACTGCAAAGCTTCGTAATTGCCTTCTTTCTTAAGCTGCTCTCTTTTAGCAGCATATTTGGCAACGAGTCTTGCTCTTTTTACCTCGCGGGCTTTCATTGATTCCTTAGCCATAGTTTATCAATCTTTTTTTGCGTTTTTAAAAGGCAATCCGAACTCTCTCAATAGGGCATAACCTTCCTCATCTGTTTTGGCAGAGGTTACAAAGGTAATATTCATTCCCAACATTTTAGTAATATTATCAATATTTATTTCCGGGAAAATGATTTGCTCTTGAATACCTAATGTATAATTTCCTCTTCCGTCCAGCTTACTTTCAATGCCCTTAAAGTCTCTGATACGAGGCAATGCGATACGAACGAGCCTTTCCAAAAACTCATACATTTTTTCGCGTCTCAGTGTTACCATAACTCCGATAGGCATCTTTTTTCTTAACTTAAAGTTAGAAATATCCTTACGGGAGAGGGTTGCTACTGCTTTCTGGCCTGTAATAGTAGTGAGTTCCCCGATAGCAACATCAATAAGTTTCTTATCGGCAACTGCAACTCCAAGACCTTGGTTAATTACTATTTTTTTCAATACAGGAACCTGCATCTTTGACTTGTAGCTAAATTCCTTCATGAGCGCAGGAGCGATTCTCTCCTGATATTCTTTCTTAAGATTGGCAGTGTTCATTATTTGATCTCCTCTCCTGATTTTTTTGAATAACGTACCAAAGCTCCGTCAGCATTCAGTTTTCTTCCGATCCGTGTCGGTTTTCCGCTTTTCGGATCTACGACATTAAGATTAGAAATATGTATCGGAGCCTCCTTATGTTCAATTCCTCCCTGAGGATTCTTGGCATTGGGCTTGGTATGCTTTGATACCATGTTAACACATTCCACTACAGCTCTTTGCTGTTTTATGCGAACTTCCAGGACTCTTCAGGTCTTACCTTTGTCTTCCCCGGCATTAACAAATACAATATCGCCCTTCTTTATATGTAATTTACTCATTACCTAAAGTTTTTAATATTAAAGTACTTCGGGTGCAAGTGAAACGATTTTCATATTTGAAGCACGTAGTTCACGAGCAACAGGTCCAAAAATACGGCTTCCTCTGATCTCACCGGCATTGTTCAACAGTACACAGGCATTGTCATCAAAACGGATATAAGAACCGTCAGGACGGCGAACTTCCTTCTTCGTACGTACAATAACAGCTTTCGATACAGCACCTTTCTTTATATCACTTGATGGGATTGTGCTTTTAATTGCAACTACAATCACATCGCCGACAGATGCATAACGTCTTCTGGTTCCGCCTAATACACGGATACAAAGAGCTTCTTTGGCACCGCTGTTATCGGCAACAGTTAATCTTGATTCTTGTTGTATCATAATTACTTAGCTCTTTCAATAATTTCTGTTAATCTCCATCTTTTCAACTTACTCAGAGGACGAGTTTCCATAATTCTTACGGTATCGCCGATGTTGCATTCATTCTTCTCGTCATGAGCATGGAATTTCTTCGTTTTATTAACGAACTTACCATAAATGGGGTGTTTTTCTTTCCATTTTACGGCAACGGTAATGGTCTTATCCATTTTATTGCTGGAAACAACACCAACTCTTTCTTTTCTTAAATTTCTCACTTCCATCAGGCTCAAAATTATTGTTGATTTAATTCTCTTTCGCGCAGAATAGTCTTCATTCGCGCAATCATCCTACGTTGCTTTTTAATCTGAGCAGGATTATCAACCGGTGAAATGCTGTGGTTAATCTTCATTTGAGACAATGCACCAACTTCTGCATCTACACGTTCAAGCAACTCCTTCGTGCTTAACTCTTTTATTTCTGCTATCTTCATAACAATTACGCAGTTTGGTTTTGTAAATCAAAATCGTGTCTAACTACAAACTTAGTTGTAACCGGCAACTTTTGAGCTGCCAGACGAAGTGCTTCTTTCGCTACGTCAAAAGGAACACCCTCGATCTCAAATATAATTCTTCCCGGGGTAACAGGAGCAACAAAGCCCTCTGGAGAACCTTTTCCTTTACCCATACGCACTTCAGCGGGTTTCTTTGTAATAGGTTTATCGGGGAAAATCCGAACCCATACCTGACCCTGACGCTGCATATAGCGAGTTACCGCAATACGGGCCGCCTCAATCTGACGTCCTGTAATCCACTTCGCCTGCAAAGACTTTATACCAAAAGATCCAAAAGCCAACTGATTACCGCGCTGGGCTAATCCCTTCATACGGCCTTTTTGTTGCCTTCTAAATTTTGTTTTTTTAGGTTGTAACATCTTCTAAAAATCTAATGGTTATCGATTAGTGGTTTTTTTTCTCTTAAAGTTACGTTCTCTTCCGCCGTTGGCAGGAGCATCGTTTCTTCTGTTGTTATCCTTTGAAGAAACAAACTGAGGTGCAAGATCACGTTTACCGTAAACTTCTCCCCTGCAAATCCAAACTTTAATACCGATAAGACCAACCTTTGTTAAAGCTTCTGCCAAAGCATAATCGATATCGGCACGTAAAGTATGAAGAGGCGTACGACCTTCTTTATACATCTCAGAACGAGCCATTTCCGCACCGTTCAAACGACCGGAAATCTGAACTTTAATACCTTCTGCCCCCATTCTCATCGTTGATGAGATTGCTGTTTTGATAGCTCTGCGATAAGCCATCTTACCTTCAATCTGGCGGGCAATATTATTCGCCACAATTACTGCATCCAATTCCGGACGCTTTACTTCAAAGATATTGATCTGGACCTCTTTATCTGTGATCTTTTTCAATTCTTCTTTCAATCGGTCAACTTCCTGACCACCTTTTCCGATAATAATACCAGGACGTGCTGTACATACAGTAATCGTTACCAGTTTTAACGTACGTTCGATAACGATTCTAGATACACTCGCTTTGGCAAGACGGGCATTCAAATATTTACGGATTTTACTGTCTTCGTACAAAGTATCACCATAATTATCGCCACCATACCAATTGGAGTCCCATCCACGAATGATTCCCAATCGATTACTTATCGGGTTAACTTTTTGTCCCATCTGCCAATTAATTTTGAGTTTCTTTATTAGTATCTACAAACAAAGTCACATGATTTGAACGCTTGCGTATTCTGTAGCCACGACCTTGAGGAGCGGGACGCAAACGTTTCAACATTGTTGCAGAATCTACTGCGATAGAGGAGATATACAACTCTCCGCTTTCTGCCTTGCGTTCATTCTTTTGTTCCCAATTCGCAATAGCCGAGCGCAATAGTTTTTCAATTCTACCGGAAGCTTCTTTTGCTGAAAACTTCAATACGCCAAGAGCTTTAAATACTTCCATACCACGCACCATATCTGCAACCAAGCGCATCTTTCTAGGAGAGGTCGGAACATTATTTAGCTTAGCAAAGTATTGGCTTTTCAAAGCTTCCTTTCTTTTTTCAGCTGATATTCTTTTTCTAGCACCCATTTTATTTGATTTTATTCATTTCCAGAAATTCTAAATGCCTGTTATTTTTTCTTGTTACCGGCATGACCTCTGAAATTACGCGTCGGTGAAAACTCTCCCAGTTTATGACCAACCATATTTTCAGTTACATATACAGGAATAAATTTGTTTCCGTTGTGTACGGCAATCGTATGGCCTACAAAATCAGGCGAAATCATTGACGCTCTCGCCCAAGTCTTAACAACGGATTTTTTTCCTGACTCATTCATTGCCAAAACTTTCTTTTCAAGTTTGACATTTATATAAGGGCCTTTTTTAAGTGATCGACTCATAGTTTTTCAATTAATCAGATTACTTCTTTCTTCTCTCAATAATATATTTCGAAGAATGTTTCTTCGGAGCTCTTGTCTTCAAGCCCTTAGCATAAAGGCCTGTACGAGATCTCGGATGTCCTCCAGAAGCACGTCCTTCACCACCACCCATCGGGTGATCTACAGGATTCATTACAACACCACGGTTATGAGGACGACGTCCAAGCCATCTAGAACGACCAGCCTTTCCTGATTTTTCAAGAGCGTGATCTGAATTGCCGACACTTCCAATAGTAGCCTTACATGTAGCTAAAATTTTTCTGGTCTCACCTGAAGGCATTTTTATAATGGCATATGCTCCTTCTTTCGAAGTCAGCTGAGCAAAAACACCTGCCGAACGAACAAGTTTAGCTCCTTGTCCCGGACGCAATTCGATGTTATGAATAATTGTACCTACAGGAATATCTGCCAAAGGCAAACAATTCCCAACTTCGGGAGCCGCATTAGATCCCGACATCACTGTCTGGTTCACTGTCAAACCGTCTGGTGCTACGATATAAGTCTTTTCACCATCGGCATAAAATAGCAAAGCAATACGAGACGATCTGTTCGGATCATATTCAATTGTCTTTACTACTGCAGGAATTCCATCTTTACTTCTCTTGAAATCGATAAATCTGTACTTTTGTTTGTGTCCGCCTCCGAGATAACGCATGGTCATTTTACCTTGGTTATTTCGTCCGCCAGATTTAGTTTTACCAACTACAAGAGACTTCTCTGGTACACTTGCAGTGATCTTATCAAATGCACCAATAACTTTGTGTCTCTGCCCCGGAGTTGTGGGCTTCAATTTACGTATTCCCATTTTCTATTTTAAATATTACTAAAGAGATCTATTGTCTCTCCTTCTTTCAACGTAACAACAGCCTTCTTAAACGCAGAAGTCTTTCCTACAATATATCCTGATTTCGTATAACGACCTTTACGCTTTCCGCTATAATTAAGGGTATTCACATCTACGACAGTCACCTTATATATAGCTTCGACAGCATTCTTGATCTCAATCTTATTTGCATCAGGAGAAACCTTAAACGCAAAGCGATTCGGAAATTTTTCCGTAATAGAGGTTTGCTTTTCTGTAACTACAGGTTTAATAATTATTCCCATTTCTCAGTTTCTTATGCATTTAAATTATTCTCCAAAATAGACAAAGAGCTCTCAGTCACAACCAGACTGGTAGCATCCAATACAGCATAGGTATTTAACTCACTTGCAGTTAAAACCTTAACCCTTTGAAGATTTCGAGCCGACAAATATACGAAATTATTGTTTTCCGGCACTATCAAAAGCACTTTTTTATCAGCAATCTTCAAGGAATCAATCAATTGCACAAAATTCTTTGTTTTAGGATTTTCAAAAGCAAAGTCTTCTACCACAATCATGGCATTATCTTTTACCTTATATGACAAAGCTGACTTACGAGCTAAATCCTTAACTTTTTTGTTCAATTTGAAACTGTAATCGCGAGGCTTAGGTCCGAAAACACGGCCCCCCCCGACTAACACCGGAGAATTAATATCACCACGACGAGCTCCACCGCCACCTTTCTGGCGGATCAACTTTCTAGTACTACCGGAGATCTCACTTCTCTCTTTTGATTTGTGAGTACCCTGACGTCCATTTGCCATATATTGCTTTACAGACAAATATAAAGCATGGTCGTTAGGTTCAATCCCAAAAACTGATTCATTCAGAACCACTTTCTTACCGGTATCTTCACCTTTAATATTATATACGCTCAGTTCCATTTACTTTTCAATTATTACGATTGAACCTTTAGCTCCCGGAACAGAACCTTTAATCAACAGAAGATTGTGCTCTGGAATTACCTTTATCACTTGTAAGTTTTGAATCGTTACACGCTCATTACCTGTCTGACCTGCCATACGAGTTCCCTTAAATACCTTTGCAGGGTACGAACAAGCACCTACAGAACCCGGAGCACGCAGACGGTTGTGCTGACCGTGTGTTGACTGGCCTACACCACCGAACCCATGACGTTTAACAACGCCCTGGAATCCTTTACCTTTAGAAGTTCCTATAACGTCAACAAATACAGTTTCAGAAAACAGATCTACTGTAATTACGTCGCCCATATTATAGGCATTTTCATAACCGCTGAACTCGGCCAAGTGTCTCTTGGGCGTTACTCCTGCTTTCTTGAAATGACCCATTTCCGGTTTGTTCGTATGCTTTTCTTTTTTGTCGATAAAGCCTACCTGAACAGCCTCATAGCCGTCTTTTTCAAGAGTTTTGATTTGAGTAACAACACAAGGACCTACTTCGATAACAGTGCATGGAAGATTTTTTCCCTCGGCACTGAATACGGATGTCATTCCGATTTTCTTTCCTAATAATCCTGGCATTTCACTATATTATTTAAAAATCAAACTTTAATTTCAACTTCAACACCGCTGGGCAACTCTAATTTCATAAGAGCATCGACGGTTTTAGCAGTCGAACTATAAATATCAATCAAACGTTTGTAAGAAGAAAGCTCAAACTGTTCACGAGATTTCTTATTGACAAAAGTTGACCTGTTCACTGTAAAAATACGTTTGTGCGTTGGCAAAGGAATAGGACCGCTTACAACAGCGCCTGTCATCTTTACCGTCTTAACGATTTTTTCTGCTGATTTATCAACCAGAGAATAATCGTACGACTTCAATTTGATTCTGATTTTTTGACTCATTATTTTTAATTTGTTATTATAAATATTATTTGAATACTACAGACCGCAATTAAGAGTCATTTACTAATTCACAGCCTGTAGTATTATCTTTATTATTTCACCAAATCTACACGACCTTTCACCTCTGCCAACACTTCTTTCGCTATTGAAGCCGAAACAGGTGCATAATGAGAGAATGTCATTGTAGAAGTTGCTCTACCTGAAGTAATCGTACGTAAAGCCGTTACATAACCAAACATTTCGGCAAGCGGAGCTTTCGCTTTTACTACACGGGCGCCGGAACGACTTGATTCCATTCCTTCTACCTGTCCGCGGCGTTTGTTTAAGTCGGAAATAACGTCACCCATATTTTCTTCCGGAGTTACGACCTCAATCTTCATGATCGGTTCAAGAAGCATAGGACTTGCTTTTTCACTGGCATTTTTGAATGCCTGAATAGCACAAACTTCGAATGACAACTGATCCGAGTCAACCGGGTGATACGAACCATCAATCAACGTTACTTTCAATTTATCCAATGCATAACCGGCCAAAACACCATTCTTCATAGCACGCTGGAAACCTTTCTGCACTGAAGGGATGAATTCACGTGGAATATTACCACCCTTCACTTCATCTACAAACTGAAGTTCTCCGTCAAACGACTCATCAGCAGGTTCGACACGAACAATAATATCGGCGAATTTACCACGACCACCGGTCTGTTTCTTATAAACCTCGCGTAACTCAACCGGTTTTGTGATACACTCTTTATAAGAAACCTGAGGTTTACCTTGGTTACATTCTACTTTAAATTCGCGTCTCAAACGGTCGATAATAATTTCCAGGTGAAGCTCACCCATACCACTAATAACCGTCTGTCCTGTTTCTTCATTCGTTGCAACACGGAAAGTAGGATCTTCTTCAGCCAATTTTCCCAAACCGATACCCAGTTTATCCAAATCTTTCTGTGTTTTAGGCTCTACGGCAATACCAATAACCGGATCAGGGAAATCCATCGATTCAAGAACGATTGGATGAGCCTCATCACATAGAGTATCACCAGTACGGATATCTTTAAAACCTACCCCTGCTCCGATATCACCGCAACCAATCAAATCCTTCGGATTCTGTTTGTTTGAGTGCATTTGGAAAAGACGAGATATACGTTCTTTTTTGCCTGAGCGGGAATTGTAAACATACGATCCGGCAAGTAATTCACCCGAATAAACACGGAAGAAACAAAGTCTCCCTACATACGGGTCCGTAGCAATCTTAAACGCCAAAGCACAAAGAGGCTCATCAGAACTTGCATTACGAGTTACAACTTTATCAGGATCAGTAGGATCAGAACCTTCCACAACCGGATTATCCAGAGGACTGGGAAGATATGCACAAACAGCATCCAACAGTTTCTGAACACCCTTATTCTTAAAAGAAGAACCACAAATCATCGGATTGATCTTCATAGAAAGAGTTCCTTTGCGGATAGCCGTCTGAATCTCTTCTTCCGTAATCGAAGAAGGATCATCAAAGAATTTTTCCATCAAAGCATCATCGCATTCTGCAATGGCCTCCAGCATTTTTTCTCTCCATTCCTGAGCTTCAGATAATAAGTCTGCCGGAATTTCTTCTTCTGTATAATCAGCACCCATCGTCTCATCATGCCAGAAAATAGCTTTCATCTTGATAAGATCGACAACACCTTTAAATTTTTCTTCTGCACCGATAGGTATCTGAATAGGACACGGATTTGCACCTAAAACATCTTTCAACTGGCGAACGACCTCAAAGAAGTTTGCGCCTGAACGGTCCATTTTATTCACATATCCGATACGGGGTACATTATACTTATCAGCCTGACGCCATACTGTTTCAGACTGTGGCTCTACGCCACCTACCGCACAGAATGTTGCAACCGCACCATCAAGAATACGCAATGAACGTTCTACCTCTACGGTAAAGTCCACGTGCCCCGGAGTATCAATCAAATTGATTTTATATTTTTCATTCAAATAGTTCCACCACGTTGTTGTCGCAGCCGAAGTGATCGTGATACCACGTTCCTGCTCCTGCTCCATCCAGTCCATGGTAGCGGCACCATCGTGCACCTCACCGATTTTGTGAGTCAAACCTGTATAAAAAAGAATACGCTCCGAAGTTGTCGTTTTACCGGCATCAATGTGAGCCATGATACCGATATTTCTTGTGTACTTCAAAAGTTGATCTGAACCTTTTGCCATCTTTTATTTCTTCCTTGTAATTAATTAAAATCTAAAGTGAGCAAAAGCACGGTTAGCTTCTGCCATTCTATGCATATCCTCTTTACGTTTAAACGAACCACCTTGAGAGTTGAATGCATCAACAATCTCACTGGCCAGTTTTTCCGCCATACTCTTTCCACCTCTTTTACGGGCATAGAGGATAAGATTTTTCATTGAAATTGATTCTTTACGATCGGGACGAATTTCGGTAGGAACCTGAAATGTTGCACCACCGACACGGCGTGATTTCACTTCGACTTGTGGAGTAATATTGTCGAGAGCCGCTTTCCATATTTCGAGAGAAGACTTTTCTTCGTTAGGCATTTTAGCCTTAACTACATCTAAAGCTGTATAAAAAATATTGAAGGCAACACCTTTTTTTCCATCATACATTAAATGGTTCACAAATTTAGTAACCTTCACATCACCAAAGACCGGATCAGGAAGAACCTGTCTTTTTTTGGGCTTTGCTTTTCTCATTTCTAATAATTTTAAATCAAAATGGCTGTTTCGTTTTACTTCAATAACTCCCGCCGGAGTTATTTACTCAACCTTATAGCCTAATTCTACAATTTTTAAATCTCTGTTTTTACAAAAGGTCTCTTATTTCTTACCTTTTGCTGCTGGTGCTGCTCCAGCTTTGGGGCGTTTTGCTCCATATTTGGAACGACGCTGAGTACGGCCGTTTACACCGGCTGTATCCAATGTTCCTCTAATGATGTGGTAGCGAACACCCGGAAGGTCCTTAACACGACCGCCGCGAACCAACACGATTGAGTGTTCCTGCAGGTTATGACCTTCTCCCGGAATATATGAGTTCACCTCTTTTCCATTGGTCAAACGCACACGAGCAACTTTACGCATTGCTGAGTTCGGCTTCTTAGGTGTAGTGGTATAAACCCTTACGCATACACCACGTCTCTGAGGACAGGCATCCAGCGCAGGCGACTTACCATTAACTTCTAAAGACTCACGTCCTTTTCTTACTAATTGCTGAATAGTAGGCATTTTACTAATTTTTTAAACTATATTTTCACTATATATGTTTGAGACTTCTGCACAAACTGAGGTGCAAAAGTACTAATAATTTCTGATATACAATAGTTTGGAGTAAAAAAAATCGACAGAAAGAATAGAAGCTCCGGTTTAATAAAAATTTCAAACCGAAATTCGGCATCTCCTAAAAAGCAGGATTTACTTAAACCGGTTACGAAGTTCCTGATCGGAAATAGTAATTAAAACATTTTTTCCGTCTGGTGTATAATTCGGTGATGATGAAGCGAAAAGCGAAGCAACGATATAATCCATCTCTTCTCCTGACAAAATCTTATTATACGGAATTGCCGCAGCCTTTGCAAGCGACATTGCAATAGCATCGACAATTTCGTCCTGTACCTCACATCCCACTTCAATAGCATTATGTAACATCGATTTAAGAAGAGCCGCCGCACTGGAAGGCTCTATTCCCGAAGGAAGAGCATTTATAGAATATGTATTATTTCCAAGAAAGCAAAGATCGAAACCTGCGTATTCTATCTCCTCCGGAATAGAAGAAATAACCAGCGCCTCTTCCGATGAAACTTCAATCGTTTCCGGAAAAAGCAATCGTTCGGAGACCTTTTTCTTGTTTATTATATTTGCAACATACCCGTCATACAATATACGCATATGTGCACGGTGCTGATCAATCAAAACAAGTCCGGAACTTAACGAACTCACTATATACCGACCCCGGAACTGGAAATAAGATGTACTTCCGGGACTAAATTCCGGCGATAACGACAATTGCTCCGGCACACGTATTTCCCCACCAGAAGAAAGCAGTACATCATCCTCCGGTGGAAGAACATTCTTTTTCCCGGCAGAAGCAGGCGTATATAACTTTTCCCAATCAACAGTTTCACGTTCATAAGATCTTTTATCTGCTGTATTAAAAGGGTTATAATTAGGGTTTACCTGTACATGAGGAGGCTGCACCGAAACCGGCTTACCGGTATATACCGGAATATCAATCGCATCGTCCTGATTGAAGTCAAGATTAGGAATAGAACTACTTTTACAAAGTGTCTCTCGCACGAGCGAATTAAGAATCTGCCATATTGCCTTTTCATTCTCAAACTTAATTTCAGTCTTGGTCGGGTGTATATTCACATCGATTGTTTGAGGATCAACATTCAGACTTATAAAATAAGACGGCATTTCATCCGGCTCAATAATTTTATCGAAGGCAGAAAGCACTGCTTTATGAAAATAAGGGTGTTTCATAAAACGTCCATTCACAAAGAAATACTGCTGATATCCTCGTTTTTTTGCAAAGCCGGGAGTCGAAACAAATCCCTTCACATTAACAAGACTCGTGTCAATATCCAATGATAATAAAGACTGAGAAAGATTTTTACCGAACACGTCCTCAATCCTTTTCTTTAAAACAGCTTCCCGGTATGTATAAAGCTCTATATCGTTATGAATAAGATGAAATTCTATTTCGGGATGAATCAAAACGACACGTTCAAATTCATTCAAAATATTCCTGAACTCCGTATCATTAGATTTCAGAAACTTACGGCGTGCAGGCACATTAAAAAAAAGATTCTTTACCTGAAAATCACAACCGACAGGACAAGCTACAGACTCCGAAGCAAGTAGTTTTGAGCCGGCGTATTCAATATGAATACCCAATTCCTGTCCCTCTTTTCTCGTCCGTAAATCTACTTGCGCAATTGCCACTATCGATGCCAATGCTTCCCCCCTGAATCCGAAAGAGTGTAAATTAAATAAGTCCGCAGCATCCTTAATCTTCGATGTCGCATGACGCTCAAAAGCCATCCGGGCATCTGTGTCTGACATCCCCACTCCGTCATCAAGCACACGAATCAACGTTTTTCCGGCATCTCTGATAATTACAGATATAGTTTTCGCACCAGCATCGACTGAGTTCTCCACCAGCTCTTTCACAACGGAAGAAGGACGCTGAATCACTTCACCGGCAGCAATCTGATTAGCAATAGAATCGGGCAATAATCGAATGATGTCACTCATGATTTATCAGAAATACATATAATATGCAACGACCAACAAAATCACCAGAATAACAGCAATAATAATATTTCTGGATTTTCTTTTCTCCCGGTCTTCACCTTTATCTAACTTACGTTTCAAATGAGGGCTGGCGTTTACAAAACTTCCCTTTATCGAAGGTTTGTAAGACTCCTTATCTTCTTCCTCAATGCCCATCTCCTTCTTTATTTTAGCAATTCGCTCGTCCAAAGCCTCTTTTCTGGGGTCCCAATAAATAGGCTTATGCTCATATTTTCTGGGCTTACGATTGTTATAAAAGAAAAATATCGACATATCGCTTATAATTTTTATTCGTCTTCATCAAACTTACTTTTCTTATCCCGGTCTTTCTTTACATTCTCAGGAACACTTTTCACCCTGAAAATATCATACCGGTCCGTAGGACGCAATTCCGGATTCCAGTTAAAATCACTAAAGAAACGATCCGTTTCGGTAGATTGCTCCAACGGTATCAACGTCCCTTCTGACTGAGGCCATAGAGTTAATCGTTCCAGCTTATTATCTTTTATATCGATCGACAAGAAGCCGCTCTTAGTTTTATTCACCCCGATCAGAGAGCTATCCTTCTCTTCCGGATAAAAAATGGATTCGGCATTACCGTCAACAAATATACGCCGGATTTGACGTCCGTCAAAATAAGCTTTTAATACAGATCCTCTCAACTGATTATAATAAGACGAATCCACATGTTCTATTGCAAATGCACTGCTTATAATCTCTGCATGACTGATACTTGAATCATTCAAAAAAATTCGTACACTATCGCCCGATAACTGATAATTGGCATTCCATAAATAAGGATCGATATACATGTTAAGAATGGAATCCCGGCTGTTATAAATCATCGAATCGCATACACCCTGCAAATCGATTCTGTAAAAACGGACACCGTGATAAGCCTTAATTTCCCTCTGAGTCGTATCCACCTCATTGAAACTGATCGTGTCGGCATGAAGGAATAGCGTATCGGGTTGCGAATATTCAGCACACATAGCCGAATCGGTAGCAAATGCATATTTTTTCACATCGTCATAAAAGACATATTCGCCATATAAACTTACTTTTTTAAGCGTATCGTTCAAAATTACATTCCCGAAAGCTTTACCCTGTCCCGACATCTTATCATAAGCTATAGAATCGCCGATCAAAGATTTGGTACCATTCCAAAGTACCGAACGATTTAAAAGCACCGACAAATCCTCAAGAGTATTATACCAACCCGAAGTCGAATAAATAATCGTGCTATCGGAAATAATCTCTGTCGGCCCTGTAATCTCGGCAAACTTGGTCGTCGTATTATAAGTAAGCGTATCGGAATAAAGGTCAAATCTCGGATTCTTCAAGTATACACTATCTTTAAAAAAAGCCAGTTTTGTAGCGGGAGAATATTGTCCGAACAACGAATAAAGTGTATTCTCCTCATCCACGATAGTCCCTCCATTAAAATAATAACCAATATTAGTTACCCTGTCGTAATTAAGACTATCGGTATAAAGCGTTACATCATTATTGATCATGCGCACACTATCCCTCAATTCTGCCAGAGAAGTGTTCCCGTTATAAATCAGGTAATCCCCATATACAAATATGGTATCCCCTTGTTCCATGCGCACATTTCCGAATGCTTCCAGTGAATTCGACAGTTCATAAAAATATGCGCTGTCACAAAACATATACGATGTTTGATGACGAAATTCGACATTTCCTACAAGAACCTGTACATCTGCTTTCTGATCCTTATCGAAAACAAGCTCATCCGCATGTTCCAGAAAAATTTTGTCAGGCGATGTCTCCGGTTGTTCTGGAGCCGGGGAAATCTGAGCCACTACTATTATTACGATAAATAATAGACTACAAGCTAAAGCTATTCGTGAGAATAAGAGTTTCCGGAACACACCGTTCATTCATTTCAACGATTAATTCTTCTTAATCCAGCCTGGATAAACAAAATCACAGTCGGCATTTTCTTTATTAACCCGTATATAAGTAGACTGTTGCTTTTGCTTTATCCAGTCTAGCAAAACCTCATCTTTTTTTCGCTCTTCCACAATCGCTTTGATCGCCTGAAAATCATCTGTCAGATTCGCCTTATGCCCTTCTATTCTGGATTTCAGTTTGATAATAGCTATGATTTCTTTTTGTTTCTCATTAACCATATGAAATACAGGCGAAAATTCTCCGGGCTGTAAAGCATCAACCTGACGAGCTATCTCTTGTGGAAGCTCATGCATTGCAAAGCGGGATGTACCATAATAAGAACTCTCCGGATTGTTATTTACCATAATTCCTTTATTATTACGGGTTTCCTTATCGGTTGAAATCACAGCAGTAGCTTCTTCAAACGAAAACTTTCCATCTATGATATCCGACCTTAAAGAATCCAGCTTGCTCATGGCAATTTCTGTCTCTTTCTCCGAAACCTTAGGTCGCAATAAAATATGGCGGCAATTCACGCGATCACCCCGTTTCTCTATTAATTGTATAATATGAAAACCATATTCCGTTTCTACAATTTTGGAAACTTTTTTAGGATCATTCAGGTTAAATGCAACGTTTGCAAACTCAGGCAATAAATTCCCTTTTCCAAGAAATCCAAGTTCTCCTCCACGTTTTGCTGATTCGGGATCTTCCGAATAAAGGCGTGCCAGCGTTGAAAATTCCATCTCGCCTTTATTGATTTTATCTGTAAATTCTCTCAATCTTGCCTTAATAGCATCCGTCTCTTCAAATGGAATCTTAGGTTCAACAGACAATATCTGCACTTCTACCGAAGTTGGAACAAAGGGCAGACTATCCTGAGGCCACTTATCGTAAAAAGCGCGCACCTCAGAAGGTGTAATTTTCAGATCGCCTACTATACTTCTCTGCATTTCACTGACAATCTGCTGATCTCTTACAACCTCACGCCTCTCATCCCGAATCGTAGGCAAAGACTTTCCGAAATACTCTTCCATCTTCTCCCTCGAGCCGATCTGATTCATGACATAATTTATCCACATATCGACACTCTGGGCAATCTGTACTTCATTCGGGACAATACTATCAAGCTTAGCCTGATGCAAATAAAGCTTCTTTACTGCAATCCGCTCGGGTATTACACATTCGGGATCTCCCTGAATACGCTCTCCGTCATATTGCATTTGCATACGCACATTCTCTACGTCTGAGCGCAGAATCGCATCATCGCCGACAATCCACAATACTTCATCAATCACATTTTGTTGTGCATGAAGTGTCATTACACAAAAGCATGCTATGAAAAAACCACAAATTATCCTTATCATAAATACCTTATTTCAAATGATAAACAATTTTACCTGATTCGAGCGCCCATTCATACATTTCATTTCTGAAATCGGATATAAACTGGTTCTTCCGCTCATTCAACAGGATTTCTTCAATACGGGGCCGAGCCACCTCAAAAGGTTCCTGCTCGCCCTTCAGCTTATACTCCTTTACCCTTAACAAATACAAGAACCGATCGTCTGTCCCTTCTATCAGTTTGTCTTCTTTCAACAAAGTTTCCTGCGAACTTTTACCCGTCAAAGGCATAGCCCTCAGCAAGTCGGACAAATCAACCCATTTATCAAGAAAATAGTCGTAAATCTGAGCATTCAGAATACTATATTTCTCTATCTTTTCTATATCATCCGAAGATAATTTTTTCATCCAATCCTTTAGCTTATTCACGTTCGGAGCATCAACCGGCACTTTCAGAAACACACCTCTGATAAGGTTCTGCCCAAGAACGAAAAAAGAAGGATTCTTATCGTAATAAGAACGTAATTGCTCCTGTGTAATTTCTCCGCTCAAGCGCTCTTTCAAAAGATTCTCCTCATACATGGAAATCAACAGAGACTTTCGGAAATCCGAAACCAACGAATCAATTTGCTCAGCATTACGTATATTATCTTCCGCATTCTGAAGAAGTAACTGTTGAATCGCCCAATTCCGCAAATAATGATGAAGATACTGCATCGTATCTGCCGGTATATGACCTCGTTCAAGAATCGTATTGATATCGTCTCTCGTCAAAGCCTTGTCTCCGACTTTAAATACAATGTCATTGTCCTCTGTTTTATGAGAGAACAATGAACAACTCTGCATTACTACAATAAACAGAAATGCAAATCCTAATGATTTAATTCTGTATATTCCGGTCGATAACATCCCAATATATCTCTGTCGGAAACTTCCTGTTAAGAGACTGTACCCACTCTTTTTCCAGTTCTTCCTGATAGTCTGAAATCACAATACCTTTTATATCCTTATATGATTCCGGCGAAGAAATTCTCTTTCCTTTCTCAAAGTAACAAGTATATCCGTCAGGTAAAGAGATATCTCTCCTCTTTTTATCAAAACAAATCTGGTCAACCAGCGGATTATCTCCTTTCACATAAATACCTTTAATAACTTTCACTTCAGGAATAGAATCCGCATTGAAATGAGTTTTTATTATATCATCAACATTTTCTGTCGATAAAGTTTTCGAATATCCGTCCAATCTCTTCCTTATAGCTTCATCCTTACAAAGAACGATGACACCCTTATAACGCTTATCCCTCCATTTGTAATCGGAAGCATGTTTTTTAAAGAAACGTTCCAGCCCTGTAGTATCTTTTCCCGCTTTGTTCCAGACCTCTTTATTCGAGATTTCAAACAATAACATACCATCATGATACTCTGTCATCAGATTTCTGAATTCGGGAAAACGAGCTTCCAGGTTCTGCTCCTCCTTTTTAAGCAATAAACCGTAAACATAAGCATTCATCTTATCCTCAATTACATCCGTTGAAAATGAATAATTCGAAGGTAATTGTTTCTTTATATAGGTCACAAAATCTTTTTGTGTATAAATATCTTCTCCGATTTCAAACAAGGGCTTATCCAATGTTGAAGCATTTTCGATAAACATCGAGTCTTTAGGATAATAAATATCCGAAACACGTATAATTTCACGATAAGCATCCGGATACAATCTGAATCCGTAAGCCGCTTTAAGCTCATTAAGCTGAGGTCCTCTGAATTCCCATGCACGGTCGCTTCGGGGTAGCTGACGGGCAATATCTTCTTTCATATCCTCATACGAAGGGAACGGACGCTTTCCAAGTAATTTAATTATATGATAGCCGAAACGAGTTCTGAACGGACGAGAATATTCTCCCGGCGAAACCAACGAAAAAGCAATAGTCTCGAATTCAGGAACCATCTTTCTCACACCGAACCATGGTAATTCCCCTCCTTTAGCGGCAGAGCCTCTGTCATCCGAGAACTCTTTTGCCAAGACTGAAAAATCACCCCCGCTCTGCAAGACCGAATAAATACTATCTATCCGATGTTTGGCTTGTAATAAATTATTTTCCTGTGCACTTATCAAAATATGTGCAGCAAGAACCTCTCCCGGATTTGCCTTTTTCCCATGCACCTTTATTATATGATATCCGAAAGTAGAACGAACCGGATAGGAAAAAGCACCGACCGGCGTTGCGTAAGCCGCATCCGTAATAGGCTGTATAACGATCATAGGATATATCCACCCCAGATAACCGGGTCTTTCTGTATCCGATCCTACATCCTCCGAAGCGTCTAATGCAACTTTATCAAAAGATTCACCTTTTTTCAGCCTTTCGTAAATCTGCATAATACGCTCATAAGCGACTAACGTATCGGCAGGAAGCGATTTTGCAGGAGTCTTTACAAAAATATGGCTTGCCTCGACTACTTCACCGGATTGATCATAAATCGATCTCAAAAGTGATTCCGCATATCTTGCAGGGTCCAGATACTGCCTGGATAACTGTCCGCGATATCCGGACAACTCTTTATTAAAAGCTTTTGTCGTATCCAGACCATCCGACAAAGCCTCTTCTATTTTTAATCGAAAATTGACATACATCGGCACATAATCACGTACAGAAGTTTTCTCTTTCTGACTGTTCGTATGATATTTGCCGTATATATAAGAAAACTCCGATGCCAATACTTCTTTCCCATTTATCTTCATCAAAACAGGATCATTTTCAACCGCACTTAACGAAGAAACAGCAAGACAAGAAAACGCAGAATAAATCAGTCCTCGAAAAAAACTTTTCATTTTATTATTCAATTAAAAGAATATATAGAAAAAAACAACACTAATATAACGGCATAAGAATAAGAAAATTTTACTCTCCGTTAAATTAGTGTCGTTTTTAACCACCGGGATTACTCGCCGCGGCTATAATTCGGAGCTTCCTGTGTTATTGCGACATCATGCGGATGACTCTCTGCGACTCCGGCATTCGTTATGCGGGTAAAACGTGCATGATGCAGGTCTTCAATATTTCTTGCTCCACAATATCCCATGCCGGCGCGTAAACCTCCGATCATCTGATAAATAACCTCATAAAGCGATCCTTTAAAAGGAACACGCGCCGTTATACCCTCAGGCACTAATTTTTTAATATCATCTTCAACATCCTGGAAATAACGATCCTTAGACCCCTTTTGCATAGCTTCTAACGATCCCATTCCACGATACGATTTAAATTTTCGTCCGTTATAAATAATTGTTTCTCCCGGCGACTCTTCAACACCGGCAAGCAATGAGCCCATCATCACGGATGATCCTCCGGCTGCAATAGCTTTCACTATATCACCCGAATACCTCAATCCTCCATCTGCAATCAACGGCACTCCGGAACCTTTCAATGCTTTTGAAACTTCATATATAGCGGAAAGCTGCGGAACTCCAACACCCGCAATCACACGTGTAGTACAGATAGAACCCGGGCCTATTCCCACTTTAACCGCATCAGCTCCCGCGTCGGCAAGCATACGGGCAGCTTCGCCTGTTGCAATATTACCCACAACAATATCTATAGACGGATACTGTTTTTTTACCTCTTTAAGCAAATTTACCACATGAATGGAATGGCCGTGAGCCGTATCAATCACAAGAGCATCGGCGCCAGCTTCAACAAGTGCTTCTATACGGTCAAACGTATTGAATGTAACCCCAACACCAGCTGCCACACGAAGACGACCCTTTGCGTCCTTACATGCCGAAGGTTTATCTTTTGCCTTCGTGATATCTTTGTATGTAATCAGTCCGACCAGCTTATTGTTACTATCAACAACCGGTAATTTCTCAATCTTGTATTGCTGGAGTATTTCCGCTGCCAAATCAAGGTCTGTAGTCTGAGAAGAAGTAATCAGATTATCTTTTGTCATCACTTCATCGATCACCATCGACAAATCTTTCTGGAAGCGCAGATCACGGTTCGTTACAATCCCCACTAAATGACCTTCTTCATCTACCACCGGGATTCCACCGATCTTATATTCCGACATCAATGCCAGCGCATCCCCGACTTTTTTCCCTCGGGTTATCGTAATCGGATCGTAAATCATCCCGTTTTCGGCACGCTTCACAGTCTTAACCTGCTTAGCCTGCTCTTCAATAGTCATATTCTTATGAATTACCCCGATACCGCCTTCCCTTGCAATCGCAATAGCCATCTTCGACTCCGTAACAGTATCCATTGCTGCTGACACCATAGGAATATTTAAACGGATATTTCTTGAAAAATTAGAAGATAAATCGACCTCGCGCGGGAGAACGTTGGAATAAGCAGGGATCAAAAGGACATCATCGAAAGTGAGTCCGTCCATTACAATTCTATCGGCAATAAATGACATAATGAGTATGTGTTAAAATATTGCATGCAAATTTACTCATTTTTTTCGATCTAATCGCTATAAATTAATTAGCCATTTCAGAAATAAACTTAATTCTCACCAATCGAATCTCTTCTTCAGAATAATCGCCTCCCAATTCTTCTATCGCGACATCGAGGTCATCTGTCTCAGCATCCTTGAAATAATCATAAATATCTTCTATATGATCATCATCCATAATTTCCGACAGAAAATAATCAATATTTATCTTTGTTCCCGAATATATAATGGCCTCTATTTCATCCAGCAATTCATCGAACTCAAGTCCCTTCGCTTCCGCCAGATCATCCAGCTGAACCTTCCGGTCTATACTCTGTACAATGGCAACCTTCATTTTCGACTTATTAGCCACAGTCTTTACCCGGAGGTCTTCTGGCCTTTCAACCTCATTCTCTACTACGTATCTTTTAATCAATTGCAGAAACTCTTCGCCGTAACGTTTCGCTTTACCAGCTCCCACACCCGGAATATTCTGCAAATCATCCATTGTGATCGGATAGGTTGTAGCCATTGCTTCCAACGAAGGGTCCTGGAAAATCACATAAGGAGGAACATCCATCTTCTTCGAAAGCTTTTTACGTAAATCCTTCATCATCGAATAAAGTAAAGGATCCACAGCACACGCATCTCCGGCACGCATCGGCATATCCTCATCCTCTTCTTCGTTATCACTATCTTTCACGACAGAGAATGGCTTGGGATTTTTAAGATACTTTTTCCCTTCGCTCGTCAGCTTCAACAATCCATAATTTTCAATGTCTTTCTCAATATAGCCGGATAACATTGCCTGACGTATTACCGCATTCCAGACTTTTTCATCTTCACCCGCTCCGACACCGAAATACTCGAGGTCTTGATGTCCGTAAGACTCAATCTCCGAGGTCTCTTTCCCCATCAGGATATCAATAATATAATCCGCTTTGAACTTCTCCTTCAGAGTTCCTATCAACTCCAATACAGACATTAATAATTCTTGCGCATCCATTTGTTTTTTTGGTGTTAAACAATTGTCACAATTTCCACAATTTTCCTCTTCAAATTTTTCTCCAAAATAGTGTAACAGTAGCTTCCGCCGGCAAACCGACGACTCTGCATATGCTGCAGTTTCAAGCAAAAGCTGCTTCCCGATTTCCTGTTCGGCAACATGCTTTCCCTGCATAAACTTCTCAAGTTTCGACAAATCTTTTTTAGAATAGAAAGCGATACAATGGCCTTCTCCGCCATCACGACCGGCACGGCCTGTTTCCTGATAATAACCCTCCAAGCTTTTCGGAATATCGTAATGAATGACATAACGCACATCCGGCTTATCTATACCCATGCCGAATGCTATCGTAGCCACTATAACATCTGCTCTCTCCATCAAAAAAGCATCCTGATTGGCACTCCTGACATGAGACTCCATACCAGCATGATAAGCGAGTGCATTAATGCCATTCGCTCTCAGTATATCCGTAAACTCCTCTACTTTTTTCCGGCTCATACAATACACAATACCGGATTTTCCTTTTTGCGTCTTTATAAAACAGATAATCTCTTTGTCAACCGACTCCTTTTTCGGGCGAACCTCATAATAAAGATTCGGACGGTTAAAAGAGGAACGGAAGATATTCGAGCCGTCCATCCCAAGATTCTTCTGAATATCATGTTGCACTTTCGGCGTCGCTGTTGCCGTCAGTGCTATCACGGGACGCCGTCCTATTTCATTTATAATAGGCCTTATGCGTCGGTATTCAGGACGGAAATCATGCCCCCATTCCGAAATACAATGAGCTTCATCCACAGCATAAAAAGAAATTTTTATCTGCCGTAAAAAATCAATATTCTCCTCTTTTGTCAAAGATTCGGGAGCAACATATAACAATTTCGTTCTACCGGATAATATATCTGACTTCACCTGCTCTATAGCACTCTTAGTCAGCGAAGAATTGATAAAATGAGCGACTCCGTCCTCCTCGCTGTAGTTCCGCATTGCATCAACCTGATTTTTCATCAATGCAATCAAAGGAGAAATTACAATCGCAGTCCCGTCCATTAAAAGAGACGGCAATTGATAGCATAAAGATTTCCCACCTCCGGTAGGCATTAAAACAAATGCGTCCTTTTCCTCCAGTACGCATTGAATAACAGCCTCCTGATTCCCTTTAAACTTATCGAAGCCAAAATACTCCTTCAGTTTCGCATGCAAACGTATCGGTTCTTCTACTGACGTGATCATATTTGCATTAAGCGCTTTTCAATTTACTCTGCTCCAATTTTGCGAACTTCTCTTTTGCATAATTCAGATCAATATGCAATTCCTTTTTAGGCGACGAAGGCATCGTATACATATCATCGATCATAATCGATTCTACGATAGAACGCAACCCCCGGGCTCCCAACTTATATTCGATAGCCTTGTCAACTATAAATTCAAAAACAGCCTCATCGAAGGTAAGCCGGATTCCATCCATCTCGAAAAGCTTCTGATATTGCTTTATAATTGAATTCTTAGGCTCCGTCAGTATATTTCTCAATGCATTCCGGTCTAACGGATTCAAATAAGTCAGAATCGGCAAACGTCCGATTATCTCCGGAATCAATCCGAATGACTTCAGATCGTTCGGAGTAATATATTGTAAAATATTTCCGGGATTCAAAGCAATACTTTTATCCGCAGAATAACCGACAACCCGCGTATTCATCCGTTGTGCAATCTTTTTTTCGATTCCATCGAAGGCTCCTCCGCAGATAAAGAGAATATTCTTGGTATCTACCTGAATCATCTTCTGATCCGGATGCTTACGCCCTCCCTGAGGCGGCACATTCACGACAGAACCTTCCAGTAATTTCAAAAGTCCCTGTTGCACACCTTCACCGCTTACGTCCCGGGTAATTGAAGGATTATCTCCTTTCCGGGCAATCTTATCTATTTCATCGATAAAGACAATGCCCCTCTCTGCCGCTTTTACATCATAATCGGCAACCTGCAACAAACGTGTTAGGATACTTTCAATATCTTCACCCACATAACCGGCTTCAGTTAACACTGTAGCATCTACAATCGTAAACGGAACATGCAGCATCTTAGCAATCGTCCGCGCCAGAAGAGTCTTACCTGTTCCTGTTGCACCAACCATTATGATATTGGACTTTTCTATCTCCACATCATTATCGTCTTTCTTCTGCAACAATCTCTTATAATGGTTATAAACCGAAACGGAAAGAAAACGTTTCGCTTCGTCCTGGCCAATCACATATTGATTTAAAAATTTTGTAATCTCTACAGGTGTCGGAAGATCTTCCTTTTTTAGTCTGAAACCTCCTGCCGGGTCTTTTTTTCTGGTTTCTTCAACAATAGCATAAGCCTGCTCTACGCAATCGTTGCAAATATTGCCTTGTGCTCCCGAAATCAAAAGAGCTACCTCATTTCTCGCCCTGCCGCAAAAGCTACAAGTATCTATTGTCTTTTTTGCCATTAGTTACTTTTTCGGATTTCTTTCCAATACATTATCAATCATACCATACTCTTTAGCCTCCTGGCTCGTCATCCAATAATCACGGTCACTGTCTTTCATAACCTGATCAAAAGTTTTTCCGGAATGTTCGGATATAATAGTATATAATTGATCACGCAAACGAAGTATTTCTTTTGCCGTAATTTCTATATCGGCTGCCTGGCCTTGGATTCCTCCCATCGGCTGATGAATCATCACGCGCGAATGCTTCAGAGCATAACGTTTGCCTTGTTGACCTGCGACAAGAAGAACCGCTGCCATCGAAGCCGCCATACCTGTACAGATCGTAGAAACCTGACTACTGATAAACTGCATAGTATCGTAAATTCCCAAACCGGCACTTACAGAGCCTCCGGGAGAGTTAATATAAATCGAAATATCCTTACCCGGATCGCTCGTATCAAGAAATAACAGCTGAGCCTGAATCACATTTGCCGTATAATCATCGATCGGAGCTCCCAAAAAGATTATCCGGTCCATCATCAAACGTGAGAAAACATCCATTTGGGCAATATTCAACTGACGTTCCTCTATAATTGTCGGAGATACATAGCCTCCACTGCTCATATACTGCTCCAGAGCATTGCCATTCATCCGTAAATGCTTGGTAGCATATTTCATAAATTCATTCATAACTGCAAACCTTATTAATTTGACAAAAATACCGAGAGGAAACCCTTTCCCTTTCTCGGCATTGAAACAAAGTTATAAATAAATTCTTGAATGAAACAAATCTACAACTCTGATTAATCGAGTATTTTTTAGGGGGAAAGAATTTCCTCTCTAAAGTATATAAAATACTTAACAATTATTGTTGTTGGAACAATAATTTAAAATCTTCATACGATACTTCTTTCGGGTCAAGTTTTACCTGATCCTTTAACCATGCCGTCAATTTTTCTTCCAATGCCGCATCTACCAAGCTCCGTACGGACTCTTTCTTCTTCAACATCTCGGCAGCATAATTATTCAGTACGTCATCAGGAACAGTCATCATCCCATACTGTGCAAACTGCATTTTGACAGCTTTACGGGCCTGTTCTTTCAAATCAGCTTCTTCAATCTTTACTCCGCTCATCTTAACAAGCTGCTCCTTAATCAAATGAAACTTAAGATCTTTAAGCATTGCCGGGTATTCCGCATCTACAGCCTCGGGAGTTTTATCTTGTTGATTTGCCAATACCCATCTTTTCAGAAAAGCATCCGGGAAAGTCAATTCTCCGACTTTTTTCTCTAACATAACACGGACATCCAACATAAATTTATAATCGCTATCGGCAACGAACTGCTGAGCAACCATCTCTTTCACTTTAGCCTTGAAAGCCTCTTCATCCGAAACAACATTCGCACCCAATACACGATCAAAAAGTTCCTGATTCATTTCAGCCTCGGTATACCGGGTAATGCTGAGTATCTCAAAATTAAAATCTCCTGTATGCTGAGCGATCTCTTCTTTCTTTATTTTAAGAAGAGAGGCAATCTCAACTTCTGCACCTTCATAAGCTTTCGTAGGATTAAATGTCACAACGCTATTCTTCGCAGCTCCTATAAACTTAGCCTGCTCACTTTCATCTTTGATATAAGATGGCATCAAAACCGCATCTTCAACAACCAATCCGCCTTCCTTAGGCTGACCGTTTTCGCACTCTACCAATGTACCTTTCAGCATATCCTTAGCCTCTGCAACATCAGCTTCCTTATAGGTTCCATAACTAGAACGATAAGAATCAATCTGCTTATTGACCATTTCGTCATCGACTATAACAGAATAATAAGGCACTTTATCTCTCTTATTTATAGAAAAAGTAAATTCGGGAGCTAATGCTATATCATACGTGAACTCAAAATTTTCCTGATTATCCAGATCCGGTTCTTTATACTCTTCGCTCGGAAGGGGTTCTCCCAAAACGCTCAGGTTATTTTCTTTAATATAAGCATATAACTGATCAGAAATAAGCTTGTTCAGCTCTTCCACCAATATCGCCTTTCCGTGCATTTTTTTCAACATTCCGATAGGAGCCATTCCCTTTCTGAAGCCGGGAATAGAAGCTTTTGCTCTAAAGGCACGTAAAGCCTTCTCCACTTTTTCCTGATAGTCGGCTTTCTCTACCTCTATCTTTATTACTGCATTTACAGGATCGATCTTGTTCAGTAAAACGTTCATATTGATACTTATTAGTAATTAATTTTAGCGTGCAAAGATAAAAAAGATTCTTTATATGCACAATGCAACTTTTGTGATTTATATGATACAACCAACCCAGCAAATAAATGAACCGGATTTAATCGGAATAATCTACTCTGCCCCAAAAGATATCTGGAATTGACAACAAAGGTCAAAAACATTCTGTAATAATTTGTTTACTTTTGTAACCATATAAACTTATATCTGACAAAATGCATTTGAACAAGTCATTACAAAATGCCTCATTAGGAGTAAAAATAGGAACATTATTTATATTAATAATTATCGGAGGACTCGGAAGTGCCCTGCTCGCGGGCAAACTTCCGTTCACTGGCGCCACACAGCTCAAATTAATACAAACGATTATGGTTATTGGCTCTATGTTGCTACCGTCTCTGATAGCCGCTTTCCTGTTCAGTGCACAACCAGCCAAAGAGTTTTATCTGAAGCGTCCGCTCTCCCGCAAAAACGCAATGCGCATTATTTGTGCAACCCTCGCCGTAAGTCCATGTATTAACCTGATCCACAGTTACAACAAACAAATAACGCTACCCTCCTGGTTAAGCGGCATTGAAAAATGGATGCAGGCATCGGAAGAAGCTGCACAAAAAGCAACAGAAATGTTACTCCAAACCAATTCGATAGGGGGACTTATTACCAATTTATTAATTGTTGCCTTACTTGCTGCCCTGAGTGAAGAGTTTTTATTCAGGGGGATCCTGTTCAAATGGGTCAGTGACACAATAAAAAACAAACACTGGGTAATATGGAGTATTGCTTTTATATTCAGTGCAATACATTTACAGTTCTATGGCTTTATTCCCCGTATGCTACTCGGTGCATTTTTAGGCTATCTTCTCATTTGGACAGGAACACTCTGGGCTCCTATCTTAGCTCATTTTACCAATAACGCTTTAGGTGTACTACTCGCTTACCGGTATGCGGGAACAGGAGAAGAAAAAGCTATGATGGAAGAAATCGGAACGGGTGATACGCTATGGTTCTCGTTGGCCGGTGCGATAATTTTTATCGCATGCATAAGAAAAATCTGGGAAGAGAAATTATAAAACTTTTTTACGCAACTCAAAATCACGGCCAAGATACTTTTCACGGACAATTTCATTGGCTGCCAGCTCTTCGGCGGTACCCTGAAATAAAACCTTTCCCTCGAAAAGAAGATACGCACGGTCTGTTATACTCAGCGTCTCATGCACATTATGGTCTGTTATAAGAATACCGATATTCTTATTCTTTAATTTTGCAACGATTGATTGAATATCTTGCACAGCAATCGGATCGACACCTGCAAAAGGCTCATCCAGCATGATAAATTTCGGATTAATCGCCAGGCATCTTGCAATTTCGGCACGCCGCCTTTCCCCTCCGGACAGTTGGTCTCCCAGATTCTTCCGTACCTTATTTAATCCGAATTCCGAAAGAAGGCTCTCCAGTTTCTCATGTTGATACTCTTTAGACGAATTCGCCATTTCAAGAACAGAAAGAATATTATCCTCGACAGACATCTTCCGGAATATAGAAGCTTCCTGTGCCAGATAGCCTATACCATGCTGCGCCCTGCGGTAAACCGGAAATTTGGTGATCTCCAAATCATCGAGAAATATCTTTCCTTCGTTTGGAGTGACCAATCCGACCGTCATATAGAAAGTAGTAGTCTTACCAGCTCCGTTAGGCCCCAGTAAACCTACGATCTCTCCTTGGCGCACATCAATCGACACATGATTGACGACCGTCCGGTTACGGTATTTTTTTACCAGATTCTCAGTCCGTAATTTCATGCAATGTTCTGCATCCATCGTTCCTCAATTTAAAGACAAATGTAGTGAAATTTTAATTACCTTTGCCCCAGTAATACACCTATAACCCCAAAAGAGATGAAATCATTACAGAAATTGGGAGAATATTCGTCACTAATGCTGCGTACACTGGCAATACCCGATCGGTGGAGCATGTATTTCAAACAACTTATAAAAGAAATATATAAACTTGGTGTTGACTCTCTCTGGATCGTCATTATAATTTCTTTATTCATCGGTTTCGTCATAGCTATACAAATATCACTGAACATCAGCTCACCATTAATTCCCAAGTTTACAATAGGTTATGTTACAAGGGAAACTATCTTACTTGAGTTCTCATCATCAATTATGTCGTTGATACTTGCAGGAAAGGTAGGTTCTAACATTGCCTCCGAGATCGGAACAATGAGGGTTACAGAACAAATCGACGCTCTTGAAATTATGGGTGTGAACTCTGCAAACTACCTTATACTTCCCAAAATAACAGGATTAATGATTTTCATTCCGGTACTTGTGATTTTCAGTATGTTCTGTGGGATAGGCGGAGGCTATATTGCTGCCCTTACCTCCAATTCGCTCTCCGTAGGAGAATACGAATTCGGTATTCAATATTGGTTTACCCCCTTTTATATCACTTACTCTATTGTAAAATCGGTTGTATTTGCTTTTATAATCGCGTCCGTTGCAGCCTATTTCGGCTATAATGTAAAAGGAGGTGCTCTGGAAGTCGGAAAAGCAAGTACAAACTCGGTAGTAATGAGCAGTGTACTGATCCTTCTTATCGATGTTTTAATAACCAACCTGATGCTTACATAAGACTATGATAGAAATTAAAAATCTCACAAAATCATTTGAAGGAAAACCCGTACTGAAAGATATCTCGACTACTTTCGAGGAGGGAAAAACCAATCTCATAATCGGACGGAGCGGATCAGGAAAAACAGTTTTGATAAAAAATATAATAGGTCTGTATCAACCGGATAGCGGAGCAATCCTCTATGACGGCCGGGATATCACCCAAATGACCAAAAAAGAGATAAAAGCCCTGCGTAAAGAGATGGGAATGCTCTTTCAGGGATCGGCCTTGTTCGACTCAATGACTGTACTTGAAAATGCAATGTTCCCATTGATGATGTTTTCGAAGGAAAGCAAAAACGAAAAATTAAAACGTGCTCTTTTCTGTCTGGAAAGAGTAAATTTACGTGAAGCCGGGGATTTATATCCTTCCGAAATAAGCGGCGGTATGATGAAACGAGCGGCAATTGCCCGGGCAATCGCACTAAATCCCAGATATCTGTTCTGTGATGAACCAAATTCCGGCCTCGATCCGAAAACCTCATTAATTATCGATGATCTGATTTACGACATCACCAAAGAATATAACATAACTACTGTAATCAATACCCACGATATGAATTCTGTAATGAATATAGGAGAAAATATCATATTCATTAACGATGGAGAAATCGCATGGAGAGGTAACTGCAGAGATATTATCGACTCCGACAATAAAGCATTGAATGACTTCGTATTTGCATCTGACTTATTCCAGAAAGTCAGAGAGGTCGAACTAAAAGAAGAAAAAGAAGAAGAGTGCCAAGAACAAAAAAAGTGATCTTTTAATTTAGATCACTTTTATAATTTCTTATACGAAGAAAAGCTGAAAGCTTATTATTTCTCTCGGATAAAAATATTGATAGGCGTCCCGGTAAAATCCCAGTTCTCACGTATTTTATTCTCCAAAAATCTCTTATACGGTTCCTTTATCCACTGCGGAAGATTGGCAAAAAATGCAAATGAAGGAATTTTTGTATTAGGAAGCTGCGTTACATACTTAATCTTTATATACTTTCCCTTCCATGCCGGAGGAGGATAGTTCTCTATAAGAGGTAACATAACTTCGTTCAACTGATTGGTAGGGATTCTACGCAAACGGTTCTCATAAACCTTCTTACAAACTTCCAATACTTTAAAAATACGTTGTTTCTCAAGTACCGAAATAAACAAAATCGGGAAATCGGTAAAAGGTGCGAAACGTTCCCGGACGACCGCCTCGAAAGTCTTTATGGTCTTATTATCTTTTTCTTCGACCAAATCCCATTTATTCACACAAACAACCAAACCCTTTTTATTCTTTTGTATAATAGAAAAAATATTCAGATCCTGGCTCTCTATGCCTCTGGTCGCATCCAACATCAATACACAAACATCGGCATTTTCAATAGAACGTATTGCACGGATAATAGAATAATATTCGATATCTTCGTTTACTTTTCCCTTTTTCCGTATACCAGCCGTATCTACAAGATAGAACTTCAATCCGAACTTATCATACTTGGTATAGATAGAATCTCGTGTAGTGCCCGCAATATCAGTCACAATATTCCTATCTTCACCGATAAAAGCGTTTATAAGCGATGATTTCCCTGCATTAGGACGCCCTACTATAGCGATATGAGGTAATTCTTCTTCTTCCTTTTCATTCTCCAATTCTTTCGGGAAACAATCTATAACCGCATCCAGTAAATCACCTGTATTAGAGCCATTGGCGGAAGAAACACATATAGGATCGCCCAGCCCTAAAGCATAAAACTCTGCAGACTGAGGATATAAATCGAAATTATCGGCTTTGTTAGCTACCACTAATACCGGCTTATTACTTTTACGTAAGATTTCAGCAACAAAAAGATCGAGATCTGTAATCCCATGCACTACATCTACCACAAAAAGAATAACATTCGCCTCTTCTATGGCTACTTGTACCTGCTTATTGATTTCCTCTTCAAAAACATCATCCGAGTTAAGCACCCAACCTCCCGTATCAATCAGAGAGAACTCCTTCCCTACCCATTCTACTTTTCCGTATTGACGGTCGCGGGTAGTACCTGCCTCTTCGTTTACGATGGCATGACGCGATTGAGTAAGACGATTAAATAAAGTCGATTTCCCGACATTTGGTCTTCCTACTATTGCAACTATATTTCCCATACTTAAAACTTTTTTGATTGATATCTACAATGAAACAGACTCCTGTTAATCTAACTGATAACCGAAGTTGCGGAGCATATTGTCACGGTTTCGCCAATCTTTTTCAACTTTCACGAACATTTCCAGAAAAATTTTCTTTTCGAAAAATCGTTCCAGATCCTGACGTGCCATCATCCCGACTTTCTTAATAGCCTTTCCGCCGTGACCTATAATTATTCCTTTTTGAGATTCACGCTCGACAACCAGCAAAGCCTGAATCCGTATCATATCTTCACTCTCTTTAAACGATTCAACGATCACCTCCACCGAATAAGGAATCTCCTTCTGATAATAAAGTAATACCTTTTCACGAATAATCTCAGTTACAAAAAAACGAGCCGGACGATCCGTCAAAGCATCTTTTTCAAAATAAGGAGGCGACTCAGGCAAAAGAGCCTTTATTCGCTGCTGAAGATAATCAATATTAAACCGGCTTTTAGCACTAATAGGAATAATCTCGGCATTCGGCAGCAAAGCTCCCCACGCTTCCGTCAAAGATTCCAGTTCTTTCTGATCCGTAAGGTCTATCTTGTTTATTAGTAACAATACTGGACACTGTGTGGTTTTTACACGTTCAATAAATTGTTCGTTTTTATCTAATTTCTCTACGACATCTGTTACATACAGCAAAACATCGGCATCACCTAAGGCTGAAAGAGAAAAATTCAACATCGACTCCTGAAGTTTGTAATTAGGAGTCAGAACGCCGGGCGTATCCGAATAGACAATTTGCATATCGTCGGTATTCACGATACCCATAATACGGTGACGTGTCGTCTGAGCCTTAGAAGTAATAATAGAAATACGTTCCCCCACAAGAAGATTCATCAATGTCGATTTACCCACATTCGGATTCCCGACAATATTGACAAAACCTGATTTATACTTGTGATCCGTCATATCCCCATTTTAAATAAACAGATCCCCATGAAAATCCTGCACCAAAAGAAACAAGAATAAGTTTATCCCCCTTTTTCATCTGTTTTTCACACTCCCACAAACAAAGAGGAATGGTTCCGGCGCTTGTATTTCCGTATTTATGAATGTTGACCATCACCTTCTCATGAGGAATACCAACCCGGAGGCCTACAGCCTCTATAATACGGATATTTGCTTGATGAGGAATGAAAAAATCAACATCGTCAGGCGATAAACGATTTCGCTCCATGATTTCCAATGCAGCCTCTGTCATATTCGAAACAGCATGCTTAAACACCACCCTTCCTTCCTGATAGATATAATGCAGTCGTTTGTCGATTGTGTCGTGAGTAGCCGGATAACGGGAGCCACCGGCAGTCATACGCAAATATGGTTCACCGATACCAAGCGTACGAAGGAAAGTATCCTTAACCCCGATATCCTCATAAGTAGGTTCAAGTAATACGGCACCACAGGCATCTCCGAACAAAGGACAGGTATTGCGGTCTGTATAATCGACAATAGAAGTCATCTTGTCTCCAGCCACAATTACTACCTTTTTATATTTTCCGGAAGTAATCATATTTGCACCTGTTTCCAATGCAAAAATAAAGCCTGAACAAGCTGCTTCCATATCGAAAGCCCATGCATTACGAATCCCGCAGCGTTCTGACACAATAGAGGCGGTACTGGGGAAATGAAAATCCGGAGTCGTAGTAGAACAAATAACCACCTCTATTTCAGAAGGGTCGGTTTTTGTTTTTTCAAGAAGAGACGATAAAGCCTTTTCTGCCATATATGAAAGACCTTTACCTTCCTCTTTTAGGACCCGGCGTTCTTTTATACCGACACGAGACATGATCCACTCATCGGAAGTATCCACCATTCTGGACAACTCTTCATTTGTAAGGACATCATCAGGGATAAATGCTCCTATACCGGTAATAACTGCATTAATTTTTTTCATACACAAACTTTTAAAAACTTTCCTAAATCGTCCATGAAAAGAAATAGCCCTAAATCATCACATTTAAGGCTACCTCTTAACTGACAATACAGCGCGACTATACTGCAGCTTCTTTTTCAATCGCTAATTTTCCTCTGTAGTAGCCACATTCACCACATACTGTGTGGTAAACATGCCAAGCGCCACAGTTAGGGCAAATTGCCAATGTTGGAGCCACTGCTTTGTCATGAGTTCTTCTCTTCGCTGTTCTTGTTTTTGACTGTCTTCTTTTCGGATGTGCCATTTTTGTAATATTTAATTATTATCTTCTTTCAAATTTTTAAGAGCATCCCAACGCGGATCCACATCTCCGACTTCATCATTATCATCCGTGACAACAATATCTTCTATTCCGAAATCCTCTACATCATCTTCAGTCTTAGCTGTGTGTTTCTTTAATTTAGAAGACATATCCCGATTACATTTACCGGGCAGATGCACATGTTTTAACGGAATACTCAAAGCCGCAAATTCATACATAAACCAAGTCAGATTAATACTGCCCTCCTCTTCCGGAATAATGACAATATCATCTCCTTCTTCCGCATACTCTTTACCAAGCTTTACGATCAATCTGCCCATCGTCGAAATAGGCAGTTCCATATCATCCAAACATCGGTCACAGGAAACAATTGCAATTCCCTCAATAGTAAAATTGAATTCAAAGCTCGCCTCCGTCGTGTTTATTAAAAGATCAACCTTTAATTTACCCTTCTGAATCTCTTCCGCTTCAACCTTTGCAAAGAAATCATTATCGAGTAAAAAGCTCCGTTCACTTACCCCTAAAGGTAATGACCTTAAATCTATCTTATAAGAATCAAACTTTCCCAATTGACTTTTTTCAGATATAACCGTGCAAAGATACAATTTTTTTTTCTCCTAGAACATAATCCCGGCAAAAATCAAGATAATCAAGCTAAATTGAAGGGGTTAAAACCCTTTTCAATAAAATCCGGAATGTCGTACCCTTCTGCAACTCAGAACTCTTAACAAAAATCTTCCCTTTATAATAATTCTCTACAATTCTTTTCACCAAAGAAAGACCAAGTCCCCATCCTCTTTGCTTCGTCGTATAACCAGGCTTGAAAACTGTTTTAAATTTCGACTTATGAATACCTTTACCTGTATCGGACACATCAATCTGAACATAATTATCATAGCCTGTAATATCAAAATTAATTTTACCTATTCCATTCATTGCATCTACAGCATTTTTTGTCAGATTCTCTACCACCCAACCGAAAAGAGATTCGTTCATCTGTACATATAGCTCTTCATCCGGGATATTAAATGTAATCTCAACTTTAGGCGAAATTCTTTTACGGAGATAATTCAAGCTATTCATTAATACCGTATTAATATCTATTACCTCTGTTTCCGGAACAGAACCTATTTTTGAAAAACGCTCCGCAATAACTCTCAAGCGTGTCACATCTCTCGATATCTCATTTACCAACGAAGAATCAACATTCTTCAATTTTAAAAGATCTATCCAACCCAACAACGAAGAAATAGGGGTGCCCAATTGATGTGCTGTTTCCTTTGACAATCCGACCCATACTTTATTTTCTTCCGAACGCTTATTTACTTCGTAAGATATAAAGGCAATCAATACGAAAATCGAAACAACTGTAAGCTGAATGTAAGGATAAGCCTGCAACTGTTTCAATATAATCGAATCATCATAATAAATGTATTGAACAGTTCCATCCTCAAAATTAAAGGGAATCACATGATGATCTGCTTCCAGCTCTTTCACCTTCTTCTTAAGATAAGTATCCACATCATCATCTTTGATATCAAGATTGTTATGCATTATCGGCTGCTTATTCTCATCGCACCAAATTACAGGAATCGTCTTATTCGACTCTGTAATTTTAAGCACCAGACTTAAATCGTCCGATTCACTTTCCATAGGTTTCACGGATGTCTTAACCGCTTCTGCCCAAATCTCAACGCGAAGCCGCTCTTCTGCCGCCAAACGTTTTACAAAAAAATCCGAAACGTATAAAGACAAAAGGATAATTAGTAACGCTATAGCGTAAAACAAGTAGTTTTTCTTAAAACTCATAGTAAAATCCTTGTCACAAAAGTAAATAAAAGAAGCCATACCCCCAAACAAGAACCATATTCCACAAAAGATTGTCCATTGGCTTATTTAATTTCACCATTTAGAGGAATTTATGTCTATCAGAAAAACCACATATCATATTTTACTCTGAAAACCAGACAATCAGATACCATAGAAGATTATCCATTCCGGATTGATTTTTTAGAATACAGTCAGGTATAACAAAACGTCTTCTAACTAAATTAAGTGATATAACATTTCAGGAAAGGTATTTTCAATTTTTATAGTACCCATTATGCAGCATTATCGTATCCTCCCCTCCTCTAATGTCTATAAGTGTTTGTG
>JAQXIO010000026.1 GCA_029007825.1 Bacteroidales bacterium | reverse complement strand
ACCAAGCCATCCTATAAACTCCCCGCTCGCATCGGTGTACATCAACGGATTATTCAAACAATAGCCATACCGGTTAAAGTTCTGCGTATAATCGGGCAACTGTACATAAGGGTCCATCCCCAGAAAACGGGCTAAAACCGGATCGTACAACCGGGCATTCATATTGATCAGCCCGAAATCGTCCAGATGCTCATGCCCGGTAAAGCCGCGCAATCCCGCTTCGGTGCCCGATTCTAAAGAACGGACACCCCACGGGTCGTAACTGTATCGTGACAAAACAGCACCGCCGGCACCGATAACGGTACGGAAACTGCCCAAATGGTCGGTATGCACGTAACGGTACGTCCGGGCGGTATTTCCCGTCTTTTCGGCCACCACCACACCGCCGTCAGGGGTGTAAATATAATCGATATTTTTTGCATTACCCGTTGCCGGCACCTCTTTTTCATAATTGCCGAAATAGTAACGGGTACGTTTCAACGCGTCGTTTTCATAATACTGCATTTTCCGGCGCTGGTTATCATAACCATATGTGAACCGGACTTTTTTAACCGTGTCGCCGTCTTGCATAAGCCCGGTTATCCTGTTGGAGCTGTTGTATTCCATCGAAAGAAACTGAGGCGGCATATAGCCATCCACAGGATTCACAATTTTCGAAACCGCATGATTATTCATCCCGTAAAGATAGGTACCTACATTCAGCTTGCTGGTAATAGAGCCGTCGGGCGAATAACTGATCGAATCTGCCAGCACATCGTCCTTCCGGACGGACGTGAGACGGTCGAGTGCATCGTAACCAAATACCTCCGTAACATCCTCCGGCGACAGGCTACGTTCCAGAAGCCGCTCCCTGGATGGGCTGAAATTATAATAAATACTGTCGATTGCAGAATTCCCGTTTTTCAGTTGAAGGGTACTCAACCGCCCTTCGGCCGTAAAACCCGACACGCGGGACAGTCCGTTTCCGAACAGGCTTTCCGTTATCTCCCCGTTTTCATTCGCACTTACCAATTTCCACAATTCGGCATTACCCTCTTTCTCCTTAACGCTTGTCAGGAAACCATGTTCGTTATAGGTATAACCGAGCTTCATTCCCGACGGAGACGTATATTCGCTTACCCTCGAAAATTGGTCGTAACCATATTTACACTGATACTTATTTTCCTCGAACGTCTCGGTCATCGAAGTCAATTGCCCGTACCGGTCATATACAGACTCCATCAGGAGATCGTTTCCTTTTTTGACGCTTTCCAGCTGCCCGTTGGCCTCTATTGACGACACATACCGGTAGGAATAAGTAGCTTCGGGCCCCTGCTCCTGCGTTACACGCCCCAAGGCATCGTAAACATACCGTTTACTCTGGCCGCGGGCATTCGTCTGTCTTGTCAGCCAGCCGTACGCATTATATTCACTCGATACCGGATTCGTCAGGTTCGGATCTTTAACAGATGTCCGGTAACCCCGGTAATCATACACGATATCGGTCGTCAAGCCGCTGGAAACTATACGCACAGGAAGTCCCAGACTGTTATACGAATAAGAGATCGAATCGCCTGACTGGTCTTTCGATGTTGCCACAAGGCCCGATTTATTCAGCGTAACGGATTTCGTTTTACCCTCTGACATCGAAGTGGTAAGACCGGAATAGGAATAAGAGACATGCTTTAAATCGGTAGATATAGAACCGTCCGTCATCTCATATCCGACAGATGATAAACGGCCGAACTTATCATACTCGTATATGGAAGAAATCTTTTTATTATAATTATCGCCCCTGTTCGCTGTTATTTCTTTTATCCGGCCTTGCCCGTCGTACTCCTTTTTTATTTTCGTCAAGCCTCCGATGTTGGGCGACTCGCTTTGCACCTCCCGGCCATAACGGTCATACCACGTCGTAGTAACGCCTTTCTCCGGATCGTTTACAACGACTTTGTAATGCAGTTTATCCGGATCCAAACCATTATCCCAACTCCAGGTGGTTCTCCTGATATTCCCTTTCGGATCGGTAACGGAAGATAAGCGTCCGAAACCGTCATATTCATATTGGGTGGTAAGACCGCCGCTGTATTCCGACAGCACTTCGCCGGTAACCTCATCGTAGATTTTCTCCGTAACATGGTTCGAAGGCTTGATTTCCGACAGCAAAAAACGTCCCGTCGGATCGTACACCCTGTTTACGACAACGGTAGGACAGCTATCGGCACTCATTGTCACGGTTCCGGCATTGCCGAATTTATCGTAATTGGAAAAACGCGAAGTAACCGCATGCTGTTTTCCGGCATTATCGATTTGTCTGGTCAATCTGCCCGACGAATCGTATTCGAAACTTTTAATATCCGTATAGGTACCCTCTAAACCGCTTTTCGTCGTGGTGATGGAAACGGGAACCTTCCGGCTGCCCCGCATCTCCCACACATACTGTTGATTCGTTGTCAGCGAACCGGCTTTCGTTTTAATTATATACGGCTTTCCCTCATCCTCCTGCCTGAAAATATATTCCGTCTCATTTGTCAAAGTGGTCAGATGATCCGTTTTGCTCTCTTTCGATATATACGGAAATATCCGTTTACCGCCTAACGCCAATTTTTTATTTTCATAAATTACCGTTTCGACCGGAATCGAATCGTTTACCGTTATTCGTTTCTCCGATACATACGGATAATAATTATCCCCGTCTATCTCCGCCTTTGTTATTTCCGTCCGGCTTTGTGTAACTCTTTTCTCCAATATCTCCTTAAAACCGAGAAAACCTTTCCCCTCGCTATGGTTCCTTATACCTTTATACCGATACAAAACCGAATCGGAAAAAGACTGGCTTTCATCCGCCGGCCCCGCAAATTTGAATGTTTTTACCACGGTAATGGGGTACAGCCGCTTATTTACCGGATAATTCACGGTTGCATCGTCTTCCTGATACACATAATCATAATTGGTGTCAAAACTATTATTTTTCTTAAGCCGCTGATATGTAAATGAATTTACATTATTAAACCCGTCCCTGATTTCACAGACATCCGAATACTGGGCTTGTCTTAAAAAATAAGCTTCGAATGCATATAAATGAAGCTCTTCCATCTGAAGGCCGAAAAGTAAAAACGAAGGTACTCCGTACCCGTTAAAGTCAGCGATCAACAAACCCTGGTCGCCAGTAAAAGTATAGTTCGCCATGGGAAACTCCTTGGGAACCGTCGAAAAGCCGCTATTGCTGAACGAATAGATATCGGCCGATTGCGTTCCCGGTTTAAATGCGACGATGCTGCTTTTTTTATCGTGCCTGAAATTCAGGGAATAAATCATCGAGACATCGGGAATCGACAAATCATACGAAGTCGCTTTAAAGTTTTTTCCCGTCGAATACAAAATGCGGGAGCTACCGTGATTCACGTCGAAAACATCCATTTTTCCGTCACCGTTATAATCCCCGAAATAAATATCGCTGTCCGCATTTACAAGAGACGTCTCCAACGATTTTACAAACGTATTGCCGACAAGTTCATAAACCGAAATCCCCGCCGAATCGAACACGCAAATATTATCTTTTCCGGCACCCGTAAAGTCAAAAGAATTTACATCTCCTGAATAACTATACGAATAATGATATTGAAATCCTCGCGGCATAGTAGCACTTTCTACCCGTCTCCCCCAATCCGAAATACCATGATATTCGGAATAATTTCCGTCGAAGCCATACAATTTTCCGGTACCATTCCACGATTTAATCAATATTTTATTTATCCCGTTACCGCTGAAATCACCTATAACGGCATCGCTTAGGTCTAATCCTATCAAAGTCTCTTCGCAGCTTTGCACGAACGAACTTCCGTTAAACAAAAATACCGTAAAATAATAGTAAGTCGTCGGACGAAGCCCACCGATCTCCTTTTTATTCATTCGCACCACGTCACACAGTCCGTCCCCGTTAAGATCGGCAACCTTAAGACACTCATAATTTTCGCCGAGGGGTATAACCGCATCGTCAATCTGCATAAAGCCCACCTCTTTTAACGGAGATACATTGTCAACGGTTTTCACAGACAAATGCAATCGTGCAACCCGGCCATCGGCAGTCGCAGTATCGCCCTCCAGCAACATATCGGCAGCTCCGTCACCGTCAAAATCAGCCACGGCCAACGGAGGCAGCAGGTGAGACATCAGAGCATACTTATGAGGATAATAATCGCTGTTAATAGGTAAAGTTTCCTCCTTTATTCCCCAATAGATCTTTATCGGATTGTAGCTCTGCCCCTTCCGGTTGTACTCTTCTACCGTCGCCAATCTGGAATAACCGTCTATCCGGTTATAATACAACCTGTACTCCCTGAAAATTTCATCTTTGTAAGTACTGATTATCTTTTTCAATAAAACGGTCGTACAGATCTCTTTCCCGAAAATATACGCGCTTACCGTATCCTCCCGCGTTTCATAAACAAACCGGACCTTTGCATAGGGCTCCAGGCCCGCCGGCGTATTTCCCGTATAATTGATTTCACTGATATAACACTCTCCGGTGGAATTCTTTTCCGTATACTTATATTCGATATAGTTGCCATCGGCATCCGTTATTCTGCTGATCAACCAGGATACAGGAACCGTTGAGCCCTGCGCCTCGATATAGGAATCATCGGTCGTGCCATACGTCAGCGTGTAACCCTCTCTGTTTTTTACCTCGAAACAACTTTTGCCATCGATCTTTTTCAGGGTTATATCCTGGAAAGTCTCCATCTCGGTTCTGTATCTGGCATTATTCTGCATATGCGTCCCTTCCGTCAACAGCAATCTCTGGCCTTCGAACAAAAAATTATCCGAATCGTCCAGACACGGAGCCTGCGAAACGCCGTCATAGTAGATCGCTTTCCCCGTCCGGACAATAGACGATATTCCGGAAAGCGACCATTTATAGCCCAAAAGTCCGTTGCCCGACTGGCTGTTGTAATCGATGCTTAGACCGGGTTGTAATCCGGCCGTTCCGGGAACGACCGATATCGGAATGTTATAGGTCGCTGCCCCCGTCATACTTACATCGGCATTTCCGACCGTACTTCCGACGACCGTACTTTCATTTGTGACGATACCCTGACCCGGAATTTCATCGAGATAATCCATCGAAAACAGCAATCCGTCATCCGTCCAAGCTTTGAACTCACCGTCAGAGGTCGGTGTAAACTCAAATCCCGGTAAAAGCTCTATCCGGTCTCTCGCCACATATTCACCGGGAACATCTTTTTTATCCTCGCCAAACAACATCGTACGTGTCGTCTGCCCATTGGTTATTCCCCAAAAACAAAATAAAAACAGAAAAATATACTGCCGTCTCATAATAGTCATAAAATGGTCATCATTCAAAATTCTCTAATAAACAATTCAATATGTGCCGGATATTAAAAACAAAAAACAATCCGCCGTATCCATGATTTCGATAAAGGTCTATTTGTCTGATGGATAATAAAAACCGATCCGGCACAACATTTTCAGGTTATAGCTTCAATTTCCGCATAAGCACCGGCATCCGTATAAGCAGACAAAAAAAACAAACTTCATTTTAAGTCACTGTTTCAGGAAGCAGGCTCGATTCATAAATTATAACCGATAGCATAAAAACCCATATCTTTTCTGCAAATATCTCTTCCGCCTGAAATTTATCCGGTCAGCTCGATTCGGTTAACAAATTCAAACACAACAAGAGCGATACAGAAGGAAAACACCTCTCTGCAAAACATTTCTCCATACAATACAATAATATTTCCCGCAAAAATATAAAATATTACCGTAAATAGAATTGTTCTTTGTTAATTTTTTAGTTGATTAACGTAATTATTTTTCTTAATAATATAAACGTAGATCACATTTTTCAAAAAAGTATCTAAAAAACGGTTTCAGGAAAAATAGAGAGAATTTCTAATCTTTTGAAATAGCAAACGAGAAATATACATCTTTCCCGTACCTTATAATAAGACTTCCGTACATTTAGCAAGTATCTCCGACGGAAATCCTTAGACGAAAAAATAATTGAACACCAGAAACGGAACTAACCAGAAACAAAAAAATGCTGTAAACCTTTAATTAACAGCATCTTATCTATCAAATCAATAAAATAAGTACCCCCGACGGGAATCGAACCCATATCAAAAGAACCGGAATCTTCCATTTTATCCATTAAACTACAGGGGCCGGTATAAAACAACGGATATAAAAACAAGCCGAATCTTGCCTGCCATATCCTATTCACCGATATCTCAAAGGAATAAAAACGCTCCGGAATTCCACTTCCTTTTTCAATTATCAATGACTGCGCAAAGATATAAATAATTAGCCTAAATGCAACGTTTAAGCATAAGTTTATTAAACGAGTCATGCTATACAAATGCGAACAAATCTTGACATTCATATAAATTTGCAACATATAATCTTAAAAGACAATCATTTTGCAATTTAATACACCCTCAACTTCGTTATATTGTCAAAAAATACTATATTTGCGAACTGAAAAAAGAGTTCCAAATGAGTTATCTTATTAAGCCACAGGGATACAAAGCCCTTTTAAATGTGAATCAGACGGAAATGGGAATAAAGCAGATCAAAGACTTTTTCCAGCAGAATTTATCGTCCGAACTTCGCCTGAGAAGGACTACCGCCCCTTTGTTCGTATTACAGGGAATGGGGATAAACGATGATTTAAGCGGGGTTGAACGAGCCGTCACATTTCCTATAAAAGAATTGAACGATGCAAAAGCAGAAATCGTCCATTCTTTGGCTAAATGGAAACGTCTGACTTTAAACATCCACCAAATAGAAGAAGGTTACGGGATTTATACCGATATGAACGCCATCCGTTCGGACGAAGAACTGGGGAATCTCCATTCATTGTACGTTGACCAATGGGACTGGGAACTGGTTATGCCGAAAAATTCGAGAAACCTGGCCTACTTGAGACAAATCGTCCGCCGCATATATGCTGCCATGGTGCGTACGGAATATATGGTATATGAGATGTTTCCGGTTATCAAACCCATTCTTCCGCAAGATATTACATTTATCCATTCGGAAGAACTTTTGCAGCTATATCCCGACAAATCGCCCAGAGAACGCGAAGACCTGATAGCACAGAAATACGGTGCCGTATTTATCATAGGCATCGGCGGGAAATTAAGCAACGGAGAAATCCACGACAACCGTGCGCCCGACTACGATGACTGGTCTACCGTAAACGAAGACGGTTACAAGGGATTGAACGGCGACCTCATTGTCTGGAACAGCGTATTGGAACGCTCCGTAGAACTTTCGTCGATGGGTATACGCGTAGATAAGGAAACAATGGAACTGCAACTGAAAGAACGGAACAACGAAGACAGGAGAAACCTCTTCTTCCACAAGAAGCTGTTGAACGGAGAGTTGCCCCAATCCATCGGTGGCGGTATAGGTCAGTCACGTTTATGTATGTTCTATCTGCGCAAAGCGCACATCGGAGAAATACAGTCCAGCATCTGGCCGGAAGATATGCGTCGTGAAGCTTCGGAAGCCGGCATACACCTGATGTAAGTTTATTTTAAATTAGTAATATTCACAAAGAGTGGTCGGCCCGGAAAGGTTTCATCACTCTTTGCCTTTTAACCGGAAAAGCCATGAATGTACGAATCGAAGAAAGCTGGAAACACCGTCTTTCCAATGAATTTGAGAAAGAATACTTTGAAAAACTGACCTCCTTCGTCAGGCAGGAATATGCCACGACAACCATCTATCCTCCGGCAAAATTAATTTTCAATGCTTTCGACCTTTGTCCTTTTAACAAAGTCAAAGTAGTAATACTCGGACAAGATCCCTATCACGGCCCCGGACAAGCGCACGGACTTTGTTTCTCCGTTCCCGACGGAATTGAGTTCCCCCCTTCTCTGGTAAATATTTTTAAAGAGATCGAACGCGATCTCTCCATTCCCTATCCATCGTCCGGAAATCTGACGCGGTGGGCAGAACAAGGTGTTCTGCTGCTGAACGCTACGCTCACGGTACGCGCACATCAGGCAGGCTCTCATCAGAACAAAGGGTGGGAAACATTTACGGATGCCGTAATACGGATACTGGCAAACGAACGCGACCACCTGGCATTCCTGCTATGGGGTTCCTACGCCCAACGCAAAGGTGAATTTATAGACACATCCCGCCATCTTGTCCTGAAATCGCCTCACCCCTCTCCATTATCGGCACACCGGGGTTTCTTCGGCAACGACCATTTCAGCAAAGTAAATGAATTTCTGCTCAGTGCGGGAGAAACGCCGATACAGTGGTAACTATCCGGATTAAACACATAAACAACGATATAAAGACTTCGGAAAATGATGAACCGAAGTCTTTTTTTATACGAATCTAAAAAACGGAAATTTTCCGGGGACATCCCACCTTCCCGCTTTCCTAAGAATGTAAAATAAAATTCCGGTATTCCGGTCAGAATCAATACCAGTCCAGATTATCCCGGTAACTGCTCTGCTTTTTATACTTCATCACATCACGAAGCATCGAAGAGGTCGCCCGGATAGAAATATTATAAGATTTATAAGGTCCTACCGGCATCAGGTTCGCCTCTATCTGGAAACAGTGAATATCTTTCGTAATCGAACAACTCAGATAAGAAATCCCCTTTGCTATAAAATCATAGCTCGAATTAAATGTAAAGCTCCAGCTCTTTATCGGAGAGATAGAACCCGAAAAATCCAACGATTGGGTAAATCGCCGCTTATACTCCATCTTAGACACATCGAAATCTCCGTAAGCCAGGCTCAAACTATAATTTGCAGTAAGGCTCCACTGTATCTTATTGACATAATAACCGTCGGCATCGTACTCCCCGTCCGACTTCTTTGCCTCCCTTATCCGGCCCCTTTCAGGCGTTCCGCCCTCCGCACCATCTTCACCCGTATTGTTCATATCCGCACCCTGATCTGCCGTGGGTGTTTGCCCCGTACTCTTTTTATCCTTATCCTTGCCGAACCATTTACTCAACGTATTCTGATCCAACGTATAAGAAAAAGAAGTAGAGGTAGTCTGAAGACGAGCAAACCCTTTACCAGCTTTCCAGCGCGGTACGTTTGCTTTGTAAGGCTTCCCGTCACTATTCAGCCGGTATGTATAGGGATCGAAACTACCCGATATGCTAAACGCAGTATTTTTCAATAACTTCAAGCGAAGAGTAGCCGATAAATTACTCCAGTTCAGAGAGTCGGCAGCCATATTATAGCTCATTCCCAATTGCAGGTTATCGATCAGACTGACAATTTTAAATCCCGTCGAATCTTTGGACGAAGCCACTTTTGCCTCTATATTGTTCTGGACAGACATAGTAATCAGTCCGTTCATTCCTTTCCCCGGCGCATTAAAAAGCTGACCAGCAAAAGGAGAATAAGAAACCTCATTAACGGTACCATTAGCATTTATACTCGTGTAGTTATCATAAAAGCCGTATCTCGCCGCACTGAAATCCGGAGCATAACTGAAACTTACCGACGGAGTAAAAACATGCCGTATCATATTCAGTTTCTTGCCCAAAAACGGCAGAGGCTTGTAAAAGCCGTACAACTTCGATGAAAGTGAAACACTCGCGCTATAATTATACACACGGTAAAATCCGTAAGTCGTATCCCTGCGCACATCCTGGGCCTGATAATCCCATGACTGCGTCTCCTTATTCGTATACCATCGCTCTACATAATTGAATGAAGGCGAAATATTCAGATATTTAAAAAGCGTAAACGTAGCTCCCACCGGAACCGTATGCTGCATACCGTTCTTCCAGTCCTTCAGCAAACTCGATTTAAAAAGTAAATTATCCTTCGTTTCGATTCTGTTCTGCAGAATACCCGTATAACTCATCCAAATCTTCTCATACCAGCGTTGATTTCCCACAACCACCTTACGCTGAAACGGATAAATACGGTTAAGGGTAAAGGTAAAATCCGGCAAAGTTACCGAGATTGACGAATCCTGTGAACGCTGCGTCACGTTCATCGATGCGGAAATCGTAAAAGGATTGTTAGGGAAACGGCGCGTATAGTTAACACTCGAACTCTTCGTATTCTCCGTAAAAGCCGAACCATACATCGTATTAAGGTTATTACGGTCATACTTATTCGTCGATATATTGACACTGGCAGACAACGTACTGTACGGATCGAACTTCGCATCCTGCGAATGCGACCACAATATCTTAAAAGCCTTGCTCACACTATAATCGGGCATCCCCTTATCACCCGTCACGGTCACCAGATAACCCACATCGAAATTTCCGTTGAACTTATAACGCTTATTATAGCCCGAACGGGCATTCAGCCCCCATGAACCTTTGGTATAAATCTCTCCCGTAAGAGCCAGATCGATATAATCGCTGATCGCAAAATAATATCCGCCATCGCGCAGATAAAAACCACGGCTCAGCTCATCACCGATCGTAGGCATAATAATACCCGACGAATATTTGCTGTTGAACGGGAAGAAACCGAAAGGCAACGCAATAGGCAAAGGCACATCCTCCACCACAAGATAAGCAGGACCCGACACGACATTTTTCTTAGGCCGCACCTTAGCCTTCGTCAACTGCATATAAAAGTGCGGATGATCATGATTATCGCAGGTCGTATACCGCCCACCCTTCATAAAAAGATCGTCATTCTCCAGCTTCTTCGTCTCCCCTGCCGTCAGGTAACCCTCTCCCTGCTGTGTGATCACATCCGTTATATACCCCTTCTTCGTTTTGAAGTTATACTTCATGGTTTTGGATTCGTATTCACCGCCCCCCTCCTTAAACAACGGATAACCGAATTCATTCGATAAAGAATCGAGGCCATAAGTTGCGAATACGGTACTCTGATCCATATTCATCTCAATCTGTTCGGCATCCAGTTCTATATCGTTATACTTCACATTACTCTCGCCGAAAAGAAACGCCCGGTTCCCCGCCGTCATGACAATCGAATCCTTGGCATGATAAACGACAGGAGCATCCAATGCTCCTTTTTTCGGAGCACTCTCAAGCGAATCGGCTTTCAGAGCCAAGGTATCGGCTAAGTCGGGAACGACACCCGGAGAGAGCTCAACCGTCTCGGTCACCTTGGAAGAATCGGTAACGATGGTTTCTATCTCTTTTACTTCGGGATGTGGAGACAAAAGAATCCTATCTTTTTCTACGGAAAAGCTATCGGAAATCACAATAGTATCGCTACGTTCGGAATTAGCGGCGTATCCCGCTACCGGTTGCTGAAAAACAAAGGGTAGGAACATACATACCCCAAGCACCAAAACAACCATAAGTTTTGCTTTCCGACTTAATAACATTCTCCGATCTTCAGAATTGGAAGCACAAAGTTACAGAATATATGTTTACCTCACGCCTCCTACTCAGTGAAAAAGAGTTTATGCCAGTTTTCAAAGCGTCTCACAGAGCCTTTTCCGTATTTCTCCAGACCCTTGACAATCTTTTCATAAGGCTTTTCCTGATCGATCTTCGTTTTTGAGTAAAACTTATCGGCATAACAGACAAGCTGCTCCTCGAGCGAGACAGGGCGCATATCCCGGTGCGGCACCGGCAACTCCTTCTGGATAATCTTTTTCAGGCTTATACCCGCACCCGTGTGACGCTCACAAACCAAAGCATGAGCCGGATAACCCTCACGTTTCAACAATTCGCTGCCTAAATAACCATGACAGATATAAGGATAACTACCATAACAACCGATATCCGGCGCATTTGTCAAAAAAATGCCGATATCGTGCAACATCGCAGCCTCGCACAAGAAGCGAACATCCAGTTCCAATTCCGGGTGTGCTTTCGCTATCTTTACCGCTTTCTGAGTTACATTTCTACTATGTGCTATCAACAATTCGTATGCCTGTGAATTTTCCGGATAATATTTTTTTATTAATGCCAAAGGCTCCATAAATCTAAATCGTTTATGCAAACCTACACAAATTTTCAGATTTGTATTACGCCTTTTGTCATTTTTTATCGCTGTTTTTCCATTTCCCGGCACAAGCCATCACCGTTGAAAGCCTGCGTCTAAAGCTATTTTAATACAAATTTCACCTCTTTGCCCTACTCTCTTTTGAAATATCCTTCATTTATTTTTTTATATCCTTATTCGGTTTCAATTGTTATTAAAATATAACGTTTGAAATATCAGGAATATAGCGCAGCGGATGTTTATTTATTCAATATATTAATGTTAATTTAACACTATAACTCAAATAAGATGTGTTTTTATTCCGTTTTTTTGTAAACAAAAGAAGAAAACTATTATAGCTACATATGACAAAAAGAAGATTGACACTGGCGTCCGTTCTTTTAGCAGGATTATCGTTACTGACCGGATGCCGTCATAAGGAAGAACCCCGCCCCATCGTTACGGTAGAAAAAGCAGCGACAGACGACGTCGAATTTGTAGGTAAATACGTAGGCCGCATAAGAGCCTCGCAATACGTAGAAGTACGCGCCCGCGTAGAAGGCTATCTCGAAAGCATGACATTCGAAGAAGGGAAAAAAGTAAATCAGAACGACCCGCTCTTTCATATCAACCAAGCACAATACAAAGCCCGCGTAGAAAAGGCAAAAGCACAGCTAAAAAAAGATCTCGCACAGGCTGCAAAAGCTAAACGTGACGTAGAGCGGCTGAGACCGTTATACGAACAAAACGCTGCCAGCCAGCTTGACCTCGATAACGCCACCGCAGCCCTTGAAAATGCAGATGCCAACGTCGCTATGAGCCGCGCCGATCTTGAACAGGCCGAATTAGAACTGAGCTATACGACGGTAGTATCCCCCCTCTCCGGCTACATCAGCGAACGCTACGTCGATGTCGGTACGCTGGTAGGTCCATCCGGAAAATCCCTTTTAGCCTCCGTAATGAAAAGCGATACCGTACTGGTAGACTTTAAAATGACTGCCCTCGACTATCTGAAAAGCGAACAACGTAATGTTAAGCTCGGAGAGCTGGATTCCACACGCTCCTGGCAACCAACTGTAACCGTCACACTGGCCGATAATACGGAATACCCCATTCAGGGAATCGTCGATTTTGCAGACCCCGAGGTAGATCCGCAGACAGGAACATTCGGCGTTCGGGCAGCACTGCCTAACCCCGATCAGAAACTGCTGCCCGGACAATTCACGAGGGTAAAACTGCTTCTCGATGTTAAGGAAGATGCGGTAGTTGTTCCCCGTAAAGCCATTACAATAGAGAAGGGAGGAGCCTTTATCTACGTCGTACGCCGTGATAGCGTTGCCGAAAAACGTTTCCTTCAGACAGGGCCTGAATTGGAAAATACGGTCGTCGTAGACCGTGGTCTGAATGCCGGCGAATGGATCGTTACAGAAGGCATGCACAAATTGATTCCGGGAATAAAAGTCATCCCCGTAGAAGCAAACGATACAACCACGATCGAACGCATAAAGAAGGAGGTAGAACAATGAAAGCGGGATTTTTCATAGATCGCCCTGTCTTCTCTACGGTTCTGTCTATCGTTATTGTCATCCTCGGTATCATCGGACTCTTCCTGCTTCCGGTCGACCAATACCCCCAGATAACGCCTCCCGTTGTGAAAATCAGCACGACCTATCCAGGGGCAAGCGCACTTACTGTTTCACAGGCCGTCGCCACACCGATCGAACAAGAACTGAACGGAACCCCCGGCATGCTATACATGCAATCGAGCAGCAATAACTCCGGAGGATTGACAATCACCGTAACATTCGATGTCAATACAGATGCCAGCCTTGCTGCAGTAGAGATACAAAACCGGGTAAAGCTGGCCGAATCGAGGCTCCCTGCCGAAGTCGTGGAAAACGGTATAACCGTAGAAAAACAATCCGCCAACCAATTGATGACAGTCAGTCTCATATCCAACGACACACGCTTCGATGAAATATACCTAAGCAACTTCGCCACCATCAATGTGCTGGACGTGTTAAGACGTATTCCCGGTGTAGGAAGAGTATCCAACGTCGGAAGCCGTTACTACGGAATGCAGATATGGGTATCGCCCGACCGCCTCGCCAGTTTCGGACTTACCGTAAAAGACCTGCAAAATGCCCTGAAAGACCAAAACAGGGAATCCGCCGCAGGTGAACTCGGAAAACAACCGGTACTCGACGTAGACCTCACCCTGCCCGTCACAACCCAAGGACGGCTCTCAACCGTAAAAGAATTCGAAGACATCGTATTGCGGGCGAACCCCGACGGCTCCATCATTCGTATGCGTGATGTGGCACGTGTCTCCCTCGAAGCCTCCTCCTACTCTACCGAAAGCGGTATAAACGGAAAAAATGCGGCTATTCTCGCCATTTATCTGCTGCCCGGAGCCAACGCAATAGAAGTAGCCGATAAAGTAAAGGAAGCAATGAAAGATATCAGCAAAAGCTTCCCTGAAGGAATCGGATACATAATACCCTTCGATACAACCGATTACATTTCCCAGTCGATAGACGAAGTTTACAAAACCCTCTTCGAAGCTCTATTTCTGGTAATCCTCGTAGTATTCCTCTCACTGCAAAGCTGGCGTGCATCACTTATACCGACCATTGCCGTACCCATCTCTCTAATCGGAACCTTCGGATTCATGCTCGTACTGGGCTTCTCTCTGAATATGCTCACATTGCTGGGATTGATCCTTGCAATCGGTATCGTAGTAGACGATGCTATTGTCGTAGTCGAAAACGTCGAAAGAATTATGGAAACGGAAAAAATTTCCGCACGCGAAGCAACCCATAAAGCCATGCGTGAACTCACAGGAGCATTAATAGCAACTTCTCTCGTCCTGGCAGCCGTTTTCGTACCGGTAAGTTTCCTCCCCGGAATAACCGGGCAACTCTACCGCCAGTTCTCCGTTACCATAGTCGTTTCAGTGTTACTCTCTACGGTAGTCGCACTGACTCTGAGTCCGGCCATGTGCGCGATACTTCTGCGCCCGAACACAAAGAAAAAAAATTACATTTTCAGAAAAATCAACCAATGGCTGCATATAGGGAATCACAAGTACCTCGGCCTGATAAATCTCTCGTTAAAATATCCGAGACGCATAATAGCAGGCTTCGGAATGATTTTGATCTTCATTTTCGTTTTGAATAAAATCGTTCCGGAAAGTTTCATCCCCGAAGAAGACCAAGGATTCTTTTCCGTAGAACTGGAAATGCCCGAAGGGGCGACCCTCGAACGCACAAGGGAAGTTACAGAAAGAGCTATTGCATTCCTTGAAAAACATCCGGCAGTCGAATACGTCCAGAATGTTACAGGATCGAGTCCGCGCGTCGGAACAAACCAATCGCGGGCCGAACTGACAGTCATACTGAAACCTTGGGACAAGCGGAAAGATAAAGGAATGTCCGTCGAAGACGTAATGGAAGACGCCCGAAAAGAATTTTACTTCTATCCGGAAATAAAAGCCTACGTAAATCGTCCCCCCGTTATTCCCGGCCTAGGCGAATCGGGAGGTTTCGAACTACAGTTACAAGCTCGTTCCGACGCCGGATGGGAAAATCTGGTCGAAGCGAACGATACAATAATGTACTACGCCTCACAGGCAAAAGAACTGAGCGGGGTATCCTCGTCGTTACAAGCCGAAATACCACAGCTCTATTTCGACGTAGACAGAGACAAAGCCATGTTTCTCGGCATCCCTCTTTCGGACATCTATTCCACGATGAAAGCCTATCTCGGTTCCGTTTACGTCAATGACTTCAACATGTTCAACCGTATTTACAAAGTCTATATCCAGGCAGAAGCCCCCTATCGCGCTACGCAAGACGACATCGGGCTTTTCTTCGTCCGCGCATCCAACGGTTCAATGGTTCCGCTTACGGCACTCGGTAATACGAACTACACTACCGGTCCGGGAAACATTAAAAGATTCAACATGTTCACCTCCGCCGTAATACGCGGGACTGCCGCTCCCGGCTACAGTTCGGGCGAAGCCATGGCGACAATGGAAGAAATAGCAAACGAACATCTGCCCGATAACATAGGTATCGAATGGAGTGGGCTATCCTATCAGGAAAAAATGGCCGGAGGACAAACAGGCATGATTCTCTCGCTGGTATTCCTTTTTGTATTCCTTTTCCTTGCCGCACTGTATGAAAGCTGGATCGTCCCCATATCCGTCCTGCTCTCACTGCCCGTTGCCGCATTGGGAGCTTATCTCGGAATATGGATAACAGGACTTACCAACGATGTATATTTCCAGATCGGATTAGTAACACTAATAGGACTTGCCGCTAAAAACGCCATATTGATTGTTGAATTTGCAAAAATCCAGACCGACAATGGTGAAAACCCGGTCAAAGCAGCCCTTTTTGCTGCAAGAATGCGTTTCCGTCCGATTGTAATGACCTCACTGGCATTCATACTCGGCATGCTCCCGATGGTTCTGGCCTCCGGTCCGGGCTCAGCCAGCCGCCATTCGATAGGTACAGGAGTATTCTTCGGTATGCTGGTATCCATAACAGTAGGCATTGTATTGGTACCCTTCTTTTTCGTTGCCGTTTACCGTTTGAAAGACCGTATCAAAGCTTTCAAAATATCACGGCGTGTAAAAATAACTGATGTAAATAATGAAACCATATAATATCTGTATTCTATTTCTGACAGCCGGAATTCTTCTCTCCGCCTGTAAAATCGGGAAACAATATACCCGTCCCGAACTGAATATGCCGGAAACCTTCGGTAAAGACATCACCTCCGGCGAAAGCTCGATAGATACCCTCGACTGGCGTACCGTTTATACCGACAGCACACTGCAAAGCCTGATAGAAAAAGCGCTGGAGAACAATAAAGATATGCTCATAGCCACTGCCCGTATCAAAGAAATGATGGCAAACAAACGAATACGCTTCGCCGATATGTTCCCCTCCGTAAATGCCAATATCAATGCAAACGACGAAGTCACGAACTACGGCGGACATAACCGTACCCCAGATCCCGAATATTCGGCAAAATTGCTTTTCTCATGGGAGCTCGACCTGTGGGGAAATCTCCGCTGGGCCAACGAAGAAGCCATTGCGTCTTATATGGCTACAGTCGAAGCTCAAAGAGCATTACAACTTACCATTGTTGCGGAAGTAGCTCAGAACTATTTTGAACTCAATGCCCTCGACCGCGAGCTATACATCGTCAAACAAACCGTAGCGGCAAGGCGTGAAGGAGTCCGTTTGGCCAAACTGAGATTTGATGGCGGCCTCACATCCGAAACACCCTACCGCCAGTCGGAAGTGGAGCTTGCCCGTACGGAAACCCTTGTCCCCGATCTCGAAAGACAAATCAAACTGAAAGAAAACGATCTCTCTTTCCTGCTGGGCGACTATCCGCAGGACATTCCCAGAGGTAAAAGCCTCAGAACACAAAACCTTCCAGAATATCTGCCTGTCGGGCTGCCCTCCACCCTGCTCGAACGCCGTCCCGACGTACGGGCAGCCGAGCAACGGCTCCGCGCTGCGAATGCAAACGTAGGCATAGCCTATACCGATATGTTCCCGAAAATACGGCTTACCGGAAATTTCGGTCTTGAAAGCGATGCTTTGAGCAATTTTATAAAATCTCCCTATTGGTTTGTCGCCGGAGACCTCCTTACCCCCATTTTTGCGATGGGAAAAAACAAGGCAAAGCTGAAAGTAGCAAAAGCCATATACGAACAAGAAGTCTACCAATATCAAAAAGACGTCCTGAGCGCATTTAAAGAAGTAAACAATGCAATCGTAACATTTAGGAAAGCCAAGGAAATAAGGCAGTCACGCGCAAATCTCGAAAAAGCGGCACATGCCTATCTCGAACTCGCCACCCTGCAATACCTGAACGGAGTTATCAGCTACATCGACGTATTAGATGCACAGCGCGGACTTCTGGACGCTCAGATCGGATTAAACAATGCACTTCTGGAAGAACGGCTCTCAGTAGTCTTTCTGTACAAAGCCCTCGGAGGCGGTTATACCTCTATGTAATATAAAAAAGGCCGGTAGATTTTACCGGCCTTTTTTATATTTCTCCATGAAAACATATTAATCTTTTTTCAACTCCATCACGACATTATTATTTCCGTCCAGAAGCTGAAGATTCGAATCGTTTATCTGGAAAGCCGCAACCTTCAGTAAAGTCTGTAAATAAGAATTTTCGACATCCATGTCCGGACAAGCCATCATAGTGGTTGCTGCCGGAGGAAAAGCAATCGCACAAGGATTATCGGTACTTAACGTAAACGTCCCGTTCATAATATTACACCCCGTACGTCCGTGTATCTTATTCTCTTTTATATCGAACTCGATAAAAGGATTCTCCTCTATTTCAATCCTGTCTCCGTTGATCGTCGTCACTGTCCATTTCCCGGATAAATCTTCATAAGAACACTTTTTCGCGCCTGTAGTCTTGCAACTGATAACCACAAATACCAGCAAAAGAGCTGCACCTAATCCCAATACTGCTTTTTTCATACCAATCATTATTAATTTATACTCATAATTTCAGGCAACAAAGATAAGAGCATAAAAAGATAAGAGCCAAATTTTGCTAACTTTGTTACCCGTACATGAAGAATAACGTTTATATAAACAAGAAAGTTTCCCTATCCTATTGTTCCGGCTACTCGCCCGACGAAATTTATTCTATTGTCCGTACCCTTTACAAAGAGTGCGGAGGCAAGCCGTTAAAAGGGAAACGCATCCTGATAAAGCCGAACATTCTCTCCGACCATAGGCCGGAACGTGCCGTAACCACTCATCCCGCCGTCATCGAAGCCGTAATTCGTTTCGCACAGGACGAAGGAGCTGCTAAAATTATGGTAGGCGATTCTCCCGCTATGCACGGAAAAAACTTCCGTCCCGAAAAATGCGGTATTTACGAGGTCTGTGTGCGCACCGGTGCCGAATGGATTTGTTTCGGAAAGAAATATTCGGAACGGATAATCGGGAAACACAAAGTTTTCATTGCCGATGCCACTAATGACTGCGACATACTGATCTCACTCCCAAAATTAAAGACACACGGCTTTATGTTAATGACAGGTGCTGTAAAAAACACCTTTGGCCTGATCCCCCAGTTACATAAAGCCAGGCAACATGCAGTGCACAACAACACGAAAACATTTGCCTCTTTCCTTCTCGACCTGAATGAAGACATAACACCCGATTTTATTCTGATGGATGCCATCACGGCAATGGAAGGCGAAGGACCGTCGAACGGACGGCCTAAACAACTGAATACGCTGCTCGCCTCGACAAATCCTCTGGCAATCGACATCGCTGCGGCAACCCTTATCGGCTATCCGCCGCTCGATATTCCAACCAATCGTGAAGGCCTGAACCGTGGAAAATGGCTCGAAAAGACAGAAGACATCGAATACCTCGGCGAGAAAATAGAAAAATTACGTCCGGAACAATTCCGCCTTATAAACGGAGACTCAGGAATCAGCCGGATCATATTGCATTACCTGACAAAACATATCCCTTTTGCACGAAGACTACAGCCTCGTCCCGTTTTCAATTCGCAACGCTGCATCGGATGTCAGGCGTGTGTCCGCATCTGTCCCCAGCAAATTCTCTCTCTTCGGAAAAACGGGAGAACCCACATCGAAATAAAAGCCGGCCAGTGCATCCGGTGTTTTTGCTGTCAGGAGATATGTCCGGAAAATGCGATCGATATCCGGCGTAAATTTTACTGATACGTTCCGCTAACCCGGAGCCATAGTATATAGAACAATGTATCCGGAATAACTGTTATACAAACAAAAGGATAAACACCGGATAAATTATGCCTATAGTCATAGATACAAATCGATGTCCGCAGAATTATTTTTGTCCTCTTGTAAGCAAATGCCCTAAAGGTGCCTTTTCTCAAAAGAGATTTAAATTACCTTTGATTGACCATAAAAAATGTATTTTATGCGATATTTGTATAAAAGAATGCATCAAGGGTGCCATTCGATACGTTGAATAAAACGCTTGACCGTTTATTTAAAATTTTATGCATGAAAAGTGTTTCTATCATAGGAGCCAGTGGATTTGTAGGTTCTGCAATTCTTAATGAAGCTCTGAACCGTGAATTTGAAGTAACTGCAATTGTCAGGAATCCCGAGAAAATAACGACGGAAAACCCTTTGCTACACAAAGTGAAAGGGGATGTTTTATCTGAAACATCACTGCTACCCCTCTTATCAGGCACCGCAAATGTTATCAGCGCTTACAATCCGGGATGGACAAATCCTGATATTTTCGAAGAGACGATAAAAGCCTATGCCAATATAATCAAATGTTGCAAAAAAGCGGGAGTACAACGACTGCTTATTGTGGGCGGAGCCGGAAGTCTGTACGTATCGCCCGACACCCGTTTGGTTGAAAGCGGAAAAATACCCGAAGCGATACTGCCCGGAGTAAAGGCAATGGCCGTCATCCTGTATGACCTGCAAATAAACGAAAACGAACTCGATTGGGTATTTTTCAGTCCTGCCGGCGAACTCTCACCCGGTCCGAAAACAGGAAAATACCGCTTAGGAAAAGACAACCTGATTATTAACGCCAAAGGTGAAAGCCTTATCTCTTTAGGCGATTACGCAATGGAAATGATCAACGAACTCGATCACCCGAAACGGCATCGCTCCCGTTTTACGATTGGTTATTAATAAATTTTCAGAATACAGGGTAAAATCTGCAACCTCTCTTCCCTACTTTACGTCTATATAAGAAAGACGCAAAAATTCAAAACATAAAATTATGACTACATTGAAATTGTTTACCCCCATCTGCGTGGCTCTGACCATTCTCTTTTCCTGTAAAGCCTCCGGAGAATCAGGCACATCCGGAAATACCAATGCTATAAAAGGAAATAAACACTACATCGAAGAAAATCGAAAAACCAACGACATTAAATCTATCTACATTAAGGGTAGCATGGACGTAGAATACTCAGTTGGAAATACCTCCACCATCCACATCTATGGAGAAAGCAATATAATACCTTTATTAGAGACAAAAAACGAGGACGGAGAACTATATATAGGATTCAAATCCGATGTTTCTGTCACTTACCATAAGCTGAAAATCCGCATACAATCCACGAATATCGATAAAATAAGAATAAAAGGTTCAGGGAGCTTCAACATTCCTTCATCTTTCTCGGCTAAAAAACTAAAAGCGGAAATAGATGGATCGGGGAATATTAATATAGAAGGTATTACAAACAATGAAATGCTTGATACATACATACACGGATCAGGGGATATATACATCCGGAATATACAAGCAGAAAAAATAAAGGCCGAAATCAGAGGTTCCGGAGATATAAATCTGGAAGGCAATGGAAAAGAAGCGGAATACCGCATATATGGTTCCGGGGACATCGAAGCCACAAAATTGCTCGTAGAAAAAATCAATGCGGAAATAGATGGCTCCGGAGATATCCGGTGCAATGCTAAAAAAGAAATCGAGGGCCGAATACTCGGTAGCGGAGACATTCGCTACAAAGGAAATCCTACGAAAAATGATATCAAAATAAACGGGTCCGGAGATGCATCTTCTTTTTGAAATTAAAGAAAATATAATTCGTCTTTTAATTTATATTCTTAACTTCGAAACAAATTAATAACATTCCGAAGCTAAGAATACCAATGACCCAGAAACAATGGCGGAGTATGTTCTTTGTGCTCCGCCCCAAACAATGGATTAAAAACCTCTTCATCTTTTTCCCTGTCTTCTTTGGAGGAAAACTGACCTCTGCAAACGCTGCCATCGAGACATTGATTGCATTTGCAGGCTTCTGTTTCCTGACAAGCGCAGTATACATACTGAACGACCTTTCCGACGTTAATGAAGACCGTCTTCATCCTCAAAAAAAGTTTCGCCCCATCGCATCCGGAAAACTCCCGTTCCCGCTGGCTGTAGCGGAAATGATTGTCGCCTTGTTCATTGGGTTCGGCATCTTTTTTTGTTTGGAAAAAACCTACGACGCCATAGTTTGGTCGACAGCCTACCTACTGCTCAACATCGCCTACACATTCAAACTCAAACAAATTTCCATTATAGACACTGTGACAATCGCCTGCGGCTTCGTAATCCGGCTTTATCTGGGCTCTGCCGTCAGTTCTATTGCACTCTCTGACTGGATCATCATAATGGTATTTATTGCCGCACTGCTTCTTGCCGTAGGAAAAAGAAGAGACGATCTCGTCAATTACCATGAAAACCGCCATATATCCAGAAGAAATATCCAGCACTACTCTATCGAATACCTGAATGTAATCTTATCCGTACTCGCTGCCGTACTGGTCGTAATTTACATACAATATGTCCTTTCCGCAGAAGCTCCCGCACAAACGAACGGATATCTGTCTCTAACCATTCCTTTCGTCCTGACAGGATTACTGCGTTATTTGCAAATCGTTCTTGTCGAAAAAAAAGAAGCCGACCCTTCCGCAATCATATGGAAAGATACATTCCTGCAACTTGTTCTGATCGGTTGGCTCTTCTTATTCGGATATCTGCTCTATTTTTAAAAGTTTACCCTGCACTCTTACTTTAAACCGATACGGATTATTAACGAACAAATAAAAGCCCCATAACAGAAAACAGCCGATGATAAAAAAAACAAATATCCGCTGGCAGCAAATTAAAACATTGCTCCGTTCTGTACTGCAAGATCTGACTCCTTCAAACCGCACCGAATGGCTGCTCTTCTCATTTTTCTTCATCACATACAGCATTTGTGGTATTTTTATATCACTCAGTTCCGACCTGCTCGACAATACAGATGGTGTAGGCAGCTATCTGGGCTACGATAACCTATATCACCTTAAAACAAAAGGAGGAAACCTCGACATCAGCCACCCGTACCTCCTCCTCTTCTATCTCGCCAAACATCTTATAACAAGCATATTAATCCCTATTTTCGGAACAAAGGCAAAAATCATATTCTGTACGCTGCTCACCGACTGGCTTATATCCACCGCGCTTCTGATACTTTACAAATATCTGAGAAGAACCACAGCACTTCCCGTCTACAGGAGCATGCTCCTTACTCTGTTCTGCTCACTCTTTTTCACAATCATTATTCTCTCCTTCACAATCGAAAGTTATCCCTTTTCTTTTCTCTTCCTCTCACTTTCCCTTTTAGTATTGTCGGTAGAATACGAAAAACAAAAACGGTTCTCTTTTTCAGGCATACTCCTATTTGAATTTCTATGTGGAGGAATTACGATAACAAATGCATTCAAGCCGCTCTCCGCCCTATTAATCGATAAAGGAACAATGAAAGAAAAGATAAAAAGAGTAACTACCGCACTTATCCCATTCATACTCTGTGTAATAATAGTTTTCCTTCTCTATAGCCTGAAATCCGGCATTTCCGCTAAAGACGGAGAACAATCTCCACTGCAAAGCATCCTTAACGTACCCGGTTATTTTGCTTTCGACGGACACTTTGCAAAAGAAATATTGGTCGATTTCTGGGGCACCTCCATCCTCTCGGCACCATTGACACAGCAAACAATAGGCAATGAAACAGTACTGCGCCCATCCGCTTACACACACGCCATACCCTACATAGCAATTGGTTCACTGCTCCTACTGTTTATCCTCTCCTTTATTCTGAACAGGAAAGAAATTCTGGTACGTCTCATCTTCTGCTACCTATTGGTCGATATCGTCATCCATTTTATTGCACGTTACGGCTTAAACGAAGCGGTAATATTCGGCGGCCACTGGCTCTTTACCGTTCCGCTTATACTCGGTTGGCTCTACAATCGTTTCTCTGAGAAGAACCAACATAAACTCATGTACACGCTTGACATTTACCTTATCACCTTTATTATTTTGCTGCTCTTCAACAACGGAAAAATACTCTTACATTCGTTTTTATTACCTGCGTAACAGTCTCGTAACTTATTTTTCATAAGCTCAAGAGAAACTTATTCCTGCTTTTTTCGTATCTTTGTAACCACAACGGCACAAAATGGAAAAAGAGAAATGGATGAATTTCATGAAAATCTTCTTCGTGGTACTATTTATCACGTATCAGGGAGGGAACATGCTCTTTTTACATATGCACAACGACGGCTCACAAATCGTCGTTCACTCCCATCCATACAGTAAATGCGGACACAACCACTCCTGCGCCGACTTCCATCATATACATATTCTGTCGCTTCTTGCCGCAATCTATAGTAACGGATGGACTGTTGAACGGATAAATCCTGCTTTATCGAAGTTTATACCCTATATTCTCACGAACGGGCACATCCAGCCCAAACACTATTGTTCCAGCAGTTTCCGTGCACCTCCCGCACAGATATTAATTTAAATTCCGGCTTATTTTAACACCACCGTCTATCTCTTTTTGACGGTGAGGAATGAATTTATATCTATCTAACTGCTTTAATAATGCAAAAATTTATTTTCATTTTTATCTTGGCATCCGTATGCCAGTTATCGCTCTACGCCCATCCGGACGATCAGCACGCTCCGGGAGGAAAAAGAAACCAACACCGGCAGGGACAAAAAACAGATGCAAACCTGACCGGACACGTTTTGGATAAAAACACCAAACAGCATATCGAATACATCAACGTCGCATTGAAAGGGACAATGATCGGCACACTCACCGACCTCACCGGACACTATTTTCTGGCAAACCTCCCTACAGGAGAATATCAGCTTGTCGTTTCCGGATTAGGCTACAAAACGACCGAAGTACCGGTACGTATTGTACCCGGAAAAACAATCGAAATAAATATTGAAATAGAAGAAGCGAGCGTCGCCATGGAAGAAGTCGTCGTTTCAGCAAACCGCAATGAAACACGGCGGATGGAAAGCCCTATCATCGTAAATGTAATGAGCGCAAAAGACTTCAATCTCACCAACTCATGCGACCTTTCGCAAGGCCTGAACTACCAGCCCGGTCTCCGCGTAGAAATGAATTGCCAGAACTGCGGGTTCCCTCAGGTTCGTATCAATGGTCTGGAAGGGCAATACTCCCAGATATTGATCGATAGCCGCCCCATATTCAGCTCCCTGTCCGGAGTTTACGGATTGGAGCAGATACCCACCAGTATGATCGAACGCGTAGAAGTGATACGAGGTGGCGGTTCAGCCCTCTACGGTTCCAACGCGGTTGCCGGAGTAATCAATATCATAACCAAAGAACCCTTGCGAAACTCTTTTTCCGTTTCAAACACCACCGGACTCATCGGCGGCTCTTCCGTCGATGCAAATACCTCCTTCAACGCATCCGTCGTCAGCGACGACCGCAAAGCCGGATTATTCGTATTCGGAAACATACGGGAACGCAATCCCTACGACCACGACGGTGACGGCTTCTCCGAAATAGGAAAGCTGCGTTCCAGCGTAGCAGGATTTAGAGGCTATCTGCGCACTTCGACATACAGTAAACTGACACTCGAATACCATCATATGAATGAATTCCGTCGAGGCGGAAATTTGTTTGACCTGCCGCCCCACGAAACCGATATCACCGAACAAACGCAATACAATACAAACGGAGGAGGCGCAACATTCAGTTTCTTCTCGAAAGACTATAAACACAAAGCCTCCGTATATGCTTCTGCACAACATATTCACCGCGACAGCTATTACGGTGCGCAAAAAGACCCGAATGCCTACGGAAAAACAACCGATCTGAGCACCGTGGCAGGAGGACAGTACAGCTACTCCTTCGACCGGCTATGGTTTATGCCGGCTGAACTTACATCAGGAATCGAATACAACTATGGTAATCTCTCGGATAAAATGTTAGGATACCATCGGGAACTGGCACAAAAAACGCATATCATAGGGGCTTTTCTACAAAATGAATGGAAAAAGAAAAACACCAGTATTCTCATTGGTGCCCGTTTAGACAAACATAATCTGATAAACCATCCCATCGTAAGCCCCCGTGCAACCCTGCGCCAAAGCCTCACATCCTTCCTGAGCGCTCGCGCAAGTTACTCATACGGTTACCGGGCACCTCAGGCATACGACGAAGATCTGCATGTCACTGCCGTAGGAGGAGAAGTTTCACTCATACGTCTGGCACCCGATTTAAAGCAGGAAACCTCGAATAGCGTAAGCGGATCGCTCGAATTCAACAAAATGCTGTTCGGCGACAGGGTAAGGAGCTATTTTCTGGTCGAAGGATTCTGGACTAAACTGAAACATGTTTTCATTCTGGAAGAAGCCGGACGCGATGCCGATAACAATTTGATTTTAGAAAGACGAAACGGCAAAGGTGCTACCGTTGCCGGATTAAGCCTCGAAGGCAATCTCGATTTCGGCAAAGACTGGATGCTGCAAGCCGGATATACCTTCCAGCGCAGTATGTACGAAAAACCCTTGCACTGGTCTGAGAACCCCGATGTTCCGGAACAAAAACGCATGTTCAGATCACCCGACCATTACGGATTCTTTACAGCAAACTGGACAGGAATAAAAGGGCTGAGCGTTGCACTTTCAGGTACCATTACAGGAAGTATGCAGGTACAGCACATACTCGGTTACACCAATGAAAACGATGTATACGTTTCGCTCGATAAAGTAAAGCAGACACCCGTATTTTTCGATGCAAACCTCAAAGTCGCCTATCAGTTTCCTATTATAAAAACGATCCAGATGGAAGTAAGCGCCGGCATTCAAAACCTGTTTAACAGCTACCAGAACGATTTCGACAAAGGCGAATTCCGCGATGCCGGTTACATATACGGACCGGCCCTGCCACGTACCTACTTTGCAGGACTCAAATTCTTTTTGTAACATTTATTTTCCAAGCAAAAGAGCAACCCGAGCAAGTTCCGGTTGCTCTTTTGCTTATTGTACCCGTTTACATAATCCAAAATTAAATCAAACTCACCCCACTACAAACATTATCTACTGTTAAAGACACCTCTCCCCAACAAGAACACAAAAATCAATAACAGAATAAAACAGAAAAAATTTATCTTTGTTTATAAATTCATACGCAGCAAACCGAAAATGCATTCAAATTACAGAATATCCTCACTTCAAATTTTACTTTATTTTTTCTTTCTTCTCGCCTGTATATTCTTTACAGGCTGCCAGAATAATAGCACACACGCCTCCCGGCAGCTCACCATTCTTGCCATCAACGATATACACGGAAACATAGAAGCACTGCCACGTCTGACAGCTTTGGCAGAACAATGCAGGCAAGAACACGATAACATGCTGTTGCTGTCTGCCGGAGATCTTTTTATCGGAAACGCTTATGTTGACGATTATCCGGCAAAAGGATTCCCCATCATCGATATGATGAACGTAGCGGGATTTGACCTGTCAACTTTGGGGAACCACGAATTTGACTTTGGAAGAGATACCCTAGTGCAACGCATGCGGGAAGCAGAATTCCCTTTTTTATGCGCAAACGTCACAGGATTTGACTCCACCCAAATAGCTCCACTTCCATACAAAATATTCCGGATGAACGGTTTAACAATAGGAATAATAGGTCTTATAATTACCGGAAAGACATCGGGAATACCACCCACTTCGGCAAAAAATATCCGGGGGCTCACATTCAGCGATCCCATAGAAACCGCACTATCGTATAAATGGCTCCGTGATAGCTGCGACCTCTTTATTGCACTTACACACATAGGAATCGACAACGACATCAAACTAGCAAAAAAAATGCCAGAACTGGACTGGATCATCGGAGGACACTCCCATACGTTTCTGAAATCGCCTGAAAAAGTGAACGGAGTGGGAATCACCCAGAACGGAAAAAGTGCGGAATACGCAACACTTCTCACCTTCCGTCTTGACAATCGGGGAAAAAAATCGGTCGATGCCGGACTCGTCCATGTCAACGAAATAAAAAATGAAAATGAAAAGAGCGCAAAACTATACAAAAAATACGTATCCGGAAGCTCCCTCAATTACAAAATCGGATATGTAAAAACAGCCTACGACAGCAGTGAAGAATTAGGTTATCTGATGACCGATGCCCTCACAGCATTGAATGACATCGATATGGCCGTTATCAATCCGGGCGGAGTACGGTTGAAAAAACTTCCGGCAGGCGAATTGACAGCAAAACGCATCTGCGATCTGGATCCCTTCGGAAACACAATGGTCGTCTACGAACTCACAGAATCCGGCATCGCCTCGTTAATACAGGAAGAATACAGGCAAAGCGGAATGTACCTGATCCCCTCCGGATTTCGCTATAATGCCACAAAACCTTTTTGGAAAAACCACCTTCAGGACATTGAATTGTTTCAAGTAGACGGAACACCTTTGGAAAAAGGGAAAAAATACCGCGTCGCAATGAACAACTACATTGCAGAAAATTACACGTTCGAAGAGCAGGTAAACCCCTTCTATTCCGGAGTTCCGACAACCGGGAACCTGATTCGTTACATTAAAGGGAAAAAATCGGTTGCTCCCGACAGGCAGAGCAGAATAAATATAAAAAGTACGTTATTCTAAAAACTTATTGTTGAATTTAAATACAGATACTATGGCTATTCAGATAGGAGATCGCATTCCCGAGATTCTGGGAACCGACCAAAACGGAAATGTAATCAAGTCAAGCGATTACAAAGGAAAAAAACTGGCACTCTATTTTTACCCGAAAGACAATACTCCGGGATGCACGGCCGAAGCTTGTAGTCTGCGCGACGGTTATCACGAACTTCTCGCCAAAGGATACGCGGTAGTAGGCGTAAGCAAAGATACAGCCGAATCACATCAGAAATTCATAGAAAAATACAACCTGCCGTTTCCCCTTATTGCCGATACCGACACAAAGCTCAACCAGCTTTTCGGTGTATGGGCGGAAAAAAACATGATGGGACGGAAATACATGGGAACGTTACGCACAACCTTCATCATCAATGAAGACGGCATAGTAGAACGCATCATCGGACCGAAAGAAATAAAAACCGGCAATCATGCCAATCAGGTATTGAATTTATCCTGAACAGCAAATTCACCCGCACTTCACATCCGGCAACTCGTTTCCGGATGTGTTTTTAACGCATTATTCGTATATTGCACAACATTATAACCGACAGCCCTACACCTCAGCATTTACGGTAACTTTCGGCTTAAATAAAAACACCTTAGAAAAACACGAAATGAAACACCTGTTCACTCTATTGCTGGCTATTCTGACAATCTTTGCCGCATCTGCACTTACCTGTCCCGGATATTACAGCTATCTGCGTAACGATACGCTCATAATAGGAAACAACCGGATCGAACGGAAATTTCTGTGGAATGGCGGAAATGTGATAACCGTCACTCTATCCGACAAACAAAATAACCACACATGGAACAATACGGCAACCGAACCCGATTTTTTTATAATGAAAGAACCGGTTAATTCCGGAAACGCAACATGGGAGGCTCGCGAAATACCCGAAAACGAAATACACCCCGCATATCTCGAAAGCGAAATAACCTACACCCTGAATGCGTTGCAAATAAAAAGAATTTACCGCATCTATGCCGATTGTCCGGCCATAGTTACCGAAACCCATCTTAAAGGATATACAAATGCCCTGTTTACAGGAGAAAACGAAAACAACGCAGACCTCAAAAACATCGAATCCACGAAAGACATGCAGAATCGTCAGCTCACTCCGGTGCTCGATAGACTCTCTCTTCCCGGAAAACACTGGAAAATAAAAGCCGTGGAATTTTTCGACGTTACCGACCGCAACAACACTCTCGTATTCGAATACGACGCCCTCTCCTACCGGAAAAATTTTCATAAAGGAAACATCCTGTTTGTCCGGAACGAAGAAAATGAGAAAGGCTTCTTCTTTTTGAAAGAAGCCCCCTGCTCCTCCGTGCAGCTATCCTCTCCCGGATACGATTTCACCTCCGAATTCGGCACCTTTACGGTAAATGGACTGGGAATCGACGGCAACGATATTATCCAGAATGACTGGGTTAAAACACACAGCTCGGTTCTGGGCATATACGAGGGCAACGAATTAAACCGCCTGACCGCCCTGCGCAACTATCAGAAAAACATACGGAAATTAATGCCCGAAAGAGACGAGATGGTAATGATGAATACATGGGGCGACCGCGGACAAGATACAAAAGTAAACGAAGCATTCTGCCTGAAAGAAGTTGAGAGAGCTGCTAAAATGGGAATTACCCATTTCCAGATCGACGACGGGTGGCAAGTGGGAAAAAGTCCCAACTCGGCACTGGCAAACGGATCGTTCAAAAATATATGGAGTAATCCTGATTACTGGAAGCCCGATAAAAAGAAATACCCCCGCGGCCTACATCCGGTCGTGGAAAAAGGGGAAAAGCTGGGAGTAGAGATATGCCTCTGGTTCAATCCCAGCATACAGGATAACTTTGCCGACTGGGAAAAAGACGCACAGGCTATACTCGATTTATACAACGAATACGGAATACGCACCTTTAAAATCGACGGACTCTCACTCCCCACCAAACAGGCCGAAATAAACCTGAGGAAACTGTTCGACACCGTACTCGAAAAAACAGATAATGCAGTCGTATTCAATCTTGACGCGACCGCAGGACGAAGGGCTGGTTACCACTCCTTCAACGAATACGGAAACATATTTTTGGAAAACCGGTATACCGACTGGCAAAATTATTATCCCTACTGGACACTGCGCAATCTGTGGCAACTCTCAAAATACATCCCTGCCGAAAAGTTACAGATCGAATTTTTGAACAAATGGAGAAATAACGACAAATACGGCAACGACCCCTTCGCACCTCAAAACTATGCGTTCAGCTATCTGTTCGCCATCACCATGGCAGCACAGCCCCTTGCATGGTTTGAAGGCTCGAATCTCCCCGAAGAAGCTCTCGATATAAAAAACAGCATCGTTCCGTATAAAAAAATACAGCACGAATTTCATTCGGGCACGATACTCCCGATAGGAGAAGAACCCTCCGGAAAAGCATGGACAGGCTTTCAATCCATCGATGGAGACAAAGGCTACTTCATTTTTTACCGTGAAAACAATCCGGAAGAACACGCCTATGTAAATACATGGCTCCCCGAAGGTATCCGGATCAGCTGTACCCCCATTCTCGGATCTGGCACTCCCTTCACAGCTACTACTGGAAAACAGGGAAGCATCAAAGTAAAATTAAAAGACAAAAACACATTCGCCCTCTATCGGTACACCATCATCGATTAACATATCACGACAACCGAATCACAACAATACGAAAGCGGATAAAATACTTTGTCCGCTTCTTTTTTCTTTGTTTCCACCAACATCTTTCTAAACAAAGCCACCTATCTGTCTGAGCATTTTCAAAGAAAAACAGCAAATATTTGGCAGAGATATGTAAAATATTCTATCTTTGCGTCCGAACTTAAAATTAGTACGATGTATATAAACAATTAATAGTTGGTTTAAATTAAACCGACATTGCGAAAAAAAGAAATAGTTTATCGGTTTATTGGTCTTTAGCAAGACCGCTATTAATTGTTCACGTATGAGTATTATCCTTAGTGGTATATCCTACCGCTATTACAATCAGCAACCATTATTTGAGAGTGTTAATCTATCGGTCGGTACAGGTAGAAAAGTATCCGTTACAGGAAATAACGGAACAGGAAAATCGACTCTTCTAAAACTTATTGCAGGAGAACTGGAATGCTACTCCGGAAGTGTAGCGCACTCTTCGCAACCCTATTATATACCCCAGCAGATCGGGATTACCGGAATTACTGTCAGCCATGCGCTGGCAGTGACAGACAAACTTGAAGCATTATATGCGATCGGCTACGGAAGTGACAGGCAAATTCACTACGACAGGTTAGCCGACGATTGGGACATTGAATCCCGTTGCCGATCGGCACTCGCCCATTGGAACCTATCCCACATAAAGTTAACCGCTTCGATAGACTCTTTAAGCGGTGGTGAAAAAACAAAGCTGTTTCTGGCGGGTATTATGATTCACCGGCCGGCCGTTATCCTGCTCGATGAACCAACCAACCATCTTGATACCTCGGGACGTCAAAAACTATATGACCTCATTTGCGGCAGCAAAGCGACCATCATCGTAGTAAGCCATGACAGGACACTATTGAATTTACTCGAAGCAACGTACGAACTCTCCGCCAAAGGACTTAAACTCTATGGAGGAAATTATGATTTCTACCGGCAGCAAAAAGAAATAGAAAAGAATGCGCTGGAACAACAAATCAACACAGAACAGGCAGCCATGCTGCTGGCACGCAGAAAAGCTCGTGAAGTCAGGGAACGACAGGAAAAAAGAGCGGCACATGGCAAAAAAAACAAAGGCCAGATACCCCGCATTATGCTGGGAGGGAGGAAAAATAATAGTGAAAAAACAACTTCCAGACTACAGAAAGAACATGCAGAAATAATCGCCGGAAGCCATCGGAAACTAAATGAACTCTACCGGAAACAAGACGTCGTCTGCGATCTCAAAATTGATTTTGAAGATACACGGCTGCATTATGGGAAACGGTTGGTAAGCGCAAAAGGTATAAATTTTAAGTACGATAACAATACAGAACTCTGGGAACACCCCGTCAACCTGGAAATCTGCAGTGGAGAACGGCTACACATATTCGGAGACAACGGAACGGGAAAAACAACGCTTGTCAGGTTAGTGACAGGAGAATTACTGCCGGCAACAGGAGAAATAATCAGGTCCGATTTCTCATATATCTGCCTCGATCAGGAATACAGCAAAATAAATACCACAAAAACCGTATTGGAATTAGCTCATGAGTACAACCGTCACCACCTGTTGGATCACGATATAAAACTGCGGTTGCATAGGGCTCTCTTTCCACAGGATATGTGGAATAAAAAGTGCAATATACTAAATGGAGGGGAAAAAATGAGGCTATACCTCTGCTGTCTCATGATCTTCGACCACGTTCCCGACCTCTTTATCCTCGATGAACCGACGAATAATCTAGACCTGTCAAGTCTTTCGATCTTAACCGATACCATCAAAAACTATAGAGGAACACTGTTAGTAATTTCTCACGACCGGAAATTCATCGACGAAATCGGAATAACCGCATGCATCGGATTAAAACGAACAGAATCCCCCCTCCAAACGTAACCGCCGGTAAAATAACTTTAAAACTACAACGCCGATAAATAAAAAGAGAGCCAGATTTCTGGCTCTCTTTTTATTTATTCATACCGGATAACAATATCAACCTTTCATTCACTCTTCGTTTTCTATCGGTGATACTTTGCATAATCCATAATACTCTCCTCCGTCGAAATCTTCCATTTATCCGTACGGAAAGGCAAAAGCGGAAGTCCCGAATCACCGAATAAGGAAAGCTCCGGATTAGCCGACCATGCATAACGCACAGCCACCGGATTAGGTACCTTTTCACTCTTTACGACTACCTCGTTCCCATCCAAGACAGCTTCGGCCCAGTAAAATTTGCCATCGTCCCCGGCTATGGCAAAGCCTGTAAGCGGACCTGTCGGAACTTTAAACTTATTACCCCTCATATCGAAACGAATACGAACACCGTTTCCCTCTATCTTATAATCCTTAAACACAGGACCGCTGCTGATCACATCCTCTCCGTATGCGATAGTCCGTGCCGCAAGAAACAGACGCTTACCCACATCCTGCTTGTTTTTCGGATGTATATCCATGGCATCTCCGACATCAATCGCCGAAGCCATCGCTACATTCACAAGTTCGGTCGCCGTCTCCTGAGCCTCACGCATCTCCGTCCAGCCATGGGTAGTAGGCTCTTTGTCTTTCTCCATAAAGCCCGGCAACTGTACCAATAAGAACGGGAAATAACCCTCACCCCATTGTACGCGCCAATCGGTAATCAAAGCCTTCATAAGATCACGATACTGATAACTGTATCCCGAATTATTCTCCCCCTGGTACCACAAGGCCCCCTTTATTGCAAAAGGTACGATCGGAGCCACCATATAATTATAAATCGTCGACAAGTGAGCCTGATAATTTTCCACACGCGGAAGCTTCTCCTCTATATTCTCGTTATACTTCCATTCACCAGAAAGATCGAGCAACACTTCACCGCTCGCCTTATCCGTAATGGTAAAAGGCCCTTCGTACAAACCGCCGCCGCTGTCCCGTTGGTGCAAGACCTTTATAGCAATCGTATTGACACCATCCTTCACCGCCTTTGCAGGTACTTCATACACGCGCAACTTTCCGGTATTGTTTTCACTACCCACCTTCTGCATATTAAAGAAAGTCTCGTCCTCCTGTTCGATCTTCCCGAGAGTAAGGATTAATCCTTTCCTCTCATAACCCTTCGGAAGCGTAAAACTTTTCCGGAACCAGACAAAACCCTCATAACCCGACATCGGAGTATTATGATAATGAATCGGAACATTCATTGTTTTCCATGCACTGTCGTCATACGAACGTTCGCCTACTTTGCTCCTTTCGCCCCTGTGTGCCTCTTCGATTATACTCTTGCGTGCCGATATATTTTTCAGATTCTCTTTCATCTTCTTCCGGTAATCGTAATTCTGTTTCTGCACCCACTCCACAAAAGGTTTGGTCTCCGGCATAGAACGCAACATTTCGGCGCTTATCCACGATTCAATATTCGTACCGCCCCATGAAGAATTGATCAATCCCACGGGAACCTGATACTGCTGGTGTAAATCACGGCCGAAAAAATAAGCGGCAGCAGAAAAATCCGCTACGGTTTCCGGCGTACACACCACCCATTTCTCACCCTCGGTAAGGAACTCTTGCGGCAATGCTGCGATCTCAGTGGCAACCTGGAATAAACGGATATCCGGATGATTGGCTGCAGCAATCTCCTTCTCCGCATCGTTCGAACTCTTTACAGTCATCTGCATATTAGACTGTCCCGAAGCAAACCACACCTCACCTACCATAACGTTACGATAGATAATAACCGAACTTCCTGTGATCGTCATCTCAAAAGGACCTCCCGCTTCGGATGGCGGCAACAGTAATTTCCATTTTCCGTTCGCTCCGGTCGTAGTTGTCTCTTTAAAGTTTCTGAACGTTACGGTAATTTCGGTACCAGGTTCATCCGTTCCCCATACAGGCAGATACATCTCACGCTGTAAAACCATATTATCGCTGAAAATAGAAGCTACGCGCACGGAAGCAAAACTTTGTAAAGCCCACGTCACGGCAATAAGAAAACACACTAAAACTCTCTTTTTCATATCTGTTATTTAGTTATTTTATTTTTACTCTATAACCACCTTTTTTGTAAGGTAAGGTGATGCAGACGTCATCCATACGGAAGGAACAAAATCGTTCTTATCCTTATTAAAAGATAAAACATACACATCTAACTTCTTGCCCTTCATCTCAGATGTAAGCGGCAGAAGATAAGTATAATCCCTGTCTTTCGCTACAACCGCCCCCTCCCAACAATTGGCAGGATAAGACGTAATCCGTTCAGGCGAGGAAATATATTTGCCGTCAATGTCGAATACGACATAAGCCCCCTCCGTTCCGTGCTCACCCTCGAGAGGCACCGTAAGGTAACTTCCCGGCGCTGTTTCGTCCAAATCGACTGTTGCCCGCCACACTGAAACGACAGGACTGTTTTCATAAGAAGGAAAAAGATTGTTAGCCTTCCACGAATCACGGGCAACCATCTCTCCACGGTAATACCCCTCTATTTCGGCCACCGCCTCAGGACTATCGGTAATCCGGAAATAACGGTACTTCTTATTATTCAATACAAATTTAAGCACCCCTTCACTCTGTATAAAATCGAGATTATCCCACTTTTTAAGATCATCCGAAGCCTCCACCGCAACACACCGATAACCGGCAGACACCCCCTTAAACACAAGACTGTCTAACAATGTCGGTTTTCCGATATCTAAACGGAATATTCCGCTTTTATAGGTATCGGGACGTGTAAAACCCACCGACTCATAACGGGATTTATGATGGCAAAATCGTGTTTCCGGATCGCCGTCGAAAAGTTGTTTATCCCAAATACCCAATTCCACGAAAAGCCCACTATTAAAAAAGGCGTCGCGTGCCGCTTGTACCTCAGGAACGAGCGTTTTTCCCGAACGCTGCAGACTACGTACCTCCAACGCATTATTATCCGTACCGAACATAGCCGTTTCGAACAAAAACTCAGCATTTGCCGGAACACCTTCCTTTACAAACCGGGAATCCAATTGGCGGTGAGTATCCTTTTTCAACTTTGTCCCCGGAAATTTAACGGAAAATTCTTTGCTATCTCCGGTCCCTTTCAGCTTTTTTCCGTCCAATGTAACCGAACCGGCCGCCCCCTTCAACTTTATCTCATACGTTTTCCCTGGAGCCCCCAGTAATTCAATCTCTGTCGGAACACCCTCTTTCTTTCTGAGCACCTGGTAATCGATACCCTCTATACCGAAGCCCGCTTCACCGGCAGGAACGACACGCACCAACGATGACCGGAAAGACTCTACCGTTACAGGAACAGACTCCCCCTTCCTTAAAGTCGCCAGAATACGTTCGGTGGGATGAAACTGGCGTACCTCGTAAACACCGTCATCCTTAATACCGATCTCTTCTCCCACAGTCAAATAATGTTGCACTCTCTCCCATCCTAAATTCACCATAGTGACAAAACGAGTATGATCATCTCCCCTCGAAACAGCATGCTTTCCGTATAAATTTTCAGGAAGAAGCATACCATTGGCTAAAATATCGTTATAAGCACGGTGAAGATTAAAAATACCGGCCAACTCTGCCAATTCTCGATCTTTCAGTAACCACGGATTACCGTAAATCTCTGGAGCCACGATAAGGTTACGATTAAAAGCCTGCAGAATCAGATCATCCTGCCAGTAATCCAGGCAAGAAGAAAGACAAACCCCGTGATCCTCCGTAATACGCTGTAAACCGGGAGGCAAACCACGATCCAGGTTAGCAACACGGGCATGCGTCGCCGTACCCTGATTAGAAATCAATATATCCACATACGTCTCCTGTCCGCCCCACAAAAAAGTAGTCATATACTTTAACGCATCCTCACCCAAATTAATACGGTGATTCAGCGCAATCAGATCAGGCGAATATTTGCGTACCTCCTGCATCGTACGCACAAACTCGCCCTGCTTATCCGGACGCAACCCCGAACAACACGCATCGAACTTGAAAAGAGCCATATTATAATCGCGAGCAAGCTCGACTAACATATTTCTGCGATACTCGGCATCTGCCGGAGTAGAGCCGTATCCGTCAGGCCCCAACCACATACCCAGGCGCGTACCCATAGTATCGAACTTCGATTTAACCTTATGCAAACCCTCCGGAAACTTATGTTTGAAATTCGGAGCACCGCAATAAAAAGCCCTATCGTTGAGCCACACCTGTCCGATCGAATGCGGACGATCATTCTCCGGTTGAACCGATATTTCATAAGCACAATCATCGAACGGATGAAGCCATGAAAGGAAACAACCGTCCATATTCCCGGCATCGAACAAATAAATATCTAACTTCATGCCATAGGTATCGTACAACCATCTGAAAAAATCGTAATTGACAAGCGTCTGCTCCTCGTTAGTACCCTCCCAGCCATGATTGATCCACGAGAAATACATCGCCTTAGAAGGAGTGCTGTTATCGGCACCCGCCAAAGGATGCTGTGCCGGCTCGGCCAGAGCAGTCGCCACTAAGGCCGACAACAAGAATGTCTTTATTTTCATGGTACGTATCGATTGATTTTAAATATTATCTCCTCATCATCGTAATCATTGAGAAAACCAGCGGTATCACAGAAAAATAAACCATATTCCCTGCAACGGAAAATTATCTTTTATTTCTTTTGGAGCTTGCATACCGAAGCACATTTCCGTCTCCAGCTGAACAATTGAATGAACCAAAAACAAATAAAACCTCTTCCTGTGCAAACTGAAAAAAACTAAAATAACACGGCATAACATCCATAACCGGAAAAACAGTAAAATCAACGGCGCAGACAACTCTGCCCCTCTTTTCCGTCATAAATTACTGGATAAAGTCTCGCCTTTTACGATTTTGCAATAATACGAAAAATACGCCGTTTCGTCAAGTCAAAACAAAAGCAAAAGCGAGCTAAAGCACAAGCAAAACAAAACCGGAGGTCATTACCCGGTAAAAAACACATTTCATAGAGTTCGCATATTCGAGAAGATATGTAAAAATTCACCCTTTGGGCACCATCTTCTTTCCTTTGTAAAAAAGGACACATCCCCTTTCGTATTACCCGGAGATTACTATCTTTGTACTTCTATACATTAAAATGTGACGAACGAATAAAAATGGGAAAAGTTTTAATCATCGGCGCCGGAGGCGTAGGTACTGTTGTTGCACACAAAGTAGCTCAGAATTCAGATGTATTTACCGAAATTATGCTGGCCAGCCGGACCAAAGCGAAATGCGACGCTATAGCGGAAGCAATTGGCGGCAATAAAATCAAAACTGCACAAGTCGATGCGGATAATGTGGATGAATTGATTGCCCTGTTCAGATCTTTCCAGCCCGAACTGGTGATCAACGTAGCCCTGCCGTATCAGGATCTTACAATCATGGATGCCTGTCTCGCCTGTGGAGTCAATTACCTCGACACGGCCAATTACGAACCCCTCGACGAAGCCAAATTTGAATACAAATGGCAATGGGCTTATCAGGATCGTTTCAAAAAAGCCGGGCTAACGGCTATTCTCGGTTGCGGCTTCGATCCGGGTGTAACGGGCGTTTATACCGCTTATGCGGCAAAACACCACTTTGACGAAATACATTATCTTGATATCGTCGATTGTAACGCGGGCGATCACGGAAAAGCCTTCGCCACAAACTTCAACCCCGAAATAAACATACGCGAAGTTACCCAAAAAGGAAAATATTGGGAAAACGGTAAATGGATTACAACCGAACCCCACGAAATACACAAGCCACTCACCTATCCCAACATTGGTCCCAAAGAGTCGTACCTGATCTATCACGAAGAACTGGAATCGCTTACAAAAAACTTCCCGACCATAAAACGTGCACGTTTCTGGATGACATTCGGACAGGAATACCTGACACACCTTCGCGTAATCCAGAATATAGGCATGGCGCGAATCGACCCTATAATGTATAACGGAGTAGAAATAGTGCCCATACAATTCTTAAAGGCCGTTCTTCCGAATCCGGGCGAACTGGGTGAAAACTACACCGGCGAAACATCCATCGGCTGCCGTATACGCGGAATCAAAGACGGAAAAGAAAAAACCTACTACGTATATAACAACTGCAGCCACCACGCAGCATACGAAGAAACAGGAGCACAAGGCGTCAGCTATACGACAGGAGTTCCAGCTATGATAGGAGCACTTATGTTCATGAAAGGACTGTGGCGCAAACCGGGCGTTTACAACGTAGAAGAATTCGATCCAGATCCTTTTATGACAGCTCTCAACGAACAAGGACTTCCCTGGCACGAACAGGTAAACATCGATCTCGAACTATAACATCCAATACAAATATTTATGAGTGAAAAAGAAAATAATACAGAAAAAGCAGCAGCACCAAACAGTGAAAAACTGAAAGCGTTGCGCGCCGCTATGGACAAGATAGAAAAAAATTACGGCAAAGGCTCCATCATGAAGATGGGTGACGACAAAATCGAGGAGGTAGCCGTTATCCCGACAGGCTCTATAGCTCTGAACGCAGCGTTGGGAGTCGGTGGTTATCCCCGCGGACGTGTCATCGAAATTTACGGGCCAGAATCGTCCGGTAAAACGACTCTTGCCATCCACGCTATAGCAGAAGCGCAAAAAGCCGGAGGAATAGCTGCCTTCATCGATGCTGAACACGCCTTCGATCGTTTCTACGCCGAAAAGCTGGGGGTAGATATAGAGAACCTCTGGATATCACAACCCGACTCGGGAGAACAAGCGTTGGAAATTGCAGAACAACTGATTCGCTCATCGGCAATCGACATCATCGTAATCGACTCTGTAGCCGCCCTTACACCGAAGGCTGAACTGGAAGGAGAAATGGGAGACTCCAAAATGGGACTTCAGGCACGTCTGATGTCACAGGCACTCCGGAAACTCACGGCAGCGATAAACAAGACGAACACCACCTGTATATTCATCAACCAGCTGAGAGACAAAATCGGTATAATGTTTGGTAATCCTGAAACGACGACGGGAGGAAACGCCCTTAAATTCTACGCCTCCGTACGCCTCGATATCCGCAGAATCGGACAGCTCAAAGATGGCGACGAAGTGAAAGGAAACGAAACCCGCGTCAAAGTGGTAAAAAATAAGGTAGCGCCTCCTTTCCGCAAAGCCGAATTCGATATCATGTTCGGTGAAGGAATCTCCCGCGTAGGAGAAATCATCGATCTGGGAACAGAACTGGGCATCGTAAAGAAAAGCGGATCATGGTACAGTTATAACGATACGAAACTGGGACAGGGACGCGACGCTGCAAAAGATTGTTTGCGTGATAATCCCGAACTTGCAGACGAACTGGAAACCCTTATTTTCGAAGGATTGAAGAAAGGCAAAGCCTAATAAAAATAAGTTTGTAAAATAAAAACGTGTAATCAGGTGTTTACCTTAGTTACACGTTTTTATTTTTTACCGGATTCATAAATCCGAATTTATTCTTTCCCAGTTAAAACCGCTTTTTATAGCAAAACGGATTAAAGCGGATAATTCTCAAAATCGTACAGCGAAGTAGAAAGATAACGCTCTCCCGTATCGGGCAGCAAAGCAACGATCGTCTTTCCCTTATACTCCTCCTTCATGGCAAGCTCCGAAGCCACATACGCTGCGGCACCGGAAGAAATACCAACCAAAAGCCCCTCCGCCTTGGCAAGCTTACGGCTCGTGAGAATCGCATCGTCACCCAATACGGTAATAATCTGATCGACATACTCACGGTGAAAATTCTTCGGAACAAAATTTGCGCCGATACCCTGTATCTTATGAGGGCCCGGTGTGCCCCCCGAGAGAATAGGCGAATCGAAAGGCTCCACAGCTACAATCTCTACGGAAGGCTTAAGCTCCTTCAATCGTTTTCCTACGCCGCTTACGGTACCGCCTGTTCCCACGCCGGCAACGAAAACATCCACTTTTCCCTCCGTATCGCGCCAGATCTCCTCGGCGGTAGTACGGGAATGAACGTCCGGATTAGCGGCATTCTCGAACTGTTGCAGAATAACGGCACCCGCAAGAGCCTGTTGAATCTCCCTCGCCTTATCGATTGTACCCTGCATACCCTTCGATCCCGGTGTGAGAACAATCTCTGCACCCAATGCCTTCAGAAGATTACGGCGTTCGACACTCATCGTTTCGGGCATTGTAAGAATCAGTCGGTAACCCTTTGACGCAGCGACGAAAGCCAGCCCGATACCCGTATTTCCGCTCGTAGGTTCTATAATTACAGCCCCCGGTTTTAAAACGCCTCTGGCCTCCGCATCCTGTATCATTGCAAGAGCCACACGATCCTTCACGCTGCCCGCAGGATTAAAATATTCGAGTTTAAGCAAAAGCGTAGCTTCATCGATTCCCTCTTTTGCCATATAATTGACCGGTCGCAGAAGCGGTGTGCCCCCCACCAGCCATGTCAGACTATCATAAATACGTGCCATAACTGTATTTCTTTTATTATTTCAACTTCAAAGATATCTTATAACTTCGATAAAGCCTCGGATAAATCGGATTTTAAATCGTCTATATGCTCTATTCCCACCGACAAACGCAACAGATTAGGATAAACGCCCGAAGTCAGTTGCTCCTGAGGCGATAACTGTTCATGCGTCGTAGAAGCCGGATGAATAATCAGCGTCTTCGCATCGCCGACGTTCGCAAGATGGCTGATAAGTTCGAGATGATCGATAACTGTCGCCGTCTGCTTCGCATCCCCCCTCACCTTAAACGACAATACACCGCCGAAACCGTTCCGCAGATACTTTTTCGCCAGCTTATGATACCGGCTGCTCTCGAGACCCGGATAATTTACCGACTCTACCTTCGGATGCTTCTCTAACCAATGGGCAAGTTCGAGCGCATTATCGACGGTACGTTGTACCCGAAGCGATAATGTCTCCAGCCCCTGTAGCAAAAGGAAAGAATTAAAAGGGCTCAGAGTCGGTCCTAAATCCCGCAATCCCTCTATACGCGTACGGATGGCGAACGCTATGTTTCCGAACGGACTATCCGCCCCGAAAGCCTCCCAGATTTTCAATCCGTGATATCCTTCGTCCGGTTCACTAAACGCCGGATACTTACCGTTTCCCCAGTTGAAATTACCGCCGTCAACGACTACACCGCCAAGCGAAGTACCATGCCCCCCTATCCATTTGGTAGCCGAATGCGTCACCACATTTACACCCCAGTCGAGCGGGCGAAACAAATAACCGCCTGCACCGAAAGTATTATCCGTCACTACGGCGATCCCGTGTTTTCGGGCTAAAGCCACAATAGGTTCGAAATCGGGAATATTGAATTCCGGATTACCGATAGATTCAAGATAAATAGCCTTTGTTCGGTCATCGATCAAAGCCTCTATAGCCTCCGGACTATCACCTGCAACGAAACGCACATCGATACCGAAACGCTTGAACGCAACCTTAAACTGCGTATGCGTTCCTCCGTAAATATAAGACGTACTGATAATATTATCCCCCGCCACAGCCAGGTTATGAATCGCAAGCAACTGTGCCGCTTGGCCCGATGATGTCGCTACGGCAGCCGTACCGCCCTCTAACGCCGCGATACGCTCCTCGAAAACGGCATTGGTCGGATTCGTAAGCCGCGTATAAATATTTCCGAATTTACGCAAACCGAAAAGATCGGCGCCCTCCTGCGCGTCCTTGAATACATAAGAAGAAGTCTGGTAAATAGGAACAGCTCTTGAACCGGTCGTAGGGTCTGCCTGCTGTCCTGCATGCAATTGCAAAGTCTCGAAATGTAACTTTTTTTCTGACATAACTTTAATTATTTAGGGTTAAGTATCTAGTTAAAAAAAATCCGGATGTCATAAAGTCATCCGGATTTGCTTTTTATAAGTCTTTATATATAAACACAGCATTATGCCGGATAAGAACATCTTATACGCATACACATACACGCTGTGAAAACTATGTTATTTAAATATTCGTTCTTTTCCATTATCTGGTACAATTATTAGTAACATCTGCAAAAGTAGTATCCCCCAATATCTCCGTCGAATAATCCCGTATTTTCACGAAAGCCTCCCGTATTTTACAATCCTCTTCTTTCTTACAGAATTCACACGATTGATACTGTTTTTCGGATACGCAATATAACAAGCCGATCGAACCCTCCATATACTGGACAATTTCGAGAAGCGTCAGCTCCCCGGGAGCTTTAACTAGGAAATAACCGCCCGACTTCCCCATCCTGCTGCCGACAATCCCGATCCGTTTCAGCTCCTGCAATATATTTTCGAGAAAACGCCGCGGAATATTCTCCTCCGAGGCGATATCTCCGATCAGGATAGCCCCCTTGCCGTACTCCTTTGCTAATTTCGACAAAGCCATTAAAGCATATCGGGTTTTCATCGAAAGCATTACACCAGCTTTTTATATACGTTCTTAATTCTTCGACACAAATCTACACTAAATCGATGTAATTAATACACAAATAAACAGATTTAACATTATTTAAATATACACAATAACATAAACACTTGTATATGAACCATATAAGATAAATTTTGAACACAAACAGTAAAATAATTAAAATGCTCCCTTCCTACCCTTTGATACCGAAACCGGACAGCACCCGTAACAACAAAAAAGTAGCACCGGATTCCCATCCGGTGCTATATACACTCAAACCTTAAAACTTTTTTTTACTTTACCCTAAAAGCAAACATTACAATACCGGTGCATCCGGAGCCTTACCCGGTACAGGTGCTACACCCTCTTTATAATCGGGTAATGGACCCATTGCGTAGGTTTCCGGTCCGTAACGAAGATTAGATGCCATAATCTCTTCCCACGTCAGAGGTTTACCGGTATAAGCAGCCTCACGTCCGAGAATGGCAACCATAGTCGAATAAGCCAGGTCTTCGGCCTGATTCAGTTTTTTATTCTGCCGGATCGATTCCACTAAATGGATATGTTCCTGCTCATACGGATTCTTCACGGGCTTGTTATCATAATCATACTTCCACAACAGGTTACCGTTATAATCGTAAATACGGATATCGTTACCGTCATGCAATTTAGCAACACCCTTCGTTCCATACACCTGCTCCGATACATTACCGTCGCAACCGTCTATCTGACGTGCTGTCGCAAGCATACGTTTATCGTTTTCATAGTAATAGTCCACACTGAAAAAGTCGAAAATATCACCCGTCAGACGTTGTGCTCGTCCGCCGAAACCTACGGCGCGTACCGGACGCATACCCGTAAACCACGTTACCACGTCGATATTATGGATAGCCTGATCCAATAGGTGATCGCCGCTCAGCCATTTTATATTGAACCAGTTGCGGATATTATACTCCATATCGCTCCACTCCGGGCGTTTTCTCTTATTCCACCACGCACCTTGGTCCCAATGGGCGGTTGCCGATACGACATCCCCGATCAAACCGTTGCGCACCTGTTGGTAAGCCTCCCAGTAATCCCGGCGGTGACGGCGTTGGTTTCCGGTAATTACCGTCAAACCCTTATTCTTAGCCACCTTTGCCGAGGCAATTACGGTACGGATTCCGACCGGATCTACCGCACAAGGCTTTTCCATAAAGACGTGCTTTCCTGCCTCAACGGCAGCTCTGAACTGCTCCGGACGGAAATGGGTAGGAGTACAAAGCAATACCACATCGATATCGTTCATATCCATAACCTTTTTATAAGCATCAAAGCCTATGAAGCAATTCGCATCGGGAACCTCATTATTAAAATCCTTTTTCAATACCTCACGGCAACTCGCCATACGGTCGGGAAAAACATCCGCCAAAGCATTAATCGATACGTTCGGACCCGATTTCAGAAACTGCGTTGCAGCACCGGTTCCTCTGTCCCCGCAACCTACTAAGGCAGCCTTCAGAGGTTTTCCGTCGGGTGCTATATCGACAAATGAAAACATCCCTAATTCTTCGGGGGTAAACGTTTTTGCTGCACTTGAAGCTGCTTTATCACCGTTACAGGAGGTAAGGGCAGTCGGGGCCATCGCCAACGGAAGGCTGGCGCCTATCATAGCCGAACTTGTAAGAAAATCTCTTCTTTTCATGGTTTGGAGTCGTTATTTAGGTAAAACAATGATAGATTGATTACATCCATATATTTCTGCTATAATGAAAGCTGGAAACAATCGTACGAACTTGTTCTTAAAGACCGCCGAAGCACATCTTGAATTCCGCAGATACAATAAAAACCGGAAAGCAAAATCATAGCTCTACTTGTACTCTGCCCAGACTCGTCCTATAATATCCCGCAAATAAAAAAGACAGAGAAAACCCGCTTCCAGAAGATTACCAACGCATATCCTATATTCCCCAAATATAGAGAATTACGGCCAAACAGAAAAGACACAAACTCGTCTAAAAAGAAGCAGATATAAAAAGAAAGGAAAATCATTAGTGTATAATACACAATAAGTATTTTCTTTATTGTATATTATACACTATCAATTCGGGAAAACAAAAAAATAAATTGAATACAATAACCCGACGATGGTTAATTAATTATAAAAAACAATCAACAAAAAAAGAAAAACAACGAAAAGAACTATTTATCGATCGGGTAAACAACACCGATCTGTTTACGGATAACATCCATAACCTCCGCTGTAGCTAAAGAATTAGCGCAAGAATTAATAAAAGATTCGCCTCTTCCGCTCACGATAACATTGATAAATTCGGCAATCTCATAAAAATAGGCGCTCGTCTCGGGCATCTTCGCTATAACCTCTTCAGTTCCGTTTCTTAGCTTTAAACGCACCTCTCCTATCGAATTAATCCGGTCTATAAGAATAGAACCCTCCTCCCCTTGTATCTCCGATGGAAGGTAAGAATCGGTTATCTTGGAATAAAAAACGACCGCATCCATATCATCGTAACCCATCAGGGCGCACCCTTCGCCATCCGCACCGGTAGGCAGCAGCAAACCCGACGCCTTTACCGACAAAGGCTTTCCGAATAAAGCTATCAGCGGGAAAATAGTATAAACGCCGATATCCATCAACGCCCCGTTACACAACTCCGGTTTAAAAGCATTCAGCACAATCCCCTCTTTCAGTTTATCATAACGTGACGAATACTGGCAATAAGAAGCCACATAACGCCTCACCTTACCGATACGGGGCAAATTCCGTCTTATGGCGTCAAAGCCCGGTGAAAGCGTGTTCTTCATCGCCTCCATCAGAACAACTCCGTTATCCCGCGATGCACGGATCATCCGTTCCACCTCCCTCGCATTTCCGGCAAGAGGCTTTTCACACAACACATGCTTGCCATGCTCCATACATAAAATACTCTGTTCGGCATGGCAGGCATTCGGCGAAGCAATGTAAACGGCATCCACCAGGCCGCTCTCCAGCATAGCCTCCAACGAGGTAAACGAATAAGGTATACGATGTTTTTCCGAATACTCCTTTGCCCGCTCCGGTGTTCTCGAATACAAAGCCGTAGCCTCGAAACGGCTGTCACACTTTCCACCCTCCAGCACCCAGTCGGTCACAAAATTACTACCCACGACCCCGAACCGTATCTTCCTCTGTTTTTCCATTTTTAACTGTCTTCCCTATTATCGTATTTTTTCCAGTATTCCGTTCATTATTGTTTGTGCTTCTCCCGCATTCTCTATGCCCGCCAGCAGAACCACATAACTCCCCTTCACCGAAGCATGCACCGTACCGTTGTATTTATCCGGTATCGACACGATTTTACCGGGTTGCACATCGACTGTCGTCTTCGCCCATGCGCAATAATCGGCAACCATCTTTCCAGCCTCTGCCGGAGATCCCTTTTTAAAAAGGAAAAGATCGTAGCTTCCGTTTTTATAAGAAGCTGCATAAGCCTCCGTCAGGAACGATAGGCCCAGCACATCCTTTACGACAAATAACTCCGAACCCACCGTACGCAACTCTTCGGGAAACCAGGCAATCTCTTCGGGTGGTTGGGCTTTCGGGAAAAGCTCCTTCTCCAAACCTCTGGCTATATTTCCCATCGCCATAGCCGTCTTTTCATCCTTCTGGTGCGAATAAAGCTTCAGGTACCACACATCGCCGTAAACGTTCAATACGCCCTCCTCCACATAAGCCTGTGCCCCGATATCGGTAAAACGGGTCGAACCCGTACGCTCCAAAGCATACATACCGTAAGCATAATCGGGATTCTTGTGCCGGTAAGCCTCGGCCACGATATAACTGTCATTCTCGTTGCTCCGGTAAACGGCATGATGCATATCCGTGAAACCGTAATCTAAATAAACCGCCGCAGCCCCGTTAATCTGGTTAAACAGGCTCGCACCGTCAAAATAATCGATCTTCTCATCTAAAGTATAACCCTCCGTTTCGGGGAAACGAATATCTGCGGCCTCCAGCGAAAGCACGGCACACAGCAAAACAAACAAAAAATAAAACTTCTTCATTGCATCTGGTAAATTAAGCGATATACGACAAAGACTCTGACTTCAGGCGGTACATATCCGCAATACGCTCCTGCACCCTGAAATTATGCTTGCACTTAACGGCACAAACCGCACAATCCCCACAGGCATTCTCCGGAATATCCAGTTTGCCCAAAGTATGGAGAGCCTTGACCTTATCCCCGTATCCGTAAGTGTACATATAAGCACGCATCGTATCCGGTATCGGGAGCCGCTTCGGACACTGGGCCAAACACGAGCCGCACCCATAGCAAAACAGGCTGGCAAACTCCGCCTTGTGCGTAAACGACTGCAAATGCTTCCGCTCGCTGTCCGTCATCGTTATATCCTGCATAAGCGGAAGATGCTGCTCCAACTCCTCATAACTGCGGAAAGTAATGGTAGCCGTATGCACGTTCGGATTCTGTAGCGACCACTTCACAGCCGCAACCTTATCGACCGGCATCGTCTGTTCCTTATCTAAGAAACCACCCGCATGGTTCTTCATAGCCACGATACCCAGCCCCGCGGCAGCCGCACGGTTGATAGCCTCGTTTACCTCCGGAGGCTGCTGGTAATTCACAGCCACATAAGCCACATCGTACACCCCGGCTTCGATCATAGCATCCAAGCACTCCACCTGGTTCCCATGGTTCGAAGTGCCGATAAAGCGTGTTTTCCCCATATCCTTCGCCTTCTGCAACCAGCCCGTAATTTTCGGATTGACGATATTGGCGCGGTTCATCGGTTTATGCGTATACAGAATATCCACATAAGGAAGATCAAGACGCTCCAGCTCCGTGTTCAGCTGCTTAAAAAAAAGCTCCTCCGTCGCCTCTTCCGTGTACAAACCCGTAAGATGGTCGGTAGGCAGAAGCACCTTAGTCGCAATCGTAAAACGATCCCGTCCGAACTCTTTCAGCATTTGCCCGATTGTAGTACTGTTACGCCCGTTCTGGTAATCGTGTGCCGAATCGAAGAAAACAATCCCCGAACGGAAAATGGCGCGGCACAAACGCAGGTTATCCTGCGGAACGATGCCCGAGCTTATAATAGGAACGCGAATCCCCGTTTTTCCGAGAGTACGGTAAATAATTTCATTTTCTGTTTTCCGGTTTGTTGCACCGAGAGAAGGCATAGCATTCAACAGGAGTGCTCCCGGAACACCCTTCGCCAGCACCTTTACAAAGTCTCTTCTGCGGATTTTCATGGCTTTGTTTTGTCTTTTTAATGTGAATTTCCCGCAAGATACGAAAAAATCACATTACATATTTACGCAAAGACACGTTTCATGTTTCACGAGAAAAAAACTACTTCCCGAATCGTGAACGATCGACCTCTTTATGCTCCCTCGCTTTAAATCCTCCGAACTTATAGATAAAAGACAGAGAAACCCTCCTTGAATCCGGCATCATATGCATTCTCAGATCTTGCGTCTTATATTGAAGATCGAGCTCCTTGGGAACCCATGAATTAAACAAATCGTTAACCCTGAAAGACAGTTCCGCTTTTCCCTTGCAGAAAGTCCATTTTACACCGGCGTCTATTCGGTACATGCTGCTGATAACCATCGGCCCCTGAATCGTACGGGTAATATACGATCCCGACAATTCGGCCTTAATATTCGGCTTCGATGAAATAAAGATGGTATTGTCTAAGCTGCCATAAAAGGCAATGTTATCCTTATCGAAGCTGATATCATGGTAATGATCGCTTTTCGCTTTATCATAAAAACCATTTAAGGTTAATCTCGAATCGAGAATCGATCCCGCTTTAAAAGGAACTACGACATTGAGCCCGAACTTGCTTGAATAATCGAAGTTCAGTGTTTTATAAATAAGCACCAACCTGTCGGACGATTGATACGGAAGCTGGCTGAAATCCCTGTCCGTATAATTCGCATACACCGTAAAAATATATTTGTTCTTTAAGATATAGTTCAACTGCGAAGAATAGCTCCTCGATGGTTTCAGATTCGGATTACCCTGTATCTCCGTATATCCGCTGAGATAAGAGATTGCATTCTGCATCTCCCAGTAACTGGGATAAACTTTATCCGAAGAAACCGATAATTGAAAAATATGATCGGGACGGGCGGTATAGGTGATCTCCATCATCGGAAACAAGCTCCACGAATCGATCTCACGATGTTTATAATACTCACCGGTCAGAGATGCATTCACCGATAAAATGTCCGAAAAACTCTTGGAAAAACCGGTATACAAATCATACACATACTCGTCCGATTTACTATTGCTGTTCGATGCAGACCAGTCATAACTTTGCAACGGCTGGTAAATTTGAGAACTTCTGTCCGAAGCAAAACTAAATTTGGCACCATAATTAAGCACCCACTCCTTTCCCAACTTATGACTCTGATCCGCATACACCGAAACCCGGCGGATATCCTGCTTGGATTCGGCATTGAAAGCATCCTCCTTTCCCGCCTTATTCTCCCGGTAATACTGCGTAGCATGATTCTTATAAAAGGTAAAATCGATCCCCGTACTAAGTCCGAATCCTGAAGTATAGCCGAGTACCAGATTATGCATCTGTATAGGCTTGTCAGAATTCTTGTTGTTTTCCGAATCCGAATACGTACCCCGCGAAGAAGTAAATGCATGCCTCCATTGCTGAATTTCTGAAGTATAGGCAAAGCTGATCTTATTCTTATCGTCCGGAAACCAATCGTTCCCGAAACGTATGGTATGGACCGGCATTCTGGCATAACCTCTGTCATACTGTTCTATATCATAAACCTTGCCCCCATACGAATGGTGCGATAAAATATCTTCGCCCGTCCGCTCCTGCGAATAACCGAACGAATACATAAAATCGGTAGTCGATTTAGGCGCATTATATACCACTGCAGCCCCTCCTTGGGCATTTGCATAATACCCCTGGTCATATAAAGCGTTGATTTGTCCCTGCAACTTCGGCACATCAGATACCTCGCTCTTAAGTATAAGATTAATGACAGCCCCCCGCACATGGTATTGCGGCGGAGCACTATACATTACCTCCGTCTCCTGAATACGTTCTTTAGGCATATTTTTCAGTAAATCGGCCAGTTGCTTCTCACCCATGTTCGTAGCCTTTCCATTGAGAACGACCGTAACCCCATTCGCCCCTGCAAGTTCGATCTTCCCTCTCTGTTCCTGAACGCCGGGAAGCTCCAGAATAGCCTCATAAGCGCTTACCGCCATCCTATCTTTTAGCAAATGAGGCATATTATACGTCATTTTCCCGTCGGAAACCCTGACAAGAGGATGTTCCCCCGAAACGGAAACCTCCGAAAGCATCCGGCTTTTTTCGTTCATCTCTATATTCCCGACCGTCAGTGAAGCATAACGGCTACGATAAGTCTCATACATCAAATGTTGTACGGTTAAAAGAAAAGGCGTCACATCCGCCTTTAACGAAAAAATACCCGACGAATCGGTATAAGCGGAATTCACATAAACCGAATCGTCTGTCTGCACGACAATTACGGCAAACTCGACCGGATTACCGTTCCGGTCTGTAATCTTTCCAGTTATAACCTGCGCCTGTATGGAAGCAACACATACCGATAGCAAAAAAATTATCCCGACTCTCATATTCATCCGATCAATTCGTATTTTGATGTACAAAACAATAAAAGCACTGACTGATACATTTGCTCCCATAATCCCGTATCGGCTCGATTTTCCCCGTCGTCTTTTGTCCGTTACCTAAAAATCCCTTTCGGAACCTGTCCGGATAACCGGAAAAACACAGATTTAACTTTAGTTTTATAAACGGATAAATAAGACTCATTGTATCTGCCGCAAATATTTTCCCGGCCTTAGCGGAAAAATCCGGAATAAGAATACCTCATATCCTGACAAAAGAGGCGGAAGACAATCAACGCCCTCCGCCTCCTCTTTATCATTCATATCCGGAAAATCATAAAGAAACTTACCTCTTTATATTTCCGGATAAAATACATTCGTCCGTTTATTCCCCCAGAATCCTCGACACCACAGCAGGTCCCGCTATCCCCGACGGCTGCAACGGAGAATCAGCCTTCCACGTATTGATAGGACACCAAGTTTTCCGTTCCCTTTCCGGAAGACGCTTGTCTCCGATCAAACGGTTTACCCAGTTATTGACAACCTCGATCTCCAGCGTATTTTCGCCCTCTTTCACCCACTCGGTAATATCTAACGAATAAGGAGCTGTCCATATACCTCCGGCATACTGACCGTTCACCTTCACCTTAGCCATCGCATAAACCTTACCCAAGTCCAGCAAAATCCGGTCGGAAGGCGCACTCTTGCCGATCATAAACGAAGTGGAATAATCCGCCGTTCCGGAATAATATTTTATCCGTTCGTCGCTACTCTCGTTCCAAAGCTGCAACTCCGCCATATCGATAACCTCTTCCGGACCACGCATAGAAGCGTCGAACTGTACCTTCCACGTACCGTTCACCCGGATCGTTTCCGTAGGAGCCGGATAATTTGCGGCGATTCCGCCCTCCACGGGAGCCTTGGATGCCTTATCACGGAATACCACGAACACGCTTTCACCCGGAGCGAGTTTCAGGGGAACCGACGTACCCACAGCACTCTCCGTATAAGAAGGCAAAGGCCGGATAGCCCCCGTAGTGGCAAGCCACAACTCCGGCTGGCGTCCCGTTACCCGGAATTCGGGAGTAACCTCCTGCGTCTGGTCGCTCTGGTTCGAAACAAAATAAATATCGAAATCGGGAGCAGTACGGTGACAGTACAAAACCGGAGCATTCTCCGGCAGGCGGAAATCAGGCACACAACCGATAAGCTCTAAAGCCTCCGGCATAGACAAACCACTCATCACCATACCCTTTCCCACCTTGCGGTACTTAACACTCTTACCGTCCACATCACCCCACAACTCAGCGGCCAACGCAACTACCAGCTTATCGGCCTCTGGCTGGTTCTGGAGGCTTGGTGAATAAGAAGGGGCAGGTCCCAGTACAACGGCGCCGTTTTCGACAAGCTGTTTTATCTTCTTCAGCAATTCGGGACGCATACTTTCCTGCTCCGGCAATACGAGCAACCGGTACTGCGTGCCGTGAGGCAACGTCAGTAAACCGTCCTTCACGCTCATATCCCGTTCGATCACCTCCGCATTCATATAATCGAACTGATAACCCTCAGGCAATTCCGGATAAACCACACCGGTCATTTTCGGCGCGTCCTCTCCGATAAAATAAGCCACATCGGCCACATTCAAGCCCTGTTGAAGCATGTAATTCGTCCGCTTCAGGTAATCCGTAAACAAGTCGAACTGTGAAAACCAGGTATTGTTCCGGTTAAACTCGTTTCCGAACCACGCATTGATTCCCGGCAAACGATCGTCCGGTTGTGAAATAAAAAGATGCAGCAAAGTATTGTTGATACCCATGGTAAAGAACAGGTCGCCCCGCGGCTTCAGAACCGAAGGATAACCAACAAACGGATCTCCTCCGCTGGTATGCGATTCAGCCCATATCTTATTCTTTCCGTAAATATGGCCGCACGAAGAAGCCGCACGGCACTCGATCTCACCCAGACCGTCACCGCTCCAGAACTCGCCGCCGATTCCGTCCGACTGTCCGCCGTACTTCAGAAACTCACCGGGGAATCCCCAGTGCCCGTAATTTTCGAGCCACGTCTCCAAACCGTGCTTATGGCTGATATCGCGCAACCCGCCCACATAATCATAAGCAACCTTATCCGCCACCATACGGCGCACATCCCACAAGAAACGGTCGCTATGCATACGGTCGCCGACTACATACCCCTGGTAAACGGGTAAATAAGGAGTAGGATCATAACCGTAACGCGCCTTGAACTCTTCGATCATTCCATCCGTAAAATTCTGTCCACCCGTCTCGTAGCTATCCTGTACAACCACTTTAAAACTCTTTCGGTCGGCCTCCGGTATACGGTTCAGTATTTCACCCATATGGCCGTAAAAATGCTTTTCCACGTGCTTCTTGCTCATCTTATCCACCTCATAACCGGTACTCTCCGGCGAAGCAGGTGTATTCGTTGTTCCCGTAGGTGTCATACCCATACGCAAAATCACCCACTCCCCTTCGGGAAGATCGTATTTTAAAGTCCCGTCCGCATCCATATAAGCCGTAAGGTCGAGAACATTCGACGGATCTACGGCTAAATCCGGGCTATCTATTTCCGGCTCCTTCCGCCACATATAATCCTGCCAGTAAGGACTTGGAGTCTGATGCATCTTCGCCAGCGTCTTTTCCGGATAACGCTCTACGAAAGCCGCAGGCGAAAGAGCAACCTCGGCAAGAGCCCCTTTGTCGCTTTTGCTCGTAACCGTCAGCGTAAACTGCTTCGACTCCGTTGCCGGTACCGAAATAACAATCGGGGCATAAGGCACGAAACCTACGCTCAGCATAGTATTCGTACGATTTATAGGAAAACGCGCAAGAACGCGCTCCTCTCCATTTACATTTGCCGTAAGAACGGCATCCGCATCGATATATTCTTCGGTTGGCTGGATTACAAGGCTCCGGGCAGTAAACGGAGCATCAGCCGTAAAACGGATATCGACAGGTTTCGACTGTTGCAAAGCCACCGATGTCTTTTTATTGCCGTCCGTGAGAAAAGCACCGTTCCCGCCGGTAACAAAAATACTTCCCGTTTTCGTATCGAAAATCTCTTTATCACCGGCAGGTGCAGGATAAGCGAGTACCTTCACATCCTCGAAAAGCTCGATCGGCTTCTCCAATTTCACATTCAGTTTCTGAGGGCCGTTCACACGCAGCTCCGAAGAAGCCAGATAACGCATCGCCTCTTCCGGTTTCACCCACGGGCCGCCCGATTGGCTCCACCCCGGAGAATTGAAAATTCCGATTTCTATATCCAGTTCCGTAGCAGTTTTCAATGCCGTGTGCAGAACATCCCACCACTCGTCGCTGAACATCGTAACATCTCCGTAAGGAATATCATCCTGTCCGATATTCCCGATAAACGCACGGTTAATACCAGCCCTCTTCATTGCATGGAGATCCTTTACCACCCCCTCTTTCGAGACGTTATTGGAAATCCAGTACCAGTAAACGGCGGTTTTGATCGAATCCTGAGGCTTCTTGAAACCCTCCTCTAATTGTTGGGACGAAATACTCCGTTTCTTTGGGCCGCAGGCAGCCAATGCAAAAAGAACGCTCACGGCCAGAATCACAGGCACACCCCCCGAAAAACATTTCCGACCGGTTCGGATTTTCTTGGAAATACGGTACCACAAAGTACCAAAAGATTGTTTCATAGTATCTACTTTTCAGATTTCGCAATATCGGAACTCCGTCCCGTTGGAAAATAATAAACACCCGCCATGAAAAACAGATAAGGCCGCTGGCTCCCGGAAACGGATACACTTGACACGTCAATGCATAAGGCAAAGTTAGGAAAATAATCCGCAACGCAAAACGCTCTCACCGCTGCAACGGATCATCCTGGTACATCCGGCTCGCAAGCCCGAGCCTCTTGGACATGAAATCGGCCAGCGACGGAGGATAAAGCACCTTTATACCATCTGCAAACCCCAGTAACTCACGATGCAGTTCCCGGTTAATCACGACCCGCATTTCAAACGTAACCGAACCATCCTCATGCCTCTCCACGATTCGTTGGCTCCTGTGGATCGGTTTTGTAGCCACATACGGGGCATTTTGCGCATTGGCCGATATCCGCACGACCGAAGCCTTCTCATCTGTCTCTTTTGTGACACCGATCACATCGTCGAAAAAAGTAAGAGGATCGAACAAAGTATTCTCCCGGTACGTCTCTTTTTCCGCGACACGTAAGCCCTCAATCCGGTCGAGAGCCGGATTAAACAACTTCTGACTCCCTTTTCTCTGCCCGAAAACAAACCACCGGTTCCGGTACTCCTTCAAAAGATAAGGATAAAAGACAAACGTAGAAGCCGACCGCGCCCGGAACGAGTGATAACGCATCTCCAACGCCTGCTTATTCACGATCGCCCGGTAAACCGTATCCAGATAATCCAGCCCCTTCAGGCTTTCGTTCTTTTCAAAATCGATCACCGGCACCGTTTTCTGTCTGGCCGAAGTGATATGGTCTTCGAGACGGCTCACGATATCGCCCATATCCGAAAAATACGAAAACCCTTTAAACTGCCGCAACACCTCCACAGCCCCCGACATCACCCTCAGATCATTCTCCGTCAGCGGCGTATTCGTAATGCTGTAATCCTCGTCCTCATACATATAATATTTGTTGTCGTACACGACGATAGGCGCATTATAGCCCAGCTTCTCGCTGCGCATCATCTGAATATCCAGTTGCACCGTACGGCGACTGATACCCTTGTCAATGCCCTCATATTCATAAAGAGCCTCCGAACAAGCATCGATCAGGTCATCCAACGTCCACCGCCTGTAGCGGTTCCTCAGACAAGCATCGATCGTTTTATAACGAATCAACGCATTACGGTTTACAGGCATATTTTTCCGGTTATTAAAATTACACACATTACCCATTCCGATTCTCCCTTCGGCTCGATTTACTGCAACCATACGCGACTAAATCCGGCACACAGTAAGCACAGCAAATCCTCCGGTTACGGAAAATACAAATTTCCGAACGCTGAAAAAACGCTTAAAACACAAGAAACAAACCGCTCGGAAGATTTTTTTCAAAAATAATAAAAATAACTTACGTTGCGCAAAAACATCGCGTAGCAGCATCTGAATCTTTGCAAAGTCAAACAAATTAAAAAGAGCATCGTTATGAAATTCAATTTTATAATCAGATCCGGAAAAAGAACGGTAAACCACGAAGCAGCGGCGGCCTACCGTCTCTCTTCCGAATGGAGGCTCTACACCGCAGCCGTAACCTCGACGCTGAGCGACAACTTTTATGAAACCGCCGGCGAAAGGCTCGAAACCATCCGTTCGCTGGTAGCGGAATGCGATCCCCTCTTCGTGGCACGACTGGCCGTTTACATCCGTAAAACGATGAACATGCGCAGCATACCGTTGGTACTGTGCGTGGAACTGGCAAAAATACACCATGGTGATTCGCTCGTAAGCCGTATGGTAGCATCCGTCGTACAACGTGCCGATGAAATTACCGAATTGCTGGCATATTACCAGATAGCAGGGGCACGAACCGGAACGAAAAAGCTGAACCGTTTGTCGAAACAACTGCAGGCAGGACTGCAAAGTGCCTTTAACCGCTTCGACGAATACCAGTTCGCCAAATACAACCGCGATGCCGATATAAAACTGCGCGACGCCCTGTTTCTGACACACCCGAAAGCAAAAAACGGCGAACAGCAGGCACTGTTCGATAAAATTGCAAACGATACGCTCCCGACACCCTACACATGGGAAACCGAACTCTCGGCACTCGGGCAAAACAACACCGGATCGGAAGAAGAGCGTGAAACAAATATCCGTCTAAAATGGGAAGAACTCATCGACAGCCGGAAAATAGGATACATGGCGCTATTGCGCAATTTGCGCAACATACTCGAAGCAAACGTCTCCCACCGGCACATCTGGGAAGTCGCGGAAACGCTCGCCTCGCCCGATGCCATCAGCCGTTCCAAGCAACTGCCCTTCCGCTATCTGGCCTCCTACCGTGAGATAGAGTCCGTAAAATCCGGCTATACCGGATACATGCTCGACGCACTCGAACAGGCAGCAACGGCAGCGGCCGGAAACATCGAAGGATTCGGAAAAGACACAAGCATCCTGATCGCCTGCGATGTATCGGGATCCATGTACAGCCCGGTATCTGCAAAAAGCAAAATAATGACCTACGACATCGGTCTTATGCTGGCTATGCTGCTGAAAGCACGTTGCAGCAAGATTATAACAGGAATCTTCGGCGATATATGGAGAATCATAAATGTACCCTCCGGAAACATACTCTCCGGCGTCGGTACGCTTTACAGCCATGCCAACAAGGTAGGATACGCAACCAACGCATATCTCGTTGTAAAAGACCTGCTCAGATGGCGGAAAAAGATAGACAAAATAATGTTCTTTACCGATTGCCAGATGTGGAACAACCGCGGCGATACACAACTGAAGGAAATATGGGAAAAATACAAAACCACATCCCCGCACAGCAAACTCTATCTGTTCGACCTCTCCGGTTACGGAAACACACCGCTCGACATAATCCGCGACGATGTTTTCCTGATAGCCGGATGGTCGGAGAAAATATTCGATATCCTGGCAGCCGTCAAACAAGGAAACGACGCACTCGGTGAAATCTGCAAAACCGAACTATACGGTGAAAACGGAAAAGCGCCGGAAACAACGGGCAACAGGACATTTGAATACACGTAAAACCATCGGATTTACAGTATACCACCCAGGAAATAGCGTGCACACCTGCTCCGCCGGAGAAAAAATTATTAAAAAAACAGAAAAACAAGTGCCGTAGAATAAGAGATACTTCGGTGAAAATAAGGTAAAGCAAGTCTGGACAACTGTTGCGGGTTCAAGCCCCGTCATTCGCAGGAATGTAGCTTAATAAAAAACTCTTTTCGCCCGTCGCCTTGTTTTTCTGTTCATATATATAAACGATACGGTACCGCAGAACCATCTTCAAACGGTAATAAAAAACAAATACGAAACAAATAAAATAAGACAGATGAAAACCACAAAAGAACAAACGGAATGTCGTGGAAAAAGGGATACTTCGCACGTCTCATAGGGAAGAATCGTCCTACTGGCGATAAGACGATCCGGTTCGAATCCGGTTAAGCGCAACCCGTCCCTTTTCACTTGTCGCTTCCGTTTCATAAAAAGCAAATGCCGTAGTGCAGAGATACTTCGGTCGTACATTCGGCAGGTTCAACTCCTGCAACCTCTGCACGCTTGTCGCTTTGCCCCAACCAACCCTCCGGAAAAATTTTCCGGAGGGTTATATAAAAGACACTACCTATAATACACGCCGCTTACTCTATTAACGGTCCGGGGCTACCTGCAATACGGCTTTTCGGGCACCTGAAAAAGAGAGAATCTCAGGATATTTTCCTATCTTCGTTTACTGACGAAAAAAATATGGAAAAGAAAAAAAAGACATTTTTATTTATCGATAAAAGCAACAATAAAAACAAGCGTTTCAATTATAAATACCTCTTCCTGATTACCGTTTTAGGATTTATTTTACTCGCAGTTACCCTGTTCTGCTTCGATATGCACACGATCATGTACGGAGACAGCCAGTCTGCGGTAGGGCAATATATAATGTCGGTCGTTACGGTATTAGGCGGAGCCTTGGTCGGCGTAGGGCTATGGATCAATAACAGGAGGGTACTGGAACAAACCCGGCAAAACAACATAGCCGAAAAAGCCCAGATCAACACCCGGTTCAAAGATGCCGCCACCCTGCTGGGAAGTGAAAACGTAAGCTCTATCCTGTCCGGAATATATGCCCTGCACCAGATCGCAATGGAAACGAGCGACGGCAACGACACGCAAAAAGGTTACGTCAGTGTTATTCACGACATCCTCTGCGCCTTCATACGTGAAAACACCGACACCATACACGATGAAGTCAAAGGAAGGGACTGGCGCATCAATAAAAAACCCCCTATTGTCATACAAACGATTCTGAAAGTCCTGTTTACGAATGAAAAACAAATATATAAAGAACTTATAGCCGACCTCTCCTATTGCGTATTCGAATACATCAATCTGGAAGAAGCCGCCTTTACCGGCGTCGATTTCTCAAAGACGAAATTCATCAAATCCACCTTCAAAAAATCCGTGTTCGAATCCTGCTTTATGGAAGAAGCCTTTATAGACGAAGTCGATTTCTCCGGATGCGACTTCCGGAAAATTGTATTCGACAACTCCCTGATAAGAAAAACCACTTTCGAAAACGCCCTGTTGGCAGACTGCGATTTTTGGCATACCCAACAAAATAGCGTAAGCTATAAAAATGCCGGTTTTAAAAACGTCGATTTCAAGAATTCTGTATTTGAAAACAAGATGAATTTCGATGAAACGCCCTTCAAAAACCTCTCGCACGAACAAATAATAACAGACGCACTCTCTTTAACCAAAGAAAAATAATCTCCGTCCGTTTCCCTTACACCGGTCTGATCTCGGCAAAGAAAGGCACCACAAGCAACCATCGTACCCATCCCGAACCGGTTTTACTGCTAAACCTGCATATAAACGCAGCAATAAAGGCTGTCTCTACAACATCCGTACAGACATAAATTTCCGGAGCGACAGGCAAATATATTCCGCAACAGACAATCGGACGGCGGCGATAAGAATAGATATGTAATTACACTAACAAAATAGCCCGGCTTATCTCCATCTGACCTCGATATGTTTTTCCATCCAGGGAAACCTGATCATACGAAAATTCCAGGGAATACTCTCGATAAGTAAATCATAGGCCTTCTGCTCCATTACAATACGGATAAAATCCTCTTTAATATCAATTTTACCCGGACGCATAAGAAAAGCCTCGCGAAGAGTCGCGATAGAAGTATTTCTCAATTTATCCCAGTTGCTTAATACTCCTTTTAATAAAGATTCACAGACCTCCCTCTCCTCTTTTGTAATTTCAGGCAACTCGGGTATAGGCTCGGAAATCTCCATTCCGGTCAACAACTTATTCACTCCATACCTATCATCGGCATTCCCCTCATGTTCCGTAACCATACAATCACGCCCCGCAACAATATAATATAGAACGGCAAAAGCTTTGGCCTGTTCCGGTTTACCTCTTAATTTTCTATGGCCCTCGTCTAAAAAGGAAAGCATTGAAAACAAGCGGGGAAAATAAGGAGCAAGCAATACGATTCCGGCATTATCTGCCAAAATAAAATCTCCCTGAGACATAGTTTGATTCTGGTTATTCATAATACTTATTTTTTAATTATCGGGTGAATAGATACGGTAATATACATTTCAATTGCCGGCCGGATACTCCGTCGTCAGCTCTTTTGCACCTTTTGTTCGATCGTAAACTCTATAAACTCGGCAGGACGAACCACGGCCACCAATACAGTTACACGCAGAACACCTTCGAGAATATCCTCGGGCGTCATAGTATCCCCCAGCCCCACATGAACACTATAAGCATCTTCGGGCACAGCCCCCGCCAACCCTCCGCGTTTCCAGATACCGTTCAGAAAATTAGAAATCATACTTCTCAGGCAAATCCATGTATTGGCATCGTTCGGTTCGAAAATATACGCACGCACTGCATTCTTCACAGACTCCTGCAACATAATCATTGTGCGGCGCACATTGATATACCTCCAATCTAATGAATTCCCGTCCAATGTGCGCGCACCCCATACTTTTATTCCCTCTCCGGGAAACATACGGATAGCATTTACCGATTTTCCGTTGAACGGAACATTCAGACCCTCTTGCTCTTCATGCGAAATGTCCACCGACGGACACACCGCTCTTGTAATCCCCACATTAGCCGGAGCCTTCCATACCCCCTTCGTGTTATCTACCATTGTATAAATTCCGGCCATAGCTGCCGATACGGGAAGAAGATTCAATACCGCACACATCTCCTTCATCAGCTCACCGTACAACCGGCTTACCTGCAATAACGTTTTATGATAAACAATCTGTTCGGAATCCGGAAGACCCTCTTTCAGACCATCGATATAAGCAGCTATTTGCATTTTCTTATCATCGTTCAAAGATGCTGACGCCAACTCATCTCTAAGCAAAACCTGCAGATTCACTATATCCAGATTTTCGAAGCTCAGTTCATTCTCCTGTATGACAGATGTGTGAATCCACGGATAATAAGCTGCTCCGAAATCAAGAAAATCACGGCCTATCTTCTCTCTGAACTGCTCGATAACGTCTCTGGCGCTATCCCTTCGTCCTTTATATCCCCCGTGTACATCCAGTATGGCAAAACGGTTTTTCGTCACATATCCGCAATGCCGCAATACCCCAGACTGCAATGCATAACACTCATCGGCTTCGAGCTGCACCGCCTCGGGTACCACCACCAACGTAGGTTCGGGCTCTTTAACCAACAGAACAAGGCCCTGCTCCAATCTCTCTTTTTCGATATCCGTCGCATAATCTCCTACCGATACGATATAGCAAGGACCGCCGCCGTTGGCGTAGAAAAGCAACAGGCTATAATAAAATATATACTTATCGATACGTCCCGGCGCACAACGCTTCCCATCAGACAGAATCGCTGAAGAATCGGCAGCCGCCGCAAAATCGAATTTAGGCTTGGGTGCACCTCCGAAATAAAGCCGAAACTCAGTCATCGAAGTAATCTTCCGAGGCCTGTTCAGCAACGAAATTTTTCCATCCGTCGCCTTTTCGGTGTAGCCGATAAAAGCCGGAATAGCTGTTTCTGCCTCGACTACGGCATCAGGAAATGCGTTCTTCTCCACGATATAAACGCCGGGAGTTTTCATTATACCCATGGGTTTTCTCATTTAATTATTAACAAAAGGTAGAACGGCTCAAATATACGCTTTATCAGAGATAATATATTATAAAAATCAATAAATTATAGAATCTAAGTCACACCACGCGCAACCCCCTGTTTACTTTGAAAAACCGTCTCTTAACCATTTCGTCCCGGCTGGCTGCATAAACAGGCATTTTCTAATAATACAAATAAGCTCTTCTACAAATCCCACTTATTAAGAATAAATATAAAAAAATTCACAAACGATCGGAGTAAAGAAAAATCGCCTCAGACAAGCGCGAAAGACGGAATACAATTTTTATTTTTGAAAACTTTTCAAGCATATAAAAATTTCAACAAACTAATAAACAGAATATTAGAAATATTTTCTGAAAACCCTATCGAAATTGTTGAAAAATAAGTTTTTCAAAACAGAGAATATTCAGAAAAGAAAAGATTACCTTTGTTGCGATATGGTTCCGGTTATTCCGGATGAAAAGGGAATCCTGTGAAAGTCAGGAACTATCCCCGTAGCTGTAAGTTTCTTTATGGGAATGCACTCTTTTGCCACTGGCCGGAATGCTGGGAAGGCGCAAAACCCGAAACAAGTCAGAAGACCTGCCATATCGCTGAAATCCGGGCTTTCGGGCGAAGAGCGGCAGGACAAACCTCAGGTGTACAAACTTTCAGAAAACACTTCAGAGCTCAGACCTCCCCTCCCTTTTCCGGCGCTCCTCCTTCGGAGATTCTCAATGAACAAATAAGTATACTATGGAATTATTCATTATCAAAAGAGACGGGAAAAAAGAGGTTTTTTCCATTGAAAAAATCAAAAGTGCAATAGCAAAGGCATTTTTGTCGGTAGGAAGTTTCGCTACCGAAGACGTGATAACCAATATCCTGTGCAGAGTCAGTATAAAAGAAGGCACCACCGTTGAAGACATTCAAAACCAGGTAGAAATAGCTTTAATGGCCGAAAGATATTATGCCGTTGCCAAATCCTATATGCTCTATCGGCAAAAGCACGAAGAAGACCGAGAAGTCAGGGATAAACTTAAATTCCTGATGGATTACTGCGACGCAAAAAACGCGGCATCCGGAAGCAAATACGACTCCAACGCCAATGTCGAAAATAAAAACATGGCGACCCTGATCGGAGAACTTCCGAAATCCAACTTTATCCGCCTCAACCGCCGGATGCTCACCGACCGCCTCAAAGATATGTTCGGAAAAGAAGTGGCCGATAAATACCTCGACCTCCTGAACAACCACTACATCTACAAAAACGATGAAACCAGCCTGTCGAACTACTGCGCCAGCATCACGATGTACCCCTGGCTCATCGGAGGCACGGCATCCATCGGCGGCAATTCGAAAGCCCCCACAAACCTGAAATCATTCTGCGGCGGGTTTATAAACATGGTATTTATAGTATCGAGCATGCTCAGCGGAGCCTGTGCAACCCCCGAGTTCCTCATGTATATGAACTACTTCATCGGATTGGAATACGGGCAAGACTACTACCTTGATCCGGACAGAATAG
>JAQXIO010000025.1 GCA_029007825.1 Bacteroidales bacterium | reverse complement strand
ATTTCAATAAAATTTATAATTTGCCTTGCCACAGGTTAAATTTATGTTTGCATATCATCAGTATTCTACAGTAACAACTTATTTCTTTTATTTATAAATCCAATTATCCAATCTATTTTTAATTACAAATCTTTTCCGGTTACAGGGGCTTACATCCGAAAATATTTATCTTTGCCCCAGACGAGCGAAAATAAGCTATTTTATCATTTCCATACCTTACAATATCATGAGACATTTTTATAAATTCCTTATTCTCGGAGCTTTTTGCCTTTATTTTGCTCCCGGCCATTCAGAAGAGATCATCGCCTGCGGCGACGATAAAGTTTTTATTATCGACAATACAGCATCGACCGGCGACAATCCTAATATCGTATGGCAATGGAGCGTACCTGAAGCAACCGATTTGCCCAAAATTTACCAAAAGCATCTGATTCCGTTCGACGAATGCAAGCCTGTCGCTAATAATACTCAATTGCTGCTCACCTCTTCAGGAGGAGGCGTGGTATTGTTAGATAAAGCAAAGAAAAAATCCCTTTTTTATGCTTATGCTCCTATGGCACACTCGGCCGAATGCTTACCTAACGGACGTATTGCCGTTGCATTGTCAACCCATACACAGGGAAACAGTATTGAGATTTACGATGTAGACAAACCTGAAATCGTACTTTTCAAAGACAGCCTTTATTCAGGACACGGAGTAGTATGGATGCCTAACTATAAACGGTTGTTTGCATTAGGGTTCGATGAATTGCGAAGTTATTCGCTAAAAGACTGGGACAGCAACGATCCTCAACTGAAACTGGAAAAGAAATGGACGCTTCCAAGTGAAGAAGGTCACGATATGGTAAAAATATCGGATCATGAACTACTTATAACGGTACATGAAAGTACTTATGTTTTTTCCATAAAGGAGGAGTCTTTCAGCGAATTCGAACCATTGAAAGGCATCCATGACGTTAAGTCGGTCAATTATAATCCCAAGACTAAAAGGCTTATTTACACAAAAGCCGAAACGAGTTGGTGGACGGATCATATTTATTGTAAAAACCCGGACAAGGTTTTCACCTTCCCGGAAATCAAACTTTACAAAGTGAGAGTATATTCGGAATAATATAAAAAAATATTATTTTTGTGTTTATATCGTATATAGGCTATCTAATACCTGCTGTTCTATGATAAATAAAGTATCTATCGGCGTAAGTGTTTTATGTATCTTATCTGGCTGTACACAGAAAAACAGAAATGTTTACTTACTTCCTAAACTGGAAGAAGTTTCATCTCCGAGAAACGTTATTTTTATTCTCAGCGATGACCATCGTTACGATTTTATGGGATTCACAGGAGCACAGCCATGGCTTAAAACACCCGGCATGGACCGCATGGCACGCGAAGGGGCTTATTTACGCAACGCATTTGTAACAACATCACTTTCTTCTCCCAGCCGTGCATCTATCTTAACCGGTTTATATTCGCATTGCCATACGGTCGTAGATAATCAAGCACCTCTTCCGAAGGGACTTACTTTTTTTCCTCAATATCTACAAGTAGCAGGCTACAACACTGCCTTTTTCGGCAAATGGCATATGGGAGACGAAGGCGATGCTCCACAACCAGGCTTTTCCCACTGGGAGAGTTTTGAGGGACAAGGCGTCTATTACAATCCTACACTAAACATAAACGGAAAAAGGATTTCTTATTCAGACAGCACTTATGTAACCGACTTATTGACCGAACACGCTATCGAATGGATGAAGCAACAACCGAAAGACAAGCCTTATTTTGTTTATCTTTCTCATAAAGGAGTACATGCAGAATTTTCTCCTGCCAAACGTCATAAGGGGATTTACAAAGATGTAGAAGTTGTAGAGCCTGTAAATGTAGACGTTCCTAATTATGACATTAATATTCCACCGTCAAAAGACAAATCAGGGAAAGCCAAAAGCGGACGCGATTTTTACGGCAACCATCTTAAACCCGACTGGGTAAAGCATCAGCGCGAAAGTTGGCACGGGATTGATTATGCTTACCACAAAAACGTTCCTTACAAAGAACAGGTGAAAGAGTATTGCGAAACTCTTCAAAGTGTCGACGAAAGCATTATTTCTATCATGGATTATCTGAGAGAAGCCGAGCTAGATCAATCTACGCTTGTCATTTATATGGGGGATAACGGCTTCTGTTGGGGTGAGCACGGCTTAATCGATAAAAGACATTTTTATGAAGCATCGGTGCGTGTACCTATGCTGGCTTATTGTCCGGAACTTATAAAGCCGGGTACGGTTGTAGAAAAGATGGTACAAAACGTCGACATCGCTCCCACAGTACTGGAAGCTGCCGGATTGGAAAGCCCTACGGAATTCAACGGGCAATCTTTTATACCTCTTCTGCAACAGAAAGAGATAAAATGGAAAGATAAAATATTTTACGAATATTACTGGGAGTATGCATTTCCACAAACACCGACCATGCACGGGATACGTACCGATCGATTCAAGTACATTCGTTACCATGGCATATGGGATACAAATGAATTTTACGATTTACAAAATGATCCTTACGAAATGAACAATCTTATAGATAGTCCGGAACATCAAGATATTATCAAAGAGCTTGTTGCTTCATTATACGATTGGCTCGAAGAAACAAACGGTATGCAAATACCTTTGAAACGAACTATGCAACCGAAACTGGACCATCGCAATAACGGCAACAGATAATGACCACAAAGCAACCCTATATTACCCCATTTGCCAAACCGGTTTATGTTATGCTAAAACCGATCGGGGCTGCATGCAACCTTGCCTGCGAATATTGCTACTACATGGAAAAAAGCACTCTTTACGGAAATGAAAAAAATTCCTTCATGAGCGAAGCGCTTCTGGAGAAGTTTACGGCCGAATATCTCCAATCGCAAATGCAGCAACAGGTTCTTTTCACATGGCACGGGGGCGAACCGCTTATGCGACCGATCGGTTTCTATAAAAAGGCTCTGGAGATTCAACGGAAATATGCAAACGGCCGGCAAATAGACAATTGCATTCAGACAAACGGAACACTGCTTACCGATGAATGGTGCCGTTTTTTCAAAGAAAATAATTTTCTGGTCGGTATCTCCATCGACGGGCCACAGGAGTTTCATGACGAGTTCCGACGTAACCGGCAAGGTCTTCCTTCTTTCCATAAGGTTATGAGGGGTATCAACTTATTGAAGAAACACGGAATCGATTACAATGCTATGGCTGTGGTAAACGATTTCAATGTAGAGTATCCCCTGGATTTTTATCATTTCTTTAAAGAGATGGATTGCCATTATATCCAATTCACTCCCATCGTGGAACGGATATACAAACATGAGAACGGACTGGAATTAACTCTTCCAGAAGAGAAAAACGGTGAGCTGGCTGCTTTTTCGGTCGGTGCCGAAGAGTGGGGTAACTTTCTGTGTGCGATTTTCGACGAATGGGTAAAATCGGATGTGGGTAATTTTTTTGTCCAGCTTTTCGATGCTACGCTCGCAAACTGGGCCGGTGAACAGCCGGGGGTGTGTACGTTGGCCAGAACCTGCGGAAACGCAGGGGTTATGGAGTTTAACGGCGATCTTTATTCATGCGATCACTTTGTTTTTCCGGAGTATAGACTGGGAAATCTTTACAATGAAAGTCTGGCCGGAATGATGTATTCGGAACGACAATTAAAATTCGGAACGGACAAACGGGATAAGCTACCGGGGCAATGCCGGGAGTGCGAATTTCTTTTCGCCTGCAACGGCGAGTGTCCGAAGAATCGCTTTATCGCTACCAAATCGGGCGAACCGGGACTCAATTACCTTTGTAAAGGCTATAAAAAGTTTTTCGAACATGTCGCTCCTTTTATGGATTTTATGAAAAACGAACTGCAACATCAACGCCCTCCTGCAAATGTGATGGAGTGGGCACGAAACTTAAAATAGACTAATCTACCGTATCATGAAAAGCATCCGAAACAAATTCATTTTATCCGCGCTTATTCCATTTTGCGGAGCCTTTGCCGAAGAAAGGCCCAATATCGTTTTCCTGATTACAGAAGATTTAAGCCCTGTATTCGGTTGCTACGGGGGTGAAGCCATCACTCCGAACATCGACCGTCTTGCAAAAGAGGGTATTGTATATAACCGGGCTTATTCGATGGCTCCTATCAGTGCTCCTACCCGCTCCTGCCTGATGACAGGCGTTTATTCTACTTCGACAGGAACGCAACATCTACGACAGGACGGGACGATTCCTTCCTGGATGAAAACGTTACCGGAGTGCTTACGTGCCGAAGGTTACTTTACGTCGAACCGAAATAAAACCGATTATAATTTTTCGTCCGATGGAAGGTGGAGCGTCCACAACTCCAGCCTCGCCCCATGGCGGGAAAGAGCCAAAGACGAGCCTTTCTATTCTTTTATCAATATCGGAAGCACCCATGAGGGGAGCGGTAATTCGGATGCAAATTATGCAAAGGCAACCAAAGATCTTCCTATTGCTTCGAAATGCGATCCGAAGCGGGTGAACCTTCCGCCTTATTACCCCAACACGCCGGAAATGAGACGTATCCAAGCTCATTATATCGATCTGGCCTCAGCCTTAGATATAGAAATCGGAAAAGTTCTGGACAGCTTACGTACCGACGGCTTGACAGAAAATACAATTATTATCGTAGCTTCCGATCACGGAACCGGGTTGCCCCGTTATAAAAGATGGCTGAACGTTACCGGACTGCAAGTTCCGTTTATCGTTTACATACCTGAAAAGTTCAAAGATCCGAGCGAATACAAAACAGGAAAAAAGACCGATGAGATTATCAGTTATGTGGATTTCGCACCTACTGTTTTATCGTTGGCGGGCATCGAGCAGCCAACTTATATGCAGGGACAGCCATTCCTCGGCAAATACCGGAAAACTGCACGAAAATATGCTTTCGCCGCACGAAGCAGAGCCGACGATATGTATGAAATTTCAAGAGCCGTTATTGGGGAACGGTACATATACATCCGCCATTACCTGCCTTTCCATCCTTACATTCCGACCAGCACTATTTTCTCTGATGAAAAACTGAGTCTAAAAGAGCTGAGACGAATCCACGAGCTGCCAGAGGCAGAACGTATCTCTTTATTCAATGCCCCGGAAGATCAAAAGCGTCTCGCGCAAAGCGAAATCATGTGGAATGCCAAACCCAACGAGGAATTATACGATCTGGCAAACGATCCTCACGAATTGAGTAATCTCGCCGATTCTCCCGAATACAAAGAGATCAAGGATGAACTTCATTCCGTTTTACGTGAACATATATTGAATACGAGAGATGCAGGATTCCTTATGGAACCGGAAATGATGGAAAGAGGGAAAAAGAGTACAGTATACGAAATGGCTCAGAATCCCGACTCTTATGTATTACGTCCGATATTAAACGCAGCAGAACAGGTAGGATTCGCTTCGGAAGCCGATTTTCTGGAATTGACTTACCATAAGGACAGCGGCGTCCGTTTCTGGGGGGTAATGGGGTTACGAAACCTGGCTGATCCATCCGATAAAGCGACAAAACGTCTCAAAGAGTTACTGGCAGATAAATCTCCTTCGGTACAAATAGGCGCCGCAGAACTTCTCTGTCTTAAAAAAGCCGATACCGATGCACTTTCGGTTCTCGGTTATTACCTGAAAGACGAGCGTTTATGGGTAAAACTTTACGCCGCACGAAGCATCGAACAGACAGGTGAACGTGCCGCATCGCTTATTCCTCAAATGAAAGAAGAGATCGACCGGCTTACTTCTGAAAAAAGAGACGGTGTACGGCGTTATAAAGACTTCAATTTATCGTCTTTCACGGGCTGGACCCTGGAGAATGCATTACTGAAAAACAATATTGTTTACTGATTGCATCTATACCATGAAAAATATAAACAGAAGAGGTTTTCTGAAAACAGCAATAGCCGGTGGAGGCAGTTTACTGGCGTCGAAAGGGCTACAGGCTTCTCCTAACGAAAAAGAGTTTATCGTTCCCGACGTTTACTTAACGAAAAAACGTTCCAGACCTCTCAATGTAGTATGGATCACCTGCGATGAGATGAACAGCCGTGCTATGAGCATCTATGGCAATCCCCATACCCACATGCCTGCAGCGGAACAGATGAGCCGTGAAGGTATCACTTTCGAGGCGGCCTATGTGCAGATGCCGAAATCCGTTCCATCGAGGGTCAGTATGATTACCGGACGTTATCCTCACTGCGAAGGGCATCGTACCTTAGCAGGAAAATTGTACTCTACTCCTTTCGATGGCGTAAAAAACGACCTTTTCACAATCGAAGAGGATGAATTCAACCTTATTCCTATCGTCCGAAAGATGGGATACAAGACCTGCCTTTTAGGTAAAAATCATCTGGTAGACTGGTCTCTGCATAAAAAATGGTTCGACCTGACTCAAGACTGGAGTTATGAAAAAAATTATATCCCTGCAGAACCTGTCGGGGACGACTGGGAACGTGCCCATTTTACAGGAAAGCTCGCATCTTCATACAATATGGAGAATGACAAGGATGCCGTAGCGGCACGGCAGGCATGCGGATTTATCAGGGAAAATAAAGAGCGTCCTTTTTTTGCGTTGATCGACATAGAGCGACCGCATCCGAAATATATCGAATTTACCGATATGCCTTCTTATTCGATTCCGTTGAAGGATATAGATAATCCAACGGTTATAGCTCTGGATAAAGCCCCGAGCGTAGAACAGGCAAAACGCAGGTCTTTCGATCTGGAACATTTTACGGATGAAGACCGTAAACGAGTGAGAAGGGCTTATTACAGTATGTGCGAGTATGCCGATTCAATGGTTAAAAGGATTATAGACGAGGTTGACCGCCTTGGTCTCGGGGAGGACACGCTGATTATCTATAATGCCGACCATGGCGATTTTAACGGGGAACGGAATATGTATGAGAAGTGGGATACTTCATTTTACGAAGAGATTGTGCGTGTTCCTCTGCTCATGCGTCTAAAAGGTACTCTTCCGGCAGGGAAACGGATTCCCAATCTTGTAGAGTTAGTAGATATCGCACCTACTATTCTCGAACTTATGGGCTATGAAAAGCCTATCTGGATGCAGGGAAAATCTCTTTTGAACCTCGCCCGGGGAAATACGACGGAACATAAAGACGCCGTCTTTTCGCAGGGAGGCGTCGAACGTGAGGCTTTAAACCGACCGGAACCGTATATGATAAACGGAAAGTTATCTGCAAAGCAACGTGTGGTTTACGATTTCCCCGAAAGTATGATCAAGTCGAGAATGATCCGGATGGGGAATTTCAAATATATTTACCGCCTTGCGGGTGACAACGAACTTTATGACTTATCGAAAGACCCGCACGAAACAGAAAACTTAGCAGCCAATCCTAACTACAGAGACGTTGTTACCAGACTGCAAGAGCGTTTGCTCCGCTTTATGATGGAATATGAAACGGATTATCCGGTTATTAACCAATTACAGTGTTAAAGATGTTTACCGGAAAAATACTCAACAGATATTTATTTTTGCTGCTCGGATGCCTCTCTTTTTTTCCGCTCGCAACAAAGGGAGACGGGAACACCTCAAAGTATGTGTGGATAAACAGTGACGGAAGCGGTATACAGAGTTACCTTTATTTCAGAAATACCGTACATATATCATCTCCGGACAAAGCTAAGGGGAGTATTCATTTATATGCTTTCTCACGTTATGCCCTTTATGTTAACGGAAGGTATATCAATTTCGGACCGTCCCGAAGTTATCCGCAACATCCGTATTACGATTCTTACGATATAACTCCTTATCTGAAAGCGGGAGAGAATGTAATCGGGGTTAAGGTTATGAATAATTTTATCGAAACTTTCCAACTTCCTTCCCATACAGGTTGTTTCAGGGCATGGGGCGAAATCAGGGAAGAGGGGGAGATTCCGGCCTCTTTAGATACACCGGGAAAATGGGTATGCAGAAAGGCCGAAGGTTATCTGACGGAGACTCCAAGGTTTTCTTTTGCAAAGGCAGGTGTAGAGGTCTTCGACGCAAACAAAGAACCTGACAACTGGAACAGCGATACGATTCTTCGCTCAAAATGGCAACGTCCAGCCGTTTTAAAAGATGGCCACGGTTTCGGGGAGGTTATGCCCCGAACGATCCCTCTCCTATCACAGGATGCATATTCCGCTAAATTTGTATTGAAAGAGTTAACGTTAAAGAGGGAGCCTTTTTATTATTTTCAACGTACGGCTATCGATACTTTGCATCGAAGGGGCAAACAACCTCCTGTCGGCTATTTTCTATACACCTGGATTCACTCGCCTAAAAATCAGGTTATAAAGGGTTCTCTTTCATGGGGAGATTATTACCTGAACGGGAAAAAAATAGAAAACGGGAAAAAACTATCCGAGTTCAGAACCGAATATTCTCTTTCTTTTAACGAGGGTTGGAATTACTTTGCGGGTGTGGTAAATTGCGTTTTCGGTTCGGGCGATTTTATGTTTTCTCCGGATGCACAAAGTTCTTTATTTCTTTCTGCAAATAAAAGATTAAACGAAAAAGAGGAGTCTATCTGTGTCTCTGAACCTGAGATTTTAACGAAAAAAATCCCTGAAGAAAGCCTTTTCTTTATTTCACCCGATAACAGACAGTCTTTATCACGTCACTGGAACCTCCAAAACGCTCACGGGGAAATAAGCAACCCGGCAAAAGCCGTATCGTGGAAACAGATACTTTCCTACGATTCGCTGCCCTATGATCAGGTACAAAACATCCGTATAAAAGAGGGAGAAGAAAGAGCTGTCATTTACGATATGGGACGAATGATGCTGGGACGTATCTTCATAGAGGCGAAGGCTCCGAAGGGTACCGTTTTCGATATTACTTTCAGCGAAGACTTACGCAACGGGGTACCGTCGCTTTATAAAAGAAACCAGATCAATGCGGGAATGCGTTTCATCAGCGACGGCAAGACAATAAGATTCGAGAGTTTCAAACCTTACGGCGCACGCTTTCTGCAAATCAACATCAGCAATCATGATTCTACCGTAATACTTAAGAATACGGGAATGGTAAGCCAGATTTATCCCTATCGGAAAACGGGCAGTTTCGAATGTTCCGATCCTCTGATGAATGCAATATGGGAGATGGGTTGGCGTACGTTACAGGTCTGTTCGGAAGACAGCTACACCGATACTCCGTTCAGGGAACGCGGGCATTATGCAGGCGATCTTTTCCCTGAATATGCTATCTGTGCCGCCACATCGGGGGATACAAGGCTTTTGAAACATACGATAAGAGTGATTGCCGACCAATATGAAAAGGCTTATCGTCACGAGGAGGAAGCTTCTCTTGCAGATTATCCCTTGTTCAATTTTGTGATTGCTTCCTGGTATATCCGCCAATATAAGGATACGGCTTTCGCGAAAGAGATTTACCCAAGGTATCGTTATTATCTGGATTATTACCGGGAGTTGAGGACTCCGAACGGTTTGTTTCATCCGAAACGTACTTTTTTCGAGTGGACACAAATAGATAAAAGCGCCTGTCTCACGGGGTTCCAGAGCATGATGTACGGAGGGTATAAGGATTTAGCGTATTTGTGCGAAATGGTAGAGGAGCCGGAAGATAAGAGCCGTTTCGAACAATATGCCGCCGAATTATCGGAAGCTGTCAACGGTATTTTATGGAATAACGGTAAGGGAATCTATTACGACGGACTTAACGAAGGGGGCTTTTTACCGACATCTTATCCGAATTCGTCTGCTTTCCCGATGATATGGGGTATTGCAGACCGGGCAAAGGCGGAATCGTGTATGTCTTTTCTCTCGGATGCCTTGTTGAACATAGGTGCACCGATAAACCGTAAACAGCTATCTTCTCCTTACGGAGGGTTCTACGCTCTTGCCGCATTATATAAGTACGGCAATGCTGCAATTGCTGAGAAGTATATACGTAAACACTGGGGTAAGATGATATATGAAAGCGATGATACGGCATGGGAAGATTTCAACCGTGACAACCATAGTACTATGAGCCATGCGTGGAGTGGTTCGCCGACTTATTATCTTTCTACCCAGGTTTTAGGAGTAGACTTAGGGTTTCCTTCTTACCTGCCTTCGGACACAATCCGTATCGCCCCGCAGGCAGAAAGTATTTCGTGGGCCAAAGGTTGCGTACCTCATCCGAAAGGAAACGTGTATGTAGAGTGGCGTGCAGAGGGGGATTTTCTTTTTCTCAATTACGAAGCTCCCGCCGGCGTACCAGTAACCGTTTCACCGCAAGGAAAATTGTCCAAGCTTAAGCTGAGAATCAACTCAACGAAAGATTCAAAAGATATTTATTCAAGAAACAATATATTCAACGGATATGGAGAGTAAAATAATTACAGCGGCATTGCTAGGTCTCGCTTGTACAACAGCGTGTACCCCGAAGAAAGAGAAAGAGGCCAAGCGTCCCAATATTATTTATATTATGACCGACGATATGGGTTACAACGATATCGGCTGCTACGGATCGCAACGGATTAAAACACCTAATATCGACCGGTTGGCTGCAGAGGGTATGCGGTTTACGCACCACTATGCGGGAACATCGGTATCTGCGCCTTCACGTTGTTCTCTTATCACAGGAAAACATACGGGACATTGCCAGGTAAGAGGGAACAAAGAGGTGGAGCCATACGGACAATATCCGTTGCAACCAAACACGGAAACGGTAGCAACCAAACTGAAAGAGGCGGGATATACAACCGCATTAATCGGAAAATGGGGACTTGGTACAGAGAGTACGGAAGGAGACCCGAAACTGCATGGATTCGATTATTATTTCGGCTATTTATGCCAGGTTATGGCTCATAACCATTGCCCTGAGTATCTTATAGAAAACGGGGAACGCGTTTATTTAGGGAATAAAGTGGAATATACCGATCCTTCACACTGGACAAGAGGAAGGGGCAGCTTACCCGTAGAAAAGAAAGTTTATTCACAGCAGCTGTTTACCGACAAGGCCGTAGAGTTTATAGAAAAAAACCAGGACCGACCGTTTTTCCTTTATTTTCCGGTAGTTATACCTCACGATAACGGCGAGGCTGCACAAGATAAACGTTATTCGGATATTCTTTCTTATGCTCCCTACGAGAACGAAAAATGGACAGAAAACGAAAAGGGCTATGCTGCAATGATTACCTATCTCGACAGTGAAATTGCCCGTATCATGAATAAATTGCGTGAACTCGGACTGGAAGAAAATACTCTGGTTATATTTACGAGCGATAACGGAGGGGATTCTCCTGACGGATTTCACAATGAAAGCAATTATCCTTTCAAAGGACATAAGAGGGATCTTTACGAAGGAGGAATACGCATTCCCTTTATCGCATACTGGAAAGGGACGATCAAGGGTGGAAGTGAAAGCGATCATGTGTCTGCTTTCTGGGATTTTCTGCCGACCGTATGTGAATTAAGCGGTGCCGCTCCTTCGACGGAGACCGACGGAATTTCTTACTTACCTACCCTATTAGGCAAAGAGCAACCGGAACATGACTATCTTTATTTCGAATTCCACGAGCAAGGAGGGAGTCAAGCTCTTATAAAAGGGGATTGGAAATGTATCAAACAGAATGTAAAGGAACCCTCTAAAACTACAGTTGAATTGTACAATATCCGGGAGGATATCGGTGAGACGAACGATTTAAGCAGCCAATATCCGGAAAAAGTAAAAGATTTCCTGGAACTGATGTCGAAGGCAAGAACGGAAAACGAGGTCTTTAAATTATAATCAATCATTCTGTTATGAAGCCTGCCTTAATACACTCATTCTTATGCGGCCTCGGTCTGAGCTGCGCTCTGACCGTCTCTGCACAAAAACAGAAACCGAATATCATACATATTATCTCCGATGATGTGGCATGGGACGATTTAAGCTGTTTCGGTTCAAAAGACATCCGTACGCCGAATCTCGACCGTATGGCACAGGAGGGTATGCGGTTCACTTCTTTTTATGCTCCGCATTCGACCAGTACACCATCGCGTGTCGCTTTACTGACCGGCCGATTCGCTCCGCGTATCAACGAGGGTAAAGGACTGGATGTATTATTTCCGCATGACACGACTGGCGTAGACCCGGAAAAAGAGGTATCGCTGGCTTCCCTCCTGAAAAAAGAGGGCTATCATACGGCTGTAATCGGAAAATGGCATACCGGGCATCAGAAGCGTTATCTTCCCCTTGCCCATGGTTTTGACTATTATTTCGGAATTCCTTATCCTAACGATATGGGTGCGGAAAGGCGATTCGGACTTACCAATATCTATCGCAAACTGCCTCCGGTGCCTTTATTCCGAAACAACGAAAAGATAAAAGAGTGCAATAAGTACGATCTGGCAGAGCTTCCGCACTGGTTTTTACGCGAAGCCATCGACTATATTGCCGAACGCGCACAGAAGGGCGAGCCATTCTACCTGCACTGGAGTATTATAGAAACTCATACACCCTGGTTGGTTCCGTTAGGCTTCGAAGGAAAAAGCCAAGCCGGTGCATACGGGGATGCGGTAGAGTATAACGACTATTGCATAGGTATTCTGTTGGAGGCTCTTAAACGGCTTAAGCTCGACGAGAATACGCTGGTTGTCTACTCTTCGGATAACGGGCAGATTACCAAAAATTCAATTGATCTCGAAATGGCTTTCGGGAAATATGCTACCTTAGATACTACGCGCACCCACATTTTACGTGAGGGAAAAGGACAGGCGCGTTATGAAGGCGGTTGCAGGGTGCCGTGCATTATGCGCTGGCCGGGTGTTATCAGTCAAGGACAAGAAAACAATTTTATCGTTACGGGTGCCGATTTATTTACAACCTTTGTTCATCTGGCAGGGGCTGAGATTCCTCAAGACCGGGTTATGGACGGAAAGGATGTATTGCCTATTATAAAAGGGAACAGAAAAAGCGTGCACGAAGCCTTTTACGGATGGACGAGTAACGGTACACTGATGAGCGTAACAAAAGGGAAATGGAAACTCGCCGTACCAAGCAAAAAGACCTGGAGTATAGCCGCATTGGACGAAGCTCAATTATTCGACCTCGAAAAAGATATACATGAACGAAACGACATAAGCAAAGAGCATCCTAATATTGTGAAGGAGCTGACTGCTCTTGCGGAGGAAGCGAAAAAGGCAATGAAAGAGGGAAAGAAGTTACCTTTACACTAACCTCAAATTATCAATAAACGCATTAAAGTCTAATATTTATCTTATGCGATCTTTATTCTTGTACCCTACCATAGCGAGCGTCAGCCTTTTCTTTTCATGCAATGAGAACATAAAGGATGACCGACCTAATATATTGTTTTGCATAGCCGACGATATTTCCTATCCCCATATGGGAATTTACGGTACCGACTGGATACATACTCCAGGATTCGATCGGGTAGCAAAAGAGGGATTGCTCTTTGAAAATGTTTATACCTGCAATGCAAAATCGTCACCTTCCCGTTCCTGCATTATAACGGGGCGCAATTCCTGGCAATTAGAGGAGGCTTGTAATCACTGGCCTAATTTCCCTGCCAAATTCGCTTCTTATCCGGAAATTCTCGAGAAACACGGTTATTGCACAGGAGGGACAGGAAAGGGTTGGGGACCGGGAATAGCGTTAGATTCAGCTGGTAAAGAACGTGAACTCGTAGGTAAAATGTGGCAGCAACATAGGTTAGAACCCCTCACCTCCGGAATATCGAATATCGATTATGCCGCCAATTTCAGGGAGTTTCTGAAACAACGCCCCAAAGGAAAGCCTTTTTGCTTCTGGTACGGGAGTTTAGAGCCTCACCGGAATTATGAATATGGTTCTTCGCTGAAAAACGGAAAACACATCAATGAAATTGATTCAGTACCTTCTTTCTGGCCCGACAATGAAATAGTCAGGACAGATATGTTGGACTACGCCCTAGAGATTAAACATTTCGACATGCATTTAAATAGAATGCTCCAGATTCTAGAAGAATGCGGAGAGTTAGAAAATACCATTATAATCGCAACTGCGGATCATGGAATGCCTTTCCCGAGATGCAAAGGACAAGAATATGAGTACTCCAACCATGTTCCTTTCGCCCTTATGTGGAAAAAAGGGATCAAGCATACCGGGAAAAAAATAAAAGAGTTAATCAGCTTTATCGATCTTGCTCCGACCTTCTTAGAGGTCGCTAAAATAGAAGAAAGATCATGCGGAATGGCTCCCATAACGGGAAGGAGTTTTACCGATATTCTAACCGACGGGGTTTCCATAAAAAAACGTGATTTTATATTGATCGGAAAAGAACGGCACGATATAGGGCGCCCTCACGATCAGGGATATCCAATCAGGGGAATTATAAAAGACGGTTATCTATTCTTAATCAATTTCGAACCATGCAGATGGCCTGCAGGCAATCCGGAAACCGGATATGCCAATGTAGACGGTGGCGCAACAAAAAGCGAGTGCCTGAAAAGCCGAAAGGCCCCGCAGTGCGAAAAATTCTGGCAACTCTCGTTCGGGAAACGAGAGGCTGAAGAACTTTATTGTATCGATAAAGACCGGGACTGTATGGTAAATCTCGTATGGGAATCCTCTTTGCAGGACATAAAAGAAGAGATGAAAAGCTTGCTTTTAAGGAATGCGATACGCTTAATACCTACCCGAGGGTTTAAATCCCGCTTTACGATAAAGAGTGGATGTGTAAGATAAATTACGCCGGCATCAAGTACCGTGGAAAAGAGCGCTTTGAGGGTAT
>JAQXIO010000024.1 GCA_029007825.1 Bacteroidales bacterium | reverse complement strand
CTCTTCCGTAGTACGGATAATAAGCGGCAAAGACATTAACGCCAACGTACACGAACCGGCAATAATAGAATCGCCGAATCCCAATGCATTTACAAAAAAAGCCATACCGAAAAGACCGAAAACAACCGACGGTACCCCGCTCAGGTTATTTGTCATAATCCTTATAAAGCGTACAATTTTACCATTCTTGGCATATTCATGCATATAAATACCCGACATAATACCTATCGGAAAACTGAGCAGACTACTTCCGATTACCAGACACAATGTCCCGACAATAGCCGGAAAAATTCCCCCTTCCGTCATTCCGGCAGAAGGAGACTGTGTCAGGAAATCCCAACTGATAACACCGATTCCCTGTACAAAAATAAAACCTAATATAAACAGAAGGATCAATACGACAAACAAGCTCAATAACGTAAAAAGCCCGAATGCAGCTCCCTGGGCAATCCGTTTGCGTGTATCTGTTAAAGTCGAGTCTGACGACAGTTTTCCTGATTCCATAATCTTAACGTCTCTTTTTATCAGAAATATATTCTACAGAAATACTCAACACCAATGTAATCAAAAACAGCATAGCACCCAGAAGAAAAAGAGCTTTATAATGCTCTCCCCCGGCAGGAGCCTCTCCCATCTCAGCCGCAATAGTAGCAGGAATCGTTCGCACCGGTTCGAAAATCGTAGTAGGAATAATCGCGGCATTTCCCGTAACCATCAAAACAGCCATTGTTTCCCCTATGGCCCGTCCGATTCCCAGAACAATCGCCGAAGTAATACCCGAACGCGAATAGGGAACTACCACTTTATAGATAGTTTGCCAATGGGTCGCTCCCAATGCCAGACTTGCCTCTTTCATGGAACGAGGCGTCGTACGCATAGCATCTTCGGCAACCGTAACAATCGTAGGGAGCGCCATAATTGCCAGCACCACACTACCGGCAAAAGCCGTTTCACCCACAGGTAAATCCAATACTGTCTGTAAGAACGGAACAATTACTACCAATCCGAAAAAACCATATACCACCGAAGGAATACCTGCCAGCAACTCTATAACCGGCTTGAGCGCTTTTCTTATCCTGTTATCGGCTATTTCAGCCATATAAATAGCTACAGCCATACCGAACGGCAATGCGATAACGATTGCCCCGACACTGACCAGCAACGTTCCCAACAATAAAGGGAGTAAACCGAACAATGCTGTAGGCGTAGAAGTAGGAAACCACTCTTTTCCGGCAAAGAAATCGGCCAGAGAGATATTCTGAGGAGGAAATACCTTTCCGGAAAATTCCTGAGGCAAATACTGTTCCGGAAAAAATGCCAGAATTCCGGGATTCTTTTCCACCAGTTCATTTATGCAGCCGGGAAGATTCTGAAATTCACTTCCCATCTCTTCCTCCGTAAAATAACTAGGTAAATCGGACAACCGCACCGGCAATATTTCCATATCTTTTCCGCCGACATCTTTCCAATTCGTAATATTGGCATCGAAAATTTCCTTAATCTGAACAGGGGTAAGTTTCGTTATCTCATTTTCCTTATTGACTGCCAGTACATAGCCTTTTTCGACAACCGGACTGGTAAAAAGACCTGAAGCCTCACTAAAAAGAAACAACACAATTAAAAGGATTGCAAGGCTTGTAACACTTCCGCTTATCAAAAGAGAACCCTGCACAATTTTCCCGAAAAATCTTCTTATCATTTCCTTCTATTTTGCTACGGCAAAGTAAGCTTAAGAAAAGCAGAAGTATATTAAGGAATTATGAAATAAGTATTACAAAGATGTTACAAAAAAACATCTTACTCAAAACGTATCGCCTTGACCGGTGCTATTTTGGTAATCAGGTAAGAAGGAGCAATCATCAGCAACATCGTAATCACCAATGTTCCGAGATTCAATAATACGATAGCGACAGGATCAATATCGATAGGCACCGCACTCAGATAGTAAACGGAAGCATCCAGTTTGATAATATGAAAATACTTCTGTAATAGACAAATCGAAATCCCGATCACATTTCCCCATAACATACCCCGGCCTATCAGAAAAAAAGACAAATAAAGAAATATTTTCCGGATACTCGTATCATTCTCACCAAGCGCTTTCAATATTCCAATCATATTGGTACGCTCCAGAATTAAAATGAGCAATCCGGATATCATCGTAAAACCGGACACGGAAATCATCAGAAGCAATATTACCGCAACATTGATATCCAGAAGATCGAGCCAACTGAATATCTGGGGAACAATCTCTTTAATCGAACGTACCAAAAACGTATCGTCTCCCGTCTCTTCCAGACTGGCAAAACGAAAATAGAGCGTATCGGTCAGGGCATCCAGTTGTCTATAATCATCGACCATTATTTCCACACCGCTGATATGGTCTTTATCCCAATCGTTAAGACGTTGCACCTGTCTTATGCCTGTAATCAAGAAAATCCGGTCATAATCGGTAAATCCCGTTTCATAAATACCGGAGATAGAAAATCTACGCGCCCGCACCTGATCCTGTACAAAATAAGCATTAATCTTATCTCCCACATTCAAATTCAGACGGTCGGCAAGAAATCTCGACAACAAAATATCAGGGCTTCCTTCGGTCTTATTTATATCGGGCAAATCACCCTTTAACAGATAAGATTTGAAAAAACTCCAATCATAGATAGAATCCACCCCCTTTAAGACAATGCCTTCAAAATCATCATCCGTTTTCAAAATACCGGGCTTCGTAGCAAAACGATCCGCCTGCCTTATACCTGGTGTTTCTATAATATCACGTAGCAAAGAGTCCGAAACAACGATAGGCTGGCTTTCGTACGAACTGTTATTGTCGAAGTTGGTTATCTGGATATGGGAACCGAAACCGATTACCTTATTACGTACTTCCTTTTTAAATCCTATGACGATGGCAACAGAAAGAATCATCACAGCTAATCCGAGAATAATTCCCAACAACGCAATTCTGGACGCAGGAGGAGCGCCTTTCGAGCCATTTCTGACTCCAAAGAGAATCCGCTTTGCTAAAAAGAGTTCGATTCCCACACGCCTCAGATTAGTTATTTTATTCCAGTACCCGTCCGGGATAAGCTTCCAGCGCTTTTTCCAATACCTTGATAGCTTTTGCCAGATCGTCTTTTTTCAGAACGTATGCAATACGCACCTGGTTCCGTCCCAGATTGGGATCGGTATAGAATCCCGAAGCCGGTGCCATAAATACGGTTTGTCCCTCATATTCGAAATGCTCCAGGCACCATGCACAAAAAGTATCGGCGTCATCGACAGGCAATTTCGCCAGTGTATAAAAGGCCCCCATAGGTATAGGAGAATAACAGCCCGGAATACGGTTTAACGCATCGATAAGAAACTTCCTGCGCTCTACGTATTCATTATAAACTTCCAGCATATAATCCTCAGGCGTATCCAACGACGCTTCTGCCGCAATCTGGCCTACAAGGGGAGGACTTAAACGTGCCTGACACCATTTCATCACATTTGCCCGCACCTGCTCATTTTTGGTAATCAGGGCACCGATACGGATACCACATTCACTATAACGCTTCGATACAGAATCCACGAGAATAACATTATTCTGTATCCCTTTCAAATGGCAAGCCGAAATATAAGGCGCCCCGGTATAACAAAATTCACGGTAAACTTCATCCGAAAAGAGGAATAGGTCGTATTTTTTAACAAGATCCCGAATCTGATTCATCTCTTTCTGAGTATAGAGATAGCCGGTCGGATTGTTCGGATTACAAATCAATATTGCTTTGGTACGGGGAGTAATCAACGCCTCGAACTTTTCCATCGAAGGCAAGGCAAAACCCTCTTCGATCGTAGAAGGAACCGTCTTGATAACGGCCCCTGCCGATATGGCAAAAGCCATGTAATTGGCATAAGAGGGTTCCGGAACGATAATTTCATCGCCTGGATCCAGACATGCCATAAAAGAGAAAAAAACAGCTTCCGACCCTCCTGTCGTTATAATAATATCTTCTACAGCAACATCTATTTTAAATTTTGCGTAATATTCCACCAATTTCTGGCGGAAACTACGGATTCCTTCACTGGGACTATATTCCAGAACCTTCCGGTCAATATTCCGTATCGCATCCATCGCGACTTCAGGAGTAGCTAAATCGGGCTGACCGATGTTCAGATGATAGACCTTTACTCCACGTTCCTTAGCCTTATTAGCCAGCGGAACAAGCTTTCTGATGGGCGATGCGGGCATTGCAACTCCGCGTTCTGAAATTTTTGGCATTTTTTATTACAATTCTAAATTCAACATCTCGGTGGATTTACCACTTGCCAGTTTATTTAATTTACAAATGTAGGAATTTTTCGCTTAGCAATGGACAACACACCACTGAGAGTTCCGTAAAATATCATACGAGTTAATTATCCATTCCATAAGAAAGCATATTCGGGGTAGAAAATTTGTTCTATTTTTAAAATCGGGATTAAACTTTAGGTATTTTCAGGACTTGTCCTACCTTTAAATTATTGGAAGATAAATTATTATGCGATCTCAGTGATTCGACAGAAACCCCGGGATAATTTTTGGCAATCGAATAAAGGGAATCTCCCGATTTTACTTTATATGTAAAGGCAGAAGAGGCACTTTTCCCTACGCTGGCCGGAGTACGTTCTTCTTTTTTCACCGTTGCAGCAGCCGTTGTTTTCGGAACCGGAGCATTTCCCGTATAAATTCTTAACCGCTTACCGATCGCGAGTGTATTCGATTTCAATCCGTTCCACTTCTTTATATCCTTTACCTCCACCCTATATTTATTTGCTATTTTAGACAGTGTTTCTCCTCTTCTGACCGTATGTGTAAAAACATCTCTCGACGATGAAGAGCCTCCAGCCACAGAAGAAACAAATGTATTATCCCCTCGTCCCGGGAACAATTCCGCAGCCCTGTGTTTAAATATCGTATCTTCGAGTGCTACGAACTGGCAGGCTGTCTGCAACGGCAAATTAACGGCAAAAGGACGTTGGTTTCCCGGTACAATATCTCTTTTAAATTGAGGATTCAATGCCCTCAGTTGATCCATTGGCAAATTCAATGTTTCGGAAAGCTGGGCAAGATGCAACATTTCATCTACCATGATGGTATCCGTATGTGCTGGGAGATTTGTCTGAGCCGGGCAGATATTGTGTTCGCAATAATAATTCATTGCATAATTGGCAGCAATAAAAAGAGGCACATAATTACGTGTTTCCGTGGGCAGATAAGGATAAATCTGCCAGAAATCCGTTTTTCCCCCTGCACGCCTTATGGCTTTATTTACATTTCCGGGACCGCAATTGTAAGAAGCCATCACCAGATTCCAGTCACCATATATCTGATACATATCTTTGAAATAACAGCATGCGGCATGCGTAGCTTTTACAGGGTCACGCCGTTCATCGACAAGGCTGTTGATCTCCAAACCATATATTTTCCCTGTAGCCAGCATAAACTGCCACATCCCCGTTGCACCCATGCGTGAAACGGCAACCGGATTCAAGGCCGACTCCACGACAGCCAGGTATTTTAATTCTATAGGTAACCCGTATTCATCCAGAATTTGTTCTATCACAGGAAAATAAAAATCTGCCATTCCCAGAATATAGCGCAGCAACTTACGCTTTTTTACAACATAAAGTTCTATTCCTTCCCGCACCTGTTCGTTGTAAGGAAGATTTATAATCCTCGGAAGCCTGTCCAACCGTTCCCTGTAAGTAGAATCAGGTAACAAAATAATATCGTCGCTATCCATGCAATCGGCATACTTTGCCGTAAAATAACGGGCATGCCACGTATTCAATAAGCTATCGACATCCATTTCCAGACTTTCAGGCAATAGCATGCTCTGCGAAATGGTGTCCGATACAGTTGTACTGTCCTGAATATCTGTTTCAAAGGCAAAAAGATTAGCAGTACATAAAATAGATATACAGATATAAATTAACCGTTTCAAAACATCAGAATTTTATATTACATTGCAGCCCATACGCCCGGGCATTCGTTCCGCTTCTATCAAAATATGCTGGTGTCACTTTCATTCCCACATCAGGTGAAATATCAAAATCAAATAGCTGGGCATCCACATACGCATCGAGAATCGTCAATAAATAAAGACCTGCCGTAACAATAATACTCAAATCCCGAAAACGCCGGAAATTATCCTTCCTGCTCTTTAATGTTCTTTTTACCGATTCGATGTCAACATTCTCAAAATTCGTTCCAGGTGCATAAAAGTCATGCCAAAGAGTCGAATTCGGATTGTTCATAAGATCAATATATGCCGTAGAATAATCCTGATACATGCCGTTATTCCACGTAATGGCATAAACACATCCCATAAATCCGCCGTACACAATCGGCAACTTCCAATACTTACGATTGTAAATTTGCCCTAACCCCGGCACAAGCGCCGAATACAAAATAGCTCTTTTCGGATTCGGCTTAAAGACCTTTTCAGGCACAATCAACTTCTCTTCCTGAGCCAGAGAATCCACTCTTATTAAAGAATCAAGTACAACAGGTGCCCCACTGCTTTCAGTGTTCTCTTCCTGCGCTATTCCTCTTTGTACGGAAAAAACCAGAATCAATAACAAAAAAAAGATTCCCTTATTATTCAAAATAATCCCCTATTAATCTTTCAGGCCATCCAACAGGCCGATAATTCGTTCCAGTTCCGAATCAGAAGCAAAAGCTATCGTTATTTTACCTTTTCCTTTCTTATTGCATATCAATTGGACATCTGTCTTAAAAAACTTCGACAAATGAGACTGTAAAGGCAGAAAATCCTGCTCCTTCTGTTTTATTATCTTCTCTTTTGCCGTATCTTCTTCCGCATTCATCTTCCGTACCATCTCCTCTACATTACGGACGGAAAGATGCTGCTTCAATATTTTTTCATATATATCGAGTTGCAAAGCCGGATCGGTAACCGATACCAGAGCCCGGGCATGCCCCATGTCAATAAGCTTATTTTTCAGCCCTATCTGGATTTCAGCCGGAAGTTTCAGCAAACGCAAATAATTGGCAACCGTAGCCCGTTTCTTTCCGATACGGTCGCTCAACTGTTCCTGGGTAAGATGATATATATCCAGCAATTTCTGATACGCCAATGAAATTTCTATAGCATTCAGATCTTCCCGCTGGATATTTTCTATCAACGCCATCTCCATCACATTATCATCCTCGGCAGTCTTGATATAGGCCGGAACCGTTGTCAATCCGGCAAGAAGGGATGCCCTGTAACGACGCTCCCCGGAGATAATCTGATAAGAATCTTCCGATATTTCACGTAAAGTAATCGGCTGTACGATACCCAGAGAACGGATAGAAGCAGCCAATTCCTCCAATGCCTCCTGATCGAAAAACGTACGCGGCTGGTCTGGATTCGGATGAATCTTAGACAACTCTACCTCATTGATGGAAGATGAGCCTCCCGTTGTCAAATCATCCATTGTGATCAACGCTCCCAAACCTCTTCCCAAAACCGTTTTTTTCGATCCAGCCATTCTATTTATTTTTTGTCCTTTCTATCAGCTCTTTCGCCAGCTGTATATAATTTATCGCTCCTTTTGAGCCGGAATCATACAAAATGACCGGCTTTCCATAACTCTGCGATTCGCTCAATGTTATATTCCGTTGAATTACCGTTTTAAAAACCAAATCGCGGAAATGACGTTTCACCTCTTCGTAAATCTGGTTTGCCAACCGCAAACGCGAATCGTACATAGTAAGCAAAAAACCTTCTATCTCGAGTTTCTGGTTCAACTTAGACTTGATTATTTTTATCGTATTCAGTAATTTACTGATACCTTCAAGGGCAAAATATTCGCATTGTACCGGTATAATCACCGAATCGGCAGCCGTCAGGGCATTCACCGTAATCAAACCTAAAGAGGGAGAACAATCGATCAATACATAATCGTATTTATCCGCAACACTTTCCAGCATCTTCTTCATCACCTTCTCACGGTTATCCATATTCAGCATTTCGATTTCCGCCCCGACCAGGTTAATATGCGAAGGAAGTATATACAATCCTTTCATCGAACTTTTTATAATTGCATCCGAAATACCTTCACCTTTCAGCAAACAATCGTATAAAGAGTTCTTCACATTTTTTAAGTCCACTCCGAATCCTGACGATGCATTTGCCTGGGAATCGGCGTCGATTAGAAGCACTTTTTTATCCAGAACTACCAGAGAAGCCGCCAGATTAATAGCTGTCGTAGTCTTCCCAACGCCCCCTTTCTGATTCGCAATTGCAATGATTTTGCCCATACTCGAAATTATATTTCGCTACAAAAATAGCAATAAATGATTACATTTGCACCCATGAAAATATTAAAGCATGAAAGAGACTGTGAACAGACCCTACATATTGATAACAAATGATGACGGATTCGAGGCGAAAGGTATTCAAAAACTGACCGAAGCTTTACGTTCACTGGGAGATATTGTTGTCTTTGCACCTGACAGCCCGCGTTCAGGCGCTTCATCTGCCATAACGATAACAGGCGTAAGTTTCCGGAAAGTTTCCGAAGAAAAAGGCCTTACGGTATATTGTTGCAGCGGGACACCCGTCGATTGCATCAAATTAGCCCTGAACAACGTTCTGGAGAAAAAGCCGGATCTTATCGTATCGGGTATAAACCACGGTTCTAACGCGGCCGTTTCAGTCGTCTATTCCGGTACCTTGGGTGCAGCGGCCGAAGGTGCGATTTTCAGAATCCCATCCGTAGGATTTTCCTTAGACAATCATCTTCCCGATGCGGACTTCAGCGAAACCCAGAAAATCGCTACGATCGTTTGTAAAAAAATTCTGGAAGAATCGCTTCCCAACGGTACTTACCTGAATGTGAACGTTCCGGCGGTAGAGCATGTGAAAGGAATCAAGATGTGTTCGCAAACGGAAGGCAAATGGGAAAACGAGTTTTACGAAAAAGAAGATGCGAAAGGAGATAAACAATATTTCTTTGCAGGCGAATTCGTATCGAACGAATCCCAGCTCCCCAGCAACGACATTGCATGGCTCAATAAAGGTTACGCTACGATTGTTCCGTGTAAAATCGATATTACCGATTATTCTTTATTGTCTAAAATGACATCGTGGGAGACTTCATCTTTATCACTTAGTGAGCAATGAAATATTTTTTAATAGCCGGAGAGGCATCGGGAGATTTACATGCATCCAACCTAATGGCTGCACTCAAAGAAACCGATCCTACCGCTGAATTCCAGTATTACGGCGGAGACCTTATGCAGGCGCAAGGAGGAACCTTGCTAAAGCATTACAAAGAAACCGCTTTTATGGGGTTTATTCCGGTTATTATGAACCTGAAAAAGATATTAAACAACTTATCCGATTGTAAAAAAGCAATCCAAACTTATAGTCCGGACGTAGTTATTCTGATCGATTATCCCGGTTTCAATCTGAAAATTGCCAAATTTGTAAAGGAAGAACTCGATCTGCCGGTTCATTACTACATTTCTCCGAAAATCTGGGCATGGAAAGAGTGGAGAATCAAATCAATCAAACGTTATGTCGATTTAATGCTTTCCATTCTTCCCTTCGAGATCGAATTTTACAGAAAACATGATTTTCCGGTAAAATATGTGGGCAATCCGAGTATAGATTCCTGTTTCGCTACCATCTCAGACAGAGAGTCTTTCACTGATTTCACCGGAAAAAACGGACTTTCCGACAAACCGGTTATCGCGCTACTGGCAGGAAGCCGGAAATTGGAAATCAAAGACAACCTCCCCACAATGTTGCAGGCGACCAGACACTTAAAAGGATTTCAACGCATAATAGCCGGAGCACCCGGGCTTCAGCTTTCCGACTACGAACCCTACATACAAAATGAAGATGTCGCAATTATCTTTAACCAGACTTACCCCCTGCTATGCCAATCTGAGGTAGCTTTGGTAACTTCAGGAACAGCGACTCTGGAAACTGCATTGTTCAACGTGCCTCAGGTTGTTTGCTATAAAATAAATCCGCCACGCTTATCCTCTTTTATCTTTAAACACTTTTTCAGCGTCCGGTATATTTCACTTGTAAATCTGATCGCAAATGCAACCGTAGTCAAAGAACTTTTCGGCATCGATTTCAGTGCATCCAATATTCAAAAAGAGATCGACCGGATTCTTTTCGACAAAGAATACAGGAATCATATGCTCGAAGGATACAAAGAAGTACAAAAAAGATTGGGAGGTCCCGGTGCCTCCGGAAAAGCTGCGGCAACAATATACAAATGGCTGCAGCAAAACGCCCGGAACAAATAAACCTCCGGCTTTACTCTTCCCAGCCTCCCCCCAAAGCCCTGTAAAGGCTGATATTCGTCTGTACGATAGATAGCCGTGCGGAAATAACCTGCTGTCTTGCCGACAACTCACTTTCCTGAGCATACAAAAGATCCAGATAGGTAGAGAAGCCACCTTTCAACAACTCATAAGCAATATAAGTCGCTTTCGTAAGAGCATCCGATTGCATTTGGAGATAATACAATTGCTCTTTATATTTCTGTCCATTCACTAAAAGATCGGAAACTTCCTTCTGAGCATTCAGCATAGCCTGATAAAAATCGTAAAGAGCCTGTTCCCTCACCTGCTCAGCGGCACGTTTTGCGCTCAGCAATTTACCGTTATTAAACAATGGCTGTGTCAGTCCGCCCGTTACACCACCCAGAATAGAAGCCGGAAAAGTTGCCCAGTTTATGAAATCGCTTCCCGCATTTCCTCCTATTGTCAAAGAAGGATACAGCTGGGTACGTGCCACATTCAACATCTGATGGGCATTGATAAGGGCTTGTTCCGATTCGCGCAAATCGGGACGGTAACGCAACAATTGCATCGGAACTCCTGTTGTAAGTAACGTCGTATCGCACAAATTATCCAAATCGCCGGTTCGTTTAATTTTATGAGGTAACTCTCCCAACAAGATAGAAAGCGCCGTTTCGGTTATATGAATCTGTGCTTCAATTTGCGGAATTGCCGACTGGGCGGCATAAAGTTGCGCTGCCGCCTGCGTTACGCTCAATTCGTTTTCCTGGGCAGAAGCCATAAGAATCTGGATGGTTTGCAAGCTTCTCGAACGGGTTTCCACAGCATCGCGTATAATTCTTAAATCCTGATCATAGGCTATCAGCTTATAATAATAAGAAGCTATTTCCGATATCAACTGCGTCTGTACCGCATCTTTATAAGCTTCACTCTGGAGCAATGAGGCTTTTTGGGCTCTTTTCGCACTTCTCAACTTACCCCAAATATCGATTTCCCATGAAGATGAAAATTGTGCCGTAGCACTATACTGAGTACGATTACGCCCTAACGCTTCATGCTCCGACAGCCTTGTCACACCACCTGCGACATCGAGCCCCAAAGAAGGGAAAAAAGCCGCTTTACTCTGTTTATAATAAGCTTCCGCCTCCAGAACCCGGCTGCGGGCAATTTTCAAATCATTATTATTAGCCAGGGCCCTACGAATCAACTCCCTTAACATAGGATCCGAAAAAAAGTCACTCCATTTAACCATCGCGACAGTTATCGTATCGGCGCTTTGTTCCGGTACAGTCCTAAAATAATCCTGGCTGACCGGAACTTCCGGTTGTTTATACGGCCTTACCGCACAGGATGAAACAACCCCCAGAAACGAAATAACGGAAATAACAGAAACCGGAATATTTATCTTCAATCTCATTTTTTTATCGATTTAGTAGAAATACGTTCGTCTAACGTCTTAAATACCACAAATAACACAGGTACCACCAATACACCCAGGAAAGTAGCGATGAAAAATCCACCTGCCGCAGAAATACCAATCGAAACATCACCGGCAGCACCAGCCCCTCTGGCCATAGTAAGCGGCAAAAGCCCCACCACGAAAGCAAACGAAGTCATCAGAATCGGGCGCAACCGCTGATGTGCCGCCGTAGTAGCAGCCTCCAGAATAGACATACCCTCAGCTCTTCGTTGCATTGCATATTCCACAATCAAGATCGCATTCTTCGCCAGCAATCCGTTCAGCATAATCAAAGCTATCTGTACATAAATATTATTATCTATACCGAATATATTGGCAGAAACAAAGACTCCGAAAACACCCAGTCCCAAAGAAAGAATTACAGACCAGGGAATAATATAACTTTCATATAATCCGCAGAGAATAAAATAAACCAGTACAATACTCAATACAAAAATAACCACCGTTTTACTCCCTGCCGCAACTTCATCACGCGTCAGGCCGGAAAATTCATACGAATAACCACTCGGCAGAACTTCACTCGCCGTCTCGCGGATTGCCTGTATCGCCTCCCCAGAACTATAACCCGCTTTCGGCGCTCCGTTTACCGTTACCGTACTAAAAAGATTAAAGCGGTTAATCATATCCGATCCATACACAAGATTAAAGGTTGCCATAGTGGATATCGGAACCATATCGCCGTTGCTATTGCGTACCGTAATCTCATTTATACTCTTAAGATCCTTCCGTACCTCCGGTTCAGCCTGTACCATTACCCGGTAAAATTTGGTAAACCGGTTAAAGTCATCGACATACTGTCCACCGTAATAACTCTGCATAGCAGCAAAAATATCACCGACAGCAACTCCCGCTATTTTACATTTCGCAATATCGACGATCATCTCATACTGTGGGAAATTAACGCTGAAAGTAGATGCCACATAATCGATTTCCGGACGCTTCCGCAGAGCAGCAAGAAATTCTTCCGAGACATCGTACATATTCTGTAATGAACCACCCGTCTTATCAAGCATCTGCACGGTAAAACCGTTCGAATTACCATACCCCGGAACCGTCGGAGGCAAAAAGACCGTAACAATTCCTTCCTTTACAAAGGCCGTACGTTCGACTATCTCCTGATAAATTTTCGTAAGGTTAGTCGTATCCCGCCGATCCCAGTTTATCAGTTTTATAACCCCCAGCCCATAAGAACCTCCGTTTGCCCCGGAGAGCATGCTTACACCGGCAATCGAAATCTTCTGATCGATAACAGGCATCACAGACAAAGCACTGTCTATATCCATCAAAACAGCCTGCGTCCTGTCTAAAGTGGCTCCGTTCGGAAGCGTTACATCATAAAACACATTCCCCTGGTCTTCCGTCGGAATAAAAGCCGAAGGCGTCTTATACATCAAAAATGCAGCCATCGCCAATATAACGGCAAAAACTCCGCCGGTAAGCCACTTATGATGCAACAGATATTTCAATGCACTCAGGTATTTAGCGGTAAAAGCCTCGAACGCAATATTAAAAGCTTTGAAAAATCGGGCTATCAGGCCTTTTTTAAGTTCTGCACCCTGAGGCTTTATCAATAAGGCACACAAGGCCGGACTCAATGTCAAAGCGTTCAAAGCCGAAATAAGTACCGCCATCGACAAAGTAATTGCAAATTGCTTGTAAAATGCACCGGTTGCTCCCGACATAAAAGATACCGGGATAAATACAGCCATAAATACAATCGTTATCGATACGATAGCACCCGATATTTCATTCATTGCCTGTTTTGTCGCTTCCATCGACGACGAAGCACCCGCTTCGAGTTTCGAATAAACCGCTTCGACCACAACAATCGCATCATCCACGACAATACCGATCGACAGTACCAGTGCAAAAAGCGTCAGAAGATTGATACTGAAACCGAAAAGATAAAGCAGTGAGAACGCACCGACAATCGCTACAAACGCGGAGATAGCGGGAATAACCGTTGACTTCAGATTCTGCAGGAACAACAATACGACAATCAAAACCAATATAAAAGCATCACGAAGCGTATCTATAACCAACGAAATCGAAGCATCCAGAAATTCATCCGTATTCAACGTCAGTTTATACTCCATGCCCGGAGGAAATGTCTGTTTCTGTTCTTCCAGAATCTTGGTTATCTCCTCTATAATAACCTTTGAATTCGAACCTTTTGTCTGGTACACGGCCATCGCTGTGGCTGGACGTCCGTCAGACGTTGTCTCCACACTATAATCGAATGCGCCGAACTCAATCTTGGCAACATCTTTCAAATAAAGAACCTGTCCGCTTTTATCGGCACGCACAACAATATTCTCATATTCCTGAACATCGGAGAACCGGCCTTTGTATTTGATCGTATATTCAAATGCCTCTTTCGTATTACTTCCGAATTTTCCGGGTGCAACCTCTATACTCTGTTCCTGGATTGCAGATATGACATCCGAAGGCTGCAAAGAATAAGAAGCGAGCTTATCAGGCAACAACCATACACGCATAGCATACTGACGTGATCCGAAAACGGAGACCTGCCCCACTCCATTTACCCGCTGCATAGCAGGAAGAATATTAATACGGGTATAGTTCTGAAGGAATGTTTCGTTTTGGTTAGGATTCGTACTGGTTATGGTGACCATTAAGACCATACTGTTCTGCATCTTGGTCGTCGTCACCCCCATATCGATTACCGATTTAGGCAACTGGCTTGTGGCTGCCGACACCCGGTTCTGCACATATACGTTAGCCATATCGGGATCTACCCCCAAATGAAAATAAACGCTTATTTCAGCCGACCCGTCGTCTTTTGCCGACGAAGAAATATAATCCATCCCCTCCACTCCGTTTATCTGTTCTTCGAGAGGAGCAACCACACTTTTGAGCACGACATCGGCATTTGCACCCGGATAAGTCGCAGATACACGAATCATAGGCGGAGCTATATCCGGATAATTCTCTACCGGCAACATGAAGAGTCCCACAATCCCGAAAATAACAATGATAACAGAGATTACGGTCGATAAAACCGGTCTTTCTATAAATTTATCAAGCATGAGCTAATATATTCTTTAATGAAGTTTGCTAAGATTTCTATTTGGAAAATACCGGTTCGATTTTCTGTCCGTCCCTCAATCGGTTAATTCCTTCTGTAACAAGTACCTCTCCTTCCGTCAACCCGTCGTTAACGAAATAATAGGTCTCGTTCGACCCTACTACATGTATTTCACGCGGATGTACGGTATTATCTTCGTCCATGCAAAAAACCATCGTCATATTCTGCAACGAATAGGTTATAGCCTTCGGTATCAGGAACACGTTTTTCATTGTTTTCGGAATTATAACGATTCCCGAATTGCCGGAACGAAGAAAATCATCCGGATTCGGAAAAGTCGCTTTAAGAAGAAGCGATCCGGTTGTCTGATTTACCAATCCGCTGCCAAACGACAAAGTTCCCTTATGTTGATATAAAGAGCCATCGGCCAAACGAAGAGAGACTTCAACCGGAATAAAATCGTCCATATCCATCTCCTTTTGCTTTCTCTGCAAATCCAGGACATCCGCTTCATTGATAGAGAAAAATGCAAACATATCACCTTTTGCCGACACCGTCGTGAGGGGCTGCTGATCCGATATCTGTACCAAAGTTCCCACATAACTGTTTATCTGTCCCAGCACACCGGTGACAGGCGATGTTATCAACGTGTAACCGAGGTTGATTTTTGCATCGTGCAACTGAGCCTTTGCCTGATCGAGCTGAGCCTTTGCTGCCATTTCACTTTTCTGAGCCGTCTCCAGTTCGAAAGGACTGATAATACCATTCGCCACCAGAGGTTTTCTTTTCTGAACCTCTAACTGCGCATTTTCCAAATCGGCTTCACGCGCTGCAACCGTAGCCGCCGCCGAGGAGATTGCGGCCTTAAATGAAGTATCATCGATTTTGAACAGCGACTGTCCTTTCACAACCGATTGACCGTCCTGAACATATCGTTCGCTCAGATAGCCGGTAACACGAGGACGTATTTCAACTAACTGATTACTTGACAATACGGTAGGAAACTCAGCTTGTGTCTCTCCTTCTCCTCTCTCTGCTTTCATTACGGTGAACGAAACTGCACCTGCTTGTTGCGAATTTCCCGCATGTTTACAGGAAGTTATCAAAATAAGAATCAGGAAAGCACCCGATATAAAAGTTTTCGTCCTATTTAGTCGGCACATAAAATTATTTTTTAAAATATTTTTTATCAATGAATACTATAATCTCAGTAGTTATAAGCATTTCTCAACTTTGGTCGGCCGCCCCTTTATTCCCGATAAATTTCGAGAATCGATCCGTTATATAAACCGTAAAAATCGGGAACATCATCATACCTAAAGCCGCCAGAAGAACAGATAAAGCCTTTCCCGTAAGCGTTACGGCATAAATATTGGAACCTACCGTCGTTACATCCATAAAAGCCCACCAGAGGGCATCCGTATAGGTAGTAACCTCCGTATTAACCGGCAGCTCTTTTACATAAAATATAAGGCTGGAAAAATAAACGACCGACAGAAGCATAGTCAGATAAGAGACCATAAGATTTGTTATCTTATTGTGCGTAAGCCAGCTAATAACAATAACCAACGCATAACCACCCCTGACCAACGGCATAAACTTAAGTAAATAATAAACTTCGGGCGATAGAGTCAGCTGTTCAAAATATATGATATTCAGATAAGGGACAGATACCAGTAAAAAAACAAAATGCTTGCGTATATAATGCCACCGTGTATTACTCAGATATAAGCCAATAAAGAAATCAAGCATGAAAACGACACAAACCCATAACTGAACCTGCAGATAATCGTGCATCGTAAAGCCGGGAAGCAAATGCAATATTTCGACAGAGTCCATTACTACCAATATAATACTGGACGCTATTATCAGAATATGGAATATGTTTAATACAAAATGATACTTTTCATCTGCTTTTACAGAAGAAGAAGGAATTACAGCCATTCTTTCAAGAAATTATAAAACTCGTTTCTTAATACAACAACTGAACAAAAGCATTGGTTTTAATCATGTAATCCCTATCGGTAAATTTTAAAACAAAAAGAGGGCTGCATTCGATATGCAGCCCTCTATAATAAATTCAAGTTTTAGATTAATCCAGAATCTTCAGCTTAATGTTCTTGAACCAAACATCGTCTCCGTGATCCTGTAAGCCGATGAATCCTTCATGAGCATCACCACCGCAATTCAGAAGCAACTGGTAAGCCAAAGGCCATTTTTCTTCGCTGAACTTGCTAGCCTGAAGCATTTCTTCCCACTGTTTTGTCCACAAATGATATTCCAGAACCTGTTCTCCATTCTGATAGTGAACAACCGTTCCCTTATATACCATAATGCGTACATTGTTCCACTCTCCGTAAGGTTTAGAGTTTTGTGGCTTAGCCGGAATCATGTCATAAAGAGAAGAAGACATACGGTTACCGTCTTTTCCTAATTTTGCATCCGGATGATTTTCATTATCCAGAACCTGGCATTCAGGAGCAGAAATATAGATCGGCTGACCTACCACTTCCTGAGCAAGATAGAAAATACCGGAGTTTGAACCTTTTGCCACTTTCCAGTCTATAGAAAGTTCGAAGTTTTTAAATTTATGGTTGAAAATGATGTCTCCACCATCTTTTGCACCGGCCTCACCGGCACCCGAACCATTAATTTTAATTGCTCCGTCTTCGATTGACCAGGCAGCAGGAACATAGTCTTTATCATAACCTCTCCAACCTGTGAAATTTTTACCGTCGAACAAAGTAATCCAGCCGTCGGCATCTTTCGGGAAAGTCGATAAATCCACCGGTTTATACTCAACAAGTTCGTATTCCGGTTTTTCCACTGTTGAACCTGCAGCCTCATCGGCCTTAGGAACATTTGCATCGCTCTTCTGAGCTCCGCCGCATGAAGAAAGTGCGCCCATAACTAAAGCTGCACCTAAGATTAAACTAACTTTTTTCATAATTTAATTATATATAATATGCTGTTAGATAATTATCTGGGCATATCGGGCAATTTCCATCCCTGACGGTAATTGTGTTTGATCAATTCCTGTGCAAATTGCTGAGCATTAACAGGATCGGTCCATGTTTTATCGAATGTCGGATGTCCGTCATGAATTTTGAAACCGTCTTTAATAACCGTTTTAATCGTTTCGTTAGGTCCGATATTCGTAAAGCGCATATTTTCTCCATCCCATTCCAATTCACGGTTAAGGCCTTGCAGACGAACTGCCAAAACTCCCATTACGACCATTTCATTGAACGGTCCGGCTTCACCGAAATGAGAAGCGGTAGGAACACGGTTCGCTTTATTTTCCTTACATGCACGTATCCAGTCTTGTTCGTGGCTCACCTTAATTTCACGGTTTCTCTTCGGAGAATTAGGTTTACGTCCTGACAACAAATAAGGATTAACACCATAGCAACCACAAATCAAGGTATCTTTTGTTCCGTGGAAAATAGCAGCACCACCGGCATCGTTCAGGTCTTTACCTGCAGGCAGACCTTCCGGACGATTCGGTTTCAAACCACCGTCATACCACGTAACCTCTACTTCAGGCATTGCAACCTTCGGCATATTTTCACGAGCCGGGAATATATAACGTACCATCTGGGCCTGAGGTGCACAATCTTGCAACAGCAAGGTTGAAGAACCCTGAACTTTAGTAGGATAACCTAAATTCAAACCTTTGAATACAGGATGCAAAATATGACAAGCCATATCACCGAGGGCACCTGTTCCGTAAGCCCACCATCCACGCCAGTTCCATGGATGATAAATATTGTTATAAGGACGCATAGCAGCAGGACCTGTAAACAAATCCCAGTCTAATGTTGAAGGAATCTTATCAGCCTTTTCAGGAGTCATAAGACCCTGTGGCCAAATAGGACGATCTGTAAATGCCTCAACTTTAGTAACTTCACCGATCTGGCCATCCCAAATCCAGTCACAAACCTGACGAACGCCTTCTGCAGACGAACCCTGGTTACCCATCTGGGTTGCTACTCCATACTGGTCAGCCAATTTTGTAAGCAAACGAGATTCGTATACGGAGTGTGTAAGAGGTTTCTGTACATAAACATGCTTACCCATAGTGATGGCGTCAGCAGCGATGATACAGTGCGTATGGTCGGCTGTAGCAACCAAAACGGCATCGATCGATTTGCCAAGCTCATCATACATCTTACGGTAGTCTTTATACCTTTTAGCCTGTGGATATTTGTCAAATACGTGTTTTGCATATTTCCAGTCCACGTCACAAAGAGCTACAAAGTTCTCTGTTTCCATATTACTGAGGTTTGCAGCTCCCATACCACCGATACCTACGGCTGCAATGTTCAACTTATCAGATGGAGCTGTATGTCCATGTGTTTTGCCCAATACAATGTTTGGTACGATCGAGAATCCTACAGCTGCAGCTGTACCTTTCTGAAGGAAAGACCTTCTTGACATTTTTGACATAGTAATAAACTTTATTATATAGTTAGCGATAAATAACTATTTTGTTTGACATAAATGCAAAAATAGAGAAAAAAATTTCCCCACTTTTGCAAATCTGTAGAATTATCTTTTTTTAACGGCTCACTTATTGTATTTGAGACTCGATCCAAAGATAAGCATTGAAAAACGCTTCGATCCATGGAGAAACCTCATCTTCCGCTTTTCTCTTCGACGGATAATAAGCCCATTGCCACGGGAACATCGCTCTTTCAAGATGCGGCATCATAGCCAGATGACGCCCGTCGGGAGAACAAAGTGCAGCGACAGAATAATCCGAACCGTTCGGATTGGCAGGATAACCGTCATATTCGTATTTCGCTACAACATGGTATTCCGATTCATCATAAGGCAAACTGAATTTACCCTCTCCGTGAGCTACCCAGATACCCAATTTGCTACCAGCCAGAGAACCGAACATTATAGAATGATTTTTAGGAATTTTAAGTCCTAAAAATTCCGATTCGAATTTATGGGAATCATTATGAAGCATTTTAGCCTTCTTCTTATGTTCCGGATATATCAGATCCAATTCGACCATTAACTGGCAACCGTTACATATTCCCAAACTCAATGTATCGGGACGAGCATAGAAATCGGCCAATGCCTTTTTAGCTTTCTCATTATACAAAAATCCGCCGGCCCATCCTTTTGCAGACCCGAGAACATCCGAATTAGAGAATCCTCCGCAGAAAACAATCAGATTGATATCTTCCAGAGTTTCACGTCCGGTAGCGAGGTCTGTCATATGAACATCTTTCACGTCAAAACCTGCAAGATAAAGAGCATAAGCCATCTCTCTTTCACCGTTCGTTCCTTTGTCACGGATAATAGCCGCCTTAATACCGGAAGAACCCTTACGATCTTGTGTCAATCCGTAATGAGATAACTTTCCCGTAAAATTCTTATTGAACTTAAATTGAAGCGGTTGATGTTTGTAATTCTCAAAACGTTCTTTCGCACATTTTTTCCCGCTTTGCAAACGATCGAGCAGATAAGAAGACTTATACCATACATCACGGTAATGATCAATACCCAATTGATAAACAGCTCCCTCTTTATTAATTAACAGATGGCGTTCTTTCGACAGTTTACCGATAACGGCAAATGCAACTCCGGCTTCCTTTAAAACTTTTTCAACAGCTTTCCGGTCGTTGACCTGGATCAATACACCGGGATTTTCACTGAAAAGAATCTTAATAATATCTTTCTCCTTAATCTTATCGAGATTGATTTCCAATCCTCCGAGAACATTCGCAAAACACATTTCCAGAAGAGCCGTAACCATTCCTCCGGCTGAAATATCGTGTCCGGCCGAAATTTTACCGTCCTCAACCAATTGCTGGATTGCATTAAATGCCTTTTTGAAATAAGCAGGATCTTTTACGGTAGGAACTTCATCTCCCAAACGATTCAACGACTGTGCAAATGCCGAACCACCTAGTTTGAACGTATCGAACGAGAAATCCACATAATAAATATATTTACCTCCGTCCTTAGCTAAAACAGGTGATACTATTTTCTTTATATCCGACACTTCGGCACCGGCAGAAATAATAACCGTACCCGGAGAGAATACTTTTTCATCTCCATATTTCTGTGTCATGGATAACGAATCTTTTCCTGTCGGAATATTGATACCCAGTTCACATGCAAAATCAGAGCAGGCTTCGACAGCCCGGTACAAACGGGCATCTTCCCCCGGATTCTTGCATGGCCACATCCAGTTGGCACTGAGTGAAACACCTGCCAGTTTATAGGTAAGCGGTGCAAAAACAATATTTGTCAAAGCCTCGGCCACTGCCATTACCGATCCGGCCTCAGGATCTATCAACGCAACCTGCGGAGCATGTCCGATCGAAGTCGCAATACCCGATTTACCCCTGTAATCAAGAGCCACAGCACCTAAATCGCTCAGCGGAAGCTGAATTTCTCCCTGACACTGCTGGCGGGCTATTTTCCCGGTCACCGAACGGTCAACCTTATTGGTCAGCCAGTCTTTACAAGCCACAGCCTCCAATTGAAGAACATTCGTAAGATATTCCTCCAATTTGGAATCTTTATAGGTTACTTTCTGATATTCTTCCTCGACCGTATTGTCCGTCATCACCGTACGGGGCGGCTTTCCGAACATATATTCCAGCTTCATATTAATAGGCCTTTCACCGTCCGCCTGTTCGAAAACAAACTCCATATCGCCGGTAGTCTCACCAACGGTATACATCGGAGCCCGTTCACGGTCTGAAATACGTTTAATACGCTCCAAATCTTTCTGTTCTACTAAAAGTCCCATACGCTCCTGACTCTCATTTCCGATAATTTCTTTCGCAGAAAGAGTAGGATCACCTACAGGCAGATTGGCCATTTCGATCTTACCACCGGTAGCTTCCACCAATTCGGAAAGACAATTCAAATGTCCTCCGGCACCATGGTCATGTATCGATACAATCGGGTTATCTTCCGACTCGGCCAACGTCCGGATTACGTTCGATGCACGTTTCTGCATTTCCGGGTTCGCACGCTGCACGGCATTCAGTTCGATGCCGCTCGCATATTGTCCGGTATCGACTGACGACACGGCACCGCCCCCCATACCGATACGGTAATTATCTCCACCTAAAACGACTACTTTTTCACCGGTTTTAGGCTCTCCTTTCAATGCATCGCGTTTATTGGCAAAACCAACGCCTCCCGCAAGCATAATTACCTTATCGTATGCAAAATTCTTATAGTTCTCACAATGCTCGAATGTAAGTAACGAACCGCAAATAAGAGGCTGACCAAACTTGTTTCCGAAATCGGAAGCCCCGTTCGAAGCCTTAATCAATATTTGTTCTGGTGTCTGATAAAGCCATTTACGCTCTTTCATCGCCTTTTCCCATGCCCGGCCTTTTTCAGAACGGGAGTATGAAGTCATATAAACAGCAGTACCGGCAATCGGCAAACTGGCTTTACCTCCGCCAAGACGGTCACGAATCTCACCTCCCGTACCTGTAGCTGCGCCGTTAAACGGTTCCACTGTAGTAGGGAAATTATGAGTTTCAGCCTTTAGCGATATAACGCTTTTAATCTCTTTTACCTCAAAGAAATCAGGTTTATCTCCGCTCTTCGGTGCAAACTGTTCGATTACAGGTCCATCGTTAAAAGCTACATTATCTTTATATGCTGAAACCAGCAAATTAGGATTTACTTCGGATGTCTTCTTGATAAGTTTGAAAAGAGAACTTTCCTTCTCTTCTCCGTCAATGACAAACACCCCGTTAAAAATCTTATGCCGGCAATGCTCTGAGTTCACCTGAGAGAAACCGAAAACTTCGCTATCAGTAAGTTTACGATTCAGACGGCTGCTGATATCATTTAAATAAGCAATCTCTTCTTCACTTAAAGCCAAGCCTTCCTGCACGTTATATGCTGCGATGTCTTCGATATAAATAATCGGATCCGGCTGCTTATCGATCGTAAAAATATTCTGATCCAAGCCGTTGTACATACGTTGCAACATCGGATCGTGAGAAGCCTTCTCACCCGAAACAGGAAAGAACTCTTCGATACGAAGAATCCCGGAAATCCCCATATTCTGGGTAATTTCGACCGCATTCGTACTCCACGGCGTTATCATTTCACGACGAGGGCCGACAAACCAACCTTTTACGGCATCACTTTCTATTAAAGAGGCGTTTCCGAACAACCAACTGAGCTTCTGGATATCTTCCGAAGTCAATTTGGAATTTACATCCACAGCTATTATATTTTTTGTGGAAGCTTTAAAAAAAAGAATCATAAACAAATAGGGTTTGAATTTGCGAAACAAACTTTCTGCTACAAAGTTAGTTCTTTATAAGGAATATCCGTTTAACTTTGTGCTTAAAATAACGCAAACGTTATGTTCGATTTATTTTGGAAAGGCATTCTTATCGGCATCATATCGTCGGCTCCGATGGGACCTGTGGGCATATTATGCATACAGCGCACGCTCAATAAAGGGCGCTGGCACGGTTTCGCAACCGGCATAGGTGCTTCCTTTTCCGATCTGTTTTATGCGATTATCACAGGTTTGGGCATGGGATTCGTGCTGGACTTTATAAAAGCAAATCTCCGGAACATACAGTTTGTAGGTAGTACCGTGCTACTGATTTTAGGAATTTTTATCTTTTTCAAAAGACCTTTTCATAACTACCGGAAAACCAACGGAGTTAGCCCCCACCTCTTCAAAGAATTTTCCACGGCTTTTCTTTTCACTATATCAAACGCCTTGATTATCTTTCTTTTTATCGCCCTGTTCGCCCATTTACAATTTATCACGAGCAGCGAAAGCATGATTAATTATATTGCGGGCTTCGGAGGCATCCTGCTGGGATCAATCGCATGGTGGTTCGGCATTACCCTGCTTTTCGACCGGCTAAGGGGAAGAATTACCTTACGCCAGTTATGGCTGGTAAACAGAATAACCGGAGGCATTATCATTTTACTATCGTTAGCCGGAATTTTTTCGGCCTTCTTCGAGGATAACGTCTCGATAGCCCAAAATAGTCTGATTTTACTATCTTTGCAATAAAATTCCGAAGCTATGATTATCGCTCAGCAAAAACGAAAAGAAAATATAGCCGAATACCTGCTCTATATGTGGCAGATAGAAGACATTATAAGGGCTAATAATTTCGATATCAATGCGATAGAAAAAAATATTATCGATCGCTTCGACCAACCTCTGTCCATACGTTCAGAGATAAAAGAATGGTACGAGAATCTGATTGCAATGATGCTGAACGAAGGTGTGAAAGAAAAAGGGCACATCCAGATCAATAAAAACATTCTGATCGATTTGAACGACCTTCACAACGCATTGCTCAAATCACCCAAAGAAGTTGCTTACGGCAGTAAATTTTATCAGACATTACCCTATATTACCGAACTGAGGAGCAAATCGGACTCTCCCGAATCACAGAACGATATCGAATTATGTTTTAATGCCCTTTACGGATATATGCTTTTACGGTTACAAAGAAAAGAAATTACTCCAGAAACCACCGAGGCAATGAAACAAATCAGTTCTTTTATCGCAGTGCTTGCTAAAAAATACAATCAGGAAAAAGCGAACGAACTGAATCTTAACGAAGAATAAATTATGGCTCAATTTTTCCAGATACGCAACAAAACAGACGAGTCTTATTCAGATCAGGTATCTTACAATATCGAATGGGTAATAAAAAATATTCTGGTAACCGGAAGTAACGGCCAACTAGGAAACGAATTGCGGCTTCTGGCCGGAGATTATCCTCAGTTCCGGTTTCTTTTCACCGATATAGAAGAATTGGACATTACAAATAAAGAGGCTGTTTCAGCTTTCATTCGGACAAACGATATTCATTATATTGTCAACTGTGCTGCATACACAGCTGTAGATAAAGCCGAAGAAGACGAAGCTCTTTGTTTCCGGATCAACCACGAAGCGGTGGAAAATCTCGCGCAGGCTGCAACCGGACAGGGAGCCAGACTTTTACATGTATCGACCGATTATGTATTCGATGGAACTTCCCAAACGCCTTACAGAGAGACTGATCCGGTAGCACCGCAAACCGTTTACGGACGTTCCAAACTGGCAGGAGAAAAAGCAGCTTTGAGAGATTGTCCTGAATGTGTCATTGTTCGGACAGCATGGCTTTATTCCTCATTCGGCAACAATTTCGTCAAAACGATGATCCGTTTAGGTAAAGAAAAAACAGATCTCAATGTCGTTTCCGACCAGCTCGGATCACCTACTTATGCGGCAGACCTCGCAAAAGCTTTATTAACCATCGTATCCGAAGCTGAAAACAATAATTTTATCCCGGGTATTTACCATTTCACGGATGAAGGCAAATGCAGTTGGTACGATTTTGCAAAAACAATTCATCGTTTTTACGGTATCGAAACATGTGATGTTCATCCGGTAAGCAGCGAAGAGTATCCGGCCAAAGCGAAACGGCCTCATTACAGCGTATTGAACAAACAAAAAATCAAAACTACATTCTCCGTTGTTGTTCCTCACTGGGAAGAGAGTTTACAACACTGTATCGGGAAATTGAAAAAAGAAGGATTCTAAATATATGAGCGAATTAACAGAAGAGATTGCAAAAAGACGGACTTTTGCTATTATCAGTCACCCCGATGCAGGGAAAACAACTCTTACGGAAAAACTATTGCTTTTCGGTGGTGCCATTCACGTAGCCGGCGCCGTCAAAAGTAACAAAATAAAGAAAACCGCAACTTCCTACTGGATGGAGATTGAAAAACAAAGAGGTATTTCAGTCGCCACTTCGGTAATGGGATTCAATTACAATAATTATAAAATCAACATTCTCGACACACCGGGACACCAAGATTTCGCAGAAGATACTTTCCGGACTTTAACAGCAGTCGACAGCGTTATTATCGTAGTAGACATAGCAAAAGGAGTAGAAGCCCAGACACGGCGTTTGATGGAAGTCTGCCGTATGCGGAAAACTCCGGTAATTGTTTTTGTAAATAAGCTCGACCGCGACGGAAAAGATCCTTTTGACCTTCTCGACGAACTGGAAGAAGAACTCAAAATCAACGTCCGTCCGTTAAGCTGGCCGATCGATATGGGACAACGGTTCAAAGGCGTTTACAATATTTTCGATAAAAAACTCGACCTTTATACTCCGAGCAAACAATATGTAACCGAATCGGTAGAGTTCAAAGATATCAATTCTCCCGAACTGGAAACTCATATAGGAGATCATCTTGCTGAAAAATTACGTTCCGACATAGAATTGATCGAGGGAGTTTATCCCGAATTTGAAACCGAAACCTACCTGAAAGGTGAAATTGCTCCGGTTTTTTTCGGCTCCGCACTTAATAATTTCGGAGTAAAAGAACTTCTCGACTGTTTCGTTAAAATTGCCCCTTCTCCACGACCTATACAGGCAGTAGAGCGCATCGTAACGCCGACCGAAGATAAATTCACCGGTTTCGTATTCAAGATTCATGCGAATATGGACCCAAACCACCGTAGTTGCATTGCATTCGTAAAAATCTGTTCAGGACGTTTTGAACGAAATGCGAATTATAAACACGTGCGTCACGGAAAAATGTTCCGTTATTCCAGTCCTACTGCATTTATGGCACAGAAAAAAGAGACGGTAGACGAAGCTTTTGCCGGCGATATTATCGGAATTCCCGACACGGGGAACTTCAAAATCGGAGATACTCTGACAGAAGGCGAGGAACTGCACTTCAAAGGGTTACCCAGTTTTTCTCCTGAAATGTTTAAATACATAGAGAACTCCGATCCGATGAAGACAAAACAATTGAACAAAGGTATCGACCAGTTAATGGACGAGGGGGTCGCCCAGCTTTTTATCAATCAGTTCAACGGAAGAAAAATCATCGGAACGGTAGGCCAGCTCCAGTTCGAAGTAATCCAGTACCGTTTACTGCACGAATACGGAGCCCAATGCAAATGGGAACCTCTCAATCTCTACAAAGCATGCTGGATCGAGAGCGACGATGAGGCCGAACTGGAAAATTTCAAGCGCAGGAAAGCCCAATACATGGCAAAAGATAAAGAGGGGCGCGACGTATATCTTGCCGATTCCTCGTATGTTTTGCAAATGGCTCAACACGATTTTGAAAAAATCAGATTCCATTTTTCGAGCGAATTCTAACTTTTAATACTCCCGGCATTTTCTTTCTACATATAAAAGGAAACACTTAAAACAGCCATAAAGAATAAACATTCTTATAGGGCATAACTGTTATTATTGAGATACTGAGCATATCCGCTCATCCGATTGCATGACAAAACCGGATAGAAAAGATATGTTCTACGGTTTAATCTCAATCCTGACGCTATGACTACCTGGATGGTCATCATTTTTCTGATAGGTTACCTATTCATTGCTTTAGAGCATCCCTTCAAGATAAACAAAGCAGCATCCGCGCTTCTGACAGGTGCTCTTCTATGGGTACTCTATCTATACGGTTCACCGGCATTTGTCCCGAAAGTATCGTCCACTGCATTCAATGAATTTATAACCGACCATCCGCAATTCTCAACAATGCCCTTAGCCCAGCAATGTATCCATTTTGTCGCGGAATATCAGATAATAGAAAGCCTGGGAAGTATATGCAGCATTTTACTGTTTTTATTAGGTGCAATGACGATCGTAGAAGTTATGGACGCCCACGGCGGTTTTAACTTCATCACTTCCCACATAACCACCCGGAACAAACGCAAATTACTGTGGATGGTGGCATTCATGACATTCTTTATGTCGTCCGTATTAGATAATCTCACAACCGCAATCGTTATGATCATGTTGATCCGTAAATTACTGGATGATCACCGGGAACGGTGGCTGTTCGCCAGTATTATCGTTATTGCGGCCAACAGTGGAGGAGCATGGTCGCCGATAGGAGACGTAACGACAATCATGCTCTGGGTCAACGAAAATATTACAACGAGTTCGATTATGCCGAGTCTGATACTACCCAGCCTTACGTCTATGCTGGTTCCGGCATTAATCGTATCCTATAAACTCCGCCCGGGAAACGCAACAATACAGAAAAGTCCCGCCCAAAACGACAAAAGCCTTCCACCGCTCCCTATAAACGAAAGGGCAATCATATTCATATTGGGAATAGGTGTATTGTTATTTGTTCCGGTATTCAAAGCCATAACACATTTTCCTCCGTTTATGGGAATTCTGTTAGGTTTGGGAATTCTGTGGGTAGCGACTGAAATCATGTACAACGACAAGCCTTGTATAAAAGAACAGCGACAATTAAGGGTCGGCAAGATATTGCATCGTCTTGACGGCGCTACATTACTGTTCTTCCTCGGTATTTTACTGGCCGTGAATGCCTTAAGTTTCAGCGGTATACTGGAATCTCTGTCCGATTTTCTGGACAACAAAATAGGAAATGTCTATGCCATCAACCTTATAATTGGCATAATGTCAGCTGTCATTGACAATGTTCCCCTTGTAGCAGGAGCTATGGGCATGTACACCATAGTCGATCCGGATACCCTTTCGACAGCAGCTAATCCGGAATATCTGCGTTTTTTTGTACAAGACGGAATATTCTGGCAATTTCTCGCTTATTGCAGCGGAGTAGGAGGAAGCATTTTAATAATCGGCTCAGCTGCCGGTGTTGTAGCAATGGCATTAGAAAAAATAAATTTCATCTGGTATCTGAAAAAAATATCATTACTGGCACTGGCAGGTTATTCAAGCGGCGCCATCATATATATTCTTCAAAATGCAATATTCAGTTCTTAATATTTTAGAAAAATGAGACAAAAGAAACCTATTCAAAAAATATCATTCTTCTTCTCTTTTGCATTTGTTTCCATAATTCGCCATTGTTTTAAACAAAATATTTGAACAACTTTTCAAATTTGATTGTTTAACTACTGACTATATCACATAAAATACATATTTATAACAATCTAATTATCAATTAATTAAAAAATAATGTAGTAGTAATGTAGTAGCGTTACAAATATGTTACAGAACATGTAGAATTATTGTAGGGGACATTTTTTATACTGTCAAACCACGACCTTATAATTTTGCCTCACAATCAACTAAAAACAGACCTAATTAATTAATGTAAAACAAATCATCTTATGAAACAAAAAGCAACCTTAGTCCTATTTCTGTTTCTGTTATGCGGGCTTATGTCTTACGCGCAGAACGCGCATATAGTAAGCGGTACGGTAACGGAAGCGGCAACCGGTCAGCCGGCAATCGGTGTCACTGTTATGATTAAAGGCACCACGAACGGTACTGTTACTTCTATTGACGGTACTTATGAATTAAAGAACGTACCTTCCGACGCAACGATCCAGTTCAGCTCAGTAGGAATGAAAACCATTCAGATACCTCTGAACGGAAGAAGCATCATCAATGTTAGCATTGAAGAAGACCTTCAGGCTATCGACGAAGTTGTCGTGGTTGGTTATGGTACAGCCAAGCTAAAGGATTTAACCTCTCCTATTGCTGTGGTAAAAGGTTCGGAAATTGTAAAAAACACGACAACCAACCCGATGCAGGCCTTGCAGGGTAAGGTGGCCGGTGTGCAGATCGTAAACAACGGTGAACCGGGCTCAGGTCCGACCGTACGTATACGTGGTGTGGGGTCTTTCGATAAAGACAAAACAGGTCCTTTATATGTAGTTGACGGAATGTTCTTCGACAATATCGACTTCCTCAACAATAACGATATTCAGGAAATGTCGATTTTGAAAGATGCTTCTGCCGCATCTATTTACGGTGTACGTGCAGCCAACGGTGTCGTAATCGTTACCACGAAAAAAGGAAACCTGAACATGAAGCCGACCATCACATACGATGGTTATGTAGGATTCCAGAAAGCTGTAAATGTATTACCGATGGCCAATTCGTCACAATACGCTGCCATGCAGTATGAAAAATACAATGCAACGGACTCTGCCCGTGTATTAAATTCAATCAATCGCTACGGCGCTGTAATGGGACCCGACGGTAGACCAACAAATATCCCGGCAGTAAATACCGACTGGTACGACGAATTACTTCGTACGGCCTTCATGCAAAACCATAACCTCGATATCACAGGAGGTACAGAAAAAGCCTCATACTCGGTCGGATTGAACTACCAGACCCAACAGGGTGTAATGAAAGCAAATAATGATTACAAGCGTTTTAATATGCGTGCCAGAGGAGACTATCAAGTATTCAAATGGTTAAAAGTTGGAGCAAATGTCGTATTGAGCGATGCAAACAAACGCTTGCCTAAAAACGATGCGTGGTTTTATGCCTTTATTTCTCCCTCTTTATATCCGGTATATGATGCCAACAATACGGCGGCAACTCCTGTTAAATATGCTTCTATCCAAGATTTAGGTTATGATAACTATTACTCGAATCCGGTTGCCGTAGCAAAATACTATGATAAAAAAACCGAGACTTTCCAGGTTCTTCCTTCTTTCTTTGCAGATATTGCATTCCTGCCGCAGAACAAGCTGAATTTCAGAACATCACTTACCCAGGATATTTCGATTGTCCGGTCTCTGGAATATACTCCTGTTTATACAGTTGGTGGTAATCAGAAAAACCTGAATTCCAAATTGATTAAAACAAACGATTTTTACCAGAATTATATCTGGGATAATACTCTTACTTATAAAGACCAGTTCGGGCTGAACAATCTTTCTGTTATGGTAGGTCACTCTATGAGGGGTGAAAACTGGAGAAAGTTGGAAGGCTCGGCTGAAAATGTACCGGGTGGTGAGCCGGAATATAAATACATCAGTCAAGGTACTGCCGACAGCCGTAAAAGTTCGGACGACGGAACATCTTATAACGGTGTATCTTTCTTTGGCCGCGTTATGTACGATTATGCAGGCAAATATCTTTTATCTGCCACTATGCGTGCCGACGGTAGTTCCAAATATCAGGAGAAATGGGGTTATTTCCCCTCTGTAGGCGCAGGTTGGGTTATGTCTGAAGAAGACTTCATGTCTAACCAGAATGTGTTCGATTATTTGAAAATTCGCGGTAGCTGGGGTAAATTAGGTAATGATAAAATTCAGCCGAGCGACGGTTTTGCGTCTATTCAGACCGGCCTCGATGCCTCCGGTGTGTTCGGGGATGTTCTGGTTCCGGGCTATATCAATCAAAGCTATTTCAGCTATTTACGCTGGGAAGTAGTAGACGAAGTGAATGTCGGATTCGATGCAGGATTCCTGAATAACCGCTTAAGCGCCGAATTCGACTATTACCGTCGTGTCACCAGCAACGCCGTTATCAAGACTCCTCTACCTATGGGAGCAGGCGAATTGCTCGGAAACAACGGAAAAATCTTAAACGAAGGTTTTGAAATCACTTTAAACTGGTCGGATAAAATCGGATCTGATTTCCGTTACAATATCGGATTAAACTTCAGTACACTCAGAAACCGCGTACAGGATCTTAACGGTACACCCTATATCTACGGAGGTAGTGCTGAATTCAGAACCATTACCAAGGTAGGTGAAGCGATTAACTCTTTCTATGGATTAAAACAAGTCGGTGTATACCAGACTCAGGAACAGATCGATGCCGATACTAATGAGGGACGTATTGCCCGTAAATATGGGCTGAAACCGGGCGACTTCATCTATGAAGATTTGAACGGCGACGGATCAATTGACGATCAGGATAGACAAATCATCGGTGACGCTCTTCCGAACTTTACCTATGGCGGTAATATCGGTTTCGAATGGAAAAACATTGACTTTGGTCTGAGCTTCATGGGGGTTACCGGTAACCAGATTGTTAATGAGAAAAGAGGGATCAGAAGATACCAGGGAGATATCAACTATGATAAAGAATGGGTAGAAAACCGTTGGACAGGGCCCGGCACATCTAACTCCTATCCTTCGGCAGAAGGCTCGGTTAACCCTTGGAACATTGCAAAATTCAGCAGTTTCTTGGTAGAAAAAGGCGCTTACTTCCGCATTCAGAACATTCAGGTAGGATATACTTTCCAGCATATCGGCCCGAAAGGCCCGAAACTCCGCCTCAGCGTAACAGCCGAACGTCCGTTTACCGCATTCAGTAACAACGGATTTACTCCTGAAATCGCCGACGGATTCGACAAACAGGTTTATCCTCTCGCCGCCAGCTTTAGCTTTGGTGTAAGACTTACTTATTAATAACGAATGAAAATCAGATAACTATGAACAAAATATTTAAAACCGGAGCTGTCCTCTTCTCGCTTATGCTTCTGACAACAGCTTGCGAAGATTTTCTGAACAAGCTCCCTGAAAATAAAGTTCCAACTACGGATGTCGACTTTTCCAAAGTCAGCGAAATGTATGAACCGGTTTCCGGTGTATACGCAAAAGCCAGAAGCGGAGAAGGCTTCTCTTTCTGGGGAGCACTCGGCTTGATCGAAGTGCGCAGCGATGACGTGGAAAAGGGCGGTGCTCCAAACGACCAGGTAGAATTCAATTATTGCAAGAACTTTCAATACGACCGTATTAAAGATTTCTGGGCATTGAACTCAGCATGGTCTGGATTCTACAAAACAGTAGAAGTCAGCAATGCAGCTTTGATTTCTCTCGATAATTACAAAGAATATATAACAACCTCAGCCGATTCGGCCAACTATGAACAATACACTGCGGAGGTACGTTTCATACGCGCATTTGCCCACTTTCTATCGGCACGTCTTTGGGGAGATATTCCTATTATGACTAATAATCAGGCCGTAGGATTAACAAAAACACCGCGCGAACAAGTGTATGAATTCATCAATGAAGAAATGGAATATTGTATTAAACGCCTTCCCGCCCTTCGTCCGAATGAAATGGTTCATAAAGGTGCCGTATCTAAATACACAGCATTTGCGTTACAGGCAAAAGCTGCTGCAGACGTGAATAAATGGGATATTGTTCTGGCAGCTACCGACTCCATTATCGACAGCAATAAATTCTCTTTATATACGGATTATTACCAGCTTTTCAAGAAGCCCGGACGCTTATGTAATGAATCCTTATTCGAATTACAATATTCGGATTTCGGACAGGGCACAGGCGATATCGTCGTTTCCGATAACTGGTTTGCATTTCAAGGAGCCAAACAACTCGCAGGCCTGGACAATGTCCCGATGGACGGCGGCTGGGGCTTTATGACGCCGACACAAACTTTAATTAACGTCATGAAAGCCAGAAATGAAACCAACCGGTATGTGACAACTATCTTGTTTACCGGAGAAGTAACACCTTCAGGTGATACAATAGCCGTTGCCCAGGTGGGTGAACCTACGCAATACAGCGGCAAAGCCTATCTTCCTGGAGACCAGCTTACTCCGGGAAGAAAAGGGTATGGCGAAGGCAACAACATACGTATGATCCGGTATGCCGATATTCTTCTTCTGAACTCAGAGGCCAAAATACGAAAAGGTCAGAGCGGCGACTACGGCATCAACGAAGTTCGGAAAAGAGCAGGTTTTTCAACCCCTATTTCAGGAGCAACTTTAGAGAACGTAAGAGAAGAACGCAGAATAGAGCTTGCCTGCGAATGGGGTGAACGCTATTTCGATTTGGTTCGTTGGATAGCTAACGGAGAAATAAGTGCAAGTGTGCTTCCCGGATATTCACCGGATAAAAGGTTCTATCCTATACCTCAGAATCAAATCGACTTGAATCCGAATTTGCAATAATTTTCACAGTAAAGCTATGACATGAGCCAGGTCATAGCTTTACTCATATCATCTTTTATATGGAGACCGTCTTGCCCTATCATAAAAAGCAGGAGGATTTCATTATAAAGTACCATAAATGTTGAATCGTTAAAAAAACTCAGATGAAAAGGTATTTATTAGGGTGTGCTTTGGCAGTATTCCTTTTTACAGGCTGTAAAAACCATGTAGAAAACAACAATCAATCAACAGATACGATCGGACGTCCATTGGAATTTGCTTCAGAAGAAGAATTTCTCAACTATATTCAAATGGCTCACTTCGATTACATGTGGAGCGGAGCCGAACCGACATCGGGACTGGCACGCGAACGTATTCACATAGATGGTATTTATCCCGAAAACGATGAAGATGTTATTACAACCGGGGGGTCCGGATTCGGTATCGCCGGACTTATCGTTGGCATCGAACGGCAATTTATTACCCGTCAGGAAGGAGTTAACCGCCTTTTCAAAATCGTCGATTTTCTAAAAAAAGCAGACCGTTATCATGGAGTATGGTCTCACTGGATATTACCAAACGGCAAAACTAAACCTTTCGGACAAAAAGATAATGGCGGAGATCTGGTTGAAAGCGCCTTCCTTATACAGGGGTTACTATGTGCTCGCCAATATTTCAAAGACGGAAATGACCAAGAAAAAGAACTGGCTGCAAAGATAGACACTTTGTGGAAAGAGATGGACTGGACATGGTACCTGAACGGAAAAGATGTACTTTACTGGCACTGGTCTCCCGATTACGCATGGGAAATGAACTTCCCTCTCGAAGGCTATAACGAATGCCTGATTACATATATACTCGCAGCATCCTCTCCCACTCATACCATTCCCGCCAGTGCATACCACAACGGATGGGCACGGGGTGGAGATATAAAAAGCACGGCTGCCCCATACGGCTATCCTCTCTACCTGAGGCATAACGGCGCCGAAGAGTACGGTGGTCCTCTGTTCTGGGCACACTATTCTTATATAGGTCTTAACCCGAAAGGATTAAAAGACGAATACGCCGACTACTGGGAAGTAAACAAGAACCATGCTCTTTCCAATTACGCATATTGTGTTGCAAATCCGGGAAAATTCAAAGGCTACAGCGACAAATGCTGGGGACTTACAGCCAGTTATTCAACCAATGGGTATATGGCACATTATCCGTTTAACGATAACGGCGTAATTACTCCGACAGCAGCCCTCTCAAGCTTCCCATATACACCGACCGAATCACTTGCCGCACTGAATTTCTTTTATTTTGAAATCGGGCAAAAGATATGGGGAAAATACGGATTCTACGATGCTTTCAGCATTCAGGACAACTGGTACCCGAAACGTTATCTGGCGATAGACCAGTGTACCATCGCTCCTATGATCGAAAACTACCGGACAGGCCTTCTGTGGAAGCTGTTTATGAGTTGTCCTGAGATTCAGTCCGGACTGAAAAAACTCGGATTCACGACTTTCCAGGGACCAATCTAAACTACTCCTACTTTATTTTATATATAATGCAGCAGATGAAACATTTCATTTATAATTTGCTTATCCTTTTGTGCATAACATCTTTTACTGCCGATGCAGCGAAAGACTCGGTTATTGTAGTAAAAGGACAAATCAGCGACTATATCATCACAATTCCGCAAACCCATACGGTCAAAGGTCATTTATACGACTCAAAAGGATCACCGATCAAAGACGGAACAGTCATGTTTAAAGCCAGTCCCGTTCATTGTAACACCGATAATACAGGTTTTTACGAAGTAATCTCAGGCCGTCAGGATACCATGCTTATGATTTATGCTCCGGGCAAAGAAGTAATCTATTACAATGTAGGAGAGAACGATGGAACCATTGATATCACCCTCGAAGATACATTTTCGACAAAAACTTACAACAGAGGCAAAGGAATCGCTACACCATGGTTCGATCCGGAAAACGACCATCCGTCAACCTACTGCAATCCAATGAATATCAGCTATAATTTTGAGCCATACAATAATAATGTACAGCCGAACGGCTCTTTCCGCTCAGCTGCCGATCCTATGGTCGTAAACTACAAAGGAGAATATTATCTCTTTTCCACAAACCAAGGCGGTTTCCATTGGTCAAAAGACCTGAGTACGTGGCATTTCGTATTTACCGGATTCCAGCGTACACCGGTTGACGATGATCAGTGTGCTCCGGCTGCCTATGTTATCGGTGATACGCTTTTTTATACCGGCTCGACATATGAAGGCCTACCGATATGGTACAGCACAAATCCTAAAAGCGGCAAATTCAAACGTTATGTTGAAAAAACGATTCTGCCCAGCTGGGATCCGGGATTTTTATACGATAACGACAACCGGCTTTATCTTTATTACGGATCCAGCAATGAATATGCCTTAAAAGGCGTCGAAGTAAATCCGAATAATATGCTTCCTATCAGCAAAATTCATGAGATTATGCATCTGGAGCCTAAAATTCACGGATGGGAACGCTTCGGCATGAATAACGACGACAGTACAACGCTGGCTCCATTTACTGAAGGAGCATGGGTAAATAAATACAATGGAAAATACTATTTCCAGTACGGTGCACCGGGCACCGAATTCAAAGTTTATGCCGACGGAGTATATGTAGGAGACGCTCCTCTGGGTCCTTATACATACCAGAAACATAATCCGATGAGCTATAAACCGGGAGGATTTGTACTCGGAGCCGGCCATGGTGGCACTTTTGCCGATAATTACGATAATTACTGGCACGTCGCGACCTGTATGCTTTCACTCAAATACAAATTTGAACGCCGTATCGGATTATATCCCACTGGTTTCGATAAAGATGGCGTCATGTATTGTATCACCTCTTTCGGCGATTATCCCACTTTCACTCCAAAAGAAAAAACAGATCATACCAAAGGATGCTTTACCGGATGGATGTTGCTCTCCTTCCGAAAAAAAATGACCGCATCTTCATCGGACGGTACTCATACATCAGACCTTGCATCTGACGAAAATATGCGGACTTACTGGAGTGCGGAGAGCAATAACCCGGGAGAATGGCTGATACAAGATCTCGGCAAAGAGATGGAAGTACGTGCAATTCAGGTAAATTATTACGACCATAAAGCATTCCAGCACAACAAAGCCATGGACATTTATCACCAATACCGGATTTACCATTCAATAAACGGAACGGATTGGGAACTTGTCGTCGACAAAAGCGACAACGACACAGATATTCCGCACGACTACGTAGAATTACAAAAGCCCCTGTATACCCGTTATCTGAAAATAGAAAATATACATATGCCCACAGGATTATTCGCAATCAGCGATTTCAGAGTATTCGGAAATGCCAAAGGCAAAGCTCCCGATGCGGTCAACGGATTTAAAGTGAACAGATCAAAAACGGATCCTCGCGACGGCATCATCTCCTGGAATAAAGTCCCCGACGCATACGGATACAATATTTATTTTGGTGTTGAACCAGATAAGCTTTATAGTTGTATTACAGTGTATGACGATACGAGTTATGATTTCAGAGGTATGGATATCGGAACCGACTACTATTTTGCGATCGAAGCATTAAACGAAAACGGACGTTCGGTCCGGAGCAAAGTACTAAAACGATAAATAAAAATAGAAAGACAAATTAATAAGCAATCGTTATGAAAAAAATTAGCAGTATTTTTTGCGGAATGTTTTTGTTGGCATCTACGGCATGCCAGCATCATTCAGGCGACTGGAAAAGTTACAGCGGCGACCGGAATATAGAGCGCCGTGTCGATTCGGTATTGTCGTTGATGACCTTAGAAGAAAAAATAGGACAAATGAACCAGGTTTCCGCCAACTGGGATATCACCGGCCCCGTTATGTCTCATGATTACGAACCTTATCTGAAAAAAGGTTTGGTAGGTAGTCTCTTTAATGTCTATACAGTCGAAGGCGTACGTAAAATGCAAGACATGGCCCTTTCGGAATCCAGATTAAAAATTCCTGTTCTCTTCGGGTTCGATGTTATACACGGTTATCGTACTATTTTCCCCATGTCGTTGGGCGAGGCATGTTCTTGGGATCTGGAACTGATGGAACGAACAGCCCATATTGCCGCTGTAGAAGCCGCAGCTTCCGGTATTAACTGGACATTCGCTCCTATGATGGATATCGCACGCGACGCACGTTGGGGACGCGTTATGGAAGGGGCCGGGGAAGATACATATTTAGGTTCCCTAATTGCCAAAGCACGCATAAACGGATTCCAGGGCGGCGAAGGAGGTAAAAACCTCGGCCAGATCAATGCCGTCTTAGCCTGCGCCAAGCACTTTGTCGCCTATGGTGCTGCTGAAGCCGGACGCGATTACAATACCGTAATCATGGGCGACCGGACTTTATACGAAGTATATCTGCCTCCGTTCAAAGCCGCCAAAGACGCCGGCGTTGCGACCTACATGGCAGCCTTTAATGAAATCTCAGGGGTACCATGTACGGGAAGCAAAGAATTAATGACCGATATTTTAAGAGATAAATGGGATTTCCGCGGATTCGTGGTAACCGATTACACAGGAATCAATGAACTCGTTCCCCACGGATTTGCCAAAGATGAAAAGATGGCAGGAGAAAAAGCGGCAAATGCAGGTATCGATATGGATATGACCGGAGCAGTGTTTATCAAACACCTGAAACAATCGGTAGAAGAAGGAAAAGTATCGGAAAAAACGATTGACAATGCAGTGCGTCATATTCTTGAAATGAAATTTATTCTGGGACTTTTCGACGATCCTTACAAATACCTCGACAGCCAACGCGAAAAAGACAGCATCATGACTCCGGAATTTTTACAGGTTGCACGTGAAGCCGTTCAACGGTCGGTCGTTCTTCTTAAAAATGACAACAACTTGTTCCCGATAGACCCGGCCAAGAGACAAACAGTAGCTCTCATCGGCCCCATGATCAAAGAACAGGAAAGTCTCAACGGAGAGTGGGCTGGCAAAGGTGTGCGCTCCGAAAGCGTTACATTATACGAAGGATTGGTAGAGCGCTATAAAAATACACCCGTAAACTTCATTTATGCACAAGGGTGTGACCTGACAACCGACGACCAGTCGAAATTCGCGGAAGCCATCAGTGCTGCCCAACGTGCAGATATCATACTGGTTGCCATGGGAGAAGATTTCAATTATTCCGGTGAAGCAGCGTCACGCAGCAATATCAAACTTCCGGGCGTTCAGCAAGACCTATTAAAAGCATTGAAAAAAACCGGAAAACCCATCGGCTTGGTACTTATGAACGGACGTCCGCTCGATCTCTCATGGGAAGATGAAAATATCAATGCAATTATGGAAGCATGGTATCCGGGAACAATGGCAGGACACGGGTTAGCCGACGTTATTTCAGGTGATTACAATCCGTCGGGCAAACTGACCATGAGTTTTCCACGCAACGTAGGACAAGTGCCTATTTATTACAACCATAAACCGACAGGCCGTCCGGTAGACCCTCAGAATCCATATATAGATTATAAGTCTTCCTATCTGGATGTTCCCGTAACACCTCTGTATCCGTTCGGACATGGATTAAGTTATACGACATTTAAAATCGACGGTCTGAAACTTGATAAAAGCAATCTGAAAAAAGGAGGTACCCTCACCATTACCGCAAACGTGACCAATACCGGCAATGTCGATGGAGAAGAAGTGGTACAACTCTACGTGCGCGATATATGGGCCAGCGTTACCCGGCCGGTAAAAGAGTTGAAAGGCTTTGAAAAGATTGCTTTGAAGAAAGGTGAAAGCAAGCAGGTTTCATTCACTCTCTCGCCCGAAGACCTGGCATTCTATAATCTGGATATGAAATTCGAACCGGAAGAAGGAGACTTCAGACTTTGGGTCGCAACCTCTTCGGCAGATGAAACAAACGAAGCCTCGTTTACCTATTCAAACTGATTTCATTTAAATTGAATAAAGAGAATGCCCGATTAATCGGGCATTCTCTTTATTCAATAATACAAACACATCCGGATCATTCCATCCATTATCAAAAAGCATTCAAAATATTCGGCTTTTAAGCAATTATTTTGTTTATTTGAAGCTTAAATAAACTCTAAACCTATATCACATGAAAAGCTTTAAACTTTTATGCCTGTCGGCAATAGCTCTGCTCGCCTCCTGTGGAGGAAATCAAAAAGACATCAACAAATTAGGATTAGATACCTCTGCTCCGCTTAATACTCTTACCGACAAAGAAAAGGCCGCCGGCTGGGAACTACTTTTCAACGGAAAAAATATGGATGGTTGGCATGGCTATAACCTGAACTCCATTCCTTCCTGCTGGACAATCGAGGATGATTGCATCACAATGAACGCAACAGACGGTTCCGAAAGTCAGGACATCATTACCGACAAAATTTATAAAAACTTCATCCTCAGCCTGGAATATAAAATGACCCCTGCAGCAAACAGTGGTATCCTTTTCCAATTTAAAGAAGACCCTAAATACAAATACCCTTATGAGACAGGTCCTGAGTTCCAGGTAATCGACGATAAGGGATGGCCCGATACTCTGGAAGACTGGCAGAAGAACGGCGGCAATTACGCCATGTATCCTCCCGTCAGCGACGCAAACAAACCAATCGGCGAATGGAATCAAATTATATTGATTGTAGACGGCAACCATGTAACACAATACCTGAATGGAGAAAAAACGGCTGAATATGAAAAATATTCGGATGACTGGACCCAAAAACGAAACAGCGGAAAATGGGCGGATTATCCCGACTACGGAAAATATGACGAAGGAAATATTGCTCTCCAGAATCATGGTACGAAAGTATGGTACCGGAATATCAAGCTGAAAGAATTAAAATAAACCTCTTTTTTCACTTTACCTTTTTACCATGATAAAACAAAACAGGAGAGATTTTCTCAAAAGTGCCGGCATGCTTGCCGGATTAACTCTCGTACCGCCGCATGTTATCAGCGGAATGGGCTACAAAGCTCCCAGCGATAAAATGAATATCGTAGGAATCGGGATTGGAGGTAAGGGACACCCGAACCTGATGGGTATGAAAAGTGAAAACATCATCGGACTCTGTGATGTGGACTGGAAATATGCCAAACATACATTCGATGACTTTCCTCAGGCAGAAAGATTTCAGGACTGGCGTGTTATGTTCGATAAACTGGATAAAGACATAGACGGGGTAATGGTTGCAACCCCTGACCACACCCATGCGGCCATAGCGGCAACAGCTATTACAATGGGAAAGCATGTTTACTGTCAGAAACCGCTTACCCACTCCATTTACGAAAGCCGTTTGCTCTCTGCTCTGGCAAAAAAATACGGAGTCGCCACACAAATGGGAAACCAGGGTAATTCGGGCGACGGAGTAAGAACCTTGTGCGAATGGATATGGAACGGAGAAATAGGAGAAATCAGAGAAGTACACGCATGGACAGATCGCCCGATCTGGCCGCAGGGCCTCGAACGCCCTTCGAAAAAAATGCGTGCACCCAAAACAATGAACTGGGATTTATTTATCGGTCCGGCTCCGATGAGGCCCTTCCATGAAATATATACTCCATGGAACTGGCGAGGCTGGTGGGATTTCGGAACAGGTGCTTTCGGCGATATGGCCTGCCATGTTCTCGATCCCGTATACCGATCTCTTTGCCTGAAATACCCGGATCGCATACAAGGCAGTTCTACATTGCTGAATACCGAATCTGCACCTCAGTCGGAAAAAGTCCGGTTCCATTTTCCCGCCCGCGATAATATGCCGAAAGTAGCACTACCTGAAGTGGATGTTTTCTGGTATGACGGAGGCATGTTTCCCGATCGACCTGAAATCCTCCCGGAAGGATACGATTTCATGCGTGATGGTCTCGGCGGATGTCTTTTCATAGGTAGTAAAGATACGCTGATCTGTGATTGCGGAGGATTTAACCCGAGACTTCTTTCCGGGAAAATCCCCAACGTACCTCAAACCTTACGGCGTATACCGAATGCTACCGGTTACCACGATGGTTACCATGAACAGGACTGGATTAGGGCTTGTAAAGAACCTAAATCTTCACGAACCGAAGGTTCCGCCAATTTCGCATACGCCGGACCATTCAACGAAATGGTGCTGTTAGGCGTTCTGGCAATCCGGTTGCAATCTTTGAATAAAATTCTGCATTGGGATGGCGACAATATGAGATTCACGAATATCTCCCCCGATGAAAAACTGAAAGTAGTGACCAGTGATAACTTTAATGTAATCGACGGTCATCCGACTTTTGACCGGAAATTTGCGGAATTTAATGCTCAACAGGCCGCCAGCGAATATATCAGGCACAATTACCGGGAAGGCTGGAATCTTCCTTCAATGCCTTGACAATAATTACAAACTGATATAAATAAGGGAGAATAATTATTCTCCCTTATTTTTTATATACTCCCGAAAGTCTGTATTTAGCTGTTTTTCAGAATCAGATAGTACCATTATCAAAAAATAAACTCTTCCGGTAATACAATTGTTTTAGACAAAAACAAACACAAAATACGATGCTTATACGTCACATTCTCCCGATCATTCTTTTATTCCAGACAGTAATGGCAGTGAAAAGCCAGAGTACGCATATGACCACCTACTGCAATCCGGTCAATCTCGATTATACTTATATGATCTATAATGCGCACAACGATATATCCTACCGGTCTGGGGCCGACCCCGCCGTCGTAGAGTTCAGAGGAGAATATTATATGTTCGTAACACGTTCGATGGGCTATTGGCACTCCGACGATCTACAAAACTGGAATTTCATTGCTCCTGAAAAGTGGTATTTTGAAGGTTCCAACGCCCCAGCAGCATTTAATTATAAAGATTCCCTTTTATATGTAATAGGAAATCCCTCGGGAAACGGAAGTATTTTATATACGGACAATCCCCGTAAAGGAGACTGGAAAGCCGTACCGGGCATTCTTTACGATTTACAGGATCCGGCACTGTTCATCGACGACGACAATAAAGCATATATGTATTGGGGCTCTTCGAATGTTTACCCCATCCGGGTTGTCGAGCTCGATAAATATCATCGCTTCAAACCTGTATCCGGAACAATCGAATTGTTTAACCTGAACGGAGATAAACACGGCTGGGAACGCTTCGGGGAAAACCATTCCGATACCATTCTGGGAGGATATATGGAAGGCCCTTGGATGACAAAACACGACGGGAAATATTACCTGCAATATGCCGCACCGGGAACAGAATTCAACGTTTACGGAGACGGTGTATACATCGGGGAATCCCCGTTAGGGCCATTCTTCTATGCCCCCAATAATCCGTTTTGTTACAAACCGGGCGGATTCATGAATGGTGCCGGGCATGGAAGCACCGTTGCAGGCCCCGGAAACCGTTACTGGCATTTTGCATCTATGGCTGTTTCCATCAACGTAAACTGGGAACGCCGGATCGACATGTTTCCTACATTTTTTGATAAAGACGGGCTCATGTGGAGCAATACCTCTTTCGGTGATTACCCCCACTATGCACCCGCCGAGACCGGGCGAATGGGAGAATTCGCAGGCTGGATGCTCCTGTCGTACAAAAAGCCGGTAAAAGCATCTTCCGAACTCAACGGATTCCCTGCTCAAAACACCACCGATGAAAATGTAAAAACATTCTGGGTCGCCGCAAACAATAACGAAAGCCAATGGTTAGAAATCGATTTGCAAAATCCCGGAACCGTTTATGCGGTACAAGTCAATTACCACGACTATAAATCCGACCTCTACGGAAGGATGCAGGGATTATTCCATCGATATTATATCGAAGGTTCGAACGACGGAAAAAAATGGGAAATACTGGTCGACAGAAAGAATTCGTTCAAAGATGTACCCAACGATTACGTAGAACTGGAACAACCCGCCAAAGTACGTTATATACGTTATATCAATATTCACGTTCCGACACCAAACCTCTCAATCTCCGATTTACGCATTTTCGGAAAAGGTGAGGGAAAAGCACCTCAAAAAGTTTCGGAATTTAAAGCCGAAAGAAAAAGCGACCGCCGGGATGCCCTTCTGACTTGGGAAAAACAGCAGAATGCACAGGGATATAATGTACATTGGGGCATTGCACCCGACAAATTATATAATACCTGGCTTGTTTACGATAAAAACGAACTGGAACTGAAGTGTCTGGATAAAGATCAGAGTTATTATTTCGCTATCGAAGCATTTAACGAAAACGGACGTTCTGCCCTTACCCAACCCTTACCTGTAAAATAATAGATCAGATTTCGAGCATAAAATCGAACAGACTCTTTTCAGTAGGAATATTCAATTTTTTACGGAGACGGTAACGCCCGACTTCCACGGCTTTTAACGAAACGTTCATCAATTGCGCTATATCTTTCGACGGCATATTCAACCGGATATAAGCACATAAACGCAAATCGTTCGATGTAAGCTCCGGATAGCGGTCATGCAATATCCGGAAAAAATTTTCATGGATTCGGTCGAAATTGGTTTTAAATACTTCCCAGTCATTATTGTTGGACATATTCGTATTTATCAGATGTATGACTTTTTCATAATAACGCGTAGGATACTGCGAACCTAACACCGTTTTCTGCGCAATCAATTCATCTTTAATATGCTGAAGTATCTCATTTTTCGAAATGATGGACATGGTTATTCCTGCCAGCTCTTTACTCTTCAACGCCAGCTCCGACTCTAATCTCTCTTTTTCCAGACGGATAATCTGGCGCTCCTGTTCTTCAAGCTCTTTATGCCGTATTATTTCCTGCTCTTCAAGAAAACGTTTTTTCCGTTTGTCGTAATTCCTGCGAAGCATAACATAAACCGCACAAAAAATACAAACCGCCAGTATCAGATAAAATACCTGTGCAGGAAGTGACAAATACCAGGGTACCTGTATTTCAAACGAATAAGAGATCGATGCCAGTTCTTTTCCACGCGGACGGATTAATGAAACATTGAACGTATACTCCCCCGGATTTAAATCCATTAACTCATACTCATTCGTATTAAGAGTATCGGAATAACTGACCTTAGAACTTTTAAGCGTATAGGCAAAACGAGCAGGACCGACTACCGGTAATTCAGGAACTGCGACAGAAAAAGAGATGCGATTCCGGTTGCTTTCAAACCGATGCATAACGGAAGACGAGAGGTCTGCCAACACTATATTTGTTTTTGCATTATCCGAAACTTCAATCCGTTTCAGAAGCAATTTCGGCATCTCTCCCCGACGGGAATATCCCTGCTCCGGATGATGCAGGGCAAATGCATTATCGAAACAAAATATGCTGTAACCGCTGTCGACAGGACATATCTGGTTAAAATTATCGACCGCCTCCTGATTGAATAGATTATAATTAATTACATCTACAAATTTCAATGAGCTATTTTCTATAGAAACTAAGGCCGCCCGGTCGTTCCGGATAAACCAGTAATGGTTTTCATCACATTTAGAAACCCGGTAAGATTTGGAAAATCCACCCAACGCATCGTTCAGATCCGTTAAAGCAACCATCTCTTCCGTAAGATCGTCGAACGTATAGAATTTATCATAATCACAAAAAACCACTCTGTTTTTTATTTTAAAAACATTGAGGGTAATGCTCGATTTATCCGAGAAAGAAGCATAATAATCCAGATCGGATAATTTTTTCAGATCGGGTGTCAGCCGCACGGCATAAAGCCCCTTATACAAATGACTGCACCAAATCGTTCCTTGGTAATCAATCTCCACAAAACGAGTCGGATAATTATATCCCTCTACCATATTACTAAAAAACCAGTTTCCGTTTTCATCCTTTTTATAAAGACAAAGCCCTGAATAAGTTCCCTGAATCAATACATCCTGTCCTTCGATCTTTCCTTCAGTTACAGAATATCCCCCTCCTATCTCCGAAAAAAGATCCATTTCTCCGTTCCTGACCGAATATGTTTTTGTGTTGTGTCCGATTATAAGTTGTTCGTCCACCAGTGTAAGGCTCCAGACCTGTTCCCTCAGATTACCGAAAAGCACCGGATCGACCTCGACAGGTCTATTTTTCTTGCGTACAAATTTCGAACGGTATAATCCCTGATTCGTGGCAAGATAAAGATTATTTTCGAAAAGAGCAACATCGTAAATCATGCCCACTGCCGGATCGAAAGGGCCTGCTATAGACAATTGCTTTCCCGTATTTAGCCGGGTTATCCCTTTATCCAATGCAACCCATGTATTATTATCCGAATCATTGAAAAGACCAAGCACCGTATTATTGGGCAACCCGCTTCCCGTATTCAGGTGCCAAAGCTGCTCTCCCTTCATATTCACCGCAACAAGCCCATCCAGAATGGTACCTATAATAACGACCGAATCCTGTGTAATTGTCATCCTATTGGCATTCGCCCGTTTTAGAATCGGATCGGCTTCCGACGGAAAAGCTCTGTACTGCGTGCCATCGAAAAGAAACAAGCCATCATTGACCGTAAGCAACAAATTGACGGAATCATTCAGATTTAACATTTCTATAACAGAATGAGAGGACGGTACGCCTTGAACCGGACTATACCGGTTACGCTGCATATCAAAGCCGGAGAATCCTTCATTGATAAAATAAGAAAAAATACCTTGAGGTAACTTCCGGAAAAAAAGAGCCATTTTAGGAAGATGCTCCCCTCTCACTTTCTTATCCGAGAATGTAAAATAAGAGTTGAACGATTGAAAACAAACCGTATCGCCTGATTGCAAAATCGACCATACTTCATCGTTTTTCATCGCATAACCATAAAGTCCGTCTGACAAAGAATGATACGAAAGCGAACCGTTTCGTTCTTTTTCAAAAAATCCGAATTCTTCATAAGCACCCACATAAATCCGGTCATTTGCATCGATATAAACGGAACGCACCAATTTATTACCCGGCAAACGAAACAGTTCCCATCTCAAACCATCATACCTAAGTAACCCAGCTGAATTTCCGATGTATAAATATCCATCCGAATCCTGTGCGATAGCCCAATTCTGACTAAAAGCCCTATACTCTTTTTTGCTGAAATTACGGATCGTAGGTGTTAGCTCCACCGCTGCCAGCGGCAGCAGGAATAATAAGAAAAAGAAAAGAAAAAATAGACGATTCCGTATCAATTCACTTTATTTATATTTCGACTTCCAGAATAAGAAACAGCTTATAATATATTTTGCTAAACTACGACTCCATCTCAAACTGCTCTAAAGAGACATTTGTCCCGTCAAACTCAAGATACGAAAAATAACGGATCCAATCTCCCAGAATAAACAACCGGCTGTTATGGGAAAGCATCATATCCAACAAAATATGTCTGTGTCCGAAAACAAAAAAATCAATCTCCGGATTTTCTGCCAAATGTTTTTTCGCAAAGGATATTAACTCTTCTCCCTGCTCACCCTTATAGTCGGCTTCCCTCTTCTCTCCGTTTTCACGACTTTTCCTTGATAAATATTGTGCCAATGCAAAACTCCACCGGGGATGTATGGAGGAATAAAGCCTCTGACAGAATTTATTATGAAAAACCCAACGGATAAAACGGAATCCGAATGAACGTTCACCCAAGCCATCTCCGTGGGCGAGAAAAAATGTTTTGCCTTCTATGCGTGTTAATAACGAACCAGTATGAATGACCGCTCCGATCTCCTTCGGCAAATAATCGAACATCCATACATCATGGTTTCCTACGAATAAATGAATTTCAACTCCCTGGTCATTTAATTCGGCCAATTTCCCCAATACACGGGTAAAGCCTTTCGGAACCGCCATTCGCAACTCATACCAGAAATCGAAAATATCCCCAAGTAAATAAATCGCCTTAGCCTCATCTGCGATAGAGTTCAGCCAACGCACCAGTTTACGTTCAACATCCAATACATTTTTATGGGACGGAGAACCCAAATGAAAATCTGAAGCAAAATAAACTTTATTCCGTTCTTTCATGCAAAAGATACGATTACAAAAATCCCAGTTCCAATTTAGCCTCCTCACTCATCATATCCCTGTTCCATTCGGGCTCGAACACAAGCTTCACTTCAACGTTTTTCACTTCATCGATCGACTCGACTTTCATCCGGACATCTTCGATAATAAAATCGGCAGCCGGACAATTGGGAGCAGTAAGCGTCATCTCTATCTCTACATTACCCTTATCCTTATCGACATCGACCTTGTAAATAAGACCTAAATCATACACATTTACCGGGATTTCGGGATCATATACCGTCCGGAGCATCTGGACTATTTTTTCCTCAAGGGACAACAGATCATTTTGCATTGAAACCATTTTTTCTTCAAAGCAAACTTACAAAAAATTTCGGTTTATAAATGGTTCTTATCTGCAAAACTGTAGAAGCAATCATCACAAACGATAAGATGATCCTGTAAAACGATATCCATAAAAGATGCAGCTATTTTTATCTTCTCCGTAATCAGACAGTCGGCTTTACTGGGCGTATTATTACCGGAGGGATGGTTATGACACAACACAATACCCGATGCCAGTTTCATTACAGCAGTTTTCAAGATAATCTTAATATCGACGGCAGTTTCCGATACTCCGCCCTGCCCGATCCGCACATGTTCAATAATCCGGTTGTTCCTGTTCAGCAACAAAAGCCAAAACTCTTCATAAGGCAAATCGGATAAAATCGGATGAAAAAAATCAAATACATCTTTGCTACAGGTTATTCTCGCATTACGGACAATTTCATGTTTGCGACGCTTCCCCAGCTCCAAGGCTGCTGCAATTGTGATGGCTTTGGCTTCGCCGATTCCCTTATATCCGGCTATCAGCTCTTTGACAGATAATTTTCCTAATGTATTGATATTATTATGAGCATCGTATAAAATACGCTGTGCCAGCTCGACGGCACTCTCCTTATCGTTTCCGCTCCCGATAAGAATCGCAAGCAACTCGGCGTCGGATAAAGCGGTAATTCCTTTCAATAGTAATTTTTCGCGCGGGCGGTCTTCTATCGCCCATTCCGAAATGGGTATTCGTTCTTGTTTTTTCATAGTATTAAAAAGGTAAAAGCGGCTATAACATGGAATTACCAGAGATTAAGCCGCTTATGTATCGTATTAAATAAAGCTAAAATTTTATTCTCTTACACGCTCAACATAAGAACCGTCACGCGTATCGATTTTTACCTTTTCGCCTGTATTGATGAATAACGGCACACGCACTTCAGCTCCGGTTTCTACCGTTGCGGCTTTCAGCGTATTCGTCGCCGTATCGCCTTTCAAACCCGGTTCGGTATAAGTAATCTCAAGTACGACATGGGCAGGAAGTTCGGCAGTCAGAATCGTTTCACTCTGAGCATGAACCATTGCTTCTACAATATCTCCGTCTTTCAAAAATTGTACGCCTTCTATGCTTTCACCCGGAATAGTGACTTGTTCGTAAGTCTCACAATGCATAAAGTTATATCCCATATCATCTTTAAACAGGAATTGATAAGGTCTTCTTTCGATACGAACTTCCTCAATTTTAACTCCTGAGTTAAAGGTCTTTTCTAAAATACGTCCTGTAGTGACATTACGCAATTTTGTACGGACAAAAGCCGGACCTTTTCCTGGTTTTACATGAAGAAATTCAACGATAAAATAGTAAGTGCCCTCCAACTCGATACACATACCATTCCTAAAGTCTGCAGTAGTAGCCATAAAAATGATTCTATCTTAAAATTTATGATTTAATTTTATTGATACAAAGATATACTTTTTTACCGAAACAGCAACGCAACTGTCAGAAGAATAGCTTATAGGCCTCAAAAATAAACGGCGATATAAGTGCTGTTATGACGCCGGTCAGTCCTATAGCCAATCCAGAAAATGCACCCTCTATCACCCCGATCTGCATCGCGGCGGCGGTACCTACTCCATGTGCCGCCGTTCCCATTGCAAGGCCTTTGGCGATAGGATCCTCTATACCGAAGATTTTAAAAAGATAAGGAGCAACTACACCGCCGAAAATACCCACTACCACCACAACAACAGCGGTTAACGCCGGTATTCCTCCCATATTCCGGGCAATCTCCATTGCAATAGGAGTTGTTGTCGACTTAGGCATTAACGTCACCATCAAAATTTTATCTACATTCATCCAGTGAGCTATCGCCAAAACACTGATTACGCCGATTATACTGCCTAAAGTTATCGATGTTAAAACCGGAATGACATTACCGCGGAGATATTTAAGCTGTTCAAAAAGCACATACCCGAGCGCAACAACTGCAGGACCGAGCAAAAAATTGATAAACCGGCTGCCCTCTTTAAAAGATTCATAATTTATATTCAAACCTTTAAGAACAACAATAATTAAAGCGATGGAGACCAGCAGCGGATGAAAAAGGGGAAACCGGCAACGCAGATACAATTGGGAAGAAAGCAGATATGCTCCCAACACCAAAAAAAGCATGAACAAATCAGAGTGCAGAAGTTGTGTCATTTTTCTTTCCTATTTTTTGTTGAATCAAAGCTACCGAAACGATTACCAGCACCGTACTGATTACGGTAATTACAAGAATTGCCAACCAATGAGCCGACAATAATTCTGTTGTCGTCATAAGCCCCACCCCGGCAGGGATGAAAAACATTCCCATATATTTCGTCAGGAAACGGGATATACGGGCAACACGCGCCGGACGGACTTTTTTCAAACATAACGCCAAAAAAAGAAGCAACATTCCGATAACGCTCCCGGGAATAAACCCACCGATCAAAAGGCTGAGAGCCTCCCCTATCAAATAAAACAGAAGAATGTAAAAAAACTGTACCAGCATCTTATTCAGTCACTATTAAAACCCTTGCAAAGATACATCAATTCATATTAGAGGTTATTTCCATAACTTATTTTAGCGTCTTATTAACTGTTAAATTTAATTTGTTCAGAGTGCTTCCCGATAAATAAACCCCCTCAATTATTTGGTGTTATAAAAAAAGTAGCTAAATTTGCAGCCCGATTATAGCCAAATAAAGAAGCAATAACAAAAAATATTATAAAATGAAAAGAACATTTCAACCATCCAACAGAAAGAGAAAAAACAAACACGGTTTTCGCTCAAGAATGGCAACTGCCAATGGACGCAGAGTTTTAGCCGCACGTCGCTCAAAAGGCAGAAAGAAATTATCCGTATCTGACGAATATAACGGTTAATAGCCTTCAAATTATAAGGCTGTAAAATGCCGGAATGACCTTAAAAACTTCCCCGATGAGAAGAAAATCTTTTCATCGGGGAAGTTTTTAAGGTTTTTTATTCTATGTATCACTTTTGAAAGGTTTACAGCTCAAAAATGAGCATTTTTTTGTTAACTTTGACCCCAAAAACAGTCTCATCATAATTCAGATGAAAAAAATTTTCAAACACATACTCATCTCTTTTGTAGTTTTATTCATTTTAGTGTGTGGAGTACTGGCTGCCCTTCATTTTTATACCAGACACGACCAGTCTATCAAAGTTCCCGATGTAAAAGGCCTCGACATGAATGAAGCAGCTCCTTTTTTCGACGCCTCTCAATTATCATACGAAGTAATTGACTCCGTTTTCAGCAAAAGTAATGCTCCCGGCTCTATTGTGGAGACTATTCCCGCACCGGGATCAAAAGTAAAACAAGGAAGAAAAATATTTGTCACAATCAATGCCTACAGCACCCAGACCGGACTCATACCCTCCGTTGCGGATGTTTCGTTCCGCCAGGTACAAGCAATGCTTCAGGGACTGGGATTCGAAAACGTACAGGTAGAATATGTGCCGGGAGAATACAGAGACCTCGTCATCGGAATTACGGGAAAAGGAAAACAGCTGCAACCCGGAGAACGAATTGCACTGACAACTCCTATCCGGATATTGGTAAGTAACGGGTCTACCGAACCTCAGGATTCCATATCACCCGAGAATAACACCGAAATGATTGATAACGAAAGCTGGTTCTGATGCGTCCGACTTTTTTTGAAGAAGAGATCAACGAAGATCCGGATTTCCTGAACAACGATGACGAACAACCGGAATTATACGAACACTTCCGGTTTGTAGCAGATAAAGGACAGACTCTAATCAGAGTAGATAAATTTCTGACCGACAGAATTGAAAACGCATCCCGTAACCGGATTCAGCAGGCAGCGGATGCCGGATGCATCCTCGCAAACGGAAACAGTGTCAAATCAAACTATAAAGTAAAGCCTCTCGATATCATCAGCATTATGATGGATCGTCCACGTCGGGAGATAGAAATTATTCCGGAAAACATCCCCCTCGACATCGTACACGAAGACATGGATTTAATGGTTGTAAATAAACCTGCAGGGCTGGTCGTACACCCCGGACACGGGAACTATACAGGAACGCTTCTCAACGCTATAGCCTGGCACCTCAAAGATAACCTCTCTTTCAACAGTAACGACCCGCGTTTAGGTCTTGTACACCGGATAGACAAAGACACTTCCGGACTTCTGGTCATCGCAAAAAATGCAGAGGCTAAGACACATCTGAGCGCTCAGTTCTTTAACAAAACGACTCAGAGAAAATATCTTGCCCTGGTTTGGGGTATCGTAAAAGAGGACGAAGGAAGAATCGAAGGCAATATAGGCCGGCACCCAAAAGAACGACTCCAAATGACGGTTTTTCCGGACGGTGATAACGGCAAACCTGCCGTAACACATTACCGGGTTGTAGAACGGCTGGGCTATACCACTTTAGTAGAATGCAGACTGGAAACCGGCCGTACCCACCAGATCAGGGTACATATGAAACATATAGGACATACCCTTTTCAACGATGAACGGTACGGTGGTAATTTAATATTAAAAGGTACGACTTTCTCGAAATACAAACAATTCATACACAATTGCTTCGAGATATGCCCCCGTCAGGCATTACACGCAAAAACGCTCGGATTTATCCATCCGAGAACCAAAGAGGAACTTTTTTTCGACTCGGCTCTTCCTGCCGATATGTCGGCTTTAATCGATAAATGGAGATTATACGTTACAAACAAAGAGACAGAATGAAAAAGAATATTGCAATTATAGCCGGGGGAGACTCCTCCGAATTTGTAGTATCGGTAAAAAGTGCAGAAGGCTTGTATTCTTTTATCGACAGAACAAAATACAATACCTATATTGTCCTAATGAAAAAAGGCGAATGGATCGTCAAATTACCCGACGGAGAAGAATCGGAAATCGATAAAAACGATTTCAGCTTCGTTGAAGGCTATACGGTAAAACATTTCCATTTTGCCTACATAACCATACACGGAACTCCAGGGGAAGACGGAAAATTGCAGGGCTATTTCGATTTAATAGGAATTCCGTATTCTACCTGCGGAACATTAACGTCGGCTCTTACGTTTAATAAATACGTTTGCAACCATTATTTAAAAGGGTTCGGCGTTACCGTGGCACCGTCTATCCGGTTATTAACAGGTCGACAAATCGATGCCCGAAAGATTGTAAATGAATTGGGACTTCCTATATTTGTAAAACCTAATGTAGGCGGATCAAGTTTCGGCGTTACTAAAGTAAAAACGGAAGAGGAACTCGTTCCTGCCATCGGGAAAGCATTCAAAGAGGGCAACGAAGTCATGATTGAAAAGTTTATGCAAGGTACCGAAATTACCTGCGGCTGTTATAAAACAAAAAAGAAATCGGTCGTTTTCCCGATCACCGAAGTTGTCAGCCAGAATGAATTTTTCGATTACGACGCAAAATATAATAATCAGGTAAAAGAGATAACACCGGCACGTTTGCCGGATGTCTTGACAAAAAAAATACAAAAACTGACATCTGAAATCTATGATATAATCGGAGCAAAAGGAATTATTCGCATCGATTATATTATAAGTGCGGGAGATATTGTAAATTTACTCGAAATTAACACAACTCCGGGAATGACATCTACCAGTTTTATTCCTCAGCAAGTCGCCGCTGCAGGTCTGAATATTTCAGATGTAATGAGTGATATTATTGAAAATGAATTATTGTCAACTCAATCTTAACAGCTATGGAAGAGAAGCAGGACTTTGAAGACATACGGCCATTGTTCAATGAAGAGATTGATGATGCTATAGCGTTCCTGGTACAAGATCCGGAATTTTTACGTGTTGCAAAGTTCGTCCTTCCCGATATGCCCATCGAAGAACTGAAGGCGCAATTACTGTCCTGTCACGAATGGGGCGACTTTCAAAAACGCCTGGCTTATCCGTTTTTGAGTACTTTGATTTCAAAAACTGCAACATCGCTTCAATTCGTAGGAGCTGAAAGAGCAGGAAATGCAAAGGCTTTCACCGCCATATCCAATCACCGCGATATTGTTTTGGATGCCGCACTGCTGAATCTTCTGCTATATCAGGCAGGATTAGGCTTTATCGAAGTGGCTATCGGAGATAATTTACTGATTCATCCCTGGATTGAAAAATTAGTCCGTCTAAACGGTTGCTTTATCGTAAAAAGAGGTGTTTCCAAGAGAGGCCAGTTAGAGACTTCGAAACAACTCTCTTCATACATTCACAACAACATAACCCAAAGAGACCGTTCAGTCTGGATTGCCCAGCGCGAAGGTCGGGCAAAAGATTCGAACGACCGTACGCAGGAAAGCATTATAAAAATGCTGGCATTAGGATCAGATAAAAATTTGATCGAATCGCTGCAGGCTATAAATATTATTCCCATTACATTATCATACGAATACGATCCATGTGATTATCTGAAAGCTAAGGAATTTCTGATGAAGCGGGACGACCCGGAATACAAAAAAAGTCCGGCAGACGATCTTCTCAGTATGGAAATGGGAATATTGGGTTATAAAGGACAAATCGTTTTCACTATGGGCAATCCGCTCAATAAAATATTGCCTGTTATCAGGGAAACAATTACCGATAAATCCGAACAAATCACAGCCATTGCAGAGCTTATTGACCGGGAAATCCATTTAAATTATCACTTCTATCCGGTAAATTATATTGCATACGATCAATTAACAGGCGAAGCACGTTTCACAGACTACTATACAGATTCAGATAAAAAGGGGGTAGAAGAATACTTTCAAAAACAGCTCAACAAAATCCAGATAGAAAACAAAGATGAAATTTTCCTTCGGCAAAAATTGTATGAAATGTATGCGAATCCTCTGATAAATCATTTAAACGCAAAAATGAAACAATAACCATGAAGTACGGAATAGTACGGGTAGCGGCTGCTATCCCTGAAACACGTGTTGCGGACTGTTCGTTCAATGCAGAACAGATTATCGCATTAATGGATCAGGCAAACCAGCAACAGGCTGAAATAATTGTCTTTCCCGAACTATCCATCACCTCATATACCTGTGCAGATCTATTTCGCCAGACGGCACTTTTAGACAATGCAGAACAGGCGCTATCAAAGCTTCTGCACCATTCGAGACAACTTTCACTTACAACAATCGTAGGAGCTCCAGTCCGGTGCGCAAATCGGCTTTTCAATGCTGGAATAGTATTTCAACGAGGACGTATTTTAGGGGTAGTGCCCAAATCTTACCTCCCGAATCATAATGAGTTTTACGAACAAAGGTGGTTCTCCTCTGCTTTTGACGCTTCGGAAAAAGAGATTTGTCTTTGCGATCAAACAATACCCTTCGGCAATACGTTATTATTTAGTGCTTTAGAATCCGATATCTCTTTCGCAATAGAAATCTGTGAGGATTTATGGACCCCGGTTCCTCCCAGCTCCTATCACTGTATGCAAGGAGCCCAGTTGATTTTTAATCTTTCCGCCAGCAATGAGCTTATAAGTAAGCAGGAATATAGGAAAGGACTGATTACACAGCAGTCGGCACGGACAAACTCAGCTTATATCTATACTTCGGCAGGCTGTGGCGAATCCACGACAGATACCGTGTACGGCGGAAGTGCTTTTATTACGGAAAACGGG
>JAQXIO010000023.1 GCA_029007825.1 Bacteroidales bacterium | reverse complement strand
AGCGGATAAGATTTTTTCCATACCTTGGCAAGCAGGAATACTTTGCTTAAAATACTCAGGCAAACCAATCCCAGTCCGAACATCAGGAACGCAACGTTATCGGTGTTCTGGCCGAATCGGAAAAATAAAATCAATGCCCCCCAGATGATCGATAAAAGACCGAAGAAAATAACGAATTTCGGCCACATCTTTTGTTCGTGCCGTGTATATCTGTTTCCCGCCTGGCGCGCTATGCTGCTGACAAGAGCGATAAGGCTCGAGCAAATGCAGGCGAGGCCTGCCATAACCGTTCCGGCGGTAAAATAGTATGGATTATGTACATTGGTCAATAACGAGAAAGCCCACACCCATGCCGTTAAGGCACAGATAATAGGTATCACGGTGAGAGCCATAGCCATCTTCGGTGAAAAAGCTTCTGCGGCAGGCACCATATTCTCTTTTTGCGAATTGGTCGGAATCAGGTAAAAGCGCGTTGAAACTGTTGCAGCCGTTGCCACACACAACGTAATGAGCCCGATGCCTGAAACGACATGACCGGCAACGAAAAGCTGAGGATCGTCGTAGGTTATAAAAAAGTCGATGCCGGTATAGAGAGTGAAGACTCCCAATAGATAGGCAATTCCCGGAAAAATAACTTTATGAACGGGGCGGAACGTATGGATTAATTGTCGGATAATAGTTGCAGCCGTACAGAATAAGGCAAGACAAATAACGCCAAGGAAGAAAACGACGATACCGGCTGTCACCCGGTCCGGATCGGTACCGAAAAAGAAGATAAACGCTCCGTAAAAGAAACAGATCAGAGCCATGAAAAGCGGAATCAAACGGAATAAGATACTGATTAGGTAATTCATATCAACTGCTTTTGGTAACGGACAACAGATGTGATAGTATCACTGTAAGGCACTAAAGCATTTTCCTGCTTTATGCCCGCAATAATATTTTTAACGTGTTGGATAACCTCCGGAATAACCTTTTGAATATCGGGCGATAACTCCATGCTTAAATCGTAAAACTCCTTTACGGAAATCACGATAAGATGCATCTCCGGTAATTTTCCTAAAAAAATCATGGCGTCGATCATATCTTTTAGCCCGAATTCATGGGCGCTCAGGTGGCGTGGGTACTCCTTCGAATATTTGGGACGGATTAAACGCACCGTTCCTGCCGGATAATGATCCAGCGACGCATCGATCATGATAACATGTCGGTACGATTGCAACTCCCCGATAAGGAAAAGACCTCCGGTACCGCCGTCCAAAAGATCTACCCCCTCCAGTTCGTTGCTCGATTCCAACTCTTTAATTACGTGTACACCGACACCCTCATCCTTCAACAGATAATTGCCGACTCCTAAAACAAGGATACTGTTCATTATGCGCTTTCTTTACTTTCTCTTTTCTTTTTTAATCTCTTCTCCGTCTGTTTGAGACGTTCCAGCTCTGCTTTTTTACGGGCCACTTTTTCATAATCCCGGATAACAGGTTCGGGAATAAACTTCCAGCCACCGATCATCGACGATGTAATACCGTTCCGTTCTATATAATCGTGATAGACGACTAAATAAATATGCACGATTGCAAAAATGATAAAAAGCCACATTAAAGCGTGATGAATCTGACGGACTACGGAAAAGCCGTTAAGCCAGTAAATAAGCGGAGTGAACAATTTGAAAAGAAAGAAATTGCTCTCTTCCGAATACATAGCCAACCCTGTGGCCGACTGTAGTATAAACAAGATGAAAACACCGAAATAGGTGAAAGCCGCCAGACTGTTGTGCCCGATATCGTAAATAGGTTTCGGAGTAGCCAGAAGGGCATCTACCCGGATCGTATCGAATATACCCCTCCATTGTCTTTTAGTAAGAGGAATATAATTGTTCCATTTGGCAAACGTATTTCCTGCAAAAGCCCAGTAAAGGCGGAAAAGGAAATTGATGATAAAAACGAATGCAGCCACGAAATGGATAAACCTTATCACCCCGAACCAATAGTTGAATTCCGGTGCGGATGCGCTTTGCAAAGGGGGAGCCACCCCTATAATGTAACCGGTGATACACAGCACGACAATAGCCAATGCATTGATCCAGTGGAAAAAACGTACAGGCAATTGCCATACGTAAACTTCCCGGTTAGGTACTCTGTGCGTTCTCATAAACTGCAGGATAAAAGTTAAACAACCCTTTTATTTAAAAGGTATCCAATTGATGTACATACGAACCCTCTTCATCGTAAAGATGAACGGCGCATGCTAAGCAGGGATCAAAAGAGTGTATCGTTCGGATAATCTCTAATGGAGCACTGGCATCGGCCACCGGCGTACCGATCAACGATTCCTCGAATGCGGAGCGCACACCGTGAAGGTCGCGCGGCGAGCCGTTCCAGGTCGTAGGAACGACACATTGGTAATTGTCGATCTTTTTATCCTTAATGGATGTATAATGAGCCACCGCACCCCGGGGAGCTTCGGCAAGTCCGTATCCCGCAGCCTCCTTCGGCCATCTGTTAGGATCCCATTTCGTATTGTCGAACATACGGTAATCACCTTTTTTGATGTTCGAAACCAGTTGGGTGTAGAATTCACCCATCCACGCGGCGATCATTTTCGATTCCAAAGCCCGGCCGGCCATACGTCCTACTGTCGAGAACAAAGCATCCATCGGCAAATTGAGCTGGGCAAGCGCACTGTCGATCGTCTCCTTATAATCGGCATGACCGGAAGCATACCCCACCAGCATTCTGGAAAGAGGCCCTACTTCCATCGGATGTCCCTTATAGCGTGGTGTTTTGATCCAGCTGTATGCCTGATCGACATCTAAATACTCGTAAGGAGGCTTAGGCCCCGTATAATTCAGGTTTGTTTCGCCTATCGACGGATGCAATCCGACATTTTTACCCTGCGAGTAAGTGTACCAGGAATTGTTTACAAACTCCTGTGTACCCTCCATATCCGTAGGGTCGAACTCCTCTACGTGCGAAAGATCCCGGTTCATAATGATGCCCCTCGGACTTTTATAAGTAGTAATATCGTCATAACGGCCGGTCGGATAATCGCCGTATGAAAGGTAATTCGTAACGCCACCGCCGATCTTTGTCCAGGGTTTGTAATAGCTGGCGATAGCCAGTACATCCGGAACATAAACCATATCGATAAACTCTTGGGCCTTTTGGATAACGCCGGCAACATAACTTAACCGTTCCAGATTGATAGCATTTGGGTCGTTGATATTGATAGCACACGCCATTCCTCCCACTAAATAGTTGGGGTGCGGGTTCTTTCCTCCGAAAATAGTCTGGATGCGGACAATATCTTTCTGAGCCTCTAAAGCCTCTAAATAATGGGTTACAGCCATAAGATTGACAGCCGGAGGAAGTTTGTATGCCGGATGGCCCCAGTAACCGTTGGCAAAAATACCGAGCTGTCCGCTGTCAACGAACTTTTTCAGTTTCTTCTGCACTTCGCTGAAATATCCGGCAGAACTGTTCGGCCATGCTGAAATGCTTTGGGCTACGGCCGAGGTCTCTTTGGGGTCTGCCTTTAATGCGGAAATAACATCCACCCAGTCGAGTGCCTGTAACTGGTAAAAATGGACGATATGATCCTGCATGTTCAGAGTTCCCAGCATTAGGTTTCTGACAAGCTCCGCATTGGGCGGAACGGTAATGTCGAGCGCATTCTCTACGGCACGGACGGAAGTCAGCGAATGCACCGAAGTACAAACGCCGCATATACGTCCTACAAAAGCCCATACCTCTCGCGGATCCCGGTCGTGGGCAATCAGTTCGATACCGCGAACCATCGTTCCCGAGCTGAAAGCGTCGCTGATAACACCGTTTTCAACGGCAGCCTCTATACGTAAGTGACCCTCGATTCGCGTTACGGGATCTACAACTATTCTGTTAGCCATACGATAATATTTTTATAAATTCCAGCTTCTGTAAATAAGCCGATTAATTCTTTCTGTTTTTACTGATCTCTTTTTCTTCCTGTTTTTCCAGATCTTCCAGTTCGATCTTGGTATCTTCTCTGTTTAAGGAAAAATCATCCATACGGTTCTCGATCAGCTTCCGTTTCCGTACGTTGGTAGCAATTGCATGAACGGCGATTCCCGCAATTGTCACTCCGGCCACGGCAGCCCCGATCTGGTCCGCCGTGGCGTTGATACCGAAACCATGAATATCGGGAAGATGTGAATAAAGAGGCGTGTGATCCCAGAAATTAGGCTCAGCGCAGCCTATGCACCCATGTCCTGACTGAATCGGATAACTCACATTATTATTCCATTTGATAACAGCGCACGAGTTGAATGTATCGGGACCCTTACACCCCATATGATAGAGGCAGTACCCCTTTTTTGCATTTTCATCGTCGAAGCTTTCGACGAATAACCCGGCATCGAAAGCCGGTCTCCGGTAGCATGTATCGTGAATACGGCGTCCGTAGAATACTTTCGGACGTAGAAGCCCGTCGAGCTCCGGCACCTTGTCGAAAGTCAGCATATAGGTAATAACCCCTGCCATTACGTCGGCTATCGGAGGGCACCCCTGCACGTTGATAATTGGCTTTCCATTGTAAATCTCATGCACCGGTTTCGTATCCGTTGGGTTAGGGCGTGCATGCTGTATGCAGCCGGAGCTGGCACAGTTGCCCCAGGCAATGATCGCCTTGGCACCGTCGGCACCCTCTTTAAACTGGGCATAAGCATCTTTTCCTGCAATAGTACAGAAACCCGGATTCCCGAATGGAACGGAACCCTCCACGATCATTAAATACTTACCGTAATTCTTTTTTATGGAAGCTTCTTTTGCTGCTTCCGCCTGGGCTCCTGAAGCAGCCATAAGTGTATCGGTGTAATCCAGAGAAATCATATCGAATAACATCTGCTCGATAAGCGGATGCGAAGCACGCGTAAACGATTCGCTGCAACAGGTACACTCCTGGAAATGATACCAGATGACAGGCAGCCGCGGCTTTGTCATCAAAGCATCGACGACTTGCGAAATGCCGCTGGTACTCAACCCCAGCATACCACCCATCATCGTGCAGTATTTGAGGAAATCTCTGCGCGAAACCCCTTTCGCTGTCAATCGTTTGTAAATGGAAATATCTTCCTCTTTCATACTTATAAGATATTAATGGTTTACACTCAGTATTATTTTGATCGGTAGATTAATATACTTTTTGTAAAATATTCGGAGCCGAACCTCATGGATTTAGCAGATACGGGGCAGTTGTTCCCCTGAAATCATATCTACGATCCTGCTGCTCTGCACGATTGTACGGAGCCTTACCTGAGCTTTTCCCTCCGATACGACGCTCCCGATCCTGCAGGCATTTCGTCCTTCCGGATGATTTCTTAACAGCTCTGTCGTTTTTTGAGCATACTCTTCCGGAACGATAACCAATACGCCCCCCTCGTTCGCAACATAAAGAGGATCGAAGCCCAGCAATTCGCAAGCCGCCTCGACTTGAGGCGATACTGGTAGGGAAGCCTCATCTAATTCGATTGTAACGTTTGCCGACTCCGCTATTTCGTTTAATGTACTCGCCACGCCGCCGCGTGTCGGGTCACGTAATACATGTACCGACGGAACCTCCTCCAGCAAATTCCGGAGCATGTTGTTAAGAGAAGCGGTATCGCTTTTTATGCTACTCTCAAAGCTTAGCCCCTCACGGCAGGTAAGAATCGAAATACCATGTTCCGCAATTCTGCCGCTGATAATGACCGCATCACCCGCTTTTGTACGTGTCGGATTGATATTTATTCCTTCCAGTACGATTCCCACACCCGAAGTATTGATGAATATACGGTCACACTTGCCTCGGTCTACGACTTTCGTGTCCCCCGTTACAATTGAAACGCCCGCTTTGTCTGCGGCTCGTTTCATAGACGAAACGATCTTTTTCAGGTCGCTTATCGCAAAACCCTCTTCTATGATAAAAGCAGCGGTAAGGTAAAGAGGAACGGCTCCGCAGCAGGCAAGATCGTTTACGGTGCCGTTTATGGCAAGATCGCCGATATCTCCCCCAGGGAAAAAAATCGGATCGACAACGAATGAATCGGTAGTATAGGCCAGCCGGCTGTTTCCTGCATTGAACACTGCACCGTCGTGTTGCTGCTCGAGAAGTGGATTACTGAAAGCCGGATAAAAAATATCATGGATTAATTTTCCTGTCATTCTTCCGCCACCCCCGTGTGCCAGTAGAATACGTTCGTTTTCGATTTTTGGAATAGGACAGGTAATAGTATTCATTTGTATAGATTTATTATTTCATGTATCGGTAATAAGCGGCACATACACCTTCCGAAGAAACCATCGGTGCCCCCAGAGGATGTTCCGGAACGCACCCTTTTCCGAATTGATCGCAACGGTAAGGGTGGGAAAGTCCTTTCATAATAGCCCCTGAAATACATACGGGAGCCGCTTTACGGATATTCCTCTCTGTTTTGAAACGATACAATGCATCGAATTGTTGATAAGAATCCCGTATTTTTAACCCGCTCTGATCGATATATCCCAAACCCCTCCACTCGTTGTCGCAAAACTCGAATACTTCATTGATTGCCTCCTGCGCTTTCGTATTGCCTTCTGCGGATACGATTCTTTTATAACCGTTTACAACAGTATAGTTTTTTTCTTCCAGCAGGCAGAGAGCGTGATAAATTCCATAAAGGATATCCATAGGCTCGAAGCCCGTAACAACGATCGGAGTTTTGAAATGCCGGGCTATTCTGAAATATTGCCCATAACCCGTTACGGCACACACATGGCCGGCGGCAAGTAAAGCATTTACGCGGTTATCCTTATCGCCCAGTAAGGACGAAAGTGCTGCCGGAACGGTAAAAAGGGAAGTCAGTAGAGAAAAATTCCTGACACCTCTTCTCTGCGCTTCCTTGATTACCAAAGCATGGAGCGGAGCGGTCGTTTCAAAACCGATAGCCAGAAATACGATCTCTTTGTCCGGATGTTTTTGGGCAAGCGCCAAAGCATCCAGAGGAGAATAAACAATGCTGATATCTGCACCGCGCGCTTTTGCCGAAAGAAGGCTGAGCTCGCTTCCCGGAACCCGCATCATATCGCCGAAAGAAGCAACGATAAAATTAGGGCGTAGCGATAATTCTACCGCTAAGTCTATTTTTTCGATAGGAGTGACGCATACCGGACACCCAGGGCCGTGGATCAGTTCGATAGATTCCGGCAACAGCGATTCCAGCTGGTATTTTGCAATCGAATGCGTCTGCCCTCCGCAAATCTCCATGATTGCGCAGGGACGGCTGCACTTTCTTTTGATTGCTTCGGCAAGGGATATAAAATGAGGACTGTTTCTGTATTCGTCTATATATTTCATGGAATCGTCGGTTAATCCGAATTTCTTTGTTGCTCCAAAGCTGACGCGATAAACTCGAAATCGTTGAGAGTCGCCAGAGCCTCTTCCGTATTGACTTTACATAAGGCTACCCCGGCATGTACAAGAATATACTCTCCGATTTCCACATCTACCCATTGCGTACATATATTTCGTATCACCCCCCCGAAATCCACCTCCGACATACGGAGATCCGGAACACTCTCATCGATGGAAAGAACCTTGCCAGGTACAGCTAAACACATAATTTCCGTTTTTTTACTTTTATAAACAAATCCCCCTGCGATATTGTTTTATAAAAAGTCCGTAACCGGCTTGGATATATGGTAAAACAATACAATATACATTTACAGGGATTGGTGCAGGGCGTAGGCTTCCGTCCCTTCGTTTATAACCTGGCACAGGCGTTGACGATACCGGGCTCTGTCCGGAACAGCAATGACGGAGTGGAAATCGTTGTGCAGGCGGAAGAGAGGCAGATGCGCCATTTTGTTAAACGTCTCAGGGAGGAAAAGCCCGAAGTCGTATCCATTACGGATATAAATGTTTCGGAAACGGATTGTCCCTCACCCTCCGATACATTCCGGATATTGCCGAGCGAAGTACATTCTGACCGGATAACACAAATCTCTCCCGATATAGCCGTTTGCGAACAATGTCTCGACGATATAAAACGGCAACCGCACAGAAAAGATTATCCCTTTGTCAATTGTACCAATTGCGGACCCCGCTTCTCGATTATCGAAACCCTTCCCTACGATCGGCCCAATACGACAATGGCTCGTTTTGAGATGTGCCCGCATTGCCGTACCGAGTATGAACAAGTTGAAAACCGTCGTTTTCATGCACAGCCGGTAGCCTGTAACCATTGTGGCCCCTTTTATTATATGGGCAATCCGGCAGTGAATCCCGGATATTTGAATCTGTTGCGCAAAGTGGCGGAAACGATAGATAACGGACAAGTCATAGCCCTGAAAAGCCTGGGCGGCTATAATTTAGTGTGCGATGCTTTGAGCGGAGAGGCCGTAGCACGTCTGAGAAAAGTGAAGCAAAGGGATGCAAAACCGTTTGCCGTAATGTTTTCGTCCGTAGAGCAAGCCCGAGAATATGTGCATATAGACGGCGAAGAGTTGAAACAGCTCACAGGGTGGCGGAGACCGATTGTTCTGCTTAGACAGAAAAAAAACTTGGCAGAAGGCGTCAATCCGGGAATGAATACGCTGGGCGTAATGCTGCCCTATCTGCCTGTTCACTATCAGCTATTGGAGCGCACGGAAACAGAAGTCCTGGTCATGACAAGCGGGAATATAAGCAATGAGCCGATTGTTATGGAACCATCCGAAGCGGAGAAGAAATTTACGGGAAAAGTACCTTTGATCGTCCATCATAACCGCCCTGTATTTAACAGGGTAGACGACTCGGTCGTATTCGTGGAAAAAGGTAAAACGCAGATTATCCGTCGTTCGAGAGGATACGTTCCCGAACCGCTGTTCATAAAGAAAGAAGCCGAAGGAATTCTGGCATTTGGAGCCGAACTCTCGAATGCTTTTGCATTGGGTCGCGGAAACCAGCTCCTGCTCAGCCAGTATATAGGAAACCTCCATGAAGCGGAAACACTGCAGTTTTATGAAGAAACCATGTCTCGCTTTATAGACCTTTTTCGTTTTACCCCTAAGCTTTTGGTGTGCGATCTTCATCCCGACTACTTCTCTTCACATCTGGCGGAACATTATGCTACAGCTATGGGACTGCCACTCCTTCGAGTGCAGCATCATCACGCCCATGCTGCTGCCGCTATGATCGAACATGGATATGATACTCCCGCAATAGCATGGTGTCTGGACGGAGTAGGATTGGGAACCGATGGGAACGGATGGGGAAGTGAATTGTTGAAAGTAAATTACGATACGTTTGAGAGAATAACCCATTTTGAAAATATGCCGTTGCCGGGAGGCGATAAAGCCTCTGGAGAACCGTGGCGCATGGCAGTAGCGTATATGCACCATTACGGATATACGCACGGACAATATCCTCCCGATTTTATGAAAAATATAGGAAGTAGTAAAATTGCAATAATAGAACAGATGATACGACGGAATATAAATACCCCTTTGACATCCGGAGCAGGAAGGCTTTTTGATGCGGTGGCGGCTCTTTTGGGAATATGCCGAACGTCGGCATATCAGGCAGAGGCAGCAATGAAACTGGAAGCAATCTGTTCCGGTGATTATACATCGTGTTATCCGCATGCCGAAGGCCGGTTGCTGGGTTTTCAGCCGATGTTTGAAGGCATATTGGGCGACTTGGTAAAAGGAACCGATAAAGCCATGATTGCCGCGAAATTTCACAACACTCTTTGTGAAACTTTGTTTTATTATGGAAGGCAAGCCGTACGGAACGAAGGGATGAATTCCATTATCCTTACCGGCGGAGTGTTTCAGAACCGCCGTTTAAGCGGAATGCTGAGGGAAAAATTTGAAAATAACGGAATCACGGTACATATGCCAGAAATGCTGCCATGTAACGATGGTGGCATAGCGGCAGGACAAATAGCCGTAGGTATAAGTAAAAGAAATGCATGAGTTATCGATCGCATTGAGTATAATTGATTTGGCGAATGAAACGCTGAAAAATAAGGAACAATCCGTTGTTTCCGAAATAGAATTGGAAATAGGAAAATTTGCCGGCGTAGATACAGCCGCTTTGTTGACCGCACTCGAAATGGCTTCGGCCCGTACCCCTTTCAGTTCGGCCCGCTTTCGGATAACATCGGTAAAAGCAACGGCAAAATGCCGGGATTGCGGTACTGAGTTCGAGCTGGAAAACTATCTTTCGAGTTGCCCCGCATGTAAATCCTTTCGGACAATGGTAATCACAGGAAAAGAGTTGAGACTGAAATCGATAATAATAAACCATTAAGTAAGATATAAAATTATGTGTACATCCGGTAATACAGGCTCATCCGAGCCTTTTACGCTGCGTCGTCCTCATTCGGAAGCGGAAAAACAGGAGGAATGCCATCACCACCGTCACCACCACGATCATGAACATGGCCACCATCATCATCACCACCATGACCATCATGGCGATCATCACGAACATCACCACCACCATGGACATCATCATGGACATGAGTCGTCCGAGACGATAATGGTAGAACAGGATATCCTTTCGAAAAACAGGAACGTTGCCGAACGGAACAGAGGCTATTTTGAAGCAAAGAATATCTTCTGTCTGAATTTGATGAGCTCTCCCGGATCGGGAAAAACGACGCTGTTGGAAAAAACGATTGCTATGATCGGCGATAAAACCCCTGTATATGTGATCGAAGGAGACCAGCAAACCACGAACGATGCCGATCGTATCGATGCGATGGGAGTAATCGCCCTGCAGATCAATACCCAGAACGGCTGCCACCTGGAAGCGGAAATGATACATCAGGCATTACATGAAATAAAGCCGAAGGAAAATGCACTTCTCTTTATTGAAAACGTGGGAAATCTGGTTTGTCCCTCCTTGTTCGATCTTGGGGAAAGTATCCGTGTCGTAATCGTAAGCCCTGCCGAAGGTGACGATAAACCGTTGAAATACCCCTCTATATTTGAAACGTCGCAGGTTTGTGTCATAAATAAGATAGACCTCGTACCACATTTGCCCGGCAGTAATCTGGAAAAACTGAAAGAAAATGCACTGCGTGTAAATCCATCCCTTCGCGTTTTCGAACTATCCGCGTATACAGGTGACGGAATGGAAACATGGTGCGACTATCTGCTCTCCGAAGTAGCTGCACATTAAGGTGAGGAAATTGCGTCCGTGCGCAATATTATTTATCTTTGCCTCTGTTAAAAAGATAGCATGGGCAAAGTTTTAATTGTTGATGACGAAAATCAGTTGCGGGCGCTTTTATCCCGGATAATCGGACTGGAAGGCTACGAAGTATTGCAGGCCGATAGTTGTCGTACCGGTATGAAACAACTCATACAGGGCGATCCCGATGTCGTTTTGTGCGATGTGAAACTGCCCGACGGCAACGGCGTGGATTTGGTGACGGAGATTAAAAAAACAAAACCGTTGGTTGAGGTGATTCTTCTCACTGCGCATGGAAATATCCCGGATGGCGTGCAAGCCATAAAAAACGGAGCCTTTGATTATATAACCAAAGGCGACGATAATAATAAGATAATCCCCCTTCTTAGCCGTGCCACCGAAAAGGTGTTAGCTGCAAAACAACTGGCAGCAAGTGAAGGAAAATCCGGGCAAAAATACTCTTTTGATACGATTCTCGGGAAATCCGGTCTGATAAGCGGATGTATCGAACTTGCACGGAAAGTGGCGGCAACCGACGTTTCCGTCTTGCTGACAGGCGAGACCGGAACAGGTAAGGAGGTATTCGCTGAAGCCATCCACCGGAATAGCAATCGCAGCCGGAACTCTTTTGTCGCTGTAAACTGTTCGGCCTTTAGTAAAGAACTTTTGGAAAGCGAACTGTTCGGACACAAAGCCGGTGCTTTTACAGGAGCATTGAAAGATAAGAAAGGCCTTTTTGAAGAAGCCGACAATGGAACGCTCTTTTTGGATGAGATAGGAGAGATGGCCTTTGAACTTCAGGCCAAGCTCTTGCGGATTCTTGAATCCGGTGAGTTTATAAAAATAGGAGAGACAAAACCCACGAAAGTAAACGTCCGGATTATAGCGGCGACGAACCGCGATTTGCAGAAAGAAATCGAAACCGGAAATTTCCGCGAAGACCTTTATTACCGTTTGTCTGTTTTTCAGATACATCTGCCGCCTCTTCGTGAACGAAAAGAAGATATAGAAATATATGCCCGTTCTTTTTTAAAACAGCTCGCATCGAAAATCGGGCGTACGGTTACCGATATTTCCCCTGAATACATCCGGGCATTACAAAATCATCAATGGCGGGGAAACGTTCGTGAATTACGGAATGTCATTGAACGCAGCATGATTATAGCCACCTCCGGAACATTGATGGTAAATGATTTGCCGATAGACTTCCGGCAGGCCTCCGTCGATTCCGGAGGAAAACGTATTTATTCCGACTTCGAATTGGCAAGCATCGAAAAGCAGCATATACAGAAAGTCCTGCAATACACAAAAGGCAATAAAACAGAAGCCGCACGCTTGATGCGTATCGGCCTCACAACATTATACCGCAAAATAGAGGAATACGGAATCGGATATTAAACTCATATTGTATTTCCCTTTCCGGTTACGGAATCTTAAAAAGGCCGGGCTTTATAAACCGACGATTCGTTAGCAGGAAGCAATACGCCTGTAAACGAAATGTTATTACCGCTGAAATTTGGGTAAACCGTAGCGTAAGCTTTGTTGTTTCCCTTCATTACTTTAATTTCTACGGTAGCCGAAATAGCCTTTCCCATCACATCCATTTTCAGGGTCACATTACCTTTCTTGTCCGTCTTGATAGTGATATTGCTTGCATTTCCATCCACCGTAATACCACCGATTCCATTGGCACCCGCACGGCCTGTGTTGAACGATAATTGAACAATCGCATGTTTACCGTCGAGAGATACGAAATTCGTAGTAGGTGAAACATAAGCGAAATTTCCGCGTTTGAACTCTACCTTATCAGCCTCCATAACGAAAGAATAATCGTTCATAGCCTGAACGGCTGCATTGAATAACTTTTCGTTCTCAGCCGCAGCAGCGGCCTTTTTCTCTTTCTTTATCGCTTTTGCATCTGCATTATTTTGAGCTTCGGCAGTGGCCGTCCCTGTTAAACTTAGAAACAGGATGGCCGTTAAATAAATCATTTTTTTCATACTCGTGTTTTTTAATGTTTCTGTCCTTCTTTATATAGACATCGATTATTACTTGAAGTTTAAAGAATTACGATAATATCCGCATAATAATCGTATGCTGTTAATAAATAACAACGGAAGGAAAAATAATGTTTTCTTCTTCACTCCTGTATATCGGTTTACACCTTTTTCATTTTAGAAAAAGACCCTTTCATTTTGAAAAGGTTTTACATTGCCCTGTTTTTTTAAGTTTTTTATTATCTTGTTTATAATCAGATATTTATGCTGCATTCGGTTTTTGTGGCACACCGTTGGCATAAACAGTAATGAAATTAACGAACAAAAAAAATTGATTATGGAAGAGTTTATGTCATTTGTGTTTTTATGTGCAGCCGGAACGGTATGTTACTGGTTCTTTTATAAGTGTATTGATTGGTTTGACAGAATATGAAGGAAGGAGGATACGATCATGTTTATACTACTGTTTATAGTCTGTTTGGCAATCTTTGCCTATTTAATGTATGTGTTGATTAAACCAGAGAAGTTTTAAATGTAGAAAGATTTCGTAGAACGATGATAAGGCATACCGTAAGTCGTTCGAATCTTTGATTAGTTTGAAAAAAAATGAATACGGAAATTTTAGGAATTATAGCACAGATAGTCGCTTTGGTGGTGCTGAGTTATCCATTGGGGCGCTACATCGCTAAAGTATATAAAGGAGAACGGACGTGGCTTGATTTTTTATCGCCGGTTGAATCGTTCATTTATAGGGTTTGCGGAATAGATCCGAAAGAAACGATGAACTGGAAGAAATTTCTGGTCTCCCTTTTGACTTTGAATCTCTTCTGGTTTTTCTGGGGAATGATACTCTTGGTATCACAGGGAAAGCTACCCTTGAATCCCGACGGAAACCCGGGACAAACGCCCGACTTGGCGTTCAATACCTGTATCAGTTTTATGGTAAACTGTAACCTTCAGCACTATAGTGGCGAATCGGGATTGACCTATTTCACTCAATTGTTTGTCATTATGTTGTTTCAATTTGTTACAGCTGCTACCGGTATGGCCGCTTTTGCCGGTATGTTGAAAGCGATGGCAGCGAAAACAACGCAAGAAATAGGGAACTTCTGGGTCTATCTGGTAAAAAGTGTGACACGTGTTTTGTTACCCCTCTCATTAATCGTAGGATTTATTCTTATTCTGAACGGAACCCCGATGGGATTCGACGGTAAAATGACATTGAATACGCTCGAAGGTGCCGAACAAACCATTTCACAGGGACCTACGGCAGCCATTGTTCCCATCAAGCAATTAGGTACCAACGGAGGTGGATATTTTGGTGTAAACTCCTCACACCCGTTGGAAAACCCCAACTATCTCACCAATATGGTAGAATGCTGGTCGATCCTTATAATCCCTATGGCCATGATCTTTTCGTTAGGATTTTATCTGAAACGTAAAAAACTGGCATACTGTATCTACGGAGTAATGCTCTTTGCTTTTCTGCTCGGAGTCATCAATAACACCCACTTTGAAATGAACGGGAACCCCAGGATCGATGATATGGGAATCGCTCAGAACAGCGGGGCGATGGAAGGAAAAGAAACTCGTCTTGGTGCGGGTGGAACAGCCCTTTGGAGTGTTGTGACCACTGTAACCTCGAACGGATCTGTAAATGGTATGCACGATAGCACGATGCCCCTGAGCGGAATGATAGAAATGCTCAATATGCAGATAAACTGTTGGTTTGGAGGGGTCGGCGTCGGTTTTATGAACTACTACATCTTTATTATAATAGCCGTATTTATCAGCGGACTGATGGTCGGGCGTACCCCCGAGTTCTTAGGAAAGAAAGTAGAAGCACGCGAAATGAAAATTGCTGTTATAATAGCGCTCCTTCACCCTTTCGTGATTTTGGTCGGAACGGCAATAGCCAGTTACCTCGCTGCACACCGTCCCGAATTAGCCGATGCATGGCTCAATAACCCCTCGTTCCATGGCCTTAGCGAAATGCTGTACGAATATACTTCGGCTGCTGCGAATAACGGGTCCGGATTTGAAGGGCTGGCAGACAACACCTACTTCTGGAACTTTACGACTGGTATAGTGCTCATATTGAGTAGGTACCTTCCTATTATAGGACAGATAGCCATTGTCGGTTTGCTGGCATCTAAGCGCTATGTACCCGAAAGCGCAGGAACGTTGAAAACCGATACGGTAACATTTTCGTTGATGACCTTTGCCGTGATCTTTATTGTTGCTGCACTTTCCTTCTTCCCGGCGTTGACACTCGGGCCGATTGCGGAATATTTAAGTTTATAAATTGATGTTTGAGATACGTGGGAATCTTTTATAATTGAAAATAAATGTATTTCTGAATTACTGAAATGAATTATATGAAACAGAATATGAAAAGCTCTTTATTCCCTAAAGAGTTGGTGATAGAAAGTTTGAAACAGTCGTTCGTAAAATTAAATCCGCGGACAATGTTTCGTAATCCGGTGATGTTTACGGTTGAGGTAGCTACCCTGATGATGTTGGTTGCGACAATCTATACTGCCTTTAGCGGTAACGCCGGACAAGGCTCTGTCGGTTATAATATAGCAGTGTTTATCATTCTTTTCATCACGTTGCTGTTTGCAAATTTTGCAGAAGCCATAGCAGAAGCAAGAGGAAAAGCACAAGCCGACAGTTTGCGTAAAACGAGAGAAGAAACCCCTGCGAAACTGATCGTAGATGGAAAAGTAAAAATGATCAGCAGCTCCCAGTTAAAGAAAGGAGATGTCTTTGAATGCGAAGCCGGCGACGTAATACCCTCCGATGGCGAAATAATAGAAGGGCTCGCCTCGATCGACGAAAGTGCCATTACAGGGGAAAGTGCACCGGTAATCAGGGAAGCCGGAGGTGACAAAAGCTCGGTAACAGGAGGAACCAAAATCCTTTCGGATCACATCCTGGTAAAAGTAACTACCCAGCCCGGCGAAAGCTTTTTGGATAAGATGATTGCCCTCGTCGAAGGAGCGTCGCGGCAGAAAACCCCGAATGAAATAGCCTTGACCATTCTGTTGGCCGGATTCACTTTGGTATTCGTCATCGTATGTGCCACTTTGAAACCCTTTGCCGATTATGTAGGCACCAACATCACCATAGCAGCATTCATTTCGCTTTTCGTTTGTCTGATACCGACGACCATCGGCGGTTTGCTCTCCGCTATTGGTATTGCCGGAATGGACCGGGCATTGAGGGCCAACGTGATAACGAAGTCGGGAAAAGCCGTAGAAACGGCAGGTGATATAGATACGCTGCTTTTGGATAAAACGGGAACCATTACCATCGGAAACCGTAAGGCAACGAACTTTTATCCCGTCAACGATCTGGAAGAAAAAGAATTTATACAGGCATGTTTGATGGCTTCGGTCTCCGACGAAACACCCGAAGGTAAATCCATTGTCGAGTTAGGCCGTGAGAAAGGTTTAAGAATGAGAGACCTCAAAATCGCCGGAGCCAAAATGATAAAATTTACGGCAGAAACGAAATGCTCCGGAATCGATTTGGCAGATGGCACACGTATACGTAAAGGAGCCTTCGATGCCATACGGAAAATTAGCGAAGCCGCAGGAAATACTTTCCCGAAAGAAATTGAAACGAAGATTACGGCAATATCCGGTGATGGAGGAACTCCCCTGGTCGTTTCCATTAATGAGGCCATAATCGGGGTAATCGAATTGCAAGATATAATAAAACCCGGCATACAAGAACGTTTCGAACGTCTGCGTAAAATGGGCGTAAAAACCGTTATGGTGACCGGAGACAACCCTTTGACAGCGAAATACATTGCAGAAAAAGCAGGCGTTGATGACTTTATTGCCGAAGCCAAACCCGAAGATAAAATGGAATACATCCGTAAAGAACAGCAAAACGGTAAGTTGGTGGCGATGATGGGCGATGGAACCAATGATGCCCCGGCATTGGCACAGGCAAATGTAGGAGTCGCAATGAATAGCGGCACGCAAGCCGCCAAAGAAGCTGGAAACATGGTCGATCTGGATAACGATCCCACGAAACTGATAGAAATAGTAGAAATAGGAAAACAGCTCCTTATGACGCGGGGAACCCTGACAACCTTTAGTATAGCCAACGATGTCGCTAAATACTTTGCCATTGTGCCCGCGCTTTTCATGACCTTCATTCCGGTACTGAGAGCATTGAATATCATGCACCTGCACAGTCCGGAAAGTGCAATTCTTTCAGCGGTGATTTTCAATGCGGTTATTATTCCCCTGCTGATACCTCTGGCCTTGAAAGGAGTTGCCTATAAGCCCATCGGAGCGTCGGCTCTTCTGCGTCGTAATCTTTTGATATACGGACTGGGTGGCGTTCTGGTACCTTTTATCGGAATAAAGTTAATAGATATGATTATCGCCTTATTTATTTGATTATGAAAAAGAATTTATTGAGATCGCTTAAGATAACGATTGTATTTTGCATTTTCCTGTCGGTGACGTATATAGGAGTGTTGAGGGTATTTGCAATGATTGTAACCCCCAATAATGGAAATGCTCAAATAGTGGAATTAAACGGAAAAATAGTAGGAGCGGCAAACGTCGGTCAAAACTTCACGCAGGATATTTATTTCTGGGGAAGACCTTCGGCCGTTGACTACAACGGAAGTGGATCGGGAGGAAGTAATAAAGGTCCTACGAATCCTGAATATCTGGAAGAAGTAGAAGCCCGTATCACCGCATTTCTGGAAAAACACCCCTATTTGTCACGAGCGGAAGTTCCGGCGGAAATGGTAACTGCAAGCGGCAGCGGATTAGATCCGCACATCTCTCCCGAAGCAGCCTATGTACAGATGAAGCGTGTTGCACAGGCACGGGGTATGAGCCTTGAAGAAATTAGCGTCATCGTTGATAAGCAGATCGAAAAGCCTTTATTAGGGCTTTTCGGAACCCCCAAAGTAAATGTTTTAAAATTGAATGTAGCTCTGGAAGAAGTAAAAAAATAACAAAAAATGCAGGCCTGTCTCCGAAAGGCAGATACCTCGGAACAGGTCTGCCCATAAAAAATAAAACCAAAATGAAAAAGATATACGCAAAAGTAATTTTATTTTTTGCCGCAGTGACTGTAACAATGGTTGCACATGCGGAAGAAAAAGAGTCTCCGGTAAATTTGACAATCGGGGCAGATGTAGTAAGCTCATATGTATGGAGAGGTCAATACCAGACCGGTATAAGCGTACAGCCTACCTTTGCCGTTTCCGGTTATGGATTTACGCTCGGAGCATGGGGAAGTACCGATTTTACCAATGCTCCGAAAGAGTTTGACCTAAACCTCTTTTATCAGGTTGCAGGATTTAAGGTTGGCTTTACCGATTATTGGTGGTCAGGACAGGGACATCCCTATTTCAAATATAAACAATCCCATTACCTTGAGGGAACGCTCGGATACTCTTTCGGAGAAAAATTTCCTCTTACCGTAACCTGGAATACAATGTTCTGGGGCGATAGTGATAGGGATGCGGAAGGAGATCGTATGTTCTCTACCTATATCAATCTTATGTACGACTGGGATGTGAGATGGTGTATGCTCACCTTCGGATTAGGCATTTCTCCATGGAAAAGTATCTATTCCGACAAATTTAATGTAACCGATGTGTCGGTGAAAGCAGCCAAGTCCATAAAACTGAAAGGTGATTACAATTTGGCATTCTTCGTGCAACCGATCTTTGCACCTGCAAGGAATGATGCCCACTTGGTAGCAGGTTTATCGTTTATGTATTAGGCGGTAGCGGCTTCTTGTTTGATAATTAGGTAAGTCAGGCGATAAATGATAGTTATTTCATTGCTGTTTATCCTTCACTATATTAACTTTGGAGCCGGGAGATGGATTTATGACCATCTCCTGGCTTTTCGGAAAAAGAAACTTTTACATGAACAAAGAACAAAATGCACAGCATTTTCTGGATATGATAAGGCAATCCCGGAGAGGTAAATTTAAAATATACATCGGTATGATTGCCGGAGTCGGAAAAACATACCGTATGTTGCAGGAAGCGCACGAACTGTTGAAAAACGGAGTCGATGTACAAATCGGTTATATAGAAACACATGGAAGGGCCGAAACAGAGGCACAGCTTAAAGGACTCCCCATTATTCCGCGCCGTAAAATATTTTATAAAGGCAAAGAACTGGAAGAAATGGATCTGCAAGCCATCATACAGCGGCATCCCGAAGTTGTGATCGTTGACGAACTGGCACATACGAATGTTGAGGGAAGCATCCATGAAAAACGTTGGCAAGACGTCTTTGCTCTTTTAGATGAAGGAATCAGCGTAATTAGCGCGGTAAATATTCAACACATAGAAAGCCTGAATGAAGAAGTGCAGGACATTGCAGGGATAGAGGTGCGGGAGCGTATTCCCGATAGCGTATTGGAGCAAGCCGATGAAGTTGTGAACATCGATTTAACGGCAGAAGAACTTGTCTCCAGATTGAAAGCTGGAAAAATTTACCGCCCTGAAAAAATACAGGTAGCTCTCGATAACTTTTTTAAGGCCGAAAATATTCTGCAATTGCGTGAACTCGCTTTGAAAGAAGTAGCGCTCCGTGTAGAGAAAAAAGTCGAAAACGAAGTAATTGAAAATGTCGGAGTGCGTCGTGAGCGTTTTATGGCCTGTATAAGCAGCAACGAAAAGACACCTCGTAAAATAATTCGTAAGGTAGCGCGTCTTGCAACCCGCTACAATTCGAAATTTATTGTGCTTTATGTACAAACGCCCCGTGAAAGCAACGACCGCATCTCTTTGGCGAATCAGCGTTATCTGATTAACCATTTTAAACTGGCGTCCGAATTGAAAGGAGAGGTGTTGCAAATCCAATCGGACAATATAATAGAGACCATAGCAAAAGTATGTAAAGACAGGCAGATCGGTACCGTTTGTATCGGCAAACCTTCTTTTGGTAAATGGCCCTATATAATGGCCGCGGCACGTTATAGGAAACTGGTGAACGATTTGTCACTTTTGAATGTAGATTTAATAGTAATGGCTTAAACTCAAATGATTCGGTTATGAAAATAAAAACCAAACTGACATATGGTATAGGAGCGCTTTTCGCAATGATCGTTTTGATTCTGGTAGTATCTGTTACCTATATAAGAACCGTATCGGCCGATACGCGGAATATTTTGGCCGCTAATTATAACTCCTTGAGTTATGCGAAACAGATGATCTATGTGCTCGATCGTTTGAATGAAGATACCGGAGCTCGGAATATTTTTGTTGAAAACCTGAAAAAACAGCAGCAGAATATCACTGAAACCGATGAAGGAGAAATAACGGCTCGTCTGACAATGCACTTTCAACAAGCAAAAGATACGCTGACAGCTGAAAACATTCAGTTGTTGCGAGAAGACCTCGATGCTATTATGACACTGAATATGTCATCCATATATGAAAAAAGTAAGATTGCTGAAGTAACAGCACAACATGCTGTGCTTTGGATATCTTTGATTGGAGCCGGATGTGCAGTCATAGCACTCGCACTATTGATTATATTTCCTGCATCCATAACAAAGCCCATAAAAGAACTGATGGATGGGATCGTGGAGATTTCGAACCGGAATTACGATAAACGGTTGAGTATTCGTGCCACGGGCGAGTTTAGGAACGTTGCGGTATCGTTTAACAATATGGCCGAAAAATTGTCGGAATACAGGCAAAGTATATTGGCCGATATATTATCGGCCAAGAAATATATAGAAGCCATAGTGAACAGCATTCACGAACCTATTATCGGGCTTGACGAAAACCGTAAGATATTGTTTGTGAACGATGAAGCGATAAATATTCTGAATTTTAAACGCGAAGAGGTAATAGGAAAGTCCGCTACCGACCTTGCTTTGAAAAATGATTTGTTGCGTCGTCTCGTAAGAGAATTGATACAACCCGGAGAGAAAAAGGAACCGTTGAAAATCTATGCCGATAATAAGGAAAGTTATTTTCAGGCAAAATATATTCCGATAAAAGTAATCAATACGGGCGAATCCAAAGAACAATATATCGGAGATGTAATACTACTGAAGAACATAACCGAATTTAAAGAACTGGATACGGCAAAGACTACTTTTATCTCGACAATTTCCCATGAATTGAAGACGCCTATATCAGCTATAATGATGAGTCTTAAATTACTGGAAGATAATAGAGTGGGGGATCTGAACGAAGAGCAGCATGCTCTGTCCCGCAGCATTAAGGAAAACAGCGAACGCCTCCTTAGCATAACAGGAGAACTGTTGAAGATGACGCAGGTAGAAACCGGAAAATTACAACTGAATCCCAAAATAACGAAACCCATTGAACTTATAAACTATGCCGTAAACGCAACGCGTGTACTCGCTGAACGCTTTAAATGTAATATAGAAGTTGAATATCCCGAAAAGATAGCGAAGCTTTTCGTTGACAGTGAAAAAATAGCATGGGTGATAACGAATCTGCTATCGAATGCAATACACTATTCGCCGGAAAATGCACGTGTAATTATCGGAGCTGCACAAGTCGGAGATAAGGTAGAAATATTTGTACAAGATTTTGGGCGGGGGATAGACCCACGTTATCATCAAAGCATTTTTGACCGTTATTTCCGTGTTCCCGGTACCAAAGTACAAGGCAGCGGGTTAGGCCTTGCGATATCGAAAGAATTTGTAGAAGCGCATGGAGGAACGATACGGGTCGAAAGCGAAGTCGATAAAGGAAGTCGTTTTACGATAAGCTTTCCGGTATGACTTTCGTTGTTTTATAGCTTTACGTATTGATAACTAAGCATTTTGAATAAATGGAAGGATAAGACGTGGTCTTTTTTCTTCCTTTTAGGTTCATGGTATGTAAAAAACATTCGTCATAGCATTCGAAACAGATTTTTTTGCTGTCCGGCCACCAGAAAATATTATCGATTTTGAAATCTGTCGGGAATTTTTTTACACAAAAACTCTTTTGTCCCTTTATATTACTAAGGCAAACCCTGTTATGGCTCCCTGTTAAAATCATCTTTTGGTCAGGTGAAATTGCTAAATAATTGATTGGTAAATCCTTATGTTGGTTTGCCAGTCGGGTCTGCTTCGAACCGTCACCCGAAAGTTTATAGAGGTAAGTCGCCGGAGTTCCGTTCGCTTGCTGTTTTTCATTGGTTTTAAAAATAAGAAAAGAACCGTCGGCAGCCACGTCCCAGCATTCTATTTCGAAATTCTCTTTTGGTTGGATTAATTGAATGGTTTCCCCGCTTTGCAGATTTTTACGGAATATTTGATGATAGACATCCCTTTGGATATAAAATAGATATTTCCCATTTAAAGGCATCTTTACCTCGTCGGCCTCTACTGTTGTTATTTTTTTCCTCTCTCCGCCCTCTAAAGGCAATGAATATAGAGTAATCTCGTTGCCTGTAAGATGCTCGTCGGTATCGATCGTATAAATCTCCCGCGTCTCCCTGTTCCACGATAGCAGCGATGTATTGAAGCGATTGCTCCGGTACAAAACGGACACATCCTTTTGGTCGCACGATGAAGATACGATATTGAGTTGACGGAATCCGAGCGTATTTTCATGAGAAATGTAAATGATCTTCATGCCTGCGTCCGGTTCTTTCCGGTGTGCGGTTATTCTCTTTTTTTAAAAATCTGGCGGCTTGATATAAATAATTGCTGCCGCAATTATTAGGGCAATTATACATAATAGTACAGAATTCATAGCAATTTATTTTGTATATGAATTTTCGTACCTTTGCTTAATTATTGTCTAAGAATAGCGTTCTTGTAAGTGCGGACTGTATTGGCGAATAATTAAAGCAAAAAGACGTGAGCATTGTTGTTATCCATATTCCGGGCTCTGGTCAACCTGCTAAAAGGATAAACAACAACCTCACGTCCGTTTCTTTATATATACTGATATATATAATTGTCACGTGAAGTCCGTTGTCTTATTTCCCCTTTTAGCATTTATGAAATTTACCAGATTTCGGAATATAGGGATGATAAAAAAACGACCTCAAATAAAAAATAGATTTACATCTTCAACTCAATGAAGTATATAAACCAATGCAAATTTAGGGAAAAGAAGATATAAGACAAATAATTTGTAATATATTATAGAGCCCTTTTGTGTTTTTTTTATGATCTGTTTAACTATATCCCCTTATACTTTCAGACTTGTAGTTAACTATAGAATATAGATAAATGTATTTACAGAATCTCCTGTCTGTAGGTGATTGTAGTAAATACAGATCGGAGATAAAGAAACTTAAAATGTAAAATGCAAGCTGATCCGCACGCCGCCCTTATTGATATTGGGATGATCACGATAAGTTAATCTCCAGACATAGTCGATCCGGAGTATTTTGAAAATGTTTTCGATGCCGACTCCTGCCTCCATAAAAGGCATTTTCCCCATTTCATAGGTACCGTTCGGAAATACGAACACACCATCATTGTATAAAGGATTATTCTTATAACTTAAATGACCGTATAAACCTCTGAACGATAAAACTTCGCGCCATTTTAAATATTTGAGCAAAGGAATCCGGTTAAACAGAATACCGTTCCCGAAATAAGTAACATCCCATGAAGCGTAGAAATCATTGATAAACTCCATGGCATTCATGGTAGCATAAGATTCGTACTGGATGGTATAAGAAAGATTCGCATTCGGGATAAGCAACATCGGATAAGGAACCTTATCCCACACCTTACCGGTCTTTAAGATAATATCTGTATAGCCGAATGCAGAAAACCAGAATCGTTTCTGGAAGCCGAATTCCGTACGGTTGTAATTATATTGGGCGCCCAGTATACCTTTTACACCTACCGTATGTGATAAAGTGAAGATCGGAGCGTCGAGTGTAATCGGATAACGATTCCCCTTGGTTTGATAGAATTTTTCGTTCGGAGCATAACGCACCCTGAACTCCAGTTCGCTCATCGTATAATCCTTTACCGGATAAATATTTCCGTCGTTACCCTTCAGTTTAAACGGAACATATTCCGTTGCATACTCCTTTTTAAACCGGAGATCTACCCCATACGACAACCCGAAATGATGTTCCCGGTTATAACTTAGTTCAGCTTTCCGCAAATAAGTAATTTTATCGTCCCTTTGGCGTTTCAGGGCAAGAAATATATTATCCATATTTGTATATAGATAATGCTGCCCCAGTTGGTTGATATCGTAACTGTATAATCCCCTTATGGAATGAATCGGAAATTCGTTGGCATGTTCCTTCTTGGGTTTGAAAGAATATTCCGCTTGTGCGGAATACATCACCTTCTTGTCCTTCGTCCCGAATGCCACATAACCTTTCCCGAAAAGGTGTTTGTTGAGGTAGGCAGTAGTAAGACCACCGACACGGAACCGCGCACCCTCTAAAGCATTACCGCTTATAGTAGTATTCATCGGACCGAAATCGAATTTACTTTTCTCTTTCGCTGTTGGAATATAGCCGGTTACTAAAACCGATATTACCTTCTCCGTGTAATAAAATGCAGGGACTTCGCGTAATTGCTTCATAAGTTTTTCGACCGCATTCTCCTTGCTCTTTATCGGTTCATGGCGGTTATCTGCCCAGTACATATCGCTCTTCATCATAGCGTCGTCCTCCGTTATAACCTTCTCTTCGGTGTCGAATACCCCAGTCACTTCCGGTGGCTCGAAAGAGTGATTGCGGTATGTCGTGACTCGTCGCGCGTATAGTCCTTGTCCCCCCGGTACGATTTTGAATTCGACCGTAATATCGTCGCGGGTAATCAGTCGCGTACCGTCATCGGCTCTGTCGAAATCCTGCTCGATCGTCATATGTTCGACGAAGTTCAGGTTAATATCCTTCGGAACGTTGAGCTTGATACGTTTTACGAAATAAGTGGAATCGAGAGTGACATAGATATGTCCGGTAAAGCCGAAAGACTCCGATGAAAAAGGGACGAAAGTCATATCCATGCACTTTTGATCGTTTATCATAACCGTATCTTCGATATAATATTTATAAAAAGAAGGACCCATCGTCGAGAGCGGGCTTACGAAACGGTTTAGAAATAAAGGAATATTATTCTCGAAAATATTTATATCCTTGAACACCTCGTTCAGAAATTGCTGTAAGCTCTCTTGTGAGAACATTTCGTCTATACCCGAGCGCTTGACGGCCTTAACTAACTCTTTTTCGCTCTTCGGTGAATTACGGAAATAATAATCCTTCAGCTTCTCTTTTATAGACAAAGTCAGTATCGGTTTTCCCGATACTTCCGAGGTATCTACGTAATTGAAAATAAACTGGAACTTCTTGAACAACCATTTCTTCTTTTGCTCTTCCGAAAAGTTGTTTAAGGCAAAAGTCATCTTTTCATATTGCTCGTTTTGATAATATTCATGATTCTTCGGATCATTTTCGTCCCTTGCATCGATTACCTTCTTGATAAATTCGACAGCCGGGTTATTCTTTTTGGAATATTTTTCTTTGGTTGGTTTGATAACCACTTCGGCCATTTCATAAGAGGTAGGAGCCAGTACAAACTTTACATTGTTAGTAGTTCCTGTTTTAATCTTGATGGTTTTTTCCTGATAGCCTAAAGAAGAAGCTGTCAGCTCGGTTGCAGATGACGTGGTGGTAATGGTGAATTTCCCGTCATCATCCGTCATAGCCCCGATCGTAGTTCCTTTCAGATAAACCGAAACATAAGGAAGAACATCCCCCGATAATGAATCCGTAACGGTGCCCTTGATAATGGTTTGAGCAGCGGTATCTGCAAAAACTTTACTCGTAAGAAATATGCTGAATAAAAGAAGATACAAATATTTGTGAATCATCTACATTGAAAATCAAATGTTTAAAGCCTTCTCTTTCGGATTATAGCTTGTCTTTTCTACAATCTTCCTCTTGCGATAATAATTAAAACTATATCTCTCTAAGACGTTGCGAAGTTATAGGTATCCGCAAATGTATACAAGTTCTTTTTTTCTATAGAACTGGTCTAAAATTCTTTTTTATCTTAATTTTACACTTAACTAAACGTTTGGATGTTTATATTTGTTGAGGTATATTGTGATTGCTTTTGATTATATAGCGGACAGGAAATGAAGAAAGACGAATTGCCGGTTGTAAGTCTGGCTCAATTGAATGAGGGGGACGCGGAAAATATGTTAGCACAGAAGCTTATATTTTCAGATGAAAAGCAGAATGAATTTCAGATATTTAAGAACCCTCTTCGGCTTGATTTTATCACGGTAGGTTTTTGTTTGCAAGGAGAGGCCAAGGTAGAAATAAATTTGCAGAGTTACGATATCAGAAAAAATGATATTATTTTTCTTTTGCCCGGATATATCGTGCAACCCTTGGCGAAAAGTGATGATTTTGTAGGCAAAAGCCTCTTTTTTGATCCCGATTTTATTGAATCGGGTGATGTTCGCCGCTTTCCTGTCTTTTTAGAAATAAAAGAATTTCCCTGCATTTCTCTTTCCGACGACGAAATTGCTATAGTGCTGGAATTTTACTCTTTTTTACGGAAACAATATAACAGTAGAATCGATCAGATCTATAGAAAGGAAATCATGAAAAAATTACTGATGGCCTTTTTATATGAAGTAGGAGCGATATTCCAGAACAACAAGCCTGTTGAGCCTTCTAAAATGAGCCGTAAAGAAGAAATATTGAAATCATTTATACGTTTGGTATCGATTCATTATAGGAAAGAAAGAAGCGTAAGCTTTTACGCCGGACAACTTTGTCTCACGCCTAAATATTTATCTACTACGGTAAAAGAAATAAGTCATAAAACGGTTGTCGAATGGATTAATGCCGCTGTCGTTCTTGAATCGAAAGCGCTCCTGAGATCCTCTCAAATGACCGTTCAGCAAATTGCGGATGTTTTGAATTTTCCGAACCCCTCTTTTTTCGGACGTTTTTTTAAACGGCACACCGGAATGACACCTAAGGAATATAAGAATAGTTAAGTATTTTGATAAGAAGGCGACTCTAAATCTATCCCTTTAAATAAAAGGAAGCCCACAGGGCATTATTTAGTAAACACGAATGAATGGAACGGTTAGGAATCATTACAGGATATATTTTCCGATATAAGTAAATAACAGCCTGTTATTCAACTTGTATTTGAGTATCTTTTAATAATTAATAAACATTATCGGTTTGTTTTTGTTGTATTTTGTGCAAGTGTGTTAAAATATAAATATAATAAATGTTGGCTTATTAATAAGGCTCTGTAATTCTTAGAAAACGACTTTTAGGACAGTTCTATGGTGAAATGGAACTTTGTAATATTGCAGACCTGCTCTACATTTGTACTTGTTTTTAATCACACCCGAAAACGTGATAGTGGGAATTGATTTTTGTTTATTTATTAAATATGAACGACGTGGAAAAAGTTGAAATGAAAGAACCTAAAGGCAAACTTGGAGTTCTTGTTGTAGGTGTAGGCGGGGCCGTTGCATCTACTTTTATTGTAGGAACATTAGCTGTTAGAAAAGGACTGGGATTACCCATCGGTTCGATTACACAATTGGCAACCATTCGTTTGGGAAAACGGAATGAAAATAATTTCCCTAAAATTAAAGACGTTGTACCCTTGGCTGAATTGAATGATATCGTATTCGGCGGATGGGATATCTTTCCTGAAAACGTATATGATGCTGCAAAGCATGCCGAAGTACTGACACGGAAAGATATAGACGGAGTAAAAGACGAACTGGAAGCCATTAAACCGATGAAAGGCGCATTCGATCAGAACTTTGTAAAACGTCTTTGTGGTATATGGGTAAAAGATGCTCCGACAAAATGGGACATGGTAATGCAATTGCGTGAAGATATCCGGAAATTCAAGGAAAAAAATAACTGTGACCGGATGGTCGTTATCTGGTGTGCCAGTACGGAAGTATTTTTGCCTATGAGCGATACGCATAAGGATTTGGCAAAATTGGAGCAGGCAATGAAAGAAAATAGTCCCGAAATAGCTCCGAGTATGTGTTATGCGTATGCCGCCCTGAGTGAAGGGGTGCCATTTATCAACGGAGCGCCGAACCTTACGGTAGATATGCCCGCAATATGGGATTTGGCAGAGCAGAAAAAAGTACCTATTTGCGGAAAAGATTTCAAGACAGGGCAGACAATGATGAAAACCGTTTTATCCCCGATGTTGAAAACACGAATGTTAGGTCTGAACGGATGGTTCTCTACCAACATCCTCGGCAACAGGGACGGAGAGGTATTGGATGATCCAGGCTCTTTCAAAACGAAAGAAGAAAGTAAACTTTCGGTAATAAATACCATATTGCAACCGGATTTATATCCTGAACTTTATGGAAATGTTTATCATAAAGTCCGCATAAACTATTATCCGCCCCGTAAGGATAATAAAGAAGGTTGGGACAACATCGATATATTCGGCTGGCTCGGTTATCCCATGCAGTTGAAAGTCGATTTCCTTTGCCGTGATTCGATTCTGGCAGCTCCTTTGTGCCTTGATTTGGTACTGTTTACCGATCTGGCTCAGCGTTGTGGATTCCATGGCATTCAGAAATGGCTGTCGTTCTACTTCAAGAGTCCGATGCATGAACTGGATGCAGAACCCGAACACGATCTGTTTATTCAGTACGTAAAACTGAAAAACACCCTGCGTCAGATTATAGGAGAAAAAACATTGGATTATATAGATTGATGTTAGCTGCATAATTTTTGACATACCCCCGGTTGGGGGAAAGACAGCTCCAAAATATTTTGGAGCTGTCTTCGTGTAGGGCTACATTAATAAAACTGAAGTTTTGGATAAAAACCCCCTTATAATAACTATTTGGTAAGGTTTAGTCGATTTGGATATATACGGTAATATGTATCGAAGAGTCGGTTGGGATAGAGAAATCTGGGTATTGCTATAGAAAACGGCAATTTCAAAGGTGGTTGCGAAGTTTTTCGGTTTCCGTGAAATGCTCCGCATGTCCATCGTTTGTAATCTGTCATAATTTACTAAAATTGAACGCACATGTTCACACCCCAGCCTTCGGTAGAATAATAAGGTAATCCGGCTATAGTTACCGCTTTGTTACATTTAGACCTTTTAAAGCATTTGGGATATAACCAGTAAGCCAATTTTACGCTTAGAATCCCGATACAAGCACCTGCAATTACATCGTTGATATAGTGTCGATTGTTATATATTCTCAAATATCCTGTAGCCGTTGCGACAGCATATCCGGCATAGCCTATCCAAGGTGAAACACCTTTATATTCCTTGTAAAGAAATTCGGCACCCATGAACGCCGTGGCTGTGTGTCCTGAAGGAAATGAATTGCGGGCGTCACTGTTCGGCCTCTTTTCCTTAAATGTGTATTTCATTGTATTAACAAGAATACCCATCGTTGCATACGACATGGCAAGGATTATGCTCCTGTCCACGAGTCCATGTTGTCCCTTCACTCCACACAAATTTAACCCGTAAACGGCCAGCATCGGGACATACTGGCTATATTCGTCGACTTTGGTTTTATGCCGTCCTTTGGCAGAAAGGACATCCTGAACATTCTCCCGTTGTTTCGTCAGCCATCCGTCGTGAATAAACAATGCGGAAACTCCGACTACCGCTGTCGGAATGAGCACTTCTTTCAGCTTTAAACTGTGTGTATCATCCGTGGCATACTGGGTAGATACCGTTTGACGCAGGGTATCCGGTTCTTGTACCTGTGCACGTGCAGGTATAAAATATCCCATCAGGAAGCCTATTATCAACAAGCCTATTTTTCCGAAATAATAAATTTTCATCTACGCTGTTTTTGAGCGCGAACTATAATTTTAATAATACGGGTGCAGAACACAAATGTCCCGGGATGAGACAAACGAAATGTGAACTTTATACCTTTGAGGTATTTGGTGTGATCCCTACAGACGATAAATTTCACCCACGCAAAGCGTCCACTGAACTTATTCGTGTCTATACTTCATCTAATTGTCATATTTTCAGAGTATATCGAATAATATAAATGCTATTATTAATATTTCGTTTTAATGTTATCTCACTATCTTATTTTGTTGTTATCAGCTGTTGATATTTGTAAGTGCAAAGATAAAGATATGTGTTGAGAATAACGAAAATTAAGGTGTTCTTCTATATAATTAGCGGCTTTTGGTATCTGATTTTCATCGAACGGTTAAATAAAATCAAGAAAGCCCACCACTTCATATTTTTCGTGTTTTATATACAACATTACACGAACAGTCGAAAGCACAGGTTTTGCTGTGCAGCGGCGTCAAATTCCTGCATCTGGTAGAAATTTATGGATGGAGTTTATTAGTAAACGATACCAACTGAGGCGAATAAGGCTTGCAGATTTATTCGACGGTGTAAAATTCTATATAGGTACCTAAAATAAACTGCAAGCCGAACGCATAGTTAAACTTGCTTAAACTATGCTGAGGCGAAGCGTTTATTCCAAACTCTTTACAGTTTAAAATAATATAAAAGGAAAGCCTTTTTGCTCTTTGAACTGTTCTATATAAATAAACATAAAATATTGCGCTATGGAATCGACAAAAATCAAAGAATTGCTGGGTGACCGGCAGGAATTTTATTTGGGACATGTTTGTAAGACTATTGATAAATCGCTCATCCATGCACCGTCGCCCGATACGATAGACGACATATGGATTCCTTCCGACCGGAATATACCGACGCTGAACAGTTTACAGACACTTTTAAATCATGGGCGGCTGGCACATACCGGCTATGTATCGATATTGCCCGTCGATCAAGGCATTGAACATACGGCCGGAGCTTCATTTGCACCCAATCCCCTCTATTTCGATCCTGAAAACATTGTAAAGCTTGCGATAGAAGGAGGCTGTAACGCCGTAGCCTCGACATTCGGCGTATTAGGATCGGTAGCACGGAAATATGCACATAAAATTCCCTTTATTGTAAAGATAAATCATAATGAACTGTTGAGTTATCCCAATACCTATGACCAGATTCTTTTTGGTTCGGTCGAAGAAGCATGGAATATGGGTGCTGTAGCCGTTGGGGCTACGATCTATTTCGGCTCCGAGGAAAGCCGTCGTCAGCTCATCGAAATATCGGAAGCCTTTGAATATGCACATCAACTGGGCATGGCAACGATTTTATGGTGCTATTTGCGAAACAGCAGTTTCAAAAAAGACGGGACAGACTATCATTCCGCTGCCGATTTGACAGGACAGGCAAACCACTTGGGTGCTACGATTCAGGCGGATATCGTAAAACAAAAGCTGCCGACGAACAATGGCGGATTTACCGCATTGAACTTTGCTAAAAGCGATAAAAGAATGTACACCCAATTAGCATCCGATCATCCCATAGACCTCTGCCGCTATCAGGTAGCAAACAGTTATATGGGACGAGTCGGTTTGATAAACTCCGGAGGAGAATCGAATGGAGCCTCAGACCTTAAGGAAGCTGTAATTACCGCTGTAGTGAATAAACGTGCAGGAGGAATGGGACTGATTAGCGGTCGGAAAGCATTCCAGAAGCCGATGAAAGAGGGCGTTGAACTGTTGCATACAATTCAAGACGTATATCTTGATACCTCTATAGATTTGGCCTGATTTTTGAACGATAGAACAATAAAACGATAGACGCTATGTATAAATTAATTTTGGTCCGTCATGGAGAAAGTGTCTGGAATAAAGAAAACAAATTTACCGGATGGGAAGATGTTGACCTTAGTGAAAAAGGAGAACAGGAAGCCCGTCATGCCGGCAAATTGATTAAAGATTCCGGACTGACATTTGATATAGCCTTTTCTTCGGTTTTGAAAAGAGCGATCAGGACACAGCACCTTCTCTCGCAGGAAGTAGATAGGCTGTGGGTGCCCGAAATACACAACTGGAGATTGAATGAACGCCATTACGGTGCATTGCAGGGTTTGAACAAAGCGGAAACAGCGAAAAAATTTGGGGAAGAGCAAGTACACATTTGGAGAAGAAGTTACGATATTGCACCCCCCATGTTGGAAAAAGACGATCCGCGTAATCCTGTTTTCGATGTGAAATACAAAGGACTCGATCCCGCCGTATTACCATTGGGCGAATCGTTGGAAATGACGATAAAACGTGTATTGCCTTTCTGGCAGGATTACATCGCACCTACGCTCTTATCCGGTAAAACAGTGCTCGTCGCAGCGCATGGAAATAGTTTGAGAGCGTTGGTAAAATACCTGGACAATATAAGTGATAAGGATATTGTAGGATTGGAAATCCCGACAGGCATTCCGCAGGTCTATGAATTGAATGAGAAATTAAAACCTCTGAAACATTATTATCTGGAATAAAAATCTATTGATAGATAAAGAGAGAGATAGTCCGGTTATTCAGCCGGGCTATCTTTTTTTATTTGTAATATCGCTTTATACGGAAAATCTTTTTTATGAGAATTTAACGGGCCGGATATTTTGGGTATATAAAAATATAATTTACTTTGCAGTGTATTAATAATACTATTAAATAATTCTATTAATATATATGAAGGAAGAAAAAGATGCTTCGATGGAACAGGCAATATTGAGCGCTGCGGAAGAATTATTTCTGGAGAAAGGCTTTGCGCTTACTTCTACTATTGAAATAGCGAAAAAGGTAGGTTGTAATCAGACGTTAGTACATTATTACTTTCGTACGAAAGAAAATCTTTTTCAGAGAGTTTTTGAGCAGAAGGTTCGTTTATTTGCTTCTACGTTTTTTGAGATAGACCAGAAAGGAGGAACCTTTGAAGAAAAATTGACCCGGAAAATAGAAGCACATTTCGACATTTTGGAACAAAACCCGCGGTTGCCTTTTTTAGTTATAAATGAAGTAACCACGAATCCCGAAAGATTAGCGGCAATAAAAGAAAAGGTAGGAGAGATACCACGTTCCATTATGGCACAATTCGAAAAAGATTTGGAAGAGGAAATACAAAAGGGAAATATCCGGAAAATATCGGTGATCGATTTTTTTATTACTGCCTTGTCCCTCAATGTGGGAATATTCTTGTTGAAACCGGTAATGCAGAATATAGTTAAAGTTTCTGATGAGGAAATGAAGAAAATAATAGCAAATCGTAAACGGGAAAATGTAAAGACAATATTGAAAAGTCTGCACTCTGAGTAATTTTTTTACCGGATAATTAATAACACTATTAAATATAACAGTTAAAATAAAACGGATTATGAGGATAAATAGAGGTTGGCTCATTTTTGCTTCCATTCTTTGGAGCGTTGCCGTAAATGCACAGTTGACGGTTGAAACCTGTCAGCAAAAAGCAAGGGAAAATTATCCGTTGATAAAACGTTATGAGTTAATCGGCAAATCGAAAGAATATAATTTGACAAATGCAGCAAGAGGATATCTGCCGCAGGTTGCCCTGTCCGCAAAGGCGACCTATCAGTCTGAAGTTACGGAAATTCCGGTAAAGTTACCCGGATTGGAAATCGATGGATTAAGTAAGGATCAGTATCAGGCCGTAGTCGAGGTGAATCAGGCCATTTGGGACGGAGGAGTAATCAATAAGCAGAAGAAAATAACAAAAGCTTCGTCCGCTGTCGAAGAAAAGCAGCTCGAAGTTGATTTATATACGTTGAATGAACGTGTAAACGATCTCTTTTTCGGAATACTTCTTCTGAACGAACAATTAAAGCAAAATGCACTGCTTCAGGACGAACTGAAACGCAATTACGCGGAAGTCGCGTCGTATATAATAAATGGTATCGCCAATCAGGCAGATTTAGACGCAGTGAAAGTAAATCAATTGAATGCAATCCAGAAACAAACCGAGCTGGAAGCGCTACGGACAGCCTATCAGGAAATGTTATCGGTTATGATAGGCGAAATGGTAAAGAGCGATGATCTGTTGAAACCAGCCTTAAGAGAGGATATAGATATGCAGATAAACCGGCCCGAACTCTATTTGATGGACGCACAATACAATCAGTTTGAGGTACAAAAAAGCATGCTGACAGCAAAAAATCTTCCTAAACTGGGGGCATTTGTACAAGGGGGCATAGGAAATCCCGGATTGAATATGCTGAAAAACGAGTTCTCCCCTTATTATATAGCCGGATTGAAACTCTCCTGGAACTTTGGCGGCTTATATACGAAAAAGAACGACCGGAGGCTGCTGGAAACAAATCAAAGCAATATCGATGTTCAGCGAGAAACTTTCCTTTTCAATACCGGATTACAATTGACGCAGCAGAATAATGAGGTAGAGAAAATCCGTAAGCTGATGCAGAATGATGATGAAATCATCCGTTTGAGGGAAAATATACGGAAAGCTTCGGAAGTAAAGGTCAGGAACGGAACCCTGACGGTTACGGATATGCTTCGCGATATAACCGCCGAAGACCAGGCTCGGCAGGACAAGCTTCTTCACGAAGTGCAACTGCTTATGACAATCTATGAAATAAAAAATACAACTAATAATTAAAACGGATTCCTATGAAAACGATCGGGAATATTTTACTTTATATTTTATTTGTTACAGCATTTGTTTCTTGTGGTAATAATGATGGAAAATACGATGCCACAGGCACGTTTGAAGCTACGGAAGTTATTGTATCTGCAGAGGCGAACGGAAAAATTATGCAGTTCGATGTTACGGAAGGACAGAGGCTTACCGAAAATCAGGAAATTGGATACATTGATACCGTGCAGCTTTGGCTGAAAAAGCAACAATTGCTGGAAAATATAAAATCCGTCAACAGTAGGCGTTCCGACATAGCGAAACAAATAGCAGCTACGCGTGAACAAATAGCAAAGCAGAAATATGAAAAAGCCCGTTTTGAAGCACTCCTTGAAAGCAATGCGGCAAACAGAAAGCAAGTCGATGACATTGACGCAGAACTGCTGGTGCTTGAGAAACAATTGGTAGCTCAGATATCGACGCTTGAAAACGGAAACCAAAGCATAGAAGGAGAAAGCGCGGCAATCGACGTGCAGGTGGCACAGATAGAAGACCAGTTGCAGAAAAGCCACATAACCAGTCCTATAAACGGAACGATCCTGACGAAATATGCAGAACAAGGAGAATTGGCATCTGTCGGAAAAGCACTTTTTAAAATAGCCGATATAGATAATATGTTTTTGAGGGCATATGTCACCTCCGATCAGTTGTCGGATATAAAAATAGGGCAAAATGTAACGCTGATAGCCGATTACGGAAAAGACAATATAAAGGAATATCCCGGGAAAATTACATGGATCGCCGATGAATCGGAATTTACACCGAAAAACATACAAACAAAAGACGAAAGAGCGAATCTTGTTTATGCAGTGAAAATAGCGGTAAAAAATGACGGATATATAAAAATAGGAATGTACGGACAGGTAAAACTGAAACCATGAATGCAGTTGACGTTATACAGTTGGACAAAGCGTATGGAACCGTTACAGCACTGACGGCTCTCTCTTTTTCTGTTAATAGAGGAGAACTGTTTGGAATTATTGGCCCCGACGGAGCCGGAAAAACGACGCTTTTCCGTATTCTTACCACATTGATTCTACCCGATCGCGGAAAAGCGTTGGTCGATGGATATGATGTTGTAAAAGACTATAAGGAAATTAGAAAACGCGTAGGCTATATGCCCGGACGCTTCTCCCTGTATCAGGACATGACCGTAGAAGAAAATCTTCGCTTTTTCGCAACGGTATTTGGAACGACGATTGAAGAAAATTATACCCTCATAGAAGATATTTATAAACAAATAGAACCTTTCAAAACGCGTAAAGCAGGGAAACTCTCCGGAGGAATGAAGCAAAAACTCGCATTGAGCTGTGCTTTGATTCATAAGCCCTCGGTCCTCTTTTTGGACGAGCCCACAACCGGTGTTGATCCCGTTTCGAGAAAAGAATTCTGGGCAATGTTGACGCGATTGAAAGAGCAGGGTATCACAATTGTCGTCTCTACCCCTTATATGGATGAAGCAGTATTATGTGACCGTATAGCGTTGATTCGGAAAGGAACGTTTCTCGATATTGAAACACCCGGACAAATAATAGATAATTTCAAAGAAACCCTTTGGGCTGTAAAAGCCGATAAAATGTCTTCGTTATTGCAGGACCTGAGAACTCTGGATGGTGTGAAAACCTGTTTCTCGTTCGGAGATGTTCACCATATTACAGTTGATGATAAACGGTTGACAATAGTCTCGCTCGGAGATCGTTTGAGCAGGCAAGGCTATAGAGAAATAGAGATAAAACCCATACAAGCAACGATAGAAGACTGCTATATGCAAATGTCACAAAATGCAGAATGATGGAAAATCCGGTAATACATGTAGAAAAACTAACCAAACGCTTTGGAAGCTTCACAGCCGTTGATAACATCTCGTTCGATGTGGGAAAAGGCGAAATATTTGGATTTCTGGGAGCAAACGGAGCAGGCAAGACCACGGCAATGCGTATGCTTTGCGGTTTGAGCAAACCCACGGGAGGAACCGGAACGGTTGCCGGATTCGATATCAATAAAGAATCCGAACAAATCAAGCAGAACATAGGCTATATGAGCCAGAAATTTTCATTGTATGAAGATTTGAAAGTGTGGGAAAACATACGTCTGTTCGGAGGAATATACGGTTTAAGCGATAAAGAAATAGCGCAGAAAACCGATGACCTGTTGAAACGCCTCGGATTCGAATCCGAGCGGAACACGCTGGTACAAAGTCTGCCGTTAGGATGGAAACAAAAACTGGCTTTTTCCGTCTCTATCTTTCACGAGCCCCGTATCGTTTTTCTGGATGAACCCACCGGAGGCGTCGACCCTGTCACACGGCGGCAATTCTGGGAACTCATCTATCAGGCAGCCGACAAAGGAATAACGGTTTTTGTTACGACCCATTATATGGACGAAGCCGAATATTGCAATCGCGTATCCATTATGGTCGACGGACGCATAGAAGCGCTTGATAGCCCTTCTGAATTAAAAAAACGATTTGAAGTGGGAACCATGGATGAAGTATTTTATCTGTTGGCACGTAAAGCGAAGAGAGGAGAATAAACATGAAACAATTCTTGGCATTTATAACAAAAGAGTTCTATCATATATTCCGTGATAAACGCACCATGCTGATTCTGTTAGGCATGCCTATAGTACAGATCGTACTGTTTGGCTTTGCCATAACCACCGAAGTGAAAAATGTTCGCGTAGCGGTATTCGACCCGTCGAAAGATGAATTGACCCGTCGTATAATCGACCGCATCGATGCCAATGAATATATGAATGTGACGCAATATTTGACCGATAATGCAGCAATAAATAATGTCTTCAGAAAAAATCAGGCAGACCTCGTTGTGGTTTTCAGTGATCATTTCAGCGATGATCTTCTGCATACGGGCAAAACATCCGTGCAACTCGTTGCTGACGCGACAGACCCCAATACAGCAACGATGCTGGTCGGTTATGCGACGAATGTAATCCGGGCGGTACAAGCGGAAAATACACAGTCAGGATATATCCCTGCGGGAAATATCATCCCCCAGGTAAAGTTGCTCTATAATCCTGGAATGAAAGCAGCATACAATTTTGTACCGGGAGTGATGGGACTGATACTGATGCTCATATGCGCAATGATGACATCCATCTCCATTGTACGCGAAAAAGAGATGGGAACGATGGAAGTCCTCCTGGTATCCCCTGTACGTCCCATATTTGTGGTGATAGCTAAAGCAATACCCTATTTCGTTCTTTCCTGTGTAAATCTCGTGACCATATTGTTACTCTCCCGTTACCTGTTGGAAGTGCCGGTAGCCGGTAATCTGTTTTTACTGGCCTCGGTATCGATGCTGTTTATTCTGGTATCCCTCTCATTAGGCCTTTTGATATCCATTCTTACGCAAACGCAGATGGCAGCAATGCTCGCATCCGGAATGATACTGATGATGCCCGTCGTGCTCCTTTCCGGAATGATCTTTCCGACGGAAAACATGCCCCTCATATTGCAGTGGATATCCGATATAATTCCTGCAAAATGGTACATAATGGCCGTAAAGAAAGTGATGATCGAAGGGGTAGGGCTGGCTTACGTAACGAAAGAGATAATAATACTTGCCGCTATGGCGCTTCTGCTTTTAACCGTAAGTATAAAGAAATTCAATGTCAGGCTGTGACACCTGCTTGGCAGATGATTTTAAAGATATAGGAAAATGAGGATAAAATATTTGATAGAGAAAGAATTCAAGCAAATGTTCCGGAATAATTTTTTGCCGCGGCTCATCATAGGCTTTCCCTTAATGATGATGTTGGTTCTACCTTGGGCTGCGAATATGGAGATTCGGAACATCAACCTGGCCGTAGTCGATAACTGCAAAAATACCTATTCGCGCAGATTACTCGAGAAAGCCTCCTCGTCGGATTACTTTCATCTCGTGGAAGTCGCTTCCTCTTATGAAGAAGCGATGAACGGAGTGGAAAGGGGAAATACCGATATTATACTTGAAATACCCGCAACATTCGACCGCGATTTTGTGAAAGAAGGAAACAGTAAAGTATTGATCTCTGTTAATACGGTAAACGGAACCAAAGGATCGTTGGGAAGTACCTATCTCTCTTCGATAGTTGCTGATTTCAATAAAGAAATAATTTCCGAATCGGGAATTTCCGGTAAGGCAAATATTCCGCAGGTAGAGATAATAGTACAGAATCGCTTTAATCCCCACATGGATTATAAGATATTTATGGTTCCCGCATTGGTCGTTATGGCCCTGACAATGTTGTGCGGATTTCTTCCGGCTTTAAATATAGTGAGCGAAAAAGAAAAAGGAACCATCGAACAGATAAATGTTACCCCCGTAAGCAAGTTTACCTTTATTGTCGCAAAATTGATACCCTACTGGATTGTCGGATTTATTGTGCTCAGCCTCTGTTTTCTCCTTGCCTGGATGGTGTACGGCTTGACGCCGCAAGGAAGCCTCCTGACCGTCTATCTCTACGCGCTGCTCTATGTACTTGCAATGTCCGGTTTCGGACTCGTAATATCCAATTATTCCGACACCATGCAGCAAGCTATGTTTGTCATGTACTTTTTCATGATGATACTGATGTTGATGAGCGGTCTTTTCACCCCCCTTTCCGGCATGCCCCAATGGGCCCAGAACATGGCTATGTTCAACCCCCTCAAATACTTTATACAGGTAATGCGTCAGGTCTACCTGAAAGGAAGCTCCATAACCGAACTCGCCCCCCAGGCCATCGCCTTGGTAAGCTTCGCCCTTTTCTTTAACGGCTGGGCAATACTGAGTTACAGAAAAAGAGGATAATAATACGTTTTTGTATGGAGGAAAATTTAGAGAATGTATAAGCCTTATATCAAATATTGATAATAATGGTAATGGAGAACAACTTCAATAACCTTTATCTCCACATATCAGTGCTTTATATATAGAGCATGTTTGTACTGCAATGCTGGGCCATTGATACGAGTCCAGATCATAATTCCGGTTAATTTGAATCTTTGATAATTTGGATTTTAATTTATTCTGAAGGTCATCCGGCGAGCCTGATATAAAATAATCCGAGGAGTCTAACTCCTGAAGTTTATTTGCCGGAATATCACTCACCAGAACATCTAAATTGTAACTCATAGCCTCTAAAAGAGCTATGGGAAGTCCTTCGTGACTGGAAGGCAGAACAAATAATGCAGCATGAGAAAAAATCTCATTTAGTTGTGCACCCTTAATAAATCCGGTTAAAATGACATGATGCTCTTGTGCCAGTTTTTTTAACTTTATGGAATATTCGGTTTCATGGTCTGCATCTCCGGCGATTACTAATTGATACTCTTTTTGTTTCAATCCTGAAAAAGATTTGATCAATAAATCGAAATTCTTTTCCTCTACGAAACGACCGGCGGTCAGTAGGTACTTTTTTGATTTTAATCCGAAAGAAGAAATATAATCTGTAGTATTTATTTTAGATGGAATGTTGACCCCGTTAAAAATTAAATGAGCGTCATTCCGGTTATATTTCTTTTTAACGATCTCTTTTATTACTTCGGATATGACAATTACTTTGTTTGCATATTTTACACCCCACTTTTCTCCCGTTTTCAAAGCAAATTTTGCAAGATATCCCCATTTTTTTCGGTCATAATCCGGACCGTGGTGGGTAATAACGACTTTTAAGCCTAAAAGTCTGGCAAAAGGAACCATAATAGAGGGGCCTATTGCGTGTATATGTATAATATCCGCTTTAATTTTCTTTGCATACAAAACGGCTAGGAACGTATGAATAATTGCTTCTAAACTTTTTTTTCGGGGAGCATAAATATCTTTGAGGTTGACGCCTTTATAAGAATCTGTTTTATTATTAGCGGTAATATAGCAAGACCGGCGTATGAGAGTAACTTCATATCCCATAGACGCAATGATAGGATATAATTCTTCACAATGCGTTTCTACACCACCTAATATATTAGGTATTCCCCGTGTTCCGGTTACAGCAATCTTCATGAACAATTAAAAGTTTTGTTTAAGATTGCCTTGATTAGGATCTTGACCTACATTATACCATTTTTTGTCTAAACAGATAGGCTTGCCCGTTAATGAATTCCATTTGTTCTTTAATACCCATTTTAGAGGATGTTGAATATATTTTTTCATTACGGGCGATGCAGTACCGACCATCCAGCAATTTTTTGGACATTTCCGCACTAAATCTCGGACTTTTTCCGCTTGCGGGCTTTCCCATATCTCTTTAAAGGACTTTACGTTGCGAATGTTCCCCATGCTCTCTTTCCAGTATTTTTTTTCTAATCCGTTACACGGGTATACTTCACCGTATGGATCGACGAAAAAATTGACCAATCCTGCTTCGCATGGCAACATACGCCGGTTTCCTTCGATATAATTGACAAGCCCCATATTAAAAAATGCTCTGAACCACGATTTTGGATGGGTTTCTTTCATTTGCATATCGATAAGTTTTGCAAAATTTGAACAAACCTCATCTTTATTCGTAATAACATTGTCACTTTTATGAAAATAGTAAGAATTATGAAAAGCCGCTGTCGCAAACTCCATTCCGAGAGATTTGGAAAGACGATATAGGGATAGCATATCTTCTGAATTATTGTTAGATACAGTACATCCGAACCCAATATCTTTTACTCCCATTTCTTTTAAGACTAATAATGTTCTCAACCCTTTATCGAAGCCGCCTTGTCTTCCCCTCAGTTCATCGTTTTTGCATGATAGCCCTTCAATACTTATGCGTATTCCTATCTTAGGGAATTTCTTTGCTAAAGCAATCACTCTCTCTTCAAACCATCCGGAGGTTGATATAACTACCCGGGGAGATTTAGAGAATGCGACTTCTACGATTTTTTCCAGATCTTCCCGGATAAATGGTTCTCCGCCTGTAATGTTGATAAATTTTACGTTGGGCAGTATTTTTAATTCTTCGGGTGTTATTTCTTTACTTTTTTCTGTCGGGTTATTCCATATATCGCACATCCTACATTGCATAGGGCAGCGATATGTAGTAATAATACTTATATCTGTAGGTAAGCAGATCTTCATGTTAACTCAAGATTAATAATCTGGACAAAGATAAAAAATCTTATGTAGGAAATGTGAATACTACATAGATAGAATTCCAGATTAGGTTTATTTACATTTGGAGTATCGTGATAATATATTATTGATAAGTTTTTATCAGAATCTTGTTGTTTTAATATGAAATGAATGTATCTGTTTGAATATTAAATATTTGTGTTGTGTTTGTGATGGCTATGCATTTTATTGTAATATAGTCTTTTTACAAATCCGATGAAAAATGATAATCTCCCGATTTAACTTCGAATACGGCAAAACCATCATCCAGTTTTACGAACTCCGCCCTTTCGGCAGAAATTGTCCTTTTATGATCGATTTTAATCGAATTTTTATCCGAAGTCGGAAGATATACGGTAGCTGTAGTATTTGCAGGAACAGTGATTTTCCACCGGAATGTACCATCCTCTTTTTCCCATGAACTGGCAATGACCCCCTGCACCGATTCGAATGAGGCCTGAACAAAATTAAGATCGTCTGTAAAATATGGTTTGAATGCAATTTTCTTGAATGCGACGCTCCCCGGAGCATTCTTTATGCCCGCCAGATATTCGTAAAACCAGGGAATCAGGTCGCCCAGCAACATAAGATGATTTCCCGAGTTCATGCTCGGATCGGCAGTGTTGCCGTTCCAGAGCTCCCAGATAGTCGTAGCCCCGTTTTCGATCATATATCCCCAGCTTGGGTAAGTTTTATTCGTGGCGATCTTATAAGCAATATCGGTACGTCCGTAATCGGAAAGACCGCGCATCAACTGCTGCATCCCGACCAGTCCCGTGCTTACATGCCCGTTAAACTCTTCCAGCGTTTTTTTCACGACATTGTTAAAGACAGCCTCTTTATACTCTTCCGGAACCATGCCGTAACGTAAAGACAATATATTTGCCGTAACCGTATTATTATCGTAATACCCCTCCCGCTTGTTCAGGAATTTATCGTTATAAGCCTTTTTCACCGCTTCCGCCTCTTTCGCAAATTCGACAGCATCCGTCGGATTGTCCGATAAAGTAGCAAAACGGGTTAGCAGGTTAAGCAGATGATAATAATACGTTGTGCTCAAAACAGCGGGATTCGTCATACGGTTGGGATCGTTTGAATGGATCAATTCGGGAGATTCCGGCGGCATACACCAGTCTCCGTAAGTATCTTTTGTCATAATATGATCCACGGCATATTTCTCTTTCATGTAATTGATCCATTTTTTCATAGAAGCATAATGGCTCAGAATCGGCTCTTTATCGCCGAATTGTTCGTAAAGCATATTGGCGATAAGAAGATAAGCCCCGCACCACGTCATATTATCGTTATAAAGCTTCCAGTAGTTGGGTGCAACATCCGGAATAGAACCGTCGGCACGTTGAGACTGCTCGATGTCGTTCAGCCACTTCACATAAAAAAGATGAATATCAAACATAAAGCTCTCGCCTAACGATTCCATCCCCCGGTCGCCTAACCACCCCATTCGTTCGTCGCGCTGCGGACAATCCGTAGGCATACTACGGTAATTGCTGCGTGTGCCCCAGTAAGCATTTTTATAGATTTGATTGATCAAAGCATTCGATGTCTCGAAATTCCCGATAGTTTTGAGCCCGTCATATACGACTTTACCTTCAAAATCGGCGAGCGAAGGTTTGCCGGGAAATCCTGTTATCTCAACAAACCGGAAACCATGGTAAGTAAAGGATGGTTCCCATGTTTCCGTATCGCCACCCTTCAGGATATATCTATCCGTAACAAGTGCACCGCGGATATTATCGAGATAAAGCGTACCATCGTCTTTCAGGGTTTCGGCAAATCTCAACTGTACCTGATCACCCTTATTCCCCTTGATCTTCATATGAAGCCATCCGACCATATTTTGTCCCATATCGACGATATACATACCCGGTTTCGGTTCTGTTATCGCAATAGGATAGATAGTGTCCATCACTTCGATATTATAGTTGTATTGAGATTCGATTTTACCTTCCGGAGCCTCCACCATTTCGGCCTGTAGCCAGTTGTTGTCATCGAAATGCGCACGATTCCACCCCGGCATCTCCATTAGCGCATCGTACTCTTCGCCGTCGAATTCACTGTTTGAACGTATCGGACCGTTTGCCGTAATTTTCCATGAATCGTCGCTTGTGATAATTTGTTTACTGCCGTCAGTATATAAAATCTCGAGTTGAGCGATCATTTTCGGAAATCCGAAATGCCGTATCTCCGGAATCCCGAGATTCATTTTTTTCGGTTGGCGCATACTGAAGAAACGCCCGTTGCCTAAAATGACACCCATAGCGTTGTCTCCTTTTCTTAACAAGTCGGTAACGTCGAAAGTATTATACTTTACGGATTTCGAATAATCCGTAGCTGTAGGAGACAATACCTGTGTGCCGATTCTCTCTCCGTTTAAGTATGCCTCGTATAATCCGAGCCCGGATATATATAAAGTCGCATTTTTGATCTCTTTATCCGATACAAACTCTTTGCGAAGATAACGGGCGGAAAGCTTTGTTTTATCTTCCAGAACATCGCCCGGAAAACTTTTGTCCAGACCGATCCATGAGGCATGCCAATCCGAAGGCTGAAGGAATCCCATTGTCCATGATGCCGGCTCGCTCCATTTCGACTCCCCCTTGTTTGTGGAAACTTTGACTTTCCAGTAATAAGTTTTCCGACTTTCCGGTATAGGGCCGGTATAAGGAATAAGAATGGAATTATCGGAATCTGTTGCCTCCGAATCCCAGATATCGCCCTCTTCACCGTTTAGCTTTTGGAGAGAAGACGAAACGATAATACGGTATCCGGTTTGTTCGATATCTCTTTCATTTGATGAAAGCTGCCAGCTGAGGCGTGGGGTAGGAGTGTCGATGCCTAAAGGGTCGGTAAGCGATTCGCATGTAAGGTTAACGACCTTTATTGAGGGATTCTCGTTGCAAGAGAACAATAAAATCAAAAAAAGAAACAAAGAAAGAAATGAGATTTTCATGGGATTTCTGTTTTGGTTTAGCTGTAATCGGTAGATAAAGAAAATTACATAATCCGATAACGAATATACTTTAGCCTATTGGGAAATAAATTCCTTCAATACATTTAAATTTAATATCACCCCTTGCCGTTTCTCGAGTGTTATAACCTTCTCCTCGATCAGTTCGGAAAGACTTCTTGCTAAGGATGGGCGTGCAACTCCGAAATATTCGGCTAATTGTGTCTGAGGCATATCTAAGGTAAAATGAAGATTTTTTGCCCTGCTTAAAATATATTGGGACAGTTTACCTTTAATTGTTTTGATGGAAAATAATTTGATTCGTTCCGAAAGAAAATTTGTACGGTTCGAATTGAAAGCCATAAACCCCTGTAAAAAAGCTTCGTTACTGGCTAACAGTTTCATTATGGAACTTTTTAAGATAAGAATCGCTTCACACTCTTCGAGAGCGATAACATCTACCGGGAAGCGGTTATTCTCCGCAAACAGAAAAGCAGGAGCCAGAGGACTGGGAGCCTTGATAGTCTCGATTTTTAATACAGCGCCCGCATCCGAAATCATTTCGGTTTTTACACTGCCTTTCAATAAAAGATAAAGAGCATTGACTGCATCTTCCTGATGGGCTACAAATTCGCCCTTTTTGTAATATTTTATTTTGTAATCCAACTGTTCTAAAAAAGCAGCTCGTTCCTGCTCCGGAATATTTCGGCAGATAGGGCAAGAGAATAGATCGTTACTATTCATAGTTTTTGTGTTTCAGAGATTTACGAATTCGGGATTACAGACTTTTTATTGTTCTGCAAATATAAACTTTTTTCGGGTAGTGTAACAAATGTGACAGTTTTTGGGGAAGACAGAGTGTAATTTCGCTGAAGATAGAAGTAAAACAATGAAAAGAACAATCATAAAAATAGACGAGCAGCTCTGCAACGGTTGTGGATTATGTGTCAACGGTTGCCACGAAGGAGCATTACAGATTATTGATGGTAAAGCTCGTATGATCAGCGACCTGTTTTGTGATGGATTAGGTGCCTGCATCGGTGAGTGTCCTCTCGGAGCGATTGAGTTGGAAGAGCGGGAGGCAGTTCCCTATGATGAGATAGCCGTTATGGAACGGCTTGTTTCAAAAGGAGAAAAAACGATTTGGGCGCATTTACTACATCTGAAAGAACACAATGAAATGGAATATTTCAATCAGGGAGTCGATTATTTGAGAAAACATGATATAAAAATAAATAGGATCGGATTAACAAACGGAAATAAACAGGATGTAAGACAGGGGCACACGTTTAGTTGTCCGGGAAAACGGGAATTATTCTTTGCTCCGGTAAAGCATAATACAATATCGACCGATGATGCCCCGTCCCAATTGCGTCAATGGCCTGTACAATTGCATTTGCTAAATCCGGGAGCCTCGTATTTTCAGAATGCAGATGTCGTACTTGCTGCTGATTGTACCGCTTTTTCGTACGGCAATTTCCATGACTGCTTTCTAAAAAATCGTGTATTGGCAATTGCTTGTCCGAAACTTGATACCGGAAAAGAGAGCTATTTGGAAAAACTGGCAGCAATGATCGACGGGGCGAACATTAATACTTTGACGGTCGTTATTATGGAAGTCCCCTGTTGTGGAAGATTGGTTCAGATAGCACAGCAAGCCGTAGCGAATGCAAATCGGAAAATTCCTGTAAAAAAAATTATTATCGGAGTAAGAGGCGAAATAATCAGTGAAGAATGGATCTAATTATTAACCAAAATAAAAGCTATGTTTTGTTATCAATGTCAGGAAACAGCGAAAGGAAAAGGCTGTACGTTTATTGGGGTTTGTGGAAAAACGAACGATGTTGCCATTCTTCAGGATTTGCTCATTTATATAATGAGAGGAATCTCTAAGCTATCGGTTCGTTTACGCGAAAAAGGCATAGAAAGCGCCGAAGTAGATAAATTTATTGTTGACGGCCTGTTTATGACTATTACCAATGCGAACTTCGACAAGCAACGCTTTGTGAAAAAGATAAAAGAAGCGTTCGATGTTCGTGAAAAGTTATTGGAAAAATTAACGGCAATGGGAGAAGATCCTCTTAAAGGAGAAAAATGCGATTGCCTCACATGGAAAAGCAACAATCTGCAGGAGATGGAAGAAAAGGCAACGCATGTGGGCGTCCTGAGAACTAAAAATGAAGACATCCGCTCGTTGCGTGAACTGATTATCTATGGAGTAAAAGGAATTTCGGCTTATGCCGAACATGCTGCAAATCTCGGATATAAAGATAACGGAATATATGCATTTATGCAGGAAGCCCTGGTCGCCACTGAAAACGATACGCTTTCAGCCGACGACCTTGTTGCTATGGTATTGAAATGTGGAAGCATGGGGGTAAGAGTGATGGCATTATTAGATAAAGCCAATACCACTGCTTATGGAAATCCTGAAATGACACGGGTAAATATTGGTGTACGGAACAATCCTGCAATTCTTATATCCGGGCACGACCTTCGTGACATGAAAGATCTGCTTGAACAAACCGAAGGAACAGGAGTTGACGTATATACGCATAGTGAAATGCTTCCCGCTAATTATTATCCGGCATTCAAAAAATATAAGCATTTCGTCGGAAATTACGGAAACTCATGGTGGATGCAGACTTCGGAGTTTGAAGCATTTAACGGGCCGGTACTCTTTACTACCAATTGTATTGTCCCTCCGAAACCGAATGCAACTTATGCCGATAGAGTTTATACGACAGGCTCCTCCGGGTTCGAAGGCTTCCCCCATATCCCCGATAGAAAAGACGGGAAACCCAAAGACTTTTCCCGGATTATAGAACATGCGAAAAAATGTGCTCCCCCTACTGAAATAGAAAAAGGTGAAATTATAGGAGGTTTTGCGCATGAACAGGTTTTTGCTTTGGCAGATAAAGTAGTCGATGCTGTGAAATCGGGTGCGATTCGTAAATTTTTTGTGATGGCAGGTTGTGACGGACGTATGAAAAACCGGGGATACTATACCGAATTTGCAGAAAGATTGCCGAAAGATACGGTCATTCTTACTGCCGGTTGTGCAAAATATCGTTACAACAAATTACCCTTAGGCGACATAGGCGGCATACCTCGCGTACTGGATGCCGGGCAGTGTAATGACAGTTATTCTCTTGTAGTCATTGCGATGAAGCTGAAAGAAATTTTCGGTTTGAACGACGTTAATGAATTACCGATTGCCTATAACATTGCCTGGTACGAGCAAAAAGCAGTCATTGTACTGTTAGCCCTTCTTTCGTTAGGAGTGAAAAATATCCATTTAGGCCCCACATTACCAGCCTTCCTCTCTCCGAATGTAGCAAAAATATTGGTAGAGGCTTTTGGCATAGCCGGAATAGGTACGGTAGATGAAGACATGAAACTGTTTTTGAATTGATATTTAAAACATATTAGAAACGACACCATATAAAAAGTGAAAGAAAGCACTGTTATTGATAATAGTGCTTTCTTTTTTGTGCCTGTATTGGGAGTTTCAGGATGAAAAAGTAAATCTTATAGTATTTGCCATTTAAGACCGAAAGAAAGACTCAGATAATCTTTAGGTTTAAGGTAACTGTTCGGTATGGCACTGATAAGATAAAGGTCACAAGTGCTGATTTCATAGAATACGGATATTGAATGATACCAGCTCTTAGGGTTTTTAAATTTTATAGTCAGCCGTTCTCCCAGAAAAACATGGGTACGTATACGGGTAGAAAATGTATAATACCTTTTCGGATATTTATCCGGGTTTTTTATCCAGAATTCACGGTCGAGCAACGTGTTGATATAAATACCGCAGGAAAGAGGCTCGAAATAAAATTGATTTTTTATAGGAATCTGCCAGGGTATGTAATTTTGTTTAAGGGTAAATGAAGCCATAGCACGGTCGTTTGAATTACGGGGCACGATACCGAGCAGCAGGTCCGTCTCCCAATGATTCTTTCCATAGTTCCATCCTGTACCCAGAGATAACATTCCCATTGAGCCGGCAAATTGTAATTTCGTATAGCGTGGAATCATCTTTTGCCAGAAAGACGAATATTTAGCTGCCTTTTTTTCATATTTCTCCCCATTCTCGGCTCTTAGCAAAGCAGGAAATATAGACAACAGAAATATTAAAATTTTAGAAATAAACGATCTCATGAGTATACCCCTCCGAAGTAATGGTGAATAGGTAATAACCTCTTTTCCTTATGTTCCCGCAACCGTAATAAATAATACCGTCATTGAATAAATCTTCTTCGTAAAAACGATGATCGTGTCCGTTCAGGCAGAACATTAAATGAGGAAATCGTTTAATATACGCCTGAAACACATCCTTGACATTATTGTTGAATTGTTCGTTTCCCGGAGGAGCATGCATGACGACTATGGTACGTTGTTCCGGCGAGCTTTCTCCCAGTTCTTTTTTGAGAAACTCAAAATCAGGTATCGGATTGGTGTAATCGTATTCGAGAGCATTCGTATTTAAGCACAGGAACTTTATATCATCAGCAACGAAAGAAAAGTTCTGTACCCCGTAAAGTTTGCCATATATATTATCGCCGTTTCCGAGTGCATCGTGATTGCCGATTATTGCAATATAAGGCTGTTTGAGTTTGCTCAGAATCTCAATCGTCCATTCATACTCTTTTTTAAGTCCGAAATCGGCGATATCCCCGCCATGAATAATGAAATCGATATCATCCCTTTGATTTATATGTTTGACAAAATCATTTGTTTCGTCATATTTGCGTTGAGTATCCGAAATCATAGCAAAACGGATAACCCCTTTGTCTTTTGTTGCAGTTTCTATCCGTTCGATATTACGGTTATTGATGTCACGTTCGGATGTACTCAGTTTTCCGTCGTACGGATGATAATCGATCAGATCACAAGAAAAAAATAACAAGAATACGAATAAGTAATTTGTTTTGCTCATAAAATCTTTGCGCTGGTCTGTAACAAAAATAGATAAGACCTATTTAAATAGAAAGGTCTGTTTTTCGTTTAAAGTGGTCGAAAAAGCAGATAAAAGCGAGCCTCTTATATTTCTTATGATGAATTATAAAATTAGTAAAGGCAATTTATAATCAGCCAATCGTAATATTTTATTTTTGGTGCTTATATGCAATTTTATACCGTTGAGTAAATTCGCGAGGCATACTTGCCGCCGTTGGTATCGTTTATAAATCAGACCATACTTAAATCCCTATTTTGGGCGGAAACTTGGTATTGTGGTATGGCAAAAATGGCATTTTCAACTGTTTGTGCAAAGTCTTATATAAATGCCATTTTTTATCAAATGAACTCCGTGGCATTGTCCTCGAAATGAAAATACGAAAAGAAGAGTGAAATCTTTTAGAGAAAAAGTTCTTGAAATTTTTCTTTCTCGTATTCTCAGTATGCTATTTGATTATTCAGAATTCAGTTATTTATTAGAAATATCAGGAATCGGAGGGCCTTGATTAATAAAAAAGCGGATGTTTTATTTGCAGTTTTTATTTTTTTGCTTTTTTAACGGCGGAGTGAGAGGAGGCTCGTTCGATCACCTTATTCCATTATTAAATTTTTTCAATGACTAGAGAAGAAGGATTTTGTTAATTAGCCAAAAATCATACAAATCGTAAAGACATAAGTACACTTTTGTTCGGTCAAAAATCGCTATTATATTTTGCTATCGATCGACGAATAGCTTCAAATTGAGACAAGACATATTGCTCCAGACCTATTTCTTTCAAAAGGATATAGTTCTCTTCATCACTTGCGAATTCAAAAAGATTAATATCGAAACATATCATTCTTTCTTCTGTCACAATAGAAACTCTGTTCTTACTCTCAACAGTATGAATTATTTTTTTGTATAAGTTGGTATAACTTTTTGTCCTAATAAAATACGTATCTATATTTTCTTTGGAGAAATATTTTTTACAAAAGAAAATATCCCAATTGGTTATGTCAAAATCAATTTCCAAATACGAAAAAACTATTTCAAAGAAGCCTTCTGTATTTGAGAAAGAGTAGTTTTCAAATGACTTGTTTCGTTTATCCCACTCTAATTCAACTTCCACGTTAAAGAACTTTAGCAAACATAAAACCACTGTTTTATCAGAAGTTGTATCTATCGAAGAAAGGAATCTGTTTAATTCGGGAATTACAATAACATCTCGCACTCTCTTATTACAAACAAAGGTCAATGCGTTAAGTAAATTAGTTCCATTGATTAGAAAAGAATAATCGATAACTTTCTCCTTGAACTGATCATCATCTATAATCGTATTCAGATATTCAAGAATAAAATAAACTTTCATATCATAAGAGGAAAATTTAAACCAATGTTTGTCAGGGGTAAGAATAGGATATAATATTGAACTTTCTTTTGAAAGATTATATTTATCCAATAAGCCATCTATTTGAGTCTTAGTTATTGAATAATCGTAATTAAAACTGTTCTCGGACAACTCCCAGAAAAGATGCTTTAAAATTTCAGGATTTAATCTTTTACTTTCACAATAAAAAATAAAGAATGCATCCATTATAGTATAATAATTATATGTATTTACGCTCAAATTCTTTTTTAGAATAAACTCAAGAGCTGCAGAGAAAATTTGCCCATTATCTGTAAATACTTTTAAAATTGACTTGTCCTTCTTTAATTCATTTATAACTAGGCGAATAAGCCTCTTATTTCCTTCAATCTTTTTTAGATACTGAATTGCATTGAATTCCCGATATGATTCTTCGGGTAAATATTCGGTCACAATTTCACTAAACTTGTGTGGCTTAAATTTTTTCTTACATAAACCTACTGAATTTTTAGTCTTCTTCGTTTTAGTTCTTCTTTTTGTAAAATTTCGAAATGGTCTCCATGCTGTGTCTTCAATCTCTTTTACAAATTTTGAAGTAAGCCTAACTCCATATTTTTTACAGACCTCTTCTATATAGAGATCCAGATGAGTATCAAGTTCAAAGTCCATCTCATTCTCATCATAATATTCGATATCATCAATTATTTGATATCGAATCTCTTTCCTTATATTAACAATGTTCTCAGCTATAAAGCTTTCAAATTCTTTTGGAAATAAATCGCTAAACTCATAAAAACTATCAAACTCTTTGGTGAAAGTTATGCTCTTATAATAATCCTCAATTAATTTAGTAGGATTAAACTCCATAAAAGGTTGGACTAATTTTATTATATGCGGGAACTCTTGCATCGAAAGCCAACTTACAATTTTTCCATCTCCATTGTAATTTTCAATATCTTTGCAGACTTCGTTAACAATAAAATTTCTCACTTCTCTATTTTTTTCATCGGAGATACAAAAAAATAGTTCAATAATATCAGCTTCCAATATTTTGCTTCTTCCGGCAAATGTTCTTTACTAAATTCTCCAGTAAATTCTCTTTTTTCTGGTGTACAGAAGTTAAGTTGATGAAATTCATCCAATAACTTTTTCTTTAAGCAGTTTTGTAATGGTTCAGAAAGAACAATTTTATGCCCAAACAAACAAATATCAGTATCATAGTCATCAATTTTTGACTCTTTTGTATCAAATATAAAATTTAACTGATTAAAAAATAAAGCATTCTCTATCAAGGGTTTTATCCATAACTTACCATCAGTTCTGAGATATTCAAGTAAAAAGTCTTTAATACCCGGACTTTGAAACCTAATTACAGTTTGGTCAGAATAAGCTCGACGTTCTGTTACAAGATAAAAATCTTGCAATATATTTATTTCATTGTAGAACTCCAATGGCTGGATATTCTTATTTAATACCTTACGAATATCACCTTGTGTTGCTTCAAACATCCTTTCCAAATCTTTAATATCAATTGGATCACTTGATATTAAAAGTAAAAGAAGAATCAATTGAGAAGTATCACTTGTTTTATTTTTGAAGATTTCATTCCAATACGCTTGCGGATTATTCAAATACTTATAAAATGATTGATAGAAATGATAACTATTCGAAGTTTCTTTGGCAAGGTATTGCTTTATATAATACTCAATATGCCTTGGCGAGTAATTCTTATGCGTTATTATATTTTCAAGAAAATCATCATATTTCAAATAAGTAAAATACTTCTTTTCAAAGTCATAAAATAATAAATGATTCAGAAATATGCGTATTTTATCCTCATTATCATAATCATTTAAATTAATTAGATAACTCTCTGTCTCTAGTAACTTTTGAGTTTCATATTCCGCATAATTCAGTACATCTTTTATAATATATTCTCTTGAAGTAAGGACAAGATAGCGATTGTGTGTGTTGTTTTTTAAATCATTGATAATACGGGAAAAATTTCGAAGCATTGAACCATTATTTCTCAAATCCGGACTGAAATTTTGTCCCCAGAAATCATCAATAACAATTAGTTGATTGTCTTGTAATAAACTTTCTATTTCTAAGAAGTTGAAATTAGAAAGGAATTGTATATTATTTATTTTTCGATGAATGAAATAGTTGGTAATCATCTTGGCTGTTGTAGTCTTGCCAACTCCAGGATTACCCGTCAGAATTATAACTTTGTTCCTTTCCAGTGTATAGATACAATATTCTAATATCTTTGTATTGTGATATAGTTTATGTTCAGTATATATGTTCTTAAGAAATGATTCCGTTTGTGCATAATACTTTTTGTTGACTATTCCCTCTAATGCTAATTCAACAAAATGGAGATTGGGAACCAATAGTTTTGAATAAGTTTTAAGGAGATGTTCATATTCGGGTAGTCCGAGATACTTATTTAGTTTTTCTGCATCAATAATATCTTCTTCATTTAAGACATAGTCCTTAAAAAGAGTCAATATTTCAGGAACTTGTTCTGCGCCTAAACAAAGACTTGTACAAATAATATAACGATCCGGTTGAATCCTTTTGCATTTTTTTAGTTCTTTCTTTAGACTTGCAATTAAAGAGGAGTAATCATTTGGGTTATATAGTTTGCATTGTCCAATTATTTTCTCGACTCCCTTTGTTGCTCTGAAATCTATTCCGCCATCTTTTCCTCGTCTATATGAAGTAAATGTTATCGGTTTTTCTCTGATTTCCATTATATCTCGACAGAGTCTCTCAAATTCAGTAGGGAAAAGTAAATTATGAAAATCAAAATTCATCATATCATATAAACTATTATACTATTTACTAAATAAGATTCTGGAAATTATAATTTAGATTATCTATATTTATGAGATTAACAATCTGTTATTTATTCTCTCAGACAAAATGCAACTCACCTCTAAGGAAATGAACTATCTATAAATAGACAAAAGTCAATATAGAACATATCTCTGCTAATAATAATGAAATATGGGACATATGCCCAACGATAACACCATAATCAAATATTTCACAAACGAATATCCAGTCATTTTCGAATGCTGCACATCTATATCCTTTATTTTTTAATGGCAGAAAAAGATAATCCGCCGTGCCTGTAACGATCGGATAAATTTTCTTCTGTGTAAAGCAGCTTCTTCGGACATTCTCAATTTATCAGTTAAATAGGGTTTCAAATCGGCAATTTTTTCTCTTATGACTTCAGATAGCCGAACTTCCCGCATAACGCTTTCTGATATTGTTGTCCAACTCGTTGAAAAACTTGTCCACACTCATGGTATTACATTCTTCTTCTCTTTTCCTTAATAACTGTGGTGAATGGTAACGTCTTGATATATTCAGGTAGTTGTTTTGTCTGTGGTCTTCATTCTTCTATAATAATTATAGTCATATCGCAAGTCTTATTTCCACAAATATAGTGAAAATCCCAATCAAACATTTGTTTTACTACAATAATGGTTATGATTATAGTGTCAATCTATTAAGATTTATGGAAACAAAAAAGAGGAATATTAGTATTTTGCCTCAGATTTACTTTTTATGCGGAAGCGTGGGGTGCCTCCGGTACGGTTCGTCCGTTAGTTTAGCAAATTGTAAGATAGTTAATTACCTATATTCTTTCAGGAATAAAAAATGAAAATTTACGAAGTTCGAATCTTGAAAAATTATTTTAATGAATTTCTCAGGCATATGTCCCTTATTAAATTTGTAAATTACTTGATTTTTATATTTCTAGTGTTTTTTGTGTATCTCTGCTTTTTCGAGAGAAGTTATTTATTCTTGTTTTAATAGAGAATCTTTGTATCATAAAATAATTTTTTCTAACGATTGGTTATTTACAGCGATATCAAACGGTTAGATTAAGAAAAGACTGAATTGATTAATAATTAAAATATTTTATAATTTTGCGGAGAGAGATAAGCCGAAACTATAAATATGGAAATTTATAGATCTCATTATCTGTTTACGGAGAGTAAATTGCAGGTCTATGGCTATACATGACAATAATTAAATAAAATCAATGGATTATATACTTACGGCACTAATACCCATCGGCCTTTTTTTAATGCTATTACCTATTAGGCCTGACACGGATGCAGCAGCTTTCTTTTTCTTTTCCAAAGACTACACCACAATAGTAAAAGGTATATGCGCGATAGTTGTAATTTTAGTGCATATTTTAAATCCATACCAAAATAAACTGCAGGATGCAATTGGAAGTTTTGCTTTTGTATGTGTTACATTGTTCTTTTTTATATCCGCCTATGGAATGTCCGTAAGTTTGGGGAAAAAAGACTATCTAAAACATTTTTGGCACAACAGATTAACGTCTTTACTTATACCATGTTTTTTGATTAATATTTTTTCAAATACTTCCTATGCATTTCTTGGGATAAGAGATTTTAATTGGATAACCATATTATATATTAATGATTATGTAGTACAATTATTGGCATATTGTCTGATATTCTATGTAGTCCATATGCTTTTTCGAAAAAGAGAACAATGCGATGGAGGGTTGAAACAAGATATCATTATATGTTCGGCAATCTTTGTAGGTAGTTTGGTTTTATACTTCATAGACTATGGTTGGAAAACGGAATGTTGGGGGCTGATATACGGAACACTTCTTGCACGCTATTTTCATCCGTTCGTTCACTGGCTACAGAAAAAAACAGTACTGAAAAATGTACTATGGGGAATAGTTTCAATCATATTAGGCATAGTATATATTCAAAATAAATATGTTTACTTTTGGGGTGGATATCTGTTAAGGATTGTTTTGGGTATAGCAATTATTTTGTTCTTCCTTCGTTTAAGCACAGGTGTTAGATTCGGAAACTTCTTTGGTCGGTATTTAGGGAGAATATCTTATGAAATCTATTTGCTTCACGGTGCTGTGATGGGAATATTGGCATATAGAGGAATTAAAACCTCTGGTATTTTTATCATCGCAACCGTACTTTTTACAATTCTGTTTTCAATAATTATAAATAAAATTTCAATGTTTATAATAGACAAATTAAGAATTAAATAGTAATCAAGTTAATAGATAGGAATATTAGATTTAAATAGAATTAATCTGTATGTGCGAGTAATAATTTAATTGACTTAATCATTTTTTGTTATTCTATACCATAGTCAATTGATAAATGCTTCTGCATCATACATTAATTAGATATTTGCTATTTTTTTCATTTGTGTCACTAAATTTAATGTCGGTTGCATCTGACGAATAAATATCTCTTCATTTTTTAGTTTCATCTATAATCCTTTTATTTTCAGAAATCTGAATTTTGAGATTAACTTTAGTGTCAAGAGCGATTTTTTTCTTCATTGATAGAGGCCTTTACGGATAATAAATCATTTATACCCTTTGTTTCCTCTATGGAAAAAGAAATTTTTAAATATCTCTTTTGAGTGCTGGTTAATTTGTTTTTCAAATGAACGTATTAGAATCGGATGTTTTGTGGCATAATGTGAAAATAGAAGTTTGGAAGCAGTCTTGAGTGACTTTTCTGATGGTTTTCGTGACGATCTTGTTAACGGGAATAGGTAAAAAAATCCTGTAAATAATATATTTACAGGATTTTGATGTGTGAAAAGCGGAAGCGGGGGGATTCGAACCCCCGGTACGGTTGCCCGTACGTCAGTTTAGCAAACTGGTGGTTTCAGCCACTCACCCACACTTCCTTTTGCAAAAGGAGTTTTCCGGCTTTTCGCTGTTTGCGGTGCAAATATACGAGAATCTTTTTAACCGAGCAAAAGTCATTGCAACATTTTTTTTAAAGATTCTTCTTACTTTTGTAGTTCTAAAATATCTCTATGATTTTTAATTTGAAAGTAAAGACCGGATGGATAATTATCTTTTTTCTGGTATTATTCTTTAGCTCTCTGATAATATGGTTGTTATATTCCGTTTTTTGGAGAAATGCCTTTGATATTGATAAACGGGAATACATTTATATTGAACCGGAAAGCACGGTCGATGAGGTTACCCGGCAGTTCGGAGAATATGCATATCCAGGTATGATATTTCCTTTCCATACCCTGTACAACATGTTAGAACTGAATCGGAGTGTACCGGAAGGAGCATATATTGTTGAACCGGGAAATTCCCTTTTTACTTTTTTGAAACGTCTTTACCGTAGACAGCAAACCCCGGTTTTGTTTACATTTAACAATGTAAGGACATTAGACGGCTTTGCGGAAAGAGCCGGTAAATCTCTTTTATTGTCGGGTGATTCATTGTTAAAGACATTAGAGAAGCCGGAGGTAGCTGCACGCTATGGCTTTACTCCCGAAACCGTGGTCGCAATGTTTATACCGAACACCTATGAACTTTACTGGAATGTAAGTATAGATCGTTTTCTCGCCCGGATGAAACGTGAATACGATTCATTCTGGACGCTGGAGCGTAAAGCAAAAGCAGAAAAGCAAGGTTTGACTCCGCTTGAAGTAAGCATTCTTGCCTCTATAGTAGAGGAAGAAAGCAAAATAACAGATGAATATCCTGTTATTGCCGGCCTCTATCTCAACCGGCTGAGAAAAGGAATGCCGCTACAGGCCGATCCTACGGTAAAGTTCGCTGTGGGAGACCCTGCATTAAAACGGATATTGAACGAACATCTGGAAATCGAATCTCCGTATAATACCTATAAAAAAATAGGGTTGCCCCCCGGCCCTATCAGAATACCATCCTCTAAAGCGATAGATGGGGTTTTAAATGCCGCACAGCACCCTTATCTGTATATGTGTGCAAAAGAAGATTTTTCCGGTCGTCATAATTTTTCGACAAATTTAAATGAACATACCCGTAACGCTATGCGGTATAGAAGGGCACTTGACAGACTAAATATCCGTTAGAAAAGGTTTATAAGAATGATGGATTTTATTATCTTTGTAAGTCTTTTGCTTTAGTAAAAGCACAAAACATAAATGCTATAAACACACGATATGAAGAAAAACTTGTTTTTAGGAGATGAAGCAATAGCTCAGGGAGCGCTTGATGCCGGAATATCCGGTGTATACTCCTATCCCGGCACACCTTCTACTGAAATTACCGAATATATTCAGAATGCACCGACAGCAAAAGAACGAAAAATACATACTCATTGGTGTACAAATGAAAAAACAGCGTTAGAAGCAGCATTAGGAATGTCTTATGCAGGAAAACGTTCGCTTTCCTGCATGAAACACGTTGGCCTGAATGTGGCTGCAGATGCGTTTATGAATGCTGCAATGTCCGGAATAAACGGAGGAATGATTATTATCTCTGCCGACGATCCCTCTATGCACTCATCTCAGAATGAGCAGGATAATCGTGTTTACGGAAATTTTGCCATGATTCCGATGTTGGAACCATCCAATCAACAGGAAGCATACGATATGATATACGACGGATTTGATCTCTCCGAACGTTTGGGATATCCGATTCTTCTACGTATAACCACCCGCCTTGCACACTCTCGTTCCGGTGTAGTAACCCGTCAGGGAAAAGACATGAAATCGCTCTCTTATCCCGAAGACGGGCGTCAGCGTTTTATTCTCCTTCCCGCAATTGCACGTCGCCGTTTTAAAACATTGATTGCAAAACAGGAAGAATTTATTAAAACCTCTGAAGAATCTCCATACAATAAATATTTTGATGCCCCCGATAAAAAATTGGGAATTATCACCAGTGGTATAGGATTCAATTATCTTTCTGAGAATTTCCCGGATGGATTTAAGAATCCGGTTTTAAAGATAGCTCAATATCCGCTTCCCCGGAAAATGGTGAAACGTTTGGCCGATGAATGCGATGAGATTTTGGTCATTGAAGAAGGATTTCCCGTAATAGAAAGTGAGTTGAAAGGACTTCCCGGTTATGGTTTGAAAATACATGGTCGTCTGGATGGAACTTTTGACCGTGACGGCGAACTCAATCCTGACTTGGTAAGCAAAGCATTGGGAATCTCGGTTAAGCAAATATATGAAATCCCCCCTGTTGTAGAAATGCGTCCCCCTGCATTATGCCAAGGTTGCGGACATAGAGATATGTACGAAGCTTTGAACGAGGTATTGAAAGAGTATGAAAACCCTAAAGTCTTTAGTGATATAGGCTGTTACACATTGGGAGCTCTGCCCCCCTTCCGTGCAATCGATACATGTATCGATATGGGAGCCTCGGTGACAATGGCAAAGGGCGCATCCGATGCAGGCTGTTTCCCGGCAGTGGCCGTTATAGGAGATTCTACCTTTACACATTCAGGAATGACAGGATTGCTTGACTGTGTGAATGAAAACAGCAACGTGGTAATTGTAATTTCCGACAATGAAACGACAGCAATGACTGGAGGACAGGATTCTGCAGGAACTGGACGTATCGAATCCATTTGTCAGGGAATAGGTGTAGATCCGGCACATATTCGCGTGGTAGTTCCCCTGAAGAAAAATTTTGAGGAAATGAAAAATGTAATACGTGAGGAAATCAATTATCCCGGAGTGTCGGTGGTTATACCTCGTCGGGAGTGCATCCAGACTTTAAAACGTAAAAAAAAGAAATAACCGTATGAAAACAGATATTATATTATCAGGTGTCGGAGGACAGGGAATTTTGTCGATAGCTGCCGTTATTGGAGAAGCAGCCCTCGAAGAAGGTCTTTTTATGAAACAGGCGGAAGTACATGGTATGAGTCAGAGAGGAGGAGATGTACAATCTAATCTTCGTATCTCCGACAAACCGATTGCATCTGACCTTATTCCGGTCGGAGGTGCAAATCTTATTATTTCTCTGGAACCGATGGAATCGCTTCGTTATCTTCCTTATCTTAAAGCAGACGGATGGTTGGTGACTAACTCCGAACCCTTTGTCAATATCCCGAATTATCCCGATATGGATAAAGTTAATGCCGAATTGGACAAGCTGCCCCATAAAGTTGTGCTTGATGTGGAAAAGATCGCGAAAGAACTGGGTTCACCCCGTGCGGCAAACATCGTGATGTTAGGTGCCGCTACACCGTTTATCGGCATAGAGTACAATAAGATACAAGACGGTATACGTCGTATCTTTGGCAGGAAAGGAGATGAAATCGTCGATATGAACCTCAACGCCTTGGCCGCTGGTTATGATGTAGCGAAAAAGTATTTGTAAGAAACTATTATATATACAAAGTAAAAGCCTGTTGTCTTGTAATGATGGGCTTTCTTTATTCGTAAAAACTAAATTATACTACTTTAGTATGGTCTATCCGGAAAGTTTTGAACAGAAAGTTGGATTTGATAAGATACGGACACTTCTATCCAAAGCTTGTCTGAGCACTCTCGGAATGGAGCTGGTTGATAAAATCAGTTTCTCGGTAAATCGCGAAGAAATAGAAAAATCGCTTTTTCAGACGGAAGAGTTCATGCATATCATGGAAGGAGAAGACACTTTTCCCGATAGCCATTTTTTTGATCTTCGCGCTTCGTTATTGCGTATCAGGCCGGAAGGAACCTTTCTCGAAGAAACGGAAATTTTTGATTTACGGCGTTCGTTGGAAACGATTGCGGCAATGGCACAGTTTCTCCAAAAAGGAACGGATGAGGAATTTGTATACCCTGCACTTCAGAAGCTTACCGAAGGAATGGCAACATTTCCTCAGCTTATTCGTCAGGCAGATATGCTGGTTGATAAATACGGACAAGTAAAAGATAATGCCTCTGTAGCCCTTGCTCAGATAAGACGGGAGTTATTTCAGACAAAAGGCTCTATATCGAGAAGTCTCTCTTCTATTTTACGATCGGTGCAGCAGGAAGGACTGGTTGAAAAAGATGTACAGCCTACGTTGAGAGACGGACGTCTGGTAATTCCTGTTTCCCCAGCTGTAAAACGGAAGATAAAAGGAATCGTACACGATGAGTCCGCAACCGGGAAAACGGTATATATAGAACCCGAAGCCGTTGTCGAAGCAAATAACCGTATCCGGGAACTGGAAAGCGAGGAACGGCGCGAAATAGTTCGGATACTTACGCTTTTTACAAATGAAGTCAGGCCATTGGTCCCCGAATTATTGAATTCGTATGCCTTCATGGCTATGATTGATCTGGTACGTGCAAAAGCGATAGTATCCAGACAATTTAATGCCGTACGTCCCCATTTAAAGAAAGAACCCTATATTGAATGGTTTAACGCCCTTCATCCCCTGCTTCTGGTCACTTTGCAGAAACAGGGTAAAAAAGTTGTACCCCTTGATATAATATTGAATTCCGAACAACGCATATTGATTATATCCGGACCCAACGCAGGCGGAAAATCCGTTTGCCTTAAAACCGTGGGACTATTACAGTATATGCTGCAATGCGGTTTGCCTATTCCTGTTTATGAAAACTCCATAGCCGGAATTTTCGAGCAGATATTTATCGATATCGGAGATGAACAGTCGATTGAAAATGATTTGAGTACATATAGCTCCCATCTGATGCACATGAAGCATTTTGTACGGCATAGCAATGACCGCACCCTGTTGCTTATAGATGAATTTGGAGGAGGAACGGAACCTCAAATCGGAGGTGCTATCGCAGAGGCCCTTCTTGACCGTTTTAATAAGGAAAAAACGTTTGGGGTAATTACGACCCATTACCATAATTTGAAACATTTTGCCGACGACCATGAAGGAATTATAAATGGAGCGATGTTGTACGACCGGCATTTGATGCAGCCTCTGTTCCGGCTCTCTATAGGAAATCCTGGTAGTTCGTTTGCCGTTGAAATTGCAAGAAAAATAGGATTGCCGGAAGAGGTAATAGCCGAAGCCTCTGCAAAAGTTGGTTCCGATTACATCGACATGGATAAATACCTGCAGGATATTGTCCGTGATAAACGTTATTGGGAAACGAAAAGGCAAAAAATCCGGTTGCAGGAAAGAAAACTGGAAGAACTTACTACCCGTTATGAACAGGACCTTAAAGAAGTTGAACAGAAACGGAAAGAATTGCTGAAAGAAGCTAAAGTTGAAGCACGGGCACTTCTGGAACAGACAAATGCCAAAATTGAAAATACCATCCGGGCTATAAAGGAAGCCAACGCTGAGCGTGAAAAAACATTGGAAGCCCGTCATTCTTTAGATGCTCACAAGCAGGCTCTGATGAAAGATGAATATAAAGACTCCGGACTGGAACATAAAATAAAAAAAATAGAGGAAAGAAAGAAAAAGAAACAACTGAAACCTGACACAAAAGAAAATCAGGCCGATATGAAAAAAACATTGTCTATAGGAGATAATGTTCGCATAAAAGGGCAAACGAATATTGGGAATATCCTCGATATTCAGGGACAACAGGCACAGGTAGCATTTGGTATGTTGAAGTCTCTCGTCAAGTTAGACCGCTTGGAATATGTTAGTAAAAACAAGATAAAAAAAGAACAACCCAAACACACTTATATAGCCGAGCAGACAGCGGAAAGCATGCACGAAAAACGCCTCAACTTCAAACAAGACATCGATATTCGTGGTATGCGGGCTGATGAAGCGCAGACAGCCGTAACCTATTTTATAGACGATGCGATTATGGTAGGCGTCAGTCGTGTCAGGATATTGCACGGCACCGGTACAGGAGCATTGCGTCAATTGGTAAGGGATTATTTACGCACCCTTTCTGAAGTGAAACATTATCATGATGAGCACGTGCAGTTCGGAGGTGCCGGAATTACGGTTGTAGAATTCGAATAAACGGAAAAATAATAGCAAACCGGCTGTTAAGAATGGCTCGCTTTACGTAGGTTGCGTTTGATTTCATTGTCCGACAGGATACGCACATTTGTTAAAACATAGTCGTTTCTTAAAAAATCCCCGTAAGCATTACACTCTTGTATTACCCGGTCGAATAAACGTCCCGGCTTTTCTATATCTAATGGAACAAGAGTCAGCACCGTCGCAAAATTTGAATGAATACGTATCTCCTCTATTTCGCAATTATATTTCTTTGCAAAAAACGAAAGTTCGTGTTCTAACAGGTTTTCCTGATAAGGAGAAAACGGAACGTCATTATTGGTCGCGAAAACGATAAAAAAACGCAGTTTATCCTCTTTTCCCCCCAATCCTGTTGCAATTATAACCGGCTTTTCTCCTAAAATATCCGATTCTATCTGTACCTGAGCCTCTAATAAAGCAATACTGCACCAATATTTTAATTCATCAGGCACACTCTTCGAATACTCTTCCAGCAATCGTAATGCGACGATCTCTTTAGAACCGGATAACAGAATCAGCAATTTCTTTTTTTCTTCGGTGCCTGTGCTTTCATCCAGAAGGCGTTTTTTCCAGTCGTCGAAATCAAATGGCTGGTCCTCGCTCCTTAGTTTATTGGATAATTTGAAATACGCAGTTTGTACCGCAAGAGGAATGCTCATTTCCATGATTCTGAAAAAATTGTTATTGCCATGAATGGAATCATGTAAAGCTTTGAAAGGATCGTCTTTTTTCATTTATACATTTTGGAATAAGCTATACAAATATACATACTTGTTTTCAAAAAAAGAAATGACGAACTTTGTAGTAAAAACAAAAAATATGCGATTAGCGGATTTACGAACTGGCGAAAGTGGGATTGTAGTGAAGGTGGCAGGGCGTGGAGCCTTCCGCAAGCGTATAATTGAGATGGGTTTTGTGAAAGGCAAGAGAGTGGATGTTTTGCTGAATGCTCCGCTAAAAGACCCGATTAAATATAAAATTATGGACTTCGAAGTTTCGTTGCGTCGTAGCGAAGCTGCATTGATAGAAGTAATCCATGAAAGCGAGATACCATCTGTTTCGGATGACGCAGTTTTACCGGAAAAAGCAAAGATCGATACGGACGAACTTTTACATGCCTATGCATTGCAGAAAGGGAAAAAAATACGGGTTGCGCTCGTTGGAAATCCGAATGCAGGTAAAACTTCCTTGTTTAATGCCATAACAGGTGCTCACGAACATGTGGGGAATTACGGAGGAGTAACGGTAGATGCAAAAGCCCAACGTTTTGAACACAAAGGATATACGATACAATTGGTTGATTTGCCGGGAACCTATTCGTTGTCGAGTTATACCCCAGAAGAGCGATACGTAAGGAATTATGTTCAGGATAACCATCCCGATGTAGTGATAAATATTGTGGCCGCTTCAAACTTGGAACGGAACCTTTATCTGACGACGCAATTGATCGATATGGATGCACGGATGGTTATAGCGCTGAATATGTTTGATGAACTGGAGAAGTCCGGAGATAAGTTTGATTATGACTTGTTGGGGAAAATGATTGGGATACCTATCGTCCCCACTGTCAGCAAATACGGCCGGGGAATAGGAGAGTTATTTGATACCGTTATTGATGTTTATGAAGAGCGGAATCCCGTTATACGGCACGTTCATATTAATTACGGTGAAATACTGGAACAAGGCATAACGCAGATACAAAAAATGTTGCATACCTGTCCCGATCTCGGCAAAAACTGGTCTTCGCGTTATCTTAGCATTCAGTTGTTAGAGAAAGATAAAGATGCAGAGCACTTTGTAAAAAACTTGTCGATAGGAGACTCTGTCATAGATAAACGGGATGAAGTATGCCGGCAAATAGAACAACTGTTGCAGGAAGATAGCGAATCGGCTTTTATAAATGCACGGTACGGTTATATAGCTGGAGCTTTGAAGGAAACTTACCAGGTTTCGAAAACAGAGGAAGAAGATACGACACGGTTGCTGGATGCGATTGTCACCCATAAAGTATTCGGTTATCCCATCTTTTTGCTCTTTATGTTCGTGATGTTCCAGGCAACATTTCAGCTTGGAGCTTATCCTTTGGAAGCGATAGAGTGGGCAGTCGCCAAATTGAGTGAATTCGTGCAGAACTCAATGGCCCCGGGTGCCCTGCGTGATTTAATAACCGATGGAATTATACAGGGAGTAGGAGGGGTTATCGTCTTTTTACCCAATATCCTTATACTCTATTGCTTTATTTCATTCATGGAAGATTCGGGATATATGGCACGGGCTGCCTTTATCATGGATAAAATTATGCATAAGATGGGTTTGCACGGTAAATCGTTTATTCCTCTCGTAATGGGCTTTGGTTGTAATGTTCCCGCACTGATGGCGACAAGAACAATTGAAAGCCATAGCAGTAGAATGATAACACTGCTCGTTCTTCCATTTATGTCATGCAGTGCCCGCCTCCCGGTTTATATCCTTCTTGCCGGGACCTTTTTCCCGCAAAACGCAGGAGCAGTTCTCTTTGCTGTTTATGCAACGGGAGTCATTCTATCTATTATAACGGCACGTCTTCTCCGGCGCTTCTTTTTTAAGGAAGAAGAAGTCCCCTTTGTGATGGAACTTCCCCCATACCGGCTTCCGACATGGAAATCGGTTGCAATCCATGTGTGGGATAGAAGTCGTCAGTATCTCCGGAAAATGGGAGGTATAATATTGCTTGCATCAATTGTAGTATGGGCATTGGAATATTTTCCCAGGGAAGGAGACTCCTTTATCGTACAGTTAGGAAACTGGCTGGAACCGGTTATGCGTCCGTTAGGATTTAATCAGAACATAGGCGTATCTCTTTTATCGGGAATGGCAGCGAAAGAAGTAGTGGTAAGTACAATGGAAATTCTGAATGCCGTAGAAAGCCTGACACCCTTGACGGCATTGAGCATGATGCTTTTTGTTTTAATTTATTTCCCTTGTATTGCAACCGTATCTGCTATGCACCATGAAACAGGTTCGTGGAAATGGACGCTCCTTTCCGTTCTGTACACAACCGTCCTTGCATGGTTTGTTGCATTCCTGGTATACCAAATAGGCAGTTTTTTTGTTTAAATGTATAGTTATGTGGCAGGAAATAGTAGTATATATAATAATAGCAGTTGTATTTATTATCATTATATCTAAGATCGTGAAATTAATAAGATGTAGATCCATAAAAAAACAATGTGATACATGCAATTGTAAATGTCTTTTGAAAAATAAAAAGGATAAAGATTATAATAATATGGATTTATAAAGAATAAAGGCGACTTCTTTAAATGATAATTTGCATAATTATATAATTGTGAGTTGTTGTTCAATATACTAAAATGTGGTAACGTTCGTTATATTTTAATGTAACTTGTATATATAATGCCATAAGATTAATCATTTTTGAAAACACAATTTTTTACTTTTGATTTTTATTTATATACATGCGTAACCAGAAAATGTTTTACCGGATAATAATTAGGAATATACGCTGAAAAAGCGTACTTTCGCAATCGTTCTTTGATTAAATATTAACACTAATGGGCAAATATTTTTATTTTTTTATATCTAGTATCATCTTAATAACCGGTTGTAAAGTACCTAAAGATGTAGCTTATTTATCTGATGTAAATATCAAAAATCAAGCAAAAGAAATATATGAAGCTCAAAAATATGTTTCGTATATTGCTCCGGATGATATATTAGCTATTACTGTAAGTAGCGTCGATCCTTCAGCTGTGGCGGCATTTAATTTACCTGCAGTTACCTATATGGAACCTGGGGAGAAAGAGATGAGATCTACGGCTAGTCTTCAGACATATCTTGTCGATAATGAAGGGTATATAAATTTTCCTGTATTGGGAAGAGTGAAGCTTGGTGGCTTGACTAAAAAAGATGCGATAGCTCTTTTAGAAGAACGAATATCTGAATATGTAAAAGATCCTATTGTCTCGATTCAATTCTTGAATTATAAAATAACTGTTCAGGGAGAAGTCATGAAGCCTGGAGAGTACGTATTAAAAAATGAAAGGGTATCTATTCTGGATGCTTTAGGCATGGCTGGTGATTTAACTATTAACGGAGAACGGACCAATATTCTCCTTATTCGTGATAATAATGGAACAATAGAAACGCATCGTTTTGATATAACATCCTCAGAACTTTTTAAATCGCCTTATTATTACTTGAAACAAAATGATATAGTATACGTTGAGCCAAATAAGGCCAGAAAGAAAAATGCCCGGTATAGTCAGGCTGAGCAATTCAACGTAACAGTTGCCTCTACATTGATAAGCGCCGTTTCTGTGATAACTTCGCTTGTCATTGCTGTAGTCCTAAAATAAAATATATAATTATTTCTCCGAAACGATTTTGATCTGTATGATATGGAAAATACTAAGAAAGACGAAAATATAAATTTTAAGAGATATTATATACAATATAAAAAGCATTGGAAATGGGTACTCCTCTCTGTAGTAAGTGCAATGTTTTTGGCTTTTCTGTTTTTACTGACTACAAAATCTGTTTATCAGGTGAATGCGCATCTGATATTAAAAGATGATAGTAAAGGCTTGAGCCCTGGAAGTATAGCCAAAAATGCATTAATGCAGTCTTTCGGAAGTAGTTTTGGTTTTGGCGGTGCCGGTTCGATTAACCTGGATGATGAAGTTATGATTATAAAATCACATTCATTATTGGAGAAAGCAGTTAAAGAACTAAATCTGAATATTATATACAGTAGCGGATCTTTGTTTTGGAAGACGAAATATTATAAAGATTCTCCAATAAAGATAATACCGGAAAACCCAGTATTATTGGATACTCTTTCTAAGGCGATAAAAATAATTGTTGATGTTGATCGTTCGGGAAAGGTAAATGCTAAGGCGAAAACCGGCTTTTTTTCCTATAAAACGATAGGAACTCTGGAGAATGCGACTTTGCCGGCTACAATTAATACGACATTAGGATCTTTTATTATTAAATCGACTCCGTTTTTATCTTTAGATAAAGAAACCCAAGTTAAAGCTTATATAATTAATAAGAGTCGGAAAGCAGAATTATTAGCAGAAGAAATAAGTGTCAAAGCTGCTAATAAAAAAGCGAATGTTGTTGTGTTAACGACAGATAATGAGAATCCGGAAAGATCGAAAGATATTTTAAATAAAATAATAGAGCTTTACGATCAAGACGTTCTGGATGAGAAAAAGGAATTGATAAGTCATACGATGAATTTTGTCCAGGATAGGTTGTTTGCAGTATCTCAGGAGCTTTCAGATTCTGAACAGAAAATAGAAGCCTATAAAAAGGCAAATAATCTTAGTGATGTTGAAGTTGAGGCTAAAATCATGTTGGAAAAGAATAGTGATTTTAAAGAAAAATTGATTGATGTCTCCACTCAATTGAATGTTGTTAATATGATCAATGATTATCTCAGTAAAGATGAAAATCGGTATAATCTGATACCGAATGGTTTGGGAATTGAAGATCAGGGGCTTGCTGACGCAATATCATCTTATAATACTGCATTGATTGAACGGACTCGTCTTTTGAGGAATACGAGCCCTAATAATCCGATTTTCATTAATATCAATGAACAAATTGATTTGATGAGAAGTGGTGTGTTGGCAAGTATAAATAATGTTATTTCCAGTATTAGTATTACAAAGCGGGATCTTGAAAAACAAGAACAACAATTTCTTGGCAGAATTAAAAATATGCCGACACAAGAACGTGAATTTGTAGATATAAAGAGAAATCAGTTGATTAAAGAACAGATTTTTCTTTATTTGTTAGAAAAGAGAGAAGAAAATGCTCTTAATATGTCATTAGCTCGTCCTAAATCAAAAGTAATGGACTATCCTTATACTATGGCTATTCCTATTGCTCCAAGACCTAAAATTGTTATTCTGGTAGCATTTGTTATAGGCTTGTTATTGCCTTTGGGAATCTTTTTATGGTCTGATTTTATGGGAAAAAAGATTTTAGGAAAAGAGAAAATCCAGGAGCTAACAAATATACCTATACTATCAAGCCTTGATTTGTCTTTAAATGCAGTAGAAAAGAATACTTGTAATGGATTGAAGAAAATGATTGGCTTGTTGATCGTGAAACTCAATAAATTATTACCTAATAAAAATAATATAATAGGAATTACTTCTGGAAGAGGAGAAAGTGATGATGTTGTTTTAGCGATTAATTTAGCTCGGGAATTTGCTTCTTTACGAAAGGATACAGTGCTTGTAGATTTTTGTTCGGATGATTCCTTCTCACAGAAATATTTTGAAAATTCAAATGCGATAGAATTATATGACTATATATCCTCTGATGAATTAACTCCGGAGATGATAATAAGAAAGTCTCTTAAGTTTCCGAATTTGAGTTATATAGTTATAAAAAATGAACGACACCTGGATAATGGTCTTTTTTATAATGAAAAGCTTCGCGGCTTATTAAGTTATTTAAAAGAAAACTACCAATGTTCAATTCTTCGGTTAATGCCATTTTTTTCATCGGAAATTGATTTTTATTCTTTGGAAAAACAAATAGATATGCTTTTATATGTTTGTAAAGATAAAATTTCATGTAAGCAAGATTTGACTAATTTAGATAAAGCAGTAAAAGATCAATTGATTACAAATGTTCAGATAGTCTTTAATAGCGAAGAAACAGATATAAATTGAAAACGGATCTTGATTTAATCGAAGAGATGTTATGGTAGTCATAATTTTATTTCTGTTTCTGTCTCTTTTGGGAAGTGCCCTTTTTTTTAATAATAAAAGAGTAATTTCTATATCTATACTTTTTTTCTTTATTACAGACGGTTTTCAAATTATACCTTTGGATTGGATGGAGATGGGCAATATGAAAGATTTTGCAATTCTCCAGTCCCTTCTTATTTTCTCAGTTCTCGTTATAAAAGATAAATCTATTATTTCGATGAAACTCAGCCGGGTAAATTTGGGATTGATTTTGTTCTTTATTTGTTTATTTGTTATATGGTGTGTTAATGTTGCGATATTAAAAGTTCCATTGAAAGAAACCCTTATTTCAATGAGAACAGTAGTTCTTTTAATAGCATTTTTTTTCTTTCAAAAGTTATCGGAAAAAGAAATACTTTCAGTTAAATCGATATTGCTTTTTATTACAACCATACAGTGTTTTCTTTTTATTTTTCAAATAATTCTTCAAGAACAGATATTAAATGGTTTTTTTGGTGGAGGATTTACGAATATTGGAGATTTTAAATATTTGAGATGTTATAATATTCCTTATCTTTTACCATATTTCTTTTTTCAAGTTTATTTCACGGATTTAGTAAGTGGAAAATTAAAAACTTTTTTGCGGATCCTTTTTTTAATAACCTTACTATTACCAATGCATCGGGCATGGGTACTTTCTTTATTCATTGTATCTTGTTACGGAATATTTCTTAAAGTTAATTCGCAAAAGAAGTTTTTAAAATATATGTTGATTCTTGCTGTTTTTTTGTCTCCGGCAGCGGGTTTTTTAATAAATAAATTTTTATTTTCTCAGAAAACGATAAACGATATAAATTCAATAGCAAGTGGCTCTTTTGATGATTTTGATTATAATTTAGATGGTTCAAGTACCCTTTTTTATCGGTTTGCCCATTTGTATGAGCGACTTTGTTATATTTCGGAAGAAAAAGTAACTCTTTTATTTGGTGGTGGATGGATGTCTGAAAATTCGGATCTTGCAAGAGACTTGAATTTTTTTATTACGATATATGATAGTGAGAAAGATATTAATTATATGGTTTTGACCCCTGATATAGCGTGGTCAATGATGTTTTTCAGACTTGGTGTTTTTGGTGTTATCGTTTATATGTTTTTTTATGGGGCTTTGATATGGTACTTTTATAAATGGCGGAAGAATTTAGATTTTGCAATAGGGACCCATTTGTTTTTGATATTCACAATATTTACTTCATTTACAAGCATTGAATTGTTTACTTTTTGGCCAATGCTATTGCCAGCATTAGATTATGCTCTGTCTCTAAGACATGATCTGAAAAAACATTCTTTATCAGCGAAATTGTAGTTATGAAAGTATCGATAATAACAATCAATCTGAATAATGCGGACGGTTTGGAGAATACAATAAAAAGTGTATTAAGTCAGACTTTTCTGGATTATGAATATATTATTATAGATGGAAATTCTAACGATAATAGTGTTGAGGTAATAAAACATTATTCAGATAAGATCACGTATTGGGTATCGGAAAAAGATAAAGGTATTTATAATGCAATGAATAAAGGCATTGCTAAAGTTAAGGGAGAATATCTTTTATTCCTTAATTCTGGAGATTGCTTGAATAATTCGGATACATTAAATGATGTTTTCTCTCAAACGAGAAAATGTGATTTTTTATTTGGAAATATAATCTTCGACTATAAAAATAGACAGGTGAAAAGAAGATTGCCTTCTGAGATAACATTTTATTATCTTTATACGAATTCGGTATTCCATCAGGCGACATTTATAAAGAAATCTGTTTTTGACTCCGTCGGGTTATATGATGAAGGATTGAAAATAGTTTCAGACTGGAAATTTGTGTTGGAAGCCTTGATAAAAGCCGATAAAACTTATGAGATAATAGATTACTATATTTCTCTCGTTGATCCGACTGGAATAAGTGTTGTCGAAGAATATAGACATTTGAATCTGAAGGAAAGAAATATGGTTATAAAAAATTGTTTTCCTTTATTATATGAAGATTATGCAGCATATAAGAAAGTTAAGCGTCTGTCTTTTAGTAATATAATTAGACATATAAAAGATAAAATGTTATTTTGTAGATAAACTGTAATATTTAATGCCACATTTGATAAAAATAATATATATAGTACCCGAAGTATATATTGCTGGTGGGTTAGGAAGAACCTTGGCCATTAAAGCGAATTTTTTAGCAGAAGAAGGAAACTATAAAGTTTTTATAGTTACTACAAATCAGCGGGGAAAGGCTCCGTTTTATACTTTTTCACCTAAAATTACTCTTATACATTTGGATCTGAATTATTTTGAAATTGAAAATAAGAATCCTCTAAAAAAGGCATTAGGTATTTATCGCCAGAATAAAATATTCAAGAAAAAAATAGCATCGGTTATAGAAAATGTTCAACCTGATTTTTTGATAACCCCATTTTATCATTATTTATCAGTTCTTGTATCGGTAAAAGATAAAAGTAAGAAAATTCTCGAATTGCATTTTCCAAAAGAACGCCTATTTAAATATACCGATAGTTTTTTTAAAAATTGCATTCAAAAACTTTACGGGGTGATACAATGGCACTATATAAAAAAATACGATGCAATCGTGACTCTTACTAAAAGTGATACAATAGGCTGGGGGAAGATTAAGGTTGTTGCAATACCTAATGCTTTGCCAGTACAAATAGAAGAATCATCATCTCTCAGAGAGAAAAAGGTGATAGCCGTGGGACGTTTAGATGCACAAAAAGCATTTAACTTATTGTTATCTGCATGGGGTATAGTCGTGAAAAAGTGTCAGGACTGGACTCTTAATATTTATGGAGATGGAGATGACTATGATAAATTATCGAAACAAATAATAGAAGAAAAAATTGAAAATAGTGCATTCATAAATAAGCCGGTAAGAGATATATATTCGAAATATCTGGAAAGTTCTATCTTTGTTTTATCTTCGGTTCATGAAGGTTTTGGTATGGTATTGATTGAAGCTATGTCATGTGGAGTACCATGCGTTTCGTTTAATTGTCCTCATGGTCCGGCTGATATTATAAGGCATGAAGAAGATGGTTTGTTGGTCTCTGAAAGGGATATAGAGGCTTTAGCTAATGGTATTTTATATTTAATAGAAAATGAAGATATAAGAAAAGATATGGGGCGAAAAGCTAAACAGAATGTGAATAGGTTTTCTCAGGAAAATATAATGCGGATATGGATGGATTTTTTTGATGAACTTCTTTATGGGCAGCCAACTAAATGAAAATCTTACAGATAAATAAGTACTTTTACCGTAAAGGTGGATCAGAAACTGTCTTTTTTACCACTATTGACCTCTTAAAAAAGAATGGTCATACTGTTATCCCGTTTTCTCTTAATCATAAAAATAATGAGCAGGGAGGTAATTCGTATTTTATAAATTATCCCGAACTTTCAAATTCTGGTTTTTTGAATAAATTAAAATATTCATTTTATTTTTTTTATAACCTTCAGGCTAAGCGGCAGCTGAAAAAATTAATAGAAAATGAGCGACCGGATATTGCACATATTCATCTGATGTTTAATAGCTTTTCTATTGCAATCTTACCGGTTTTGAAAAAATATAAGATTCCGGTTATTCTGACTGCTCATGATTACCGGTTGATATGTCCGTCCTATCTTTTGTTGGATAAGAATTTGAAAATATGTGAGAAGTGTAAAACTGGAAAATTTTACAAATGTGCTTTAGGAAGATGCGCAAAAGGACATTTTGCCGAAAGTTTGTTACTTACTATGGATATGTATATTCGGAAATACATTTACCCAATTGAAAAATACGTTGATAAAATTTTATGTGTAAGTGATTTTTCCGTTCGAAAGCATATCGAATTTAATCGAAAATGGCAGCATAAGATTGAACGACTATATAATCCTGTGTACAAATCTGAGAATCCGAAAATAAATAGAGGAAACTATCTTTTATATATAGGTAGAATATCAAGGGAGAAAGGTATTAAAACTTTGTTGGATGCTGCACGATTATTACCTGATGTAAATATTAAAATAGCAGGTTCAGGTGTTTATAAAGACGAATTAAAGGATATTCCACAAAACATTATTTTTTTAGGAAATAAGAATAGAGAAGAATTAAATGAATTAATTGGGGGATCGTCTTTTGTTATCGTTCCTTCTGAGTGGTATGAAACGTTTGGATTGGTTGTGGTGGAGGCCTTTTCAAATGCAACGCCAGTAATTGCATCCGATATAGGTGGAATTTCAGAGTTGGTAAATAATAATGAAGACGGATTCTTATTTAGAGCTGGAGATTTAAACAATATGATAGAAGTTATTACTAAAGCAATCTCCATTAGTGATAGTTCATATGCGAGCATGGCAAATAATGCGATGGAAAAATCCCGCTTATTCGATCCGCAGAAATATTACGAGCGATTGATGGCAGTCTATAATCACTTTGTCCCTGTAAAGAAATAAAGTTTGCGTTTCTTTGAATATGGGAGATATTGAGGTAAAATGATTTCGGGATGAATGAATTGCCTTATGAAATTATATTTTTGACAAAACTTTATAGCCTTGTTTCGTTTATTAAGAAAAGACTTAAACAAAATTATAGAGTTTTTTATTCCCAATGGAGAATTTCTTTATGATTGCACGGATGAAAAGGATCAGGTAATACCTTATGATGACCTCTGCGCTCATTTTCAGGTGGTAGTTTCATATAATCTCCGAAAATATGTCTTAAACATTCGTCATATTTATTCGGGACGTAAACTTCAGTATCTTCGAATTGTAATTTTTTTAAGGGAAATATATCATCATCCCGCATTATTCGAAGATTCATGAATAGGTGATGATATTTATAGTAGAAACTATTTGAATATACCAGTTTGTTGGATAATGATGCTATCCTTTTTAATATTCGGGGACGAATTTTATCACTTCTGAAAAGTCTCAATAGTATGTTTTCTATAACAATTAATGGTTGAAAAGGCAAATATGCTTTATCGAAAACAAATATATCTACCTGTAGTCCGTCATGATACTTATAATTGTCGGTATATTTGCTATACTTATCCCGTAACCGCGCTTCTACCATATAAGATGCAGGATAGTATTTGTCAGTAATAGAATTTTGAAAGAATATATCGTTGGGTAGTTCCGGGACAACTTTAGAAATGAATTTTTCATAATCATTTCTTGTCATACCTATATCCATATCGTCGTCCCAAGGAATGAAGCCTTTATGTCTTACGGCCCCTAATAAAGAACCATAGAGTAAAAAGTAGTGAACATGATGCTTCTCGCATAAAAAATGTAAGATCTTTAGCATTCTAAGCATTACAAGTTGGCACTGGCGCAAATTTGTTTCTCCGGTTTCTCTGATATCCGGAAACATATTTCTAAAGTCTATTTTTTTCTCTTCAAGCATATTTTAGTTGGTTAAATTATCTGTGTCTTTACTTTTATGGAGCTTTCCGAACAGATGATCTCCAAAGATTTTATATTTATTACAATAATACATGCGATACGCAGAAATCGATAATTCCGATAATCCTAAAACTAAGGAAAAATTAATTATTGAGAAACTATTTGTTAAGTAGAGGGAAGCATATGATATGAATAGAATAATTGTTGAAAATAAAACGCTTTTATTGAAGGGAGACGGGTAACCAAAGGAAACTAGTGTTGGATATCCTAAATAGATTGAAATACTCCCGAAAAATATGTATAGACATAATAAGCGGAGAATAAGAACTGCCTCATGCATTTTCCCTCCTGTGAAATAGTCAATGGCATAAGGGGCCAGTATATAAACACCGATAATTATGCAGAATGCAACCCCAAGAACGACAAATAAATAACTTCTTGTGATCTTTCTGTCTTTTGTTTTAGCTATATGTGGATACATCGCCTGACATAACATATGCATTGGCATAATTGCTACATTAGCTATTTTTTGAGCAAGATCAAATATAGCAACGTCACTTAATGAGAAACAAAAACCTGTGACTGTTTTTGCCATACCACTGTTAATAGCTAAAGATACTCTGGAAATAAAAAATGGTACACTATCCAAAAAATAATATTTTATTTTTATCCAGGATGGAAAATGCAGTTTGATTTTCTCAATTCTAATTAAGGTATAAAAAGAAATTACACCTGATAGTAGCCACCCTAATGATTGGAATAGGGGGACTAAAACGTAATCATCTTGCCTTTTTAAAAACAGGAAAATTGATAAGACATAAAATAAGATAGATGAAAAGCGAATAATTGTTATATATTTCATTTTCTCGATTCCCTGATAAAACCAAGTAGGAAATACAACTTCCGATAAGCAAGTCAAGAATGTAAAAATGAAGAGTATTTTATTGTCTTTAAAAATATCGATAAAGAATAATAAGATTATCAGTATTCCAAAAGATAAAAGGAATAGTCCGCTTTTTATCGTCAATACGGATGATACTATCTCATTTAACTTAGATTTGTTATGTCTGTTTTCCGCAATTAATTTTACTGCAGAAATATCAAGTCCGAAATTAATAATCACAATAAAATAAGAGATTATAACTTGGGCAAATGCAACTAATCCATAATTATCAAGGCCAATCACTCTAATAATATATGGTAATGCTATAAATGGCATTGCCAATTTTAGAAACTCTAAAATTGACAAATAGCCGGTGTTTTTTATAATTGATTTATGTTTAGAGTATATTTTTTGTAACATAATAAACTTATACCCAAAATTTATTATTCTCGGTAAGTAATTTATCCTCTGTCTTATGTCCTTTAATTTGATCGAATATTTTAGATGCAAAATAAATATCGTGTAATGCTATTCCAATATTATAAGCGATAATTCTATCTTCTTGTGATAATCTACCCCTCCCCTTATTGTTAATATAAACTAAAATATCAGAGAGCTCTTCAAAACATTTGAACCGATCGAAATATTTAAAATCTTTTACATGATCTTTATCGTCAGCTATTACTTTATCGAAAAAGAGGTCACAGTTTTGAAATCCCCGGGTATGTATAGGAACAACCAAAACCCCTTCTTTAAACCAATCGTCTTTTCCGAATATATTATCTGAAAATGAAACTCCTGACACAATAACATCGGCAGAAGAGAACAAATCTTTTATATCTTCTGTTACTGTGAACGATATGTTTTTATAATTTGAAAACCTTTTGATAAATGATTCGACCTGATCTTTATATTTTAAAAGTTTTATATTGTAAATTTTATTGGGATTAGTGGCTAATAAAGTTAATAATGTAGCCCTGCTGGTATTTCCTAATCCCATGAAAGAATAATTCTTCGCATCTTTTTTTTGAAGCATATTAATGCTAAGGGCTGCAACAGCACCCGTTCGCATAGCAGTGATCCAGGTTGCATCCATTAAGGCCAGATTTTTTCCGGTAGAGGCTTCAAAAAGCAATAGCTGAGCTTTTAATGATGGTGTGTTTTGTGGAAATCTGGATACAACTTTTATGCCGACTCGGTCTATAAGAGGAAGATGACAAGGCATGAAATTAAAGAATACGTTATCAGGTAATTTTAGGCTTATCTTAGCTGGTAGCAAGGATTCTCCTTTCATCGATAAAGCTTCTTGTACCCATTTATAACACTCAAGTGGTTGAATATTTAATTTTTGTATCTCAGAGAATCCTATTATTTTCATTTTGTATCGATTTTAAGGCTTTAAGTAAGATATCGTTGTCATATTTGTCACGAATAGCGATTCTTATATATTGTTGATTATTAAAACCTCTTTTTGCACTACAGTCTTTTAAATATAAGTTGTATTTATAGAGAAGGTATGATACTAATTGTCTTGCTGTGAATCTATCGGTAACTTCACATAAAAAATAATTTGCATAAGAAGGAATAACCCGTATAAAAGATATTTTTTGCAATTGTTTGAAAAATCGATCTCTTTCATTAATGAAATGCATACAGGCATTATCGTAATCGGATTGATATTTAATAAATATTTGCATATAAAATTCAGCAAATGAGTTTATATTCCAGATCGAAACTCTATGCTTTATCGTATCAATTAATTCTACATTGCCGGACGCCATAAAACCTAAACGTAATCCCGGCACACCATAAGATTTGGAAATACTCTTTATCAGTATTAAATGCGGATTTTCCTGAAGTATCTTTTTTTCGAAAAGAGAGCATTCTTTAGCTGGAACTGTCGCAAAATCACTGAAAGATTCGTCTATTATTAGTTTAATGTTTTTTCTCTTGCACCAATTAATGAGTTGAAATAGTTCGTTTTTATCCAAGAAATTTCCTGAAGGATTATCTGGATTTATTAATATTAGTTGTTCAATTTGCGTGTTCTCGAAATAAGAAATTATATCATTCGTAGTATATGAAAAATTATTATTTTCTGGAGTGAATATAATAATTTGTTCTTGAGATAATCTGTTCGCATATTCTTCGAAAGTAGGTTCAATGATACCGGTTTTTAGTATACATTTATCTAAATATGCTGCGATTAATTCAGCCGCACCGTTTCCAACTACGATTTGTTTTGAATCAATGTTCATGTAACGTGCAGCCAATTGTGCATTAACCGCCATCCCTGATGGGTATTGAGATAGCAATTTGTCAAAATTTACTTTTATCTCTTCCTTCATTTTGCTTGAAGGAAAATAAGGATTGACTAAATAACAAAAATCTATTAAATGAGGAAAACGCCAATATCCGCCATAGCGATGTCCGTATAAAGGTAATGCGTCTTTCTCATTGGAAAACAAAACCTCAGCATTATTCAAATCTTGCTGATCATCAATTTCATACCATTTTTCGTCATTGAGAGGGAGGGCTTTTAAGTCAGGTTTGTCTAATAAAGAAATAACGCGTAATACCTGTTCATAATATTCGTTATTTCCTAATGTTTTACAATATGCTTCAAGAAAAGGTACGTATTTGTGAGCAGAAAAATCTTTACTGAATTTATATACATTTACTGTTTTGTAATAAGTGTCGCATTCATTAAATCGAAATGCCTTTTTAGAAATAAAGTTGAGAATATTATTCTCGTCGTCTAAAGTTACGACTGTCCCGTCCATCCAACTTTGATATTTTGAAACTACGGCTAAATTTGGATACGGATGATCAATGAGTTTTTTTAATATTTGATCAGAAAGAATTAAGTCAGATTCTAATAGCAATGTTGTATCTGATAATAAATAATCTTTGGCTAAAAAAAGAGAGTAAATATTGTTTGTTTTGTCATAAATATTATTCTCTATATATACAATAGGAACAGATTTGTAGCTCTTTCCGATAAGAGCTTTGACTTTTTCTCCTTTATATCCGATTACAATAACAATTTGATTTATTGGTAAATTCACTAACTGGGATAACATCCGTTCTATTAAAGTTACGGCGTGTACTTTAATCATACATTTGGTATTATCTTTAGTTAGTTCTCCAAGCCGTTTCCCCATACCGGCGGCTAATATAATTGCCTGCATATTTCTCATGAAAATTATATTACAAATGTAACTTTAAACAATGGAATTCCCATCATATAAATGATGAAAAACACCTTTTAGTTGTACTTTAGTATTATTGAATCCATGTCGTTAATTCTCAACCGGCTTTGCTTCATGATTGTTGTATTTCTGTTTCAGAATTATTTTTGATTATATGAAACTTCCTATATTTATCCGCTAATGTATTATATATGAACAAGATTGAATTTTTGATCGTTGCTTTATTGTTTGTTTTTTATAGCTGCGACAAGTATGATGACTTATACGAGGAACTTGCAGCAAGTCCTAATGCAGCTTATTATAGTAATAACAATGAAGCTGTAAGGCGTGTATTGACCATTAAAAAGGGGAACCTGGGAGGAAATAATGCCGATTGGTATAATCGTTTTTTAATTACACATATTTCCGACCCTCATATTTTTGAGAAATCAAAAGACAATGGAATATTCAGCAATTCTGCTAATTGTTGTAAAAATCTGAGAGAAGCTGTCTTCTTTTCTAATCAATTGAAACGAGACTCTAATATTCCACTTTTAGGAATTAATTGTATCGTTACGACAGGAGATTTGATAAGTAATAGTTCTTCGGATGATAAAAGTGCTGTATCTCAACGATTTGATTGCTTTATGAAATATTATAATGAGAAGAATAGTATTCCATCTTTGTTTTGTACAGGTAATCATGATTGGGGGATAACTTCATTTAATTTATCCCAGTTGTCTAATCGGATGACATCGGATGATATTTTTATGCATCTAACATCTTCCCTCAATACAGGAATAAAGAATAAATATGGTCGGAATTATTTTTATAAAGATATCTCCAATCCGTGTGGTGGATATATCCGGTTTATCAGTTTAGACATGTTGGATCAGTCTGATGTAGATTATAATACATTTGAATATGCGACCTATTCGCAGAATCAGATAGATTGGTTATGTTCGGTTGCATTGAAAGAGAATATGACAGATCAACATAGTGTTATTATATTGAATCATTACCCTTTTCCATCAAAGGAGTTTGAAAATAAAGTGCATTATTATTCGGATGGAGCGTATACGCATGACTGGTATATGATTCCTGAAATAGTAGAAGCTTTCCGTACAAAAAAACAACTACATGCTATATACAAAGACAAGTTCAATTATAAAGATATTGAAGTAAATGTGGATTTTGCGGCAGTCCCTGGCGAATTTGTTTGTTATTTGGGGGGACATTCTCATGTTAGTGTATATTTCCATATTACTGGTTTCCCTAATATTTCTTCAGCAATGTCTTCACAATTAATGATTTTATGTACGAATCAGGCACCCGATGTTATAGGTAAAATTTATAATAAAGTAAATAGAGAAGTAGGTACTGTAACAAGTAATGCATTCCATATCTATGCACTTGATACGAAAGAAGGAAATATTTATATAACTTATTTTGGAGCTTTTATTCCTTTTGATGATTTACAAAAGCCTGAAATAGAGAAAATAAGTTATAGATAAGAAATAGATGATGACGTTTAGTAAGAAAATAGTTTCTAAAAATTTGATTTATAAACCATCCAATCTTTATCTTTGCATTGATGGAAATCTTATCAAAACATATAGCAGGGTTATTACAGCATCATGATTGTGTGATAATTCCTCGTTTAGGTGGATTTGTTGTTCGTCAAAACGAAGCAAAGCTATCGCAGGATGATTATCTGCTTATTCCCCCTCAGAGAGTTGTTGGCTTTAATGCAAATCTTTCTCATAATGATGGGTTGTTGGCTGAATCATTGATGAAAGAATTTGATATTGATTTTCAGGAGGCGGTTTTGAGGATTGAAAATGAAACGGACAGAATCATTGGAATACTGAAAAATCAAGGCTTTTTTATTATGAATGAAGTAGGGGAGCTTAAACTGGATGCAGAAGGACGGATTGAATTCTTTCCCCAGAAAAGTATTCTCTTGAATTCTTGGAACTATGCACTCCCTGAAACTAAAATAATTCCTTATTCAGAATTAGAACAGAATTACAAAGCTTTAAAACAATCTTTAGCAAGAGAAAAGGATGTTATATATATTTCTGTAAATAAGAGGTTGTTGAAAAATATAGCATCGGTTGCCGCTATTATCTTGATGATCTTATGTGTCTCTTTTCCATTGGATTATGATATAGATTCAAGTCACGTACATGCTGCCATGTTCCCTGTTTACTCATCTGCACCCTCAGGAAAAATACATAATGAAGATAAGAAAGCCATTGTAAAGGCTACTGTTGCGAAAAAATCTTTAAAAGATGAAAAGATCAATGCGAAATCTTTTATGGAGAATCCTTCTCTACAAAATAAGGTTTCTCAGCGTTCTTATTACATTATTGTTGGTAGTTTTCCTTCGAAAGATTTGGCCGAAAAACATTTGAAGATATTAAAACAAAAGAATATTCAAACCTCGGGGATAATAGAAAAAGAAGGTCGTGTAAGATTGTATGCTGCCAAATATGTTTCTAAAGTAGAAGCTGAAAAAGAATTGTCTTCATATAAAACAGCCCTTGATTGCAAAGATGCCTGGATTTTTTCATGTAAATAAATTGTAAATCTATCAATTTGTTTTTATCTTTGTGCCTCATTAAAAAATCAATTTTAAACACATTCGAGAAATGGCAACCAAAATTAGACTTCAACGTCACGGACGTAAAGGGTACGCTTATTATCAAGTAGTAATTGCAGATAGCAGAGCTCCGCGTGATGGTAAATTTATTGAAAGAGTAGGAACTTATAATCCTAACACAAATCCTGCAACTGTAGATATTAAATTCGATAGAGCTTTATATTGGGTACAGACAGGTGCTCAACCTACTGATACGGTTCGGAATCTCTTGTCCGAAAAAGGTGTATATATGATGAAACACCTTCTTGGTGGTGTTAAGAAAGGAGCCTTTTCTCAAGAAGAAGCAGAAAAGCGTTTTCAGACTTGGCTGAAAAATAAAGAAACTGCTATATCTACGATTAAGAGTAAAGAAAACGAAAAGCTTATAATGGCAGAGAAAGCTCGTTTGGAGGCTGAAAAGGAAGCAAATAAAGCGAAGGCAGAGATTGTCGCTAAGAAAAAAGCAGAATTGGCAGCACAGGAAGCTGCCGCTCAAGCTGAAGCTGCAGTAGAAGCACAAGCTGAAGAAACAGCCGCACCTGCTGAGGATGCAACTCCGGTAGAAGAAAAAGCTGCAGAATAATTTTTTATTAGATAAATAAAAGAGCCATCTCAAAACGAGATGGCTCTTTTATTTTTACGGTGATCAGAATTTCTTGTATTTATTTCTTCTCAAGTAAGAAAGAATCAATGCTTTTCTTCAATTCGCTTTTAGGCATAAGACCCTGTGTCAACTGAGGCTTACCTTTCATGGGAATAAAAAGTAAAGTTGGAATACTATTAATGCCGAAAGTCGCAGCAAGCTCCTTTTGAACATCTATATCTACTTTATAAATAATAATCTGTCCATCATATTCTTTAGCCAGTTCATCCATTGTGGGAGCTAAACGTTTGCAAGGACCGCACCAGTCGGCATAAAAATCGATAATCGCAGGCATTTTACCCTCATATACCCATTTATCTTTATTTTTTTCATAATTATATACCACAGATTTGAATTCTTGAGTTGTTAGAGAAACAACCTTACCTTTACCCTCTTTTGTTTCACCTTTAGGATCAGAGGCAAATAAATTGCATGACAGTAAGAATACTAAAGATGTAGTTATTAAAAATTTAAATGTTTTCATATTTCGGTTTATTTATAAGACTTTATCCGTATAACAAATATAATAATAAAAAGTCTTGTCCTATCTTATTAATTTAAGAAATAAAAGCACTTATTATTTTCTCTGATTATTGCTTGCAGAATAAAAATAAAATAGTACCTTTGCAACGCTTTCCAGAGAAAGCAACCACTCAAAAAAGGTTATCAGGAGAGATGGCTGAGCGGTTTAAAGCGGCGGTCTTGAAAACCGTTGTACTCGGAAGGGTACCGGGGGTTCGAATCCCTCTCTCTCCGCTGACAACCTTAATTATTAAGGTTTTACAAGTAAGGCACCCAAAAAGGAACCCATTTTTAAGGCCCTTTTGGGTGCTTTCCTTTTATCTCCGCTAAAACAATTTGCGGAAGAAGGCGGCTACGGCCGTAAATACTTTTGTCTTCCGAAGGAAGAAAAAGGCAACCGCCAATAGTACCAAAATCCCGAAAATGTAACGCCACCTGTACGGGTCGGCCGCCGGTTTTTCGGTAATATCGGTGTCCCTATCGGTGTCCGTGTTCACTTCTTCCGTCTTGGTCGTCTCCGTCTTCTGTTCCTCCTGCGTTACTCCGGCCGCTTCGGTCTTCTGTCTTACCGTGAAGGTTTCGATACTCTTAATAGCTCCCTGCCTTCCGGTATCGGGCGGCTGCTTCTCTTTCGGTTCCTTCGGCCGGTTCTTGGGCGTGTCTGCAACCGGATTAGACGGGCCGCCCGCCTGCATAGTGTCCGGCTTTGCCTGCCGGGTATCGGGTTTCGGCGGGAAAAACTCGATTTTCGTATAGGTTACTTCTACGCCTTCGGTTTTCGTATTGTCTACCGTCCGGCGAAATTCGGCCGCCGTCGTTTCGTTCCGCTTTTCTTCGGTCTTAGCCGTTTCCTTCGTGCTGCCGGCCAACTTTCGCGGCGTGGAACACCCGATAAAAGAAACGGCCGCAATCCCCCAAAGAATAGCTATAAAGGTTCTTGTTTTCATACGATTTCGATAGTGATTTTTTCTTTCCGGGCTATTGCGGCCTTACACCGCTTTGTAAGTTCAAGTTCGTAAGGCGTGGAATTGATAACCCGCCCCTTTACCTTGTTTTCTCCGACCAAAATACAGCCGGAAGTGTCCTTACCGGTATTGCCACTATGAATTAGAATGCCGTCGAAATGCGGTACGTTCAAAAGGCGAGGAAGGTCGCGCCCGAAGCGCGGCGAACGGTTTACGGTTATTTCGTAGGTTCCGAACGGTATAGCCGTTTCGTTCTTTACCTTCTGTTCCCCATTGTCAAATTTGCCGTTTCGGTTGTCGTCCCGGTTCTTGTCTTCCAAGGTATCGCAAAAACGCACCCCGTCAATAAACAGCGTACCGATAGTATAGGTTTCGGCGAAGTATCGCCGTTTAAGCGTTAGTTTCATTGTCGCCCCCTTTCTCTTTTTCCTTTTTTAGATACTCGATAACCCCGGCTATAATCTCCTGTTCGTCCTTATGCTGGATGATTTGCGAAAGGATTTTAGCCGCATCCCCGATTTTGGCCCGCTCCTTGGCTTCGCTATTCTCGTAGATACTCTTTAATTCGATAAATCCCACGAACATAGCCCCGATAAACGTAAAAAACGGCAATACCGGTAAAGTGTGGTTCGTCTGCGGATTTAGCTGCGTAATAGCCAACATTTGCACCACGTCGATAGATGTAATTACGAGTATCATATTGAAATACCGGCTTATTTTGTCTACTGTCTTACGCAATCCGTACGAAGACCGATATTCCCCCCGTTGTTTGGCCTTTCGAATCCCGGCCCAAAGGTCAAGGAAGACCACGAACAAAACAAGCGCGTAAACGCAAGCTATAATAATAAGTTGCGGCCCGAAGGTCTGTAAGATATTTTCCATAGCTTAAATTCCCGCTGCCCCTACGTCGATACCGGCGGCGGCAAGGTCGGCCCGAACCATTGCTTTAACCGCAAGCACTTCTTTAAGGTAATTTTCGTATTCGGTTTTGTCCGCTTCGTCCGTCGATAGCCCAAGTACGAAAGCGTTGTACTTATTGATAAGGCTAAATTCTTCGGTTTCGTCCCGGCGGGAACGCAAAACGGCCTTTACGCATTTGTCGTAATCCGGCCGGCCCCATACTTCCACCGTGTCGTAATCGTACGCCTTCCTTGCGGCCGGTACCTGGTCGCCTTCTGCTTCGGCCATAGGTTCCGGCGTTACTTCCACTTCGGTAATATTGTAGTTGTAATGCCAACTGCCGTTGCCCAAGTCCTGCAAAATGGGCGGTCTATCGTTTGAATTTGATTTCATACTTCGATGTTTTAGAAAGTTTCTTAATCAAGTGTTTGCTATCGCAAGACTTCGCCCAACCCCACCAAGGGCAAATAGCCTGCTTAAAGTCCTTTTCGGATAATGGCCTTTTCCGTTTGTTCAGCTTCGCCAACCGCCGGCAAAAAGTCTTTTTAATGCCCTTTCGCATTCGGGTATGCGTGTGGAAAAATACATATCCTACGAAGTCGATACCGCGAGCCGCTACGGGGAAAACTTGCCAATTCCCTTTAACCTCTAATTTCAAATCCCCCAAATACGCCCTAATTTCGCCCATTAAGGAATGAAGGTAGGATTTATCCGAAGCAAGTATTACAATATCGTCCGCGTAGCGGAAGTAGTGCTTTACCCGCTTCTGTTCCTTTATCCAATGGTCGAAGTAGGTTAAATAGAGGTTAGCGAAATATTGGCTTAGATAGTTTCCGATAGGTACGCCGTCCGCCGAATCTATAATTTCGTCAAGTAGGCGAAGTAGCCTTTTATCCTTCAACTTGCGGCGCAGAATGGATTTTAGCACGTCGTGGTTAATCGAAGGGTAGAACTTGCGAATATCCAATTTCAAACAAAACGTAGTACCTTCCGGGTCTTCCCGTAGGGCCTGTTTTACCTTCTTCGCGGCCGCATGAATCCCCCGGTTCTTAATGCAGCTATAAGTGTCCGCCGTGAAGGTCGAAACCCAAATAGGCTCTAAGACGTTCATTATAGCGTGGTGCAAAATACGGTCGGGAAAGTAAGGCAAGCGGTATATTTCCCGTTCTTTGGGTTCGTAAATAGTGAATACGTCGTACTTCGATGTATGGAAAGTACCGTTTAGCAAGGTTTCGCGTAACTTCAATAGGTTCGCTTCCCGGTTTTTGTCGTGTTCGAGAACTCCGTACGTGCGTAACTTACCCTTACGGGCCTTTTCGTCCGCAAGCTGCAAGTTCTCGATAGAACAAATCTTTTCATACAAGTTACCTATTCGCTTCATCGCGCTACCTGTTTGCTGATTTCTTAGGGAACGTTCGGGAAGTCCTACTAATACCCCTTAAATAGTTGTTGTTTTTTGCCAAGTGGCAAGGTTTTTACCCTGTTAAAAATCTGCATAGCTGGGAGCCGATATTCGCATTCGTATTCGAAGCCGTGTTATTCGTATTCGCGTACGAAAAGCCGGCATTCGCGCTGTTATTCGCATTACCGCCGAAAAGCACGCCCCAAGGGTAAACCGCCTTTATCGTCACTCGAAATAATACCTTGTTCCCGAAGCCCGCATAGTTACCTTACGCGGGAAGGCGTTACGCTCCTTAATCTTCCCAAGGATATATTTAATTTCCTGCGAATTGGTAAAGAACTTCCGCGCGTCCTTATCCGGGTCTTCTTTATTGAACTTAATCTTAACCAAGAAGCGACCGGTTCCGAACTTCGTTTTAACGTCGTCCAAGAAGTCGATAACCCAAAAAGAAAGGTTAATTAACTTCTGCTGGGTTATTTCCGAACAATTGAAGTGCTTGTTATTCGCGTCCGGCTCAATCTGCAAGAAAGCTAAACTTCCGTCGTCCTGCCTGTTGTTGTTTTCCATTTTTGCGAAAAATTGAACGGCGGGCATTCGTCCTAATTTGGGCTAATTCGAAAGCCCGCCGTAATTAAACCTTCTTTGTTAATGCGTTCCGTTGCGTGTCGTTTTAAGCGGGTAAAAAGCAAAGCCGGGAGCCGATATTCGCACTCGTAGTCGAAGCCGCGCAATTCGCATACGCGCACGAAAAGCCGGCAAACGCGCCGTAATTCGCACAACCGCCGAAAAGCACGCCCCGCGTAACCGACCCCGACGAGGGAATGCCTCTGGCGTAGTAGTCGCAGAAATAGGTTGTAGAACTTGCGCCTACTGCTGTCGGCATATTTTCGCCGTACTCGCCAATCATCATAATTTTAACGTAACCTTCATTGCGGGGTAGCTCGCCGCGTTTTTCGTAGTCGGTATAGTCACTATCTTGGAACTTGGCCGGGTCGGTACATACGAAGAACTCACTAACGCCGCCCGCGTCCGCACTTTGAATATTGCACTTGCATCCGTCCGTCCAACTCCATACGTGCCCGAAAGGATTTTCCAAACCTCGGTAGCTGGGTACGCTAAGGGTTTGGCCGTCGGTGTCGTCGCTTTTCTTGTAAGTATAGTTTACTACGCCGGTTTTGTTCCCCAAAGAATTAGTAACCCCGCAAGGAACCATAGGGTTATAACTGTTATAGCCGCCCCAATCGCTCATATTGGTAACGCCTTGGCTTAATCCGCCCTGCTTATATCCTTCGCTTGTAGGTTCCGCGTTATAGGCAAGTTGGCAATTAAAGTTAGCGTATTCGACGGCGTAAAGCCACCAGCAAGTTTTTTGTACTTCGTAAACGTCGCAATTCCAACCGGCCCCGTTCTTGCCGGCATTCCCCCGGTTCCGGGCATACTTCCGAAAGTTGGTAAGGCTGATAGATGTAGCCGGCATACCTAAAAGGCTTCTATATGTTCCGTCCCAACCGGCCGTATTGTTACCGCCACGGAAAGCCGTAGAAGTATTTACGACGCTTGCAAGTTTCGGCGTAGCCGATACGGTGCGGTCTACGGCCGCTTCGTAAGCCGAACGATAGGCAAGCTGCACCAAATGGAACCCCGGTAGCGCGTGTTCGGAAAGAAGGCACCGGAATTTAGTACCGTCTACCTCGAACTTTCGGTAGTGGGCCGGAATTTCTACCATTACTTGCCCGTCGGTGCCGTCAAGTTTGGCGGCGGCTCCCGTATCGCGCTTGGTGCTGTCGTTCGCGTGAAGGTAATAAGCTACCGTTCCGTTGTCGCGCAAGACACAACGGCGCATTTTACTTTGAATAGGCAACGAAACGTGAAGTTCCGGGCGACCAATTCGGGTACAAGCCGAAGAAGCTACGTTAGAATCCCATTCTATACCGTAGTAGTAATCGTAGGGAAACGTCGGCTTCGTGTTTCCTACTCCAATCAATAAACCCATAGCCGTATAAGATTTAGTACCCCCAAACAAGGGTAGCGTTAATACTCGTTTGCTTAATCTCGCGGACTATTTCGGGGTTCCAACCTGTTTCGAAGCGCGTAGCTACGAACTTGCCCGGCTCCATGCCCCAAAGGTTTACTTCAAGAACTACGGCGGTTTCTCCGTCGTTCTTAATGTTAAACGGCGTATCTTCCATTTTGAAGTTACCCGTACTTAGCCCTTCAATGGGGCCAATTCTTCCGATTTGGGCGGAAACCGTTTCGCCCCCTCTTGTTGTACTCATTTTGTCGAAATATTAAGTTACACAAAAATACCCCGTTGCGTATTATAATAATACGCTTGTTGGTAAAATATTAAAAACTTTCCTGCGCAATTGGTTCTACTCCCACAAGTGGGTAGCTATTACAATGAATGTAAAATTACCGTCGTTCCAGCTTGCGTCGTCGCCCGTATATACTGTAAATGAATTTGCGGTACGTTTAATTACAGACGCATATACGCCGGGGCCGTTATCGCTACGTAGTAGTTCTCCACTTAATAGCACCGTGTATTTATCGGCCGATGAAAAAGTACCGGGCGGAAACGATATGGTGCAATAACGTGGCGCGTTCGTCATATACGATAATTGACATTTTTTATTTTCGGCTCCGTACCAATATTGGTTATACCTCTTTTGCTTGGTAATACGTGGAACGCCGCCAGAAAACTCTACCTTACCGGCAAATATGGCTTTCAAGGGGAAACCTTCCCCCGAATTTGCTACACCATAACGGAACCTATTAAGCACACACCACCCTTTGAAACTATTACCTTCGCCTACGCCTATAATATCTACACCTTCATTCGCTTCTATAACCAATTCGCTAATAGTTTCCCCGTCTTCGTGGAAATAGTACCCGGAAGGGGCCGTAGCAGAAATAGGGCCTATTGCCTTTGCTGCCCCCCAATTCGTATTAAGTATAGTAGCTCTAAATCCGTTATAGTCTTTTGTAAACGGCATATTAAATCCGGTATAAATACCACTGCTTTCTCCGGGTATTACAATACAGTTATTATTTTGCAAACCGGGTATAGATACACTTATTCCGCCGGTATTATCAAGTATAAAATACCCGTCCCGAAATGGTGTGCGCATAGCCCCATTTACAAAAATATCGTTAAACGTACCGCCATTGGCTTTTATATTTCCGGCTGAATCCCAGCTAATATTCCCCTTGGCAAGCCGGCCGGAACCGTCTGCACCACTAAAATAAACCATAGTTTGCCCGGCTGTATTTTTTATCTCTACCGTTGCGTTCGTAATCTTTACATTACCGGAATTATTTACGTTGTATTCTATCGCACGGTTTGCATTGCCTATCCTAAATTGGTTGTTGTCAAGGTCTATATATGTATTCCCGTCGCCCGTCTGAACTCGCCCCGTAGTAATGAAACGCCCGTTAATGGTCGTTGCGCCATAAGTTAGGGAAATAAGACGCGCCGGCCGCTTTCCGTCGGTGTCCGTTATCGCGCTGCTTAGGCTTCCCACTAAGAAATAGTAATATATAGGGTCGCCGTCTGCCGCTCGCTGTACTGTGTCGAAAACGATGTTTCCGGCCGTTCCTGTCTTTTGGCAACGGGCGTATATGTAGTAGACCGTTCCGCTTACAAGGTTCGAAAAGGTGGCCGTATTTAGCTGCCAACTTTTTACGGTTTCCGCTATCGTATAGTGAACCAAC